>JAAZMR010000110.1 GCA_012798695.1 Bacillota bacterium | reverse complement strand
TATGATTCCACTGCAAAAACCCCCCGATTACACTAAAACTACCATAAATAGTATGCTTTAGCAGGATATTTTTCTTTCAATCCAGAATTAATAGGTAGTAAATTGACGTTATACTACGAGTGAGAGGGATAATTTCCTGTAAAGGGGTTTTACGGATGTTTAGGGAAAACAAGGACCATCTTCAACAAGATTTATTCAATAGCATGTCAACCATGAACCCACGAAGCCAAAAGTTATTGATGAATTCATGGGCTAAATTATTCTATGAAGAAGTCTTCTGCCAAATAGATGAGACGATATTCAAACCATTATACTGTGAAGACAACGGGCGACCAAACTTCCCGGTAAATATCTTACTTTCGCTTGAGTTTATTAAGCACTTTAAGAATTACACTGACGAAGAGCTGTTAGAGCAGTTTCACTTCAATTACCAGGTCATGTATTCCGTTGGGCTCCGTAATCTTGGCGAATTAGCATTGGCCCCACGAACGCTTTATGAGTTTCGCGAACGTATCTATTCCCATGTTGCTAGCAACCCTGATGAAACGGATTTAATCTTTGACCAATTCGAGAAACTGATCCAACATTTTGTGGCTAAAGCTAATCTCAGTGCAGATGAACAACGAGTTGATTCAACGCAAATAATGCCAAACATTAAGCATGCAGGTCGTCTATCACTAGGATATGACGTACTTCGACAAGCAATCGGTGACTGTCCGCTGGAAATTCTCCCAGAGAGAATTCAAGACGTGCTAAAACCAGAGTTCAAGACAGAGTTACTCTACAGAACTAGAACTGGCGATGCTTCGAGCCGGTTGCAGGAGCTATTGAATATCTGTACTGAATTGCTGGCTATTGTTGAGGACTTCCCGGAATTAAAAAGACTTGATTCCATCATGCTAGTAGAACGTTTTTTAACGGATCAGGCAAAGTTAGAACCGGAATCTGGTTCATGGATAGTAAAAAAGAACAAGGAGATCAGTGCTCGTTGCTTACAGTCAGCTTATGATCCTGACGCCACCTTTCGAAAGAAGGGCGGTAATAAACACGTTGGATATGTGCTGAATCTTAGTGAAACATGCAATGACGAAAATCCTGTACAAATGATCACTGACTATACGCTCGAGCCAAATAGTGCAGGTGACTCTAAAATGTTACGAGAGCGCCTTCACGACATTAAGAAACAACATCCAGAGTTAAAAGACGTGTACGTTGATGGAGCTTACTATAGTGACGAACTTGAAGAACTTGCTCAAGAATTGAAAGTAAAGATTAACTATACCAACATGACTGGGAGAGCTTCGTCTAAGATTCCCTTAACCGATTTTGATATTGAAATGACGGATGAAGGTGCAACTGTTTGCTGTCCATATGGGCAACAAGCTTTTCCCTGTTACGTTAACCAAAAGACTCAGGATATTACAGCTCATTTTGATCTAGACAAGTGTGCACAATGTCCAGCTAGATTAGCCTGCCCGGCAAAGCCTAAGAAAAACAGTGCGGTTCTAAGAATAACCAAAAAGGCACGTCTGGCTGCTAATGTCCGTAAGGAGCTTTCTGACGATAAAAAGCGTTTAGAATCCACTAGCAAACGCGCAGCAATCGAAGGAACAAACTCAGCGCTAAAGCGGGCTCAAGGAGCAGGCAAGCTACGAGTCCGAACCTTGGTAAAAAGCAAAGTCGTCATAGGCCTTAAAATAATAGGCTATAACTTACGCCAACTGATACGGTATACCAAAAATGATTTTCGTAGAGGTTTTAAACCTAAGGAATACGATAGTCTTCCCCAAGGGGTTTCTGCGCCCATTTTGGCCACAACGTGATGGATGCGAAGATGAAATGGGTTGGAAAGAGCCCATTTTAATGGTCATATATGGAAATTATTACTAATAAGTTGTCCAAAACAGAAAAACATTTTGCAAAATCGCTGAAAACAGGGTGCTTATTGGAAAACTAACCCGCTTTCAGCAGTGGAATC
>JAAZMR010000093.1 GCA_012798695.1 Bacillota bacterium | reverse complement strand
CGGACAGCACTGCAGCCTGTGTTTTGCATATATGCTCGGTTCCAGGCTCTTTGAGCATCATCCATGAATACGAAGCGGCTCACCTGTTCTCCATTCTTTGAAATAATCACCCTTGAAGTCTCATCTAGAGCCAAGTCCAGATCCATACCTACACTGCCGGCATTGGAGGCATTACGCAGGGTGCAGAAGTGCAGATTCTCAGTGTCATAGCCCAAAGTCTCCAGTTGTTGGTAGAAGCTGGGCATAGTGCTGCTGTAGACCTGATCTAGGCGACTATTGAACAAGGCCTGGACATGGGGAGGCGATTGGTGCTTAAGCAGCCATTTGGCATGATAGGATGAGTTGATCGACGAGACCAGTTGTGTTAGTTCAGTACTGACCTGTTGTGCTCGGGCACTGGGTACTCCTGAAGCCGTGAGTGTGGATAGCTGCCACTGCTTATCTTGCCAGTGCTTAACTAAGTTCTTGGCATTGGCGATTTCTTCTTGATATTTGGCGGCATCGAATTGCTCTTGCAATGAGGGCTTTTGTTTGCCAAACGTCCAGCCAATGGCTCTGCCAGCCAGATGTGTTCCATAGTCCATGATTTTCCCTGTAACATAAGCCTGACCGACTCTCCAGGCAGCTTCGCTCACTCCTTGTTCTAGTCCCTGTTTGGAACCGGCTTCAAACCCTTCGTAAGCTTCGATGGCAAGAGCGCCCACTTGGTGGGACCAGGCTACAGTCTGCTTTACCGCTTCTTTTGGGCCACCTTCTATGTAACCCGTTGTTCCAGCGTAAAACATTCTGGTAACTGTGGGTGCCATGGCCACAGCTCTTGCTGATCCACCTAGGGCTGTTGCGGCAGAACCAGCTCCACCGGTAAGGATCATCCCAGCCCCCATCTTGATGCTTTGAGCCCAGAAGATATTCTCATCCTGAATGGCCGCTATCTCTTGGTTGCGGGCAGCCTCTCCTTCCCAGTGGGCCTGTACTCGGTCAGAAACTATGCGGGCCACGTTGCGCATTTGCTCAAGATCCCCTACATCTAGATTTCGGTCGACAAATTGCATCAGGTTTTCTTTGAGATCTGGGGGCGCTAGAGCTAGTTGCCTGGGAAGTGCGTTTAGTATACGTGTTCTTTCAGCGAACTCATTGGCCAATTCTCGACTTTGTTCAGCCATCCGCAGGCGAACATAGCTGTCGTATGTTGTAGGGGTTCTGGTCCACTCTCCTGTTTCAGCAAAGGTAATCTCATCAAGGGCACCCTGGTGATTGGCCTCGGTGACCATTAGTTGCCAGGTGAGGTTTTCGACTGCCTGCGGATCTGTGGCAGTCTGTAGGCTCTTACGTAGGTGCTGCATTTGATCCTTGAAATACTGGGCCTGTTCTCTTTGAAAAGCAACGGTACTGAGGCGTTGGTGAGCTATCTCGTATTGCTCGGCAAATTCCTCCGCTGCCATATCAATCTGAGCTTTCTGTCTCTCTTTTTCGTCTTCAGCCGATTGAATCAATGCTTGCACTTGATCCGTATCCAGTTCACGCAATTCATAGGTATGTTTGAAGACTCCTACAACACCGGGTACCATAACTTTGACCACAATATCGACTGTGTTCAAACCGGTTTCCGGGCTCTCGTACGGGCTTACATAGTAATTGAGACTGACCTCTTCGTCTACTGATACTGATTTGGCAGAACTAGCAGCCCAGATACGCCAGTAAGGCTCTCCTCCATCAGAGATGGCGAGGCCAGGTGTAGTCATCAACCATTCGCGATCCGGTTTATCTGTACTGAAGTGGGCCTGCACTTTCATGGGGAACCGGAACCCGGTGGCAGCCGGAAGTAAACGAGGTAGAGGAGTCCAGCTTACGGAACCACTGGTTTCGAACCCATTGAAGTCTCCTCCGATACCAATTTCAGAGCCGGAGGCTGCCCCTTCCACGATACTGATGGGACTTTCCACTGTTCCCGGAGGCCCGGAGGAAAGGGTAAGAGTCCCCATAGAAGAGATGGTGCGGGCAGTATCAGCTTGGATAGACGCCAGGACCCAGTATGACCCTCTCTGCCAACTTTCCCGTTCCAGTTGGTCTAGATCCGTCGTATTTGTTACAGCTAGAGCATTTTGCAGACGTTTGCGTGCCTCTGCCTGCAACTCCTGAGGATCGGGTAAGGGGCCTAGCTCATCGATTTTGCCGGCCACGATGGCCATTTCCCTTTGCAGCATATGAATTAAGGCCATGTTATGCTCTGCAGTGTAGAGAGCATCCTGCAACTTGGCTTGGGCTCCAAAGTCTACGGCGGTTGAGGCGTCAATTAAGGCTCCTTGATACCCATAGGCCGCTTCTACCAAAGCGGTACGCAAAGCTGTGAACCGCATGAGTAAGGGATTGAGCTGCTTCAGATAGTCTACCATGTCTTGACTCGGGTAGCGGAAGAAGGGTTCCCACTTCTTTTCAAAGAGCAGGGTTTCTTCAGGGCTCATTTCACCCAGAATACTACGCATCAGCTCCATGGTGGTCAGTACAGCCATTTCCCAGTCAAGGTCGCATAGCTGATTGATGCTTTCATAATCAGGTAATGGAAAGGTGGGCAAATCCATATTGGCTAAGGTGATGATCTGGTTCATGCCCTCCTTGGCCACAGAGCGTATTCGCTCATCGGGATCTTGCTCTATTAGCTCCTCGATGTAGGGTAGAGCCGGTGTCGCCTTAATACCCATTTCACCTAAGGTGGCAATAGCTGCAAATCGTATCTTGGGATCTGGGTCGTGGAGCATCTTACAGAGGGGTTCAATGACCGTTTCGCCCTTCTGAGATAAGCCGGTCACCGCTGTCTCAAAGATCCAGGAGCTGTTTGAGTTCAAGGCCTCCAGCAAAACTTCAGTGGAAGCCGCTAAGGAAAACTCACTAATAGCTTCTAGAGCAGCCACCTTAATGGCTGTTTTGCTACCCGATTGATAAGCATCGTAGAGGAGTTCAAAGCTTCGGTCATTACCAATGCCTCCTAGAGCGGTTAAGATGGACTCCTGTGTGTCGGGGTCAGAGCCATCGAATATATTCATCAGAAGGGACGTGGCGGCATCGGCTTCAGAACCAATTTGACCAAGGGCCAATATCGCAGCTTCGCTTCCTGGCAAGCCACGTTCCACCATAGTCATGAGCGTTGGTACAGCTGCCGCCCCGTAGATCCCAATAGCTCTGGCCAAGCGGCTTGCAACCCGTTCATTCCCCTGATACCTCTCCGATGCGGAAAGTAGGTCATCTAAAAGCTCAGTGGGAGGGTTTCTCAGCCTGGCCATGCTCAAGGCCGCCTCGACTACAACATCCTCTTCTTCATCCTTCAGGGCTGCTGCAATAGTATAGGCAATTTCGGGGTCATATGGGTCGATTTTAGAGAGAGCCCTTATGGCCTCCAGGCAGACTTGTCCATTGGGGTCTAGACTAGCTAGTTTTAGGGGTTCCACCGCTGCTAAAGCCTTATACCTCATTTCACCGAGGATGTAGGCAGACCAACGCCTGATGGTGTCATTACCTGTGTTAAGAGCGTCGACTAAAGTGGGTATTGCCTCTTTGCCGCAGCGAGTTAGCACAGTCATGGCATCTCTACGACTGTAGTCTGAGGGTAGTTCCAGACACCGAATCAGTTTTGGGTATGCCCAAGGTTCAGGATTGGTATTTATGGCGACTAAGGCTGCCAGCGCCGATGGGGCCAGATCCTCATTGTCCAAAAGCTGGATAAGTGTGGGTACAGCTGCTCCAGCAGCAGGTCCTAGCTCTGCCAACAGCTGGATGATGGATTTGCTGTTTTTATCAGGAATAGAGAGTTTTCTGGTTAAAGCTGGGACAGCAGGTTCAGCTTCTGAGCCTAGAGTCTCCAGAGCCTCGATGGCTTGACAAACAACATGAGGATCTTCGCTTTCCAGATAAGCAGCAATCTCATGGATGGCCTCTGCTCCTTGAGCCACTAAGCTATCTAAAACGATCAATTGAGCTTTAGTGTCCTTGGCGTAATCAGTGCTGACTTGTTCTATCTCGGCTAGGTCAGCCAAGAAGGCGCTCTTTGGCCCGGCATCAGTTGAAGCCTCAATGGGCTCACTAGTCTCGGTATTGGTCGGTATCCTTTGCTCTGGTTCTGCACTGGAATCGGTCGTAATCTCCTTGATGGCTGAACCTAGCTCCTCTATCAGATCAGGCAATAAGGCTACATCTTCTACTACCTTCAGCAGAGTGCTGGCCCAAGAGTTGCCTTGGGCTTTTTGGGTGGTGGGGTCAGTTGTCTTCTCGGTGATATTCCCGCTGGTTTCATCGGTGCCTTTCTCACTAGTTCTTGTAGATGCCTCCACCCTGATCTCTTTAGTTGAAGAGGTGTGTATCGGTATCTTTGAGGCTGCCAGTTCATCTAAAGACTTAGGAAGTGCCTGTAAACCCGCTAGGATCTCCTTTAGATCTGCCAAAAACGCCGGATGGGCAGCCCTGGATTTCTCTGCCCTTTGGATAGCCGAAGCCAATATATCAACGGTATCATCTAGCTCATGGACAAGGGGGTGTTTTGAAGCCCGTGAATAATCACTACTAATTAGGCTGATCAGCACTATTACTATTACTGTTAAGGGGACAACACGGCTATGTTTGTTTCCTACAGTAAGCAACGCTAGCCTGCTCCTTTCTATTGTGGAGGCCTCTTACTAGTCTGTTATCTAGCGACTCAAATTCCCACAGAAAGAAGGGGGAGCCAAGAACTTTTTTGACTCAATATTCACCCCACTCACTGGCTGAGGTGCCCAGTTCGTCATAGAGCTCATCGCTTATGGATTGCAGCTCTCGGAGAATACTCTCCAGATCCTGTAGGAAAGCCGGGTTAGCTGAATTCCTTTCAATAGCTCGCCTAATCGCTTCCTCCAATCTAGTCAGGAGAGCATCAAGCTTAGTTAAAGGACTATCATAGGAAGACACTATCTGGGTAGGCCTTCTGCCAGTGATACCCACAGCATCGATTTCGTTATAACCTGGTACTTTGCTGCAATCAAGATAGAGGCGCACGCGATTGACCGGGGTCTTTACTCTTATGTTGCTTATCCTAAAGATACGGGATTGATTGGGGGCAACCCAAGCATCGCCTCGCCACACTTCATGGGAGGCACCTGCCTCGTCTATAAGCTCCACCTTGGTAATGGCACTAGGGTTATAGGTCTCATAGACTTCAATCTCTTCTACAACAATGGCTTCTGCATATTTCAACTCTGCCCAAACAGTATCGTTGGTGTTCATATACGCTGTTGTCCAGGCTGTATCTATGTCGCCATACTGGGGGTAGGTGTCGGGAGCTCCTACCATCTGTGCTGCCGACCATCGGGTATTTGAGTATTCGCTGTTGGACGTGGCTTCAATCGCCCACAGGTGAATGCTCTGTGCTTGCACATTACTGACACACATGAACCCCATTAGAATCAAGAAGATCATCCACATTACATGTCTCTTAAACGTTTGCAATTCCTCCTCTCTCCTAAAACACAGTTGTACATCTTGTAAGTCTTCACAGAGAACATCCTGTCAATGCTAGACTATCACCCAGGAAGCTCTGCGTACCATATAAACCACTGATTTGTCAACGGATTGCCATTGACAAATAATGGCCAGCGGGGTGGTGAAGAGCGGTTGACACCACCAAAGTGAAATAGTAGGATAGAAAAGGTGTCATACGTTTTTTGGGGGAGGTGGCAAAAAATGGCCCATGTGATTAATGATGAGTGTATTTCCTGTGGTTCTTGTGAGATGGAATGCCCAGTCGAAGCCATCAGTGAAGGTGATGACAAGTACATGATCGATCCCGATCTATGTACTGACTGTGGAGCCTGTGCTGATGTATGTGCGGTGGATGCCATTCATCCCGAGTAAGTCAAAAGCTTTAAAGGAGCCTTCGGCTCCTGCCGGTTGTTTGTGTGGATTTATGGGAAAAGCATAAATACTAAAGCTTACGGGCCGGGAATGCCATCCGGCCCTTAATAATCTACTCAAGTAGCGTACCAGAGGCTTCCCTCTCAAGGGCCTCCTCCATTATTGTCTTGGTGGCGGTTGCGCCAATCCGGGTGGCACCAGCCTTACGCATTTCCAGAAGGGCATCTAAGCTCCTAATGCCCCCGGCGGCCTTTACCTGAACCTTGGGGCCTGTAGATTTTCGCATGAGGCTAACATCCTGGCGAGTTGCGCCACTAGAGCCAAAGCCGGTGGAGGTCTTGACAAAATCTGCTCCAGCGGTCTCACAGATTTGGCAGGCTTTTACTTTCATATCATCAGTTAAGTAGCAGTTCTCCAAGATCACTTTGACAATAGCATTGCGGGAATGAGCAGCCCGAGTGATTGCTTGGATCTCTTTAGCTACATAGTCAAAGTCGCCGGAAAGTAGGCGAGAGTAGTTCATTACCATATCTAGCTCTACTACTCCAGCTTCCATAGCTTCTATGGACTCAGCTAGTTTCATGGCGGTTGTATTAGTTCCATGGGGAAACCCGATGACTGTGCTAAGGGCGATGTTGGTGCCCTTGATTAGTTCTGCTACTATCCTTACATCACAGGGCCTCACACAGACCGATGCTACCTGGTACTTTCTGGCGATATCACAGCCGACCTTAATCTCTTCTATGGTTAGGTTAGGACGTAGCAATGAATGATCGATCATCCCCGCAATATCTCGTGCCTTGATCATGTTTTCCACTCCCTCTATAATCTCCCTTGATCCCTAAGTTCATACTGACTTGCCAATTCGATCTTTCTTTCTTGAGATAGCCTTCTCCTTTTTTATAGATCCGCGCCGGGAAAACCCCGGAATTCATTCCGGGGATGAAAGGCGAACAAGCGTTTGACAACTCGTTTACCATATGGTACCATGTAGTTGCTATGAAAATGCATTCTTCAAGACACTCGGTGTACCTCCTGAACTATCATATAGTCTGGATACCTAAGTATTGAAGAAGCATCCTTCAGGGGGAGATCAGGGAAAGCCTGTTCACAATTCTTAGACGGATCGCGAAGGAGAGATATTG
>JAAZMR010000061.1 GCA_012798695.1 Bacillota bacterium | reverse complement strand
TGCCACAAACTCTGCCATAAACTCTTCACGACTGCTATAGCCAAACATATGCGCGATTTGGTGATTGGCTTCCAAAATGACGCCATCGAGCAGCCGAGAGCGAAATAGCCCTACCTGAGCATTATGAAAAAGATTCCTATAGGTCTGCTCACTGATGCGAAGCTGCTCTTGCATTTGGCGTTTGTCGGTCTCGTCTCGGAAAACCAAGACCACACCTTCAATATTGCTCTGATCATCCCGGATGGGTGCGGCACTATCCGCGATCACGATCTCTGTGCCATCTCGTCTGACTAAAACAGTATGATTGGCCAAACCAATTACTCTACCTGTCTCCAATACCTCGGCCACCGGATCCGCACACAGCTTGCGTGTATACTCATTGATAATCCGAAAGACCTGTCGCAGTGGTCGTCCTACGGCATCTGCCTGAGTCCATCCAGTGAGTGTTTCAGCTACTTCATTGAGAAAAACGATATGGCCTTGCGCATCGGTGGCAATCACCCCATCCCCGATGCTCTGTAGTGTGATCTTGAGCCATTCCTTGCTCCTATGTAAATCCTGCGCATACCCTCGCTCCCCATATGAACGGATTATCCTTGGTTCATAGCTCGTTTTTATCCTCTGTTTTCCCACAGCATAGCCCACAAGTGCCGCCACTGCCACGAGTGTTAGAGCAATCAAGAACATGCATCCCACCCTTTACATTGCTTGAAGATCGACATATTCAGTTACCATTGACTGCCTACAATTGCCAAATATACATATTCTTACCCGCAAGTAAGCCATCCTTAACCCATAAGGTCCACTTTTTTGTCTATTCAAGAGACAATCGGACTGGAACTCACTGCGGGGAAAAGGGAAATCGCCCGACCCGGTCAATTCATCCTTAGAACGAGATAACAAAGGAACACAACCTGAATGGCGGTGACCAAATTGGATAACAAGAGCAAACAGCAGCTGATCATGAGCATCGAGAAGCTCGAATACCTGCCAACAGCACCACTCCCTGATGGCTATAGTGTGCGGTGCTATCAACCCGGTGATGAGAAAGCTTGGGAGAAGATCATCAAGGCAGCCTTTGGACGAGAAAGAAGCTTTACTGAGAAAGTGACCGGTGACGAGTATTTTCGCCCAGAACGGGTGCTGTTTGCCTGCCACCGGGAAGAGGGTCCGGTAGCAACGGCCTGTGCTTGGCATGTTCCCAAGACACCAGAACATATCGGGTATCTGTATATGGTAGGTACCCTACCTGCACACCAAGAGAAGGGGCTCGGGTATGCCGTGTGTCTAGCAGCCATCAATCAGATGATCCGAGACAATAAGACTGCCGCACTGTTGGTTACCGATAGTTTCCGCCTACCGGCCATCAAGATCTATCTAAAGCTAGGTTTTCAGCCCCAACCTGTCCACCCCAGCCACTTACTAGTCTGGGATGGCATATTGCAGCAACTGGCCAAACATCGATAAGTTGCTCATCTCTCTGTCGATCAGGCCATCACCTGCATGATTCTACCCACTTGTTGGCGGGAACCTGGGATCGGAATGCTACCACAGCATTTTGCGAAACAACCAATCTCGCTGAACTCGCACCTGCCATTTTTTGCCAATACTTGATTATTGATATGGTCTATTGTGATATGTTTTACTTTTACCTCCCACATGGCTAATCATCACGCTTCCGCGAATTATAGAAGGAGATCTGACTCCTTTGACGAATTTATTTAATGCAAGTGTGTATACAAAGTGTCTTCGGAGGTGATAGTGCAGAAAACACTTGAATGAGCCAAACCCTATCACTCGCACAGTACGGTTACAGTAGCATGCATAGTCATAGACTCTAAGAAAGGGGAATCAGTATGCGTAAACGACTTTGGTTGCTTACGGGAACGATCCTGTTAGTCCTCCTGCTAGGGGGAACGGTGTTCGCTTATAACGAAGCCCCTATGCTTGCAGAGAAAGTGAAAGCTGGGCTGCTGCCGCCGGTTGAAGAGCGTCTGCCGGAGAATCCACTGGTAATCAAACCATTGGATTCGGTGGGCAAATATGGTGGCACCTGGGTACGTTGGACCAACAGCCGTGACTGGGGATATATTCGCATGGTCATGTACGGCCACTCCCCAATTCGCTGGGTAGATGATGGTCTGGGCATCGAACCCAACTGGATCGAAAGCTGGGAAGCCAATGACACTGCCACAGTTTGGACCATGAAGATCCGCCAGGGTACTCGTTGGTCGGATGGGCATCCACTTACCACTGAGGATTTCATGTTCTGGTGGAATGATATGGTCCTCAATCTAGAGATGTCTGACCCTGTACCGGATATTTTCATCTCCGGTGGCGAGACTGCCAAAGTCGAAGCCCTTGATGAATATACCCTACAGATTACCTATAAGGAAGCCGCTCCGCTCTTGCCAGAGCGACTCTGTATGTGGCCTAATGCCGGACATGGTGAGCGCATGATCGTTCCGGCCCACTACTTGAAGCAATTCCATCCCGATTATTCTGATGCAGAAGATTTTGAGGTATTTGAGGAAAAGATGGAATGGTGGATGAGCCCCGAGTGTCCAGTGCTATCAGAATGGATGCCGGTAGAGCATCAGCCAGCCAGAAAACTAGTCCTCGAGCGTAATCCCTACTATTACGCTGTAGATACCGCAGGCAATCAGTTGCCCTACATAGACCGAATTGAGGTAAACTACGTAGAAGACCTAGAAGTAGTCAAACTGAAGCTGCTCAATGGCGAGGCCGATATGCAGGTACGTCCATATGTAGCGTTATCTGACTTGGCGATGCTGAAGAAGAATGAAGTCAATGGCGGCTACAATGTATATCTATGGGACAGCGGTTCTGGTACCGGCCCCATCTACTATACAAACTGGAACCATCCCGAGCCGGAGAAGCAGGAACTCTATCGTAAGCCAGAGTTCCGGCAGGCACTATCCCTGGCCATAAACCGTGCCCGTATACAGAAAATGCTGTTCTTCAACCTCGGTGAGATAACCACCGGTACCTTTAGCCCGAAGGCAATCGAGTTCCATCGGACTGAAGAAGGCAAGGCACTCTACAAAGACTGGCGTGATGCCTACTTAGGGTATGACCCCGACCAGGCCAAAAAGCTATTGGATTCCATCGGGGTTGTAGACCAAAATGGGGATGGCTGGCGACAGTTACCCGATGGCAAGCCTCTGTTGGTTCGAATTGACTTGGACGCCAATGTCAATAAGACCGATGCACAGACCAATGAGATGGTCAAGGCTGACTGGGAAGAGATCGGCATTCGGACCCTGCTCAACCCCATTGATGGTTCTGCCTTGGGTATCATGGACCAGACAGCCACCTTTGATATTCGCGATAGCTGGGAGCTTGGTGATGGTCCCAACCATCTAGTCTTCCCACAGTGGGTAGTACCTATTGACCTGAGCCGCTGGGCACCGCTCAATGGTGCTTGGTATTCAGTCCAGGGTACCGCCAAGGCCACCATGGATCTAGACAAAGCTCCTCGTGACCGGACTCCGCCGCGAGAGGCACCTGAGCCTGGCGGACCTGTCGACCGACTCCAGAAAATCTATGACATAGCCAAGATCGAACCCAATGAGGCCAAGAGAGATGAACTCGTCCAGCAGATGATCAGAATCCATATCGAAGAAGGTCCATTCTTCATCGGTACCGTTGCTGACTACCCAAGGGTAGTAATAGTCAACAAGAAAATGAAGAATGTACCTGATGGTAAGGACCTGGCTCTGGGCGGCTTCGTCAATCCCTGGATTATGGTCTATCCGGCCATCACGAATCCAGCTCAGTACTGGTTCGACCAGTAAACAGGATCAGACGTTAACAAGCGTGGGGGAGCTCCCTTCCCCCACGCTATATGGCAACCACACACATTTATCACCGGCAGAAAATCGATGATGCCTAGTAGCTGCTGAGTTCACTCAACATAGCGAGGAAGTGATCACACATGACAGCTTTTATTGGGCGCAGGTTTGTGTCAATGATGATTACCTTGGCCCTGGTCTCCGTCGTGGGTTTTATTATCATTAACCTACCACCGGGCTCATACCTAGAAGTTTACCGGGCAGAGCTTATGGTCCAAGGCACCAGTACCGCTGATCAGCAGATTCAAGCTCTGGAAAAGCGCTATGCTTTGGATAAGCCCATCTATTTCCAGTACCTAAAATGGATTAGGGGCTTTGTCCGGGGTGATTTCGGCCGTTCATTCCAGTACAACCGTGAAGTTAAGGAACTGGTATGGGACCGTATTGGCTTTACCGTGGTGATCTCCTTGTGCAGCCTGCTGTTCAGCTGGATAGTAGCATTGCCCATCGGCATCTACTCCGCTACCCACAAATATTCATTCGCCGACAACTTCTTCACGTTCTTCTCTTTCATAGGGTTGAGTATCCCCAGTTTTCTCATTGCCCTCGTCCTGATGGTTATTTCATCTCGTTATTTTGGTGCCTCTGTGGGGGGGCTTTTTTCCAGGGCCTATGAAGGCGCTCCCTGGAGTTGGGCCAAGTTTGTGGATTTTCTACAACACCTTTGGATCCCAGTAGTAGTCATCGGTATGGCGGATACTGCCGGTTTAGTAAGGGTAATGCGGGGTAATCTGTCCGATATCCTCAACATGCAGTATGTCCAAACAGCCCGGGCCAAAGGCTTAGCAGAGAACATTGTGATTTATAAGCATGCGGTCCGCAATGCCCTCCATCCCTTGATTATGAGTCTGGGCATGAGCCTACCTGGCATTATTTCGGGATCCACGGTAGTCTCCATCGTTCTGAGTTTACCCACCACGGGGCCGCTCTACTTCAATGCCTTGAGGTCCCAGGACATGTTTTTGGCCGGTACATTTCTAGTGTTCATGGCCATCATGCTGGTTATAGGGAATTTCCTGGCCGACATTGCCCTGGCATTTGTCGACCCGAGAATCCGATACGAGTAAAAGGAGGCCTACGTCATGCCAGATGCAGCAGTTCAGATTGATACTTCGCCAGAAGTTCCCATTGATCAAGAGCGCAGCTCTCTTACTCAAAGTCAATTGATCTGGCGCCGCTTCCTGCGGAATCGCCTGGCTGTAGTAGGAGGAATTATCCTCCTCGTGTTTTACGTTAGTATGGTAGTCTTTCCCGGCTTTTTCAGCACCTATGATTACAACATCCAACGTGAAGATTATCTCTATGCCCCACCTCAGCTGCCACGATGGTTTGATGAGGAGGGTCGCTTCCATTTGAGGCCATTTGTCTATGGTTTTACCACGGAACTGGATATGGAGACCTTCGAATGGGTACATACCATAGATACGTCTCAGAGACATCCCATCTACCTTATTACCCGGGGTGAAGAGTATCGTTTGCTGGGACTGTTTCCGAGCAACATACACCTCTTTGGAGTGGAGCCGCCTGGCACCTTATTTATTTTTGGAGCAGATGAACTAGGTCGCGATCTGTACAGCCGCATTCTCCATGGTGGGCAAGTCTCGCTGACGATCGGGCTGGTGGGGGTAATCCTTACCATTATCTTGGGATCGGTCATGGGCACTATCTCTGGATATTACGGAGGGGTCATTGACAACATCATTCAAAGAATAGTTGAGCTGTTGATGTCTTTCCCTGATATCCCGTTATGGGCCGCATTAGCAGCAGCATTACCACCAGAATGGTCCCCGGCCAAAACTTTCTTTTCTATTTCTGTGATCCTCTCCCTGCGCAATTGGACGGGCCTGGCGCGGCAGGTAAGGGCCAAGATCCTAGCCTACCGCGAAGAGGATTATGCCCTGGCTGCTCAAGCTATGGGGGCCTCAGATCGGCGCATTATCTTGGTCCACATGCTGCCTAATGCTGCCAGTCACATTATTGTCGTCGCTACATTGTCCATTCCGGGAATGATTCTGGCGGAGACAGCCTTGAGCTTCCTTGGCCTTGGTATCCAGCCACCGATAGTTAGCTGGGGAGTACTTTTGCAGCAAGCCCAGCAAGTCAGTGTAGTATTGGGGCGTCCTTGGCTGCTGCTGCCCGGTCTCTTTGTGGTACTGGCGGTGCTCTCTTTCAACTTCTTAGGAGATGGTATCCGTGATGCAGCCGATCCGTACTCCAACTAGAGCGGCGATGATGGCAGATAGAGGGAGGGATAGCGGTGGCAGTTGAACAAAGGGAACTGGCTACCAACGAGGAATTACTCCGAGTTGAGGATCTACGTACTCAGTTTTTCACTGAACAAGGTGTGGTCAAAGCCGTTGATGGTGTGAGTCTCAGCATCGAAAAGGGTAAAGTGCTGGGCATAGTGGGAGAAAGCGGCTGTGGCAAGAGTATCACCGCCATGTCCATCATGCGGCTCTTACCAGAACCGAGAGGCAGGATTGTCTCCGGCAAGATTACCTTCTACCCGCCGGAAGGCGGCAGCATAGATATAACCGCACTAGACCGCCACAGCTCAGAAATGCGCCGCATCCGCGGGCAGCATATTGCAATGATCTTCCAGGAACCTATGACTTCACTTAACCCTGTATATACAGTGGGTGATCAGATTATTGAAGCCATCCAGCTCCACCAAGAGGTAGATAAGGATACTGCTCGGAAGAGGGCCATCGAGGTACTGGATCAGGTGGATATTCCTGACCCCGAAAGGCGGGTAGATGAATACCCCCACCAGATGAGCGGAGGCCAAAGGCAAAGGGCGATGATCGCCATGGCACTTTCCTGTTATCCCAGCATATTGATTGCCGATGAGCCCACTACCGCCCTAGATGTAACCATTCAGGCCAAAATCTTGCGCAATATGCGCCAACTCCAGCGGCAGTATGGTATGGCCATTATGTTGATCACTCATGACCTGGGGGTCATAGGCCGAATGGCTGATGAAGTTTTAGTCATGTATGTAGGTAGAAAAGTGGAACAGGCGAGCGTACGCGATGTATTCCTCAATCCCCTACATCCCTATACACAAGGGCTCCTCAAGTCTATTCCACTGATTGGACTAAAAGGGAAGAAGCTGGTACCGATTGCCGGCTCTGTCCCCAGCCCATATAATCTGCCAAAAGGCTGCTATTTCGCTCCCAGGTGCCCTAATGTGCAAGACCGGTGTCGAAAAGAAGCACCTGGAGAATTTGAAGCTGAACCAGGACACTTTGTCAGCTGCTGGCTATATAAGTGAGGTGTTTGCCGTGACAAAAACAAATCAAGCGGCCGCAGATACCAGAGAAGTTATCCTGGATGTCAAGGGCTTAAAAAAGCATTTCCCGATCAGGAAAGGCTTTCTCCAAAAAACTATCGGATATACAAAAGCCGTAGATGGTGTCGATCTGTTTATCCGAGAAGGAGAGACCCTCGGCCTTGTAGGTGAAAGCGGTTGCGGCAAGACGACCACAGGCCGAGCCATTTTGCGATTATTAGAGCCTACTGCTGGAACTATCAAATTCCGCAACCAATCAGGGGAAACGGTGGAAATGACCGAACTGGAGAAGGCTGAGCTGAAAGCCATCCGTCGGGAGATGCAGATTATCTTTCAGGATCCCTTCTCTTCACTCAACCCACGCATGTCGATTGAACGCTTGATCGCTGAACCTCTAGTGGTACATGAGATTGGGAATAAGGAGTTCCGGCGCCACCGGGTAAGAGAATTGCTGGAGGCTGTTGGCATGTCAGGTCAGATCGCCTCTCGCTATCCTCACGAGTTCAGTGGCGGGCAAAGGCAGCGTATTGGTATCGCTCGGGCTCTGGCCTTGAATCCGCGGCTGATCATCTGTGATGAACCGGTATCGGCCCTTGATGTATCGGTTCAGGCTCAAGTGCTTAATCTGATGCAAGAGCTGCAGGATAAGATGGGGCTGACCTACCTGTTTATTGCCCATGACCTGAGTGTAGTGGAGCATATTAGTGACCGGGTGGGTGTAATGTACTTGGGCAGGATTGTGGAACTTACTCAATCTGAGGAGCTTTACCAAAATCCGCGGCACCCCTATACTGAGGCATTGTTATCAGCTATTCCCTATGCGGATCCCGATATGGTAACAGAGGAAATCCTGCTGGAAGGCAATGTGCCGGATCCCTCCAATGCACCACCGGGATGCCATTTTCATCCCCGCTGTCGCTATGCCGTGGCTAGATGCAGCCAAGCCATCCCGGAATTAGTCCCTACTCGGGATAACCCTGAGCATTTTGTGGCTTGTCACCGGCATGAAGACTTAAGCCTCACCCCGGTAAGACCACCTGAGCGTCTGATAGAGCAGGCGACTAGTCTGTAAATAGGCCATTAACGATATAAACTGATCGACACAGGGTGCTAGTACTAGCACCCTGTGTTTTAGTTGCTTTCGCTAAATTGCTGTTCCCAGCTGAAACTGCATTCAACCCGCGATCCAACCTCGGGCTTGCATAGCTGTGGCCAATCGCTCTAGTGCCACCATATATGCCGCTACTCTCAGATCCAGTCCTTCTCGGTTGGAAAATGCGTCATAGACTTCATGAAAGGCATTGGCCATGATCTTCTCCAGCCTTTCGTTGACTTCTTCCTCTGACCAATAGTAACTATAGTTATTCTGTACCCATTCAAAGTAGGAAGCTGTGACCCCTCCGGCATTGGCTAGTATATCCGGCACTACTAAGACACCCTTCTCTTGGAGAATCTGATCAGCCTCCAACGTAGTAGGGCCGTTAGCAGCTTCTACAACCCATTTACACTTCACATCCCGCGCATTCTTGGCGGTAAGCTGGTTCCCTAAAGCAGCGGGGATAAGGATATCACATTCCATTACCAAAAGTTCGTCACTGGAAATGGGCTGTGTGCCGGGGAACCCCTTGACTGATCCGGTCTTGACTTCGTGTTCCTTGAGTTGATATGGATCGATGCCTGCTGGGTTGTATACTCCACCAAAGACATCGGCTACAGCAATGATCTTGCAGCCCTGATCATGGAGGAATTTGGCAGCATAGTTGCCTACATTGCCAAAGCCTTGAATGGCGACAGTAGCTCCCTGGAGTTGTCTACCAAAGGCAGAGGCAGCCTCCCGAATGACATACATGACTCCCCGGCCCGTAGCTTCAGTTCTGCCTTTAGACCCACCTAAAGCTATGGGTTTCCCGGTGACTATCCCGGGTTGATAAGCCCCACGAATGTGAGCATATTCATCCACAAACCAGCCCATAATCTTAGCATTAGTGTTCATATCAGGAGCTGGGATATCCTGTTCAGGACCGATAATGGGCGTAATAGCTCGAATGAACCCACGGCTAAGTCTCTCTAACTCCCCGGCTGACAACTGGGAAGGGTCACATAGAACTCCGCCCTTGGCCCCACCGAAGGGTAAGCCGACCAGAGCACATTTGTAGGTCATCAAAGCTGCTAAGGCTTTTACTTCATCTTCGTTGGCTTCCGGGTGAAAGCGGATACCTCCCTTAAAAGGTCCTAAAACATCGTTATGCTGACAGCGAAAGCCTCGAAATACCTTGACTGTACCATCATCCATTTTCACCGAAACCGAGACTGTAAGTGTGCGGATAGGCTCTCGCAAGAGCTCCTTCACCTGAGGATCTAGCTGCATTGCGGTAGCAGCCTTTTCTACCAACTGAGACACGACTTCACAATGGCGATCAGGCTGAGACATTGGCTTCTCTCTCCCTGCAAGATTAGATGAGATATATAGCATCATTCATTAATATGATGTCCGACCACTTTATGCAATTATTTCACCAGAAGTCAGGGTTTGTCAACGGTTCGGAGCCCATAAACGCCGATAATGCAGTATACTTGCCGAAATAGGCTCAGTTGCTTGCCTTGTACCATGCGTGAGTGCCTGTTTTGATCCATGCATCTACCCAGGCGGCTGTGCCGCTGACAAGAACTCCTCTCCTTCCTTCCCCGGCCTAGCAGGAATCATCCGGCCCCATGGTGAATCACCATGCTAAGCCAAGACAAAGGAGGAAATGGCGTGAATCTAGGAGCTATCCTAATTAGTTCTTTTCTAGTAGGTCTGTCGGGTGCTATGATGCCCGGTGGACTGCTGATTGTCAATATAAATGAAACCATCAAGCGGGGCTTGCCAGGGGGGCTCTTGGCGATCACCGGTCATGCTGTTATCGAGCTTCTGGCTGTGGCCGGCCTGGCTTTAGGCTTAGGCAGTATTCTCGGTCGGCCCACGATAGTCGGGGCCATCGCTATAGCCGGAGGCGGCCTCCTGGCATGGATGGCCCTGGATACTGCTAAGATGAGTCGAGAAGCTGAACTGGCTGTCAGTGCAGCCGAGCCCGGTTTCTCCCGTTCCAGTGTGACCAGGTTTGGTCCTTTGGCAGCAGGGAGCCTGGCTACCATCTCCAACCCCTATTGGGCCCTATGGTGGACAAGCGTTGGGGCTACCTATGTAGCCATGGCCATGGAGCAAGGCACAATCGCCCTCAGCACCTTCTATCTCGGCCACATCGCATCTGATTACGCATGGTATTTCCTCGTCTCCCTGGCATTAGTTACTGGCAAGAAGTTGATTAGTCAGAAGGTATACCGAGGTCTTTTATTGGCGGGCAGTATTGTCCTGGCAGTACTGGCCCTTTATTTCATCTGGTCAGGAGCCAGGCTCTGGCTGAGCCTCTAACAACCCCCCGGGCAGATCACGGCAGCCTGTCTAATATCTAGCTACACAGCTAAGATCTTGTGTAACAGGCTACGATCTCGCCTACATAAAAGGTGTGGTAATCTTTCTCGGGATACCATTGGTCACAGCTCTCGTGCAGGTTTTCCGGTTCGAGGCGTAGTTTGGCTAGGATCCGGCATTCGTAATGCAACTCGCAATCGGCAATAATAGGAACATCTACTTCCTTGCCATCCACCACTTTTAGAGGACATTGCTGGAACTTATCCAGATCTCGACCGGACTTGGTACCACAAAAGTCCAGCTGCTCTTGCATCTGATCAGTGAGTGGAATACTAACAGTAAACTCCGCAGCCTTCTCCATCAGCTCATAGGTATAACGAGAATCCCTGACTACGACGGTAAAGACGGGTTTTCCCCAACAATGCCCGACACTTCCCCAGCCAATCGCCATAGTGTTCTTGACATCTCCAACTTTGGTGGTAAGAAAAGCTCCCCACTGACTGAGTGCCTTGATGGCTTCTTGCATCCTAGCATCTGCTAACACTAGCTGAACTCCCCTTTCTATATATCTCACTACTTTTCTAGGTTCCCCCCATTAACGCAGATCCCTTTTGTCCACCTTATTAACTATTTCTCGCTATTTGCAGGACTATTCGCCCCTCCGGTGTATCTTATATACATATGGCTCTTTTCGCACAAATGGTAGGGAGCTGCCCGCAATCAATTGACTTCCCATTCTAGGAGGTACCCTATGGGCGATGTGCTAGTATTAATGGAAGGGATTGAGAAGGTTTTCCCCGGTGTCCATGCACTGAAAAACTGCCGGTTTGAGCTAAGGGCTGGCGAAGTCCACGCGCTAGTGGGCGAGAACGGTGCCGGCAAGTCCACACTCATGAAGGTGCTTACCGGTGTTTATGCAAGAGATGCCGGACGTATACTCCACCAAGGTCAAG
>JAAZMR010000062.1 GCA_012798695.1 Bacillota bacterium | reverse complement strand
TGTTGCTGTTTGGCAACTACTCTTTCATAGTTTGGCAGGTACAAGTGCATAGCACCCCCGAAATGAGCTACCCACAATGAGCAAGGGAAACGATATGGTTAACGAGAGCACCTCCGCGGTCCGCCACTCTGCTAACAGGTAGCGAAAGCCGCACCATACCGGATAATCTCACCACATTGCGCGAATCGCTTGACATTCATACCCTTTCATGGTATTGTATGGACAAGTGGGAACCCGCATCGGACTGTCTGAGCATGCATGCCAAATCAGAGACTCTGATTTGTCTAGACATACTGCGGAATAGAATTTTGCGAACACAGAAACTGCAATTCCTTAAAAGTCGCAAGATTAACGAGCGCAAAGGTCTAGGCATGGGGTTTTTGCGTCCAAAAATAGCCTAATTAGTGCAAGATCCGCTGGGAAACGGGCTACAATATAAATATAACTACGAGTACCAATCACGATGTATGGCATCGAGATGTGAGACTCTACGGTCACGGCTAATAGCCAATAGGTTAATCTAGCTAGCTAGATGATGACTGCAGAGAGCTAAAGCAAAGCATTCAAGGCAACAATCGATTTCCGCAATCTAGAAAAGCCAACACATTCGACCAGATCCTTATTATGGGTCTGGTGTTTTCGTTTTTAGGGCACAGAAGACTCAGCTCAGTGCCTGAAAGAATGCCCTTATTCGTCCGCCACAGACGGCCGAATATCCAAATTCAAGAATAGGAGCTGATCGAGTGTTGAATAATGACAGAATTCACGTGGCCTCCTGGAACAATGGAAAGGTTCTAGTGAACATGACATATTACCCACTGGGAGAAATGATAATGCTTGAAAGGATCAGGGGACGAAAACCTAGCTACAAGCATGTGCGTTGGGGCGTTGAAGATAGCTTTGACGTGACTGGAGCTCTTCTTGGGGCAGTGCTTCATCCGCCGACTAGCACCATGCCGGACATGATCCCGGTGGCTAAGGTTCCTACTAGGTTCTGCACCATGTCCGTCGATTGGATCCCTTATGAATACGATAGAGCTTATGCCCTACGCTTACAGCAAGAATCCGGGAGATCGGTAGCTATCGAACTGGAAAACGTTTTGCACTTTGCCACATGGGTCTTGAGCACCATCCTAGATGCTCAGATAAGAGGAATAATGAGCATCCTTAGGAATCAGGCTTGTTGATCACACCCACCGGAGCTGTCAACTGCCCGCCTTCCCCTAGTTGGAAGGCGGGCATTACAAGTAGCTTGGTTTGCCCGACTCGAACACAATTGCTTTTGGCTCCGTATTGAAGTTTACGCTTTCTTCCGAGCGCATCAACGACAATATCCTTTATCTTCCGAGCCCCTTCTCCGAGCCTCATCCCAAGCAGCTGCCTCTTCCACTCAGATATTGCCGTAGACAAGACCTGGGTCATCTTGGATATGGCAGAAGGTTCGCCTCGCATGGCTGGGGAAGTCGGATTTGTATTGACCATCGTTCTATATCGATGAGCGGGTTCTGATGTTCTTGCCCCCTACACTTGCAGAGGGTGAAGTATGGGGAACTTCATGTGCCAGACCACGTCTATCATGAACGGACGGCAAGTCGTAGGGATTGGAGCTTTTGGGTCTGTTCTGTGGTATAATCAACCTAGAGAGCATTTCACCGGAAACGAGGTGACACTATGGGGTTCGAAACGAATGATCTCATGTCCCAAATTGAGTCATTACCTATTGATCTAAAAATGGCTCTAGTTGAAAAAATCCTTAAC
>JAAZMR010000051.1 GCA_012798695.1 Bacillota bacterium | reverse complement strand
GTAGCCACAAGATCCACCTGATCGCCGGCAATGTCTAGGAGTTCTTCCGCCCACCAATGACCATTCTTCTCTCGACATCCCCAACCAATGAGTTTGATGGAGGGATCTGCTGCTCGCATCGCCTTGGCAAACTCGACATATTGGCGAGCACTTTCTTCGCTGGAGAATCGCTCGCCTGACGGTGGATAAGACGTCTCGTTCCCGATTTGCCAGATATCAAGTTCCCATGGTTCAGCCCGACCATTGCCTTGACGCTCTTTATGGTCAGGGTCATTACAATAGCGTACTAGCTCAGCTGCCTCCTCGGGTGTACCGGCTCGTTTTTCACCTAGAGATGTATTAATATACTCAGGTCTTCCGTCGGCAGCAAAGTTAACTCCAATTAGAGGTTTAGCTCCTACTTGGCTGCAGAAATCCATAAACTCATGTAAACCGACCTGATTACTCTCTAGACCACCCCAAATGTAGTTAACCATGGGTATACGTTGCTCTCGGGGGCCGATCCCCTCTCTCCATTTCCAAAAGCTAGTTAGAATGCCCCCCCAACGAATCATACTAGGGGATAAGTCTCGTACTACTTCCAGGAGTTCGGGACGCCAACAATTCCTCGTAAAATCCCATCCTGCCTCTACAGAGGCATCGGTGGTACCTAAGGGTTCCATGAATTGCATAAATAGGTAAGGAGATACCTCATAGCGTGGCCTTGCATCAATTCTGATCTTCATGTAGTTTAATACCACCTTTACTGAAGAATAGTATATTCGCGAAAAGCCTCTCTTGGGCTCTCAGCCAATATCCTCAAGGTCTCTTAGCTCGATCCTGAATCACTTTATCCCTGAAGTGGGGGATATCCCCTCTACAACCCATTTCTGAGCCACCATGAAGAGTATTATCATGGGCAAGCTAGTCACGAACGCGGCTGCCAGCAGAACCGAATAGTTCTGAGCTGGATTTGTACCTGATCGTAAATATGCCATGGCGATGGGAGCTGTCATACTCTCAGGGGTATTAGTAATAACTAGAGGCCACAAGAAATTGTTCCAACTGTACAAGAGAGTCAGTATGGTTAGCGTGGCTACGGCTGGCACAGCCATCGGAAGCATTATGCGTGTAAATGTTTGCCACTCATTTGCTCCATCCACCCGGGCCGCATCCTCCAGTTCATTGGGCAGCCCGCGAAAAAACTGGCGAAGGAGAAAAATACCGACGACCCGCGGCAACCCAGGTAGAAGAATGCCTGGCAATGTATCAACTAGGTCGAGGCTAGACATGAGCGCGTACAGAGAGATGAGAATAATGTGCCCCGGCATCATCATAGTAACTAGAATGATACCGAAGATGATCTCTCTTCCCCAAAACTTCAGGCGCCCCAAGGCATAGGCCGCGGGGATATCTAGGGCCAGAATGGCTAAGGTTTGGATCACCATAACTATAGTGCTGTTAGCTAGTGACCGGGGAACGCTGACCCCACGAATCTTTGTAGTAAAGACCTGATAATAGTTTTCCAGAGTAAAAGATGTAGGGAACAACCGCATGAGCAGAATATCCGAGTTCGGCGCGAATGAAAAGATAAGCATAGCAGCCAAAGGAAAGATCCATATTAATGCAAGAACTGTTAGGACAAAATATCGTATCTTACTACCCTTCTCCACTGGATTCACCTCCTATTTCTCCTGAAATAGCTTGAACTGAATAAGAGACACGACGGCTATCAGTAAGGTCATGAATACACCAATAGCAGCAGCCGTCCCGAAGCGGAAGTATGTGAATCCCTCTTCATAGAGCAGATAAGTTAAGACTGTAGTACTGCCGTACGGCCCTCCCTGAGTGAGCATATAAATTTCTCCAAAGACTTGCAGCGCCCGAATGAGGCTTAGAATGGTAACTAACAGTGTAAAGGGCCTCAGCAATGGGAGTGTAATCTTGGTAAATTTGTGCCATGCATTGCCACCATCCACCATAACTGCTTCATATAATTCCTGTGGTATGTTCTCTAAACCGGCCAAGAACATCACGATGTTGATCCCTGACGAGGACCACACCGACACCAAAGCCACTGCGAACATAGCCCACCCTTCCTGGTTGAGCCACGACTGGGTAGGCAGATTCAACATGGCCAGCAGACGATTCACAACACCTATTTCAGAGTCTAACAGCCAGCGTACAGCTATAGTTGCTGTAGCTACGTTGATGACTATGGGCAAGAAGAAAGCAGTTCTGAACCAACCCATGCCTCGTATCTTTTTGCTCAGCAACACAGCTAGAACTAGTGACAGTATTACGACCATGGGAACATACATAATTGTGAACGTCAGGGTATTAGAAAAAGCCTGCCAGAATTGCGGTTCCTCAAACAAAGTAGCGTAGTTTTTCAAGCCAAGGAACTCCCGCGGTCCAAATATACCCCAGTCAAACAGACTCATGTAGAAACCGCGGACTATCGGAAAGGCTAAGAATATTACAAACGCAATTAGGTATGGAGCAAGCAAAAGATAGGGAAATAACTTCGCTGCCACCACTATACCCCCTAATGGTCAGAATCTTTCGTACGAACTTATCCCTCCCACTAGTAAAGCGGGAGGGATAAGCAACCAGCAGTTTATCTAGCCAAGATCTTCTCAATCTGCTCTATCATGCGGTCCACTGCCTCATCAATACTGGCCTTGCCTGCGTATATAGCCTCACCATTGTCAACAATAACCTGGTCGATTGCGGGAATTTGTGGTATAGCCGGCGGGATCCTCATATAGTCCAACTGGCTCGCCACAACGCTTTGGATTTCCATCTCCGCAAAGCGCGGATCGTTCAGCACTGCATAGCTAGCAGGCACCTTTCCGCCCCTGGCCCACTCGAGGCCATGGCGAGCAAACCAATCAATGAAGCTGTTTGCTGCCTGCATTTTCTGTGCCGTCTGATCACGTCCCCTGGGCATAACAAAGTTATGTCCCAGAGCATATGTCGCCTTTTCTTCGCCAAACAATGGCGTAGGAGCTGCGCCAAAATCCAGGCCCGGAGATTTCTCCAGCATGCCCAATTCCGTAATCTGTGAAACCGCAATCCCCAGCTTGTTTTGAGCCATGAGCGGTCCATATGCAACGGGTTCAGCCGGAGCGATCTTGTATTTGTGAATCAAGTCCAGATTGGTTTGAAAGACTCGCTTGGCTGTTTCAGCAAACTCAGGAGCTACACCCTTATAATCTGCTGAGAACATAGATGGAGCCATCTGCCAGTAATACGCGTAGAAGTCACGCTGTACCCACGAACCCCTTACACCAAAGCAATATCCCCAAACACCGGCTTCTGGATTAGTGATCTTCTGGCCCGCCAGGATGACATCTTCCAGGGTATCCAAGGGCTGATTTTCGTCCAAGCCGGCATTCCGGAACAAGGTTTTGTTATAGTACAAATTGCGAGGGAAGGCATCAATAGGTACAGCATAGCGGTGCCCGTTGACTTCACCGGCTTGCCATAGAGCGGAAATGTAGTCTTCCTGCGTTATACCGCTGCTTTCTAAAGTAGCCGGTTTGAATTCTAGTAAGGCCCCTTCTCCGGCAAAACCCGCCACTCGGTGTGAATGACAGATTGCCAAGTTAGGTCCCCGACCCGAAGCAACAGCTACGGTCAGTTTCGTATAGTAGTCTTCCCAGGGTACGATGAGAAGGTCAATCTTGACACCCTTCTCCTGTCCCTCTCCCTCATTAAAGTCCTTCACCATCTGTTCGATTACTTCACCATCAGGACCAGTAAAGGGGCTCCAGAAACTTACCTCCGTGACTTTTGCCAACGCACTGGAACTCAAAGATGCTAGGGCTACTACAAGCACTAGCGCCATCAAACGAGTTTTTCTTTGCATTGCTCAAGTTCCTCCCTTTTCTAGGTTGCAGCCTTCTGTTCTTTGGACTCAACTAGTCATCTGATCACCATAGGCCTAGTTAGCCTATTTAGTTGTATTGTCCCTACCCATCACCTCGTTTCTAGCCTGCGAAGGAGTTCTTGGTAGTCATCCCTTGAATCGAGCAAGTGATCCTGCATCAATTCCGAAGCTCTCCCCGATTTTCCGTTAGTTATGGCCTTGGCAATTAACTCGTGAAACCGCGCCGCCTTCTCTACTTGTCCTGGTAAGCGAGAGCTTAGCCCCCTATGTTTAGCCGTTGATTCATAATAGGCACTTACTGCCTGCTGAATACGAACCAAAAAGGGATTCTGGGAAGCCTCGACTACAGAGGTATGAAACTTGAACTCCCATGTCTTGTGGGGTTTTGAAGCAGCAACCAATTGTGTCATGCTCTTGGCGGCCGTGTTGATGTTTTCGAGGTCTTCTTCGGTCGCCCGTTGAGCAGCTAATGAAGCGGCAAATGGTTCAAAAGCCAGTCGCGCTTCAAAGCAAAACATGAGTGGCTCATCACAAGCGACAAAGTCAAAACCGAAAGGCTCCTTAATCAACCCCGGATTCTCGCAAATAAAGACACCTATCCCGTGTTGAAACTCTACGATATTGCGAGCTTCCAATATCTTTAGGGCTTCCCTGATTGTAGGGATACTCACATCAAATTGTTTAGATAACAGCCGGAGAGGTGGTAAACCGTCACCTGGCTCTAGCTCCCCTTGCCTCACTTTATCTGCAAGGATCTCGGCTATAGTCTGGGAAATCTGTTGCTTTGCCACCCGCATATTCTGCATACTGAGCATCCTCTTACTTAATTGGTGATCAGATCACTGATTCTGTAAAACACAATTTTTACCTTGTCTGTTATTCTATTCCCCGTCTACCATTTAACCTCCTGCTGCATAATAGACAATCTTGCTGCCGACATAAATTCTAAAGATATGAGTATTGACTTAATTTGTGGCCGATGGCTTGGTTCTTGTAGTCTGGCATTCTAGCAGAGCCAGGCATAATCTCAGTTGGCCAAGCCCATACTGGGTTATGTAAAGTCATGTCACTATTTGATATAACCTGCGAGTGGAGTAGGACTGAGCAATAGCGAGGGAGGAAATGCAAATGGCTGCATCCATGCTGGACCGTGAGCTCAAATCATTGATCATGCGGTATGTCACCGGCGAAATAGAGGAACGCCGGTTCCTGACAGCCTATCGACGCCTTATGCGTTTGCATACACTGCTGTATCGTTGAGCAAATCACACGATGCCATCCTCTCCTTCAGGCAGGAGAAATTCGCTCCATAGTCAAAGCTACCAAGGAAAGTCAGGGAGCAGAACCACTGTCCATCCAATCCTCCCGCTTTCCGACAACGTAGAAGAAGGAGCGAATTTCGGTGAAGGTCGATTATCATATGCACCTAGAGATGGGTTCTCTGACCCTGGATTATCTAGAGCAATTCTGGCGCCAAGCCCAAGCACTCGAGCTGGATGAGATCGGAATCAGTGAGCATGGTCACAACTTCTATCAGTATGAAAAGATCATGGGTCACGTGCGGACAGGAGCAGATGCCTACCCAGAAATTGTCGAGTGGCTAGATGAGAAATTCTCTCTGGATCTTGATAATTATGTGGCCCTGATTCAAGCCGGTAGAGATCGCGGCTGGGCATTGAAACTGGGTCTGGAGATGGATTATATCCCGGGTAAAGAGGCAGAGATCGAGAGGATCATCCAAGGATATCCCTGGGACTATGTGTTAGGCTCAGTTCACTTCCTGGGAAAATGGGGCTTCGATTTCTCCTCAGAGGTAGGCTGGCCCGACAGGGATGTAAACAGGGCCTATGATGCTTATTTTACAGCACTTCTAGAGGCCACATCTAGTGGACTATTCGACTCTATTACCCATCCTGATCTGATCAAGATCTTTGGGCACCAGGCCACCATACCTTTGGACTCCTACTATGACGCCATGGCAGCGGCCTTGGCCAGAACCCATACTTGTGTTGAGATTAATGCTGCCGGTCTGCGAAAACCAGTGGGGAGCATCTACCCAGACCCCAGTTTCTTGCGAAAATGTCATCAGGCAGGTGTATCTATCACCCTTGCTTGTGATGCCCATTACCCTCATGATGTAGGCAATGGCTTAAGTGAAGCCATAGAGCTGGCCCGCTCTGTTGGCTATACTCATGTCGCCACCTTTACCAAGCGCCGTAGAATCCTGCAACCCCTAGATTAGGCAACTTGGCAGGAAGTCTTTCTTCTGTTGCAGAAAGCCGTAGTAGACTTAGTTGACACGATTTTGGAAGGGAGAGGTACGAATGTTGCGAATAGCTATGCTGAGCAGTTGGCACGTACATGCACCGGGCTATGCTCGAGACATCCAGTCCCGTTCTGATGCTAAGATTGCTGCCGTTTGGGATGAAGACCCAGCACGGGGCAAGAAATGGGCAGCCGATCTGGGAGTACCGTTCGAGGAAGATTTGGATACTATTCTAGGACGCTCTGATATTGATGGCGTGGTAGTGAACGCCCCCACAAACCGCCATGGGGAAATCATGGTGGCAGCCGCCAACGCCGGTAAACACATATTTACCGAGAAGGTAATGGCTCTGACAGTCAAGGAATGTCAAGCAATCAGTAAAGCCGTCAAGGAAGCAGGTGTGAAATTCTGCATCTCCTTCCCCCAGCGCACTTGGCCGGTTAACTTGCTCGCAAAGCATGTCATGGATGAAGGGCTCTTAGGGGATGTAACCCTGATGCGGGTACGTAACGCGCATAATGGTGCAGTAGCGGGATGGCTGCCAGAGCACTTCTACGATCCTGTAGCTTGTGGTGGTGGCGCCATGATGGATTTGGGAGCTCACCCTATGTACCTGGCCCGTTGGCTCATGGGCGAACCCAAGCGGATCACATCTATGTTTAACGCTTTTACTGGCCATGAGGTAGAAGATAATGCCGTAGCTTTGATCGAATTCGCCAATAAGGGCATCGCTGTTATCGAGACAGGATTTGTCTCACACAGCAGCCCCTTTACCCTAGAGCTCCATGGTAGTGAGGGGACTTTTCTGGTGGGAGGGCCGGAGCGTTCCATCCGCCTCCAGTCCGCCAAACTAGACAAAAAGCAAGGCTCCCAGGGCTGGATCATTCCTACCCGCCTACCGGCAGCACTGCCTATGCCTTTAGAGCAATGGATCAGTGGGGTTTTAGAGGGTACACCTATTCATTTTGGCCTAGAAGAAGGTACTCAGCTTACGGAATTGATGGAAGGTGCCATGCGTTCTTACCGATCAGGCAAGCAAGTGGAATTCCCACTAGACTGATGCTCTGATCTTTAGACCCGATCCTGACCGGATCGGGTCTTTTTGGTTGGATCTGATTACGTCTCCCATTGCTTGCGCAAGGTGGGCACATCAGCCAGCAACCTCTTGGTATATGGATGGTTAGGAGTTTCTACTACTTGCTCCGCCAATCCCTCTTCCACAATCTCGCCCTCATTCATTATGAGTAACCGGTCACTTGTATAATAAGCGAGGCCAATATCGTGGGTAATGAACAGAATCGACATCCTGTGTTTGCGGCTGAGGTCCATCAGCATATTGAGGATTCCTACTCGGGAAGAGGCATCAATCATGGAGGTGGGTTCATCAGCTACAAGCAGCTCCGGACCGATGAGCAGAGCCCTGGCGATCATCAGCCTTTGCCTCTGTCCGCCACTTAACTCATGAGGCCGCTTGAAAAGTAGTTCATCAGCATTGAGTCCCACATTCTCCATGGATTCCTCCATCAGAGCCCTGCGTTCATCCTCTGATAGATGATTGTTCTTTAGCCGAAAAGCTTTACCCAAAAAACTGTGGACTGAATAGAAGCTGTTAAAGCTGGAAAAGGGATCTTGGAAGATGGTCTGTACCTTCCGCCAGTATTCTACACCTTTCAGGGTATTGATGTCCTGGCCCTTAAAGAGGATCCGCCCCTGTGTCGGTCTGCTCAGACGAAGGATCATCCGGGCTGTGGTGGTCTTCCCACTGCCACTCTCCCCCAGCAGTGACATGACCTCACCAGGGTAAATTTCAAAACAAACGTTGTTCACCGCCACAACCTCACTCTTCCCACTACCGAAGGTCTTGGTGAGGTTCTCTACCTGTAAGAGTGGCATAGCGGCACTTTCACGCTGAGTTACTGCATTAGCCAACACCATGTTGTTCTGTCACCTACTGTCTTTGGTAGAGGCTCCTCCCGAGAACATATGACCTGCCGCTGGGGGCAACGCGGATGGAAGCGACAGCCCCCCGGCGGATCTTTCAGATCCGGTGGTACTCCGGGAATAGCCTCGATGCGTTGTTCCCGAACGTGCTTTTCCGGTACCAGCATCGAGCCCATCAAAGCTTTTGTATAGGGATGTTGGGGATTGAAGATAATTTCCTCCATACTGCCAAGTTCCACCAGTTTGCCGGCATACATGATCGCTATCCGATCCGCCACCTGCCGCAAGAGTGGAAGTTCGTGAGTAATAAAGGCAATACTTGTGATGATGCCTTCTCCCAAGAGTGTAAGCAAAAGCCGAATTACAGTTCTTTGCGAGCTCACATCTAAGGCCGAGGTAGGCTCATCAGCAATTAATACTTTGGGATCCAGCAGGGTGGAAAGCACAATGATAGTCCTCTGTTTCATACCCCCACTTAACTCATGGGGATAGCTATCTAGGGCCCGTACCGGCAAAGAGAGTTCCTGCAGCCGAGCTCGGGCCAAGTCTATAGCATCGGCTTTCTTCATTTCAGGATAGTGTTCTTGCAGCATATCTGTAGCGAAATGCCTCACACGTTGGGTTGGATTAAGTGCATTCATAGCCCCCTGGGGCACTACAGAAATGTATGTCCCCTTGATTTCCCGCCTTACCTGCTCCGCTGGCATTGTCAAAAGATTGCTGCCATTGGCCAAGACCTGCCCATCTAAGACTCTCAGAGGAGGATTGTGGGTCAAAGACATCACAGCTGCGAGGGTAGACTTACCACACCCTGATTCACCGGCGATCCCCAACACTTCATTGGGCCGCAATTCAAGGGTAACCCCATCGACAGCTCTAATCTCAGATCCTCCAACTAGACGATAATATGCTTTTAGATCTTGTGCTTTCAATAAGTTTCTCATTAGCTCTTCCTCAATCTTGGGTTGAATACTTCATCTAGGCCAGCATTGATCAACATCAGGGAGAATGATGTTATGGCCAGGAACAAGACTGGGGGCAGAAAAGCCCACCATGCTCCGGTCCTCACAGCCTCCCATAGAAGTGCCCAATGCAACATTACTCCTAAAGATATTGTCTGAAACGGCCCTAATCCCAGCATACTCAAAGTAGCTTCATTGGTGATGCCTCCGGAGAACTGCAAGATAAACGCCATGAAGATATAGGAAAACATATATGGCAGGATCTCCTTGACAATCAGCTCTGCTGTTGTATAACCAGATATTCTAGCCAGATCGACATGCTCTCTGGTCTTCAGACTGGACGTTTGGGCCCGTACTGCTCTAGCTGTCCAAGGCCAGCTAGTTATCCCAATAATCACTCCCATAATCACAGCCGAGCGACTCCTGATCGCAACTGATAGAAGAATCAAGACGACGATGGATGGTATAGTGATCAGGATATTGGTTATGCCCATCAATAATTCGTCTACAAAGCCCCCCTTAAACCCTGCGACAGCACCCACGGTTACTCCTATAGTGGTGGCGACCACACCGGCCACAAAGCCGATCAGTAACGATGTGCCGGTACCGTACATGAGTTGAGTAAATACATCTCTACCCAGGTTATCAGTTCCGAGTACCGCCTTTTCTGAAGGCGCGTCAAACAAGCCACCCACCATCTGAAACGGATCGCGGTCTGCTATACGGGGACCCACCACGCCAAAAACCAAGACGGACAAGAACAATACTGCACCGATCATGAATCTTCTGGATCGCAATACTAAGATTAATACTTCTCCCATTATCTTTCTCCTAGCTGCGCGGCCCGGATCCTGGGATCAATGAAGCCATAGGCAATATCCACCAGGAAATTCGCTAGAAGTACCGCAACAGTAATAATCAACGTGCACCCCTGGATCAAGGGATAATCCGTCTGCCGGATGGCTGTAAACAACAAACTCCCTATACCGGGATATGAAAAGACTGATTCGGTTACTAAAGCTCCCCCCATCATGGTGCCAAAGGAGATGGCTAGACCGGTAATCTGAGGAAGCATGGCGTTTCTAAATACATAGCGAATGACCTTCTGATCTGATAGGCCCAAAGCCTTGGAGTAATGGACATAATCAGTAGTCAGCTCATATAGCGCCATTTCCCGCATGCCGATAGCCTGGCCGCCTATGGCCACCACGATCATCGATAGAAAGGGTAATGCATAGTGATAGAGAGCATCTAGAAAGAAAGAGAGGCTCAGCTCCGGGAAGTTGCCAAAACTATAGCCGCCTCCCACCGGAAAAATGGGATTATGCACAGCCAATCCATACAAGAGAATAATAGCTAGGCAATAATACGGAACATTGGATACGGCCAGTGCTGATGTGAAAGCAATAGCATCAAACTTCCCACCTTTGTAAGCACAGACCGCTCCTAGGATATTACCCAAAAGCCATCCTACTAGTATGGTTGGGATTTGCAGAGCTACAGTCCAGGGCAATGCCTCCCTAATGAGATCAGTCACCTTGCCAGGATACAACATAAAGGAGGTGCCCAGATCTCCACGAAACAGGTTCCGAAAATACTGGAAAAACTGGATGTGTAGCGGCTGATCGAGCCCAAACTCCCGCATGTAATTGTCGTAGATTCGAGCTAAGGCATCGCTTTGTACCCCACCTTGTGCCAGCTGGCTGACCAGAACCCTTACCGGGTTTCCCGGAATGAGGCGAGGCAGAAAGAAATTGAGGCTGACAGCGATAAAGAATGCTACCAGATACCAACCGAACTTTTGTAATACATAGCGTGCAAATTTGGATTTCAGCATAGTTATGCGGTATCGGGGGCCAGCTAGGCCCCCGAATCACCCTACAGCTCCTATCCTTACTTTTTGGGTTCGATAACGTAGAGGATCTTGACACCGGCCCGGTGATGCTGTGGTGGGGCGGTGGGATTATCGGCAGTTGGGAAGCCGGTCCAGTAGCTTTCGTTGAACTCATAGAACTCCCAAGGCCGATACTCTAGGACGATAATCGGAATATCCTGCAAGTAGATACGATCCAGCTCCTGATAGATTGCCTTCAGCTCTGCTTCATCGTTAGTGAAAGCAGCTCTATCTAGCAACTCCGGTACCCGCGGGTTGGAGTAACGATTGAAGTTGCGATATGCTGTCTGACCCATAGGTGGTACATCCCGGTCATCCATGACTTCACGGAAGCGAGTCCAAGGCAAAGCCGGGCCCTGGCCTCCTGCCGGTGTGTTCATGATAATATCAAAGTCGCCGTTCTGGAGGCGATCTGTCCATACCGGTGCATCGGGATACTCGGTGCGGATATCAATACCTACACCCCGAGCACTAGCAGCTACAACCTCAAGACTGGTCATCCAGTCAGTCCAGCCATAGGGGCACTGACAAGTCCACGGACCGAGCCGTGTGCCATCAGGTAGTACGTAGATGCCATCTGATCCCTTCTTGGCCCCCAGCTCTTTCTCCAAAATCTCAGCCGCTTTGGCAGGATTATACTCCCAGCCGTACTTCTGGGCATCTTCTTCGCTGAAATACTGCTGTTCTGGTACACCGTAAGGAATAATCAGACTGGAGCGAGCCGGAATCGAATAGCGGGACATAGCCGTTTCAGCAATCTTGGCATAGTCTATCGAATAGGCGATAGCCCGGCGTACAAGAGGATTGTCCAGTCCAGGACGGTGTAGGTTGAGATAAATAGACGGGGTAGAAGCTGGCATGTAGTAAGGCTCTTCCTTATACCAAGTGCCTACCGGCTGCCCTTTATCCTCCCACATCTTCCAGATCTCTGGGCAGAACTGCTGGGAAAGGTCAACCTGTCCACGCTCTAGTGCTAGGTTACCAGCATCATTACTCTTGAAAACAGGATGAGCGATATACTTGGGAGCTGGTGTACCGAAGTACTTGAGGCCCCAGTAATTCTCATCCTTAACTATGGTAATCTGTTGTGGATTATAGTTGTATATCTTATACGGTCCGGACCCGACCGGTTCCATGTTCGATACTTCCTGGGGAGATTTGCCGGCATCCTCGATGGGTTTCCAGATATGCTTGGGTAGTATATAGATATTGCCCAAGTCCTGGAGAACCAAGGTCCGGTGAGGTCTTTCTGGGTTGAGAACTACATCGATAGTGCGAGCATCGACTACTCTGACTTCATTGACATAGTGCCACCACGGTTCGTAAAATACTGGGTACTGCTTTCCTAGTTCAAGAGTGTACTTGACATCTTCGGCCGTCAAAGGCTCGCCATCCTGCCAGCGGGTGCCTTCAAAGAGGGTCAGCCTAAATACCATGTCGTTCTCTATCCATTCGTGCTTCTCCGCTAGGATGGGTTCGAGGTCACCGGTATATAAGTTAAATGCATACAGTGTCTCATAGACATATAGGGAGTTGTTGCCTACCGGCCAAGCGATGGCGCCTCTGCCGATTGGGTTGAAACTGGTCGGTGGTCCCCACTGCTGGCCGGCAATATATAGGGTTTCTTCCCGAGCGATCCGCTGGGCACTAACCAACCCTACACCCAGAAGGCCAACCAAAACCAACGTGAACACCAAAATCATCACTTTTGTCGTTCTGCGCATTTTCGGATATCCTCCTTCAGAATTGTGCAGAAACCTTCACCAGAGAAGAACATGAACCGCTCAATGCTGCACAGCAACTACCTTGCCTCCCACTGACTCCAGGTGAACTATCACCTCCCAAAAGAAACAATCTTGTGTATGATGTATAGATGATACAGATAGCCCCTCGCTTCCTTCCCCAATTGGGCCATCAATAGAATCGGGTTACTATAGTTTTTATTCTCCCTTGGCTGTTGTTCTCCTTCTATTCCGATCTTTCGGAAGCCCGAGATTTTCCTTTTCCCTCCTAGGCTCTTGCTAGTCTGGAATGTTCCGGCAGCAACACCGAATCGTAAGGGCGAAGAGGAAGCTTGGTTTGGCATTTTCAATAGAGGATTCCCAGATACCTAGGGGGAATGTTTTTCTGAATGGGAATCGACCAACTGGAGATTCTTTCTATGCATATATGCATACCGGTGCAATTCAAATTGAAAGTGTGGAGGGTGAAGATATGATCGCGGCTCGTTTCATGGACATAGATGACCTGCAGCTAGTGGAAGAAGATGTACCCAAACCAGGCCCTGGTGAGGTCCTAATCAAGGTAAAGGCTGCCGGAATCTGTGGCACTGATGCACATATTCTCAAAGGGGAGTCGGCCTCAACACCTCCTGTTATTTTGGGGCATGAGTATGCCGGTGAAGTGGTGGAGTTAGGTGAAGGAGTGACTGGTCTTCACCAAGGAGATAGGATTTCTGTTGACCCCAACATGTTCTGCCACACCTGCTATTATTGCCATTCTGGCAAGGAACACTTATGCTTGAACCTAACAGCCCTCGGTGTAGACATAGATGGAGGATTTGCTGAGTATGCCGTAGTCCCTGAGGTGCAAGCCCATTTACTGCCTCCTAGTGTAGATTTCACTGCTGGGGCCTTTATTGAACCAGTCGCCTGTTGTATTCGGGGCCTACAGCAAGCCCATATCCAACCAGGGGATGAAGTAGCGATTCTAGGCGGTGGACCCATTGGCCTGATCTTGCTGCAGCTAGCAGTAGCTGCTGGGGGCCGAGTAACTGTCAGTGAGCCTGTCCAAAGCAAGTGGTCTCTAGCTAAAGCACTCGGGGCAGGGCGCACAGTGCTGCCAGAAGAGCTGCCTGATGATGCCTTCGATATCGTAATAGAAGCTGCCGGCATTAAAGCCACAGTAGAACAATCCGTGCAAGTGGCTAGAAGAGGTGCATCCATAGTATGGTTTGGAGTGTCACCCCAAGGTCTACAGGCTGCAATAGAACCCCATGAGGTATTTCGCAAAGAACTGCATATTTCCGGTTCTTTCATTAATCCTCATACCCATGCCCGGGCTGTCAAATTGGTGGGGACCGGGGCCGTCAGGGTAGAACCACTGGTAAGCCATCGCTTCCCTCTCACTGAGATTGATGAAGCACTGAGAGTGCACGCATCTGGCCATGCCAACAAGGTGATGATTATTCCCGAATAGACTAGCTGTGGGGTATGACAAACAAGGGGTGCAGCGCCGATATCAATCGATGCTGCACCCCTTTGCTGCTAGCTGACTATAATCAGTAGTTTTCCGGCATCTCCTGGTAGAAGGCTTGAGGATGTAGACATGCTGGGCAGACCTTAGGTGGCTCAGTCCCCTCATGGACATAGCCACAGTTACGACACTGCCAGCGGATCGGCTCAGTTCTTTTGAATACGGTGCCATCCTGAACACGCTTTAGTAAAGCTAAATAGCGCTGCTCATGCTCTTCTTCCACCTCAGCTACTTCTTGGAAGAAATCAGCGATCTCAGTGAAGCCTTCTTCCCTGGCGACGATCTCGAAGTTCTTGTACATGTCAGTCCACTCATAGTTCTCGCCCTCTGCAGCTGCCTTCAGGTTCTCTTCTGTATTGCCGATGAGGCCTAGCAAACGAGCGATCCGTTTAGCATGCTCTTTCTCATGGTCAGCTGTTTCCAGAAATATGGCTGCGATCTGTTCAAAACCGGCTTTCTTCGCCTCTGACGCGAAGTAGGTATACTTATTACGAGCCTGCGACTCCCCGGCAAAAGCGGTCATCAGGTTTTGTTCTGTTTTGGATCCTTTCAAGTTCTTTTTTAAACTCATATCTGGCCCTCCTGCTTATGATAATCATTATCCTTTAGACCTATTTTACCCCAGCATTTGTTTATTGTCAACCTTTGGCGTCATTACCATTCTGCCACTGTGCCATCTTCCCGCCTCCAAATTGGATTCTTCCAATTGTGGCCGATCTGGGCAGCTTCTCTCACCTTGGCTTCATCGATCTCGATTCCCAAACCCGGCTTGTCCGGTAGGGGCACATAGCCGGCCTCATAGCGAAATACATTGGGATCCACTAGATAGTCTAAGAGATCGCTTCCCTGATTATAGTGGATGCCAAGACTCTGCTCCTGAATAATAACATTGGGGGTGCAAGCATCAACCTGGAAACAGGCTGCTAGAGCAATCGGCCCCAAAGGGCAGTGAGGTGCTACCGCTATGTCATAAGCTTCGGCCATGGCTGCAATCTTGCGAGTTTCCAATATACCTCCGGCATGAGAAACATCCGGTTGAATAATATCTACAATGCCTTCTGCCAATAGGTTCTTGAAACCCCAGCGAGTATACATCCTTTCACCGGTGGCTATCGGTATCGTAGTGGCCTGGGCTATTTCTCGCAAAGCTTCGTTATTCTCCGGCAGCACCGGCTCCTCAATGAACATGGGTCGATAGGGGGTCATTTCGGCAGCCAGGATCTTGGCCATAGTCTTGGTAACCCGTCCGTGGAAGTCAATCCCGATACCGATCTCGTCTCCCACAGCTTCTCTGACTACCGCCAGGCGTTCCACTGCAGCATCCACTTTCGCCAGGGAGTCAACATAGTGCATCTCCTCTGTAGCATTCATCTTAACCGCAGTGAATCCAACAGCGACGGCCTCCCGAGCCGCCTCGGCCACATCCGTAGGTCGATCCCCGCCGATCCAGGTGTAAACCCGAATCCGCTCACGGGCTGCGCCACCTAGCAATTCATAGATGGGTACATCATAGTACTTGCCTTTGATGTCCCACAGCGCTTGTTCTATGCCTGAGATCGCACTAGTTAAGATCGGACCCCCTCGATAAAAACCTCCCCGATACATTGCTTGCCAAAGATCCTCAATGCGCCGAGGATCTTTACCAACCAGAAAGTCCTCTAGCTCCAATACGGCAGCCCTTACTGTCTCCGCACGCCCCTCGACAACAGGCTCCCCCCAGCCAGATATCCCCTCATCTGTGTCGATCTTCAGAAACAACCACCGTGGCTGTACCTTGAACAACTCTATACCCGTAATTCTCACAACTTAGCCCTCCCTGCTGCCATCAATATTTTCTTCATCCCCGGTTTTGATATCCCGAACAGAGGATTCCAAGCTGTCAGCCGTAACTGCCATCAGCTGCGAGGAATTACTGATTTCTTGTACCGTTGCTGACTGCTGTTCAGTAGCGGCAGCCATCTCTTCACTGCCGGCAGCCAAGCCCTCTGCAGCCTGGGCAATGGCCTGGATCCTTTCACTCATTTCGTCTATGGACTGAATGATTCCTCTAAGGAGAGCGGCTGCACCCTCCACCGCAGTGACTCCGTCAGCTACGGCTCGACTACCCTGGCCCATACTCTGCAGCGTCTCATCGGATCTGTCTGACACTCTTGCAATGAGAAGCGCGATCTCTCCAGATGCCTCACTTGATCGCTCCGCTAGGCGCCGGACTTCCTCGGCAACTACAGCAAACCCCCGCCCCTGCTCGCCCGCCCTGGCTGCTTCTATGGCGGCATTGAGAGCAAGTAAGTTGATTTGATCGGCGATATCCGTAATGGTAGCTGTAATGGACTCGATCTGTCCCGTCTCGTGATTAAGCTCCTTTACGGACTCAGCCAATTTACCGACAACCAGCTCGATCTCTGCCATCCTCCTCAGCACCTCATCGAGACGATCTGAACCTTCCCGCCCCGAACCAGCGATCCGGTCAGCATTCTTAGCCATTTCGTTAGCATCGAGGCTCACCTGCTGCACATGAGCGGCAAACTGCGAGGCAGTAGCCGCTACTTCTTGGGTCGATGCCGACATTTCGTCCATAGCTCTCGCCACCTGATGGCTAGTGCCGTTGAGAGATATAACCGATGCACGTACTCCATTGACGATATCCCGTACGTGATCAACAAATTGATTGACGGTATCAGCCATTGTCTCCAGTTCATCTCCTGTTTTGATCGAAAGTGAACCGGACAGATCCCCTCTGGCAATATCCTTAGCCATCGCCACTACTGCCTGCAAAGTGCTGTGAATGCCTCCACTGAGCACAGCAACCAGTGCAATACTGATGATAACTGTTGCGATGATTACCAACCAGAAAACCTTTATGGTCTGGACTTCTATGGCTTCCGCTAAATCGATAGCCGCTAAACCCTCGACTTTTGCATCTTGTCGCAGCTCTGCCATGATTTGTCGTACTTGATTGAGGTTAGGCTCTACACTCGCTCTGTAATCACGCACAAGTGCTGCCGAGGGTAGATTCTCATCCCTCAGGCTAAGCAATCTCCTTGCCTGCTCATGCAGCTGACTATGGGGTGTTTCCAAAGCAGTGATCTTGGCCCTCATTTCTGGTGAAAGGCCTTCGAAATCCTCAGTACTAGTATAAGAATAATGCCATTGGCCCAGCTTGCAGGCTGTGGGATCGAGTTCACCCTCAAATTGCTCCCCTAGAAGAAGGGCAGTAAGCAGGTCTACATCCCACGCGAGATGGTCAACCTCTCGCTCAGCCACGAACACGCCGAATTGCTCTTCTGCAATAGCGGCCATATGAGCAGCATCCCACCTCTTTAGCAAATGAAAGGTATAGAGATTGCCTGCCAACGTCAAGCCAATGATTACTCCAAAAGTAGCCAGCAGTTTACCCCGCATTGACATCCTCATCTTCACAAGCCGACCTCCCCTTCGACAGTATAGGTTATCCCTGCCTTTTATACCCATATATCAGGTTACCTAATCATGTGGTCTCACACATTCTCTCCTGGTCATAACAAAAATATTTGCATTCGGTTCGTCCTGATGATTTCGGGGCATACTCGCTTTTAGCGAAGAGAAAGTGACTCAGGTGAGGGGCGAAAACTTTGACGGATATTGACCATACAGAGAACAATGATGGTGAGAGACAGATCACGCCTATAGATTTGCCAGTCTCATTCTCAAGAGAACAAGATGGTTTTTGGGCAGAAAAAGAGGGTTCTAGGAGTCGCCTGACCATCTATGGCCTGTTGGCACTCATCCTAGGACCCTTATCATTGTGGCTTCTTACACGTTTGGTCACCGGCAATGTCGTTTTCGGGTCTATAAAGGCCATCAAACCTCTGCCCCTTCTGGCAGCTCTGGTGCTCCTGGCCATTGCCTGGTATAGTCGTGTCATCCGAATCTGGCACCTTTTCCGGCCTCTAGCCGAGGGAGTTGACTTTTTGAGTTTTACGAAAAGCTATCTCGCGGGGGTATTTGCTTCCCAAATCACGCCCAGTGCTGTGGGCGGTTATCCTTTTTTCCTGTTTTTGCTGTACCGCCAAGGCATACCACCAGGCAGGTCGTTAGCTGTCAGCCTATTGGATTCGGTGAACACGGGACTCGCTTTTTTGGTATTGCTGATCGGGGGTGCTCTACTTTCTAAGACAAGCATCCCGGGGGCTGAGAGTTGGTTGGGGGCAGCTATAGCAGGGATGTGCTTGCTTACGGCTGCGGCCCTCGCTCCATTGCTCTGCCCAGAACCATTACAACAGCTTACCCATGGCTTATCCCAAAAGCAGCATGGCTTAGCTGGAAAACTGGCCCCTTGGTCGGCCCAAGCTTACCGCGAACTAAGGCGGCTCCAATGGGTCACACTTGACTATTGGAATCACCATCGGCCGCTCTTAGTCCTCAATCTGCTATTACACCTAATTTACTGGACTGCGTATCTTACAGTACCTCCTCTGCTTTTCTTAGCAGTAGGAGGCAGGGCTCCCTGGCCAGCAATTGTCGGCAGTCACATAGCCACCCAATTCGCCTTGTATTTCATTCCTACCCCGGGAGCAGCCGGTGGAGCGGAAGTCACTATGGCGTTATTTGTTCATACCTTGCTTCCCGAAGAGCGGTTAGTCCTTTTCCTTGGTCTCTGGCGCTTCTGCACATACTATGTCAGCCTGATCGGAACAAGTTTGACCATCCCCTGGGCTCTGCGCCTGCTGAGGCAAAATGCCACAGGGACAGAAAGCGAGCCACCCCAGAAGACCCCTCAGGAGGTCTGATCTCCATAATAGGCTTCAGCTAGAAATCATCTATGCCCCATACTACCAGTCTGGATCCACTATAGGTGGCAGCATCACCGCCGTGAAACAAGGCACTGGCGTCCTTCTCCGGCAATCTTTCCCAGAGGCTTTTATTGTTTACCCTCACCATGAGGCCATCTCTTTTCTCCCATGTAACTGGAAAATCTGAGTGTATTACACCTGGGAAGATTACTTGGGCACTCCGATCACCATATAGGCTCCATACGGCATGTTGCGCCAGCTGCCTGAAACTCTGCGCTATTTCAGCCATATCGCCTCGGCAAGCAAAATCCCGTATAAAGATTTGGTTCCTCTGAGCATCCTTGGCCACCACGAGATAAGCGATGACCTCCTCACCCTCTCGCAATACCCAACCCCGTCCCAGCCCTTGGGGGATCCAGCCCTGTTGGATCTCAATTCTTACCCAATCATGCCAGTATGCACAGTGATGCCGAACAATGGAACCATTGAACTGACTGGCATATTGGTGGTAAAGACTCCTGATCTGCCCCAGCTCCACAGGCTCCTGGAGATTGATCACTTTAACCAAGGGACTCCTCAATGGGGAAACCTCAGCCCGCTGCCAATAGGTCGGCACCTGTTGCCATCCATAGCGAGCATAGTGTCTGGGAGTTCCCGTACCCAGCATAGAGAAGTCCAAACCTTCCGCTCGCATGTAATCTATGGCCATCTCTAGGAGCTTTCCGGACAGCCCCTGCCGTCGGTAAGGTGCTTTGGTGCTCACCTCACCAATTCCCCCCATGGTGAACTCCTCACCGGCCAAATAGATCTGCCGATGAAAGACCCTTACAGTGCTGACTATTTCACCTAAATGCACTGCCACAAAAATGGCATGCCGGTCCCGCAAGGGATCATTGTACCAATGATGCATGAAGTACTGGCGAGAGGCATCTAGATCGCTGTAGGGGTCAAATACAAGGGCACAATGATCAAACCAGGCTTCGAGTTCCCCAGGTAACAGACTACGAAACTCCACCGAAGCAACACCCCTTTTCCGCAATTCCCGATCAAAAAAGGACCGAACCCCATATGGGCCCAGTCCTTAATCATCTTTTTCACTTACTTACACGTACAGCAATTTTTATCACTGAAGTATACTGGTTTGCCGGTCTTGGCTGACTCATAGATAGCTTCAAGAATCTGTGTGACCACATAGGCTTCCCTTGGTTTCACCAGTGGCTCGGTATCATTGGCAATGGCATCGATCCAATACTTGGCTTCAGCCGCACCAGCATCTTCATCAGTAGCTTCATAGAAAGCTACTCCCTCACCATGCATAGCTGGTTTGGTAGTATAGAGCTTGCTGAACTTCTCTCCATTGATTCTCAGCCCATCTAACATATCTGCCCCAGCCTTTGTGCCACAGAGTACAGACATGGCTTCTCCTACCTGTAGGGTATTCAAAGCCCAGCTGGCTTCGAGAATCACTGTCATGCCGTTTTCAAACCGGACGAATCCAAAGGCCGAGTCTTCTGTTGTGAATTCCTTTGGATCCCAAGGACCCCACGGGTTGGCTGCATTCTCTGTGTCAGCCAGCTTGCGATAAGTGACTCCCATGACACTGACAGGCTTGTAATTGCCTGTAAGCCAAAGCGTCAGGTCAAGCGAATGGGTGCCGATATCGATCAGAGGACCGCCACCCTGCCGCTTTTCGTTGAGGAAAATACCCCAAGTAGGTACACCCCGGCGGCGAATTGCCAGAGCCTTAGCGAAATAGATCTCACCCAATTCACCGGCGTCACAGAGTCTCTTCAAATATTGGGAATCGGGCCGAAAGCGGTTTTGGTAGCCGATAGTCAGTTGCTTTCCCGTCCGCTCTGCTGCCTCTACCATGGCCAAAGCTTGCTCGGAGTTGATTGCCATCGGCTTTTCACACATGACATGTTTGCCTGCTTCCAGAGCAGCCACAGTAATCTCAGAATGCACGTCATTAGGAGTCAATACATGTACGATGTCCAAACCCTTTAGGGCCACAAGATCCCGGTAGTCGGTAAACACCTTGGCATCGGGGGTCCCGTATTCTTTAGCACCTTTCTTTGCTCTTTCCTCGATCACATCACAGAAGGCCACCATTTCCACGTTGTCTAGCTTGGCCAGACTGGGCATATGTTTGCCATTGGCAATACCACCGACACCTACAATACCGACCTTCAGTTTCTTGCCTTTCATTCGGTATACCTCCCTCTTATTTTGACACCGGTCGAACGTCCGGATTTTCAAGCGTATCAACCGTGTTAAGTATTCTACAGCTATGTTTCGCCGTTATGCTTCAACTTCCTCTTTCCGATGTAAGCTGTTCTCCAGATAAATCCATAGTGAAAGGCTGCCCCACGGGGCAGCCAGTTTGCCATGGAATATCACCGAATCATTGATCACTTACGGCTTTGCACCGTCTACCAGTCATCATCATCGTCCCAGTCGTCGTTTTCCCAAGAATCCCAGTCATCATCATTGTCCCCAAGACTAAGCGTGATGCTCTTTTCCAAGGTCCTGTAAGGCTCGACAATCAGGCCTCTTACCCATTGGTCGTTGAAACCATCGGTAATCTCCAGATTGTATTCCCCTTCTCTTAGTCTGGCTACCCAGCGACCACTGCCGTCGGGCT
>JAAZMR010000104.1 GCA_012798695.1 Bacillota bacterium | reverse complement strand
CCGTTTGCCCGCCGTCGTACTGGCATACCTGAGCCAACTCGCCCCCAAGTGATATGTATTCTACTCGAATCGCCGCCCTACCGTAGTACACCACGCAGCCTCGCTCGCTAAGTGCATCAATTACCTTTCTAGCCGCTGATCCTGGGGATGTACTCAACCTGGTATTGAACCTGAGATCAACCAAGCGCAGATTCGGCAGATGGAGGAGCGGGTCAATGCGATCCAAGTCATTGCCGATGAGCGTCAGCTCTCTGAGCCCAGTCATCTTCTCTATACCCTGCAGTGAGGCAATGCCTCGGCAGTCAGCGTGTAGAGTGGCTAAATTTGCCACATCTTGCTCTGGCAGCAGCCCCAATGGCTTGCCAATGGCGTCCCGCACCGCCCTTACGAGGTTTGGGTCAGAGACCGACGTGCTTGAGCTTGCTGCGGCGAGTGATGTTAGCAGGATGCTGATTACTACCGCGCTAATCAGCAGCTCTAAGAATTTCCGCATGGCCTAGTCCTTCTCCCTTCTCACAAAACCTCTTCCACTGCCTGCCGATCGCTTGGCCACATGAGCCGGGAAGCCGCATCATCTATATCGATCCGCTCGAATGCCGTATGCTCCGAAGTGATGGTTACCACGGCAGCTGACTGCCACTGCCTTGCGGGCGAACAACCAGCACTACTACATAGTAGATATGCTTCATGAAGCATCAATCGCCCAAGTATCGCTGCTCCAACCCAACTCCTACCCCTTCTCAGCACCGAATCACCTATTTAGCTGCCTAACGCTGGCCTAACCTCCGGGCATCCAAGGGAATCGAGCAGCTTCAGATACGCCGGGTAGTCCACTATGGGTATCCCGAGGCTCCGCGCCCTCCGGGCCTTGCCGCTGAGGCTATCTGGATCCGCCGCGACCACGAGTGTTGTCTTTCTACTCACGCCGCCGGTCACACGGAGTCCGACTGCTCGGGCCTGATACTCCAAGTCTGCTCGGCTGATCCCGGGGGCCTCACCGGTGAAAACCACTGCATCGCCCACCTTAAGCTCGAATCGTCCTACTAGGCCAATCTGAGCCTGTTCTTGTGCCGCAGACTCCAGTGCGGAATCGACGCTGTCAGCAGAAAGCCCGAGCAGCGCTGCTACGGACTTCAGATCAGACCGCTCATCACAAGTCACGATACCATCCTCAAGTGCTAGGCCCGCAAGTGCTGTCAGGTACAGCCGGTGGGTTATCACCGCATCCTCCCGGGACAGCCCATTCATCTTGGCAACTGCAACCAGCTCGTCCGCTTCATGGTGACTAATCCGCCGGTCAAGAAGAACACGATCCAGCACAGCTAGATAGCTATCTGCTTTGGCATGAGCCTTGCTGGGAGCTCTTGACGGCAACCGCCAAAGGAAATGCTGCTCCCTTCGGGCAGCAATGGACTTTCGGGACATTGGCTTCACCATTATTCGCGGCATCGCTGGCCACGCAATCCTCTGGGCAGCACTAATCTCGTCGGCCCAATGCCCGGGGAAGTCATCTTCTTGCTCTATGTAATAAGCTAGCAGCTGGGCTGCTCCCCGGGCATCTTCCAAAGCAGCGTGAGCTGATTCGATGCTGTAGCCAATGCAGTCACAGCAGGTTTCCAAAGCTCTCGAGCTTACGGGAAGGTAGTGCGAAGCCAACTTCATGGTGCAAAGGCCCGAATCACCGTCGAGCTCAACGACATATCCCGAACGGGCAAACTCAGCAGCCAAGAACGGTGCGTCGAAAGACAGGTTATGGGCTACCGGCACCCGCCCCTTAAGCAGTGCGGCCAGCTTCGGTGCGATCTGGTCAAACGTCGGGGCGGAGTAGACATCCGCGGCAGTAAGGCCATGTATATCAGTCGCACCGATATCACGGAGGGGATTGATCAAAGTGTCCCACTCGTATACTATATCTCCGTCACTATCAACCAGGATCACTGCAACTTCCAGGATTCGATGGTTGTGCGCTGGCGAGAACCCAGTGGTCTCAACATCGATGACGGCGTAACGACTCATTCTCAGTTCCTCCGTTCCTCTCCTGCCGCGCCCGCTAAAGGCCCGCTGGACAGACTCACTCTGCCTGTACCTGTCAGCTGCGTGGTAGCCAAAAGTACCGTCCCCCGCAGGCTTAGGCGCAGTGACAGGCCGTACTGACGGTAATCGCCCATGGGACGCTCCCAAGACGAACTGCAATCTCGGCAATACTCCAAATGCTCAGGCTAAGCAGCCGCGGTGTGTCATCCCTTCGGTCCAGCTGCCTGGGATTCCTGCTGAAGTAGAGTGTTGCTTTCAATAGACGTGGACTGCTTCCCACTGTGCCTCGGTCCAGCCCGTCTTGTGCTCCTTCGTCCTTTGAGGCTCGTCAGGCCTATCGACGACGTAACCGGCAACAGGAACTTGGATAGACACATTGCGAGTTCTTCAATGAAACTCGACTGTTTTCAGCGAGATGTCCTAATATGGAGGCTTACAAACGCTGCATGGCGAAAGTCCCCTGGACTTGGCATCGTCCAAACTGGTTGGAATCATGCCTTTAGATAAATGCCTACAACCAGCACGGTGATACTTGGAGCCGGTTTTCGTTATGTACACAGTGATGGTTTCTGACGCCTCGGCTGGTTTTTCCGGCTGAGTGGTTACTAAATTAGATAGTTCCACCGTGGAAATAGATACAGATGATTTATCTGGGCTCCACTCGATCTCTGCGCCAAGGAGCCTCGCAATGGCTTCAAGTGGAACGAAGATCTCGCCATCAACGAAGTGTGTTTGGAGCTCCAGGTCAGGGCTCCTACCGTTTATGAGAATTTGTATCGGTGAAGTCGCATATGCGAACCCGGAAACAAGCATGACGGCCGCAATGAATAGGAATAGCAGCCTGCGGGGTAGGTCCATGTAAGTCCCCCCTTATTATCGGGTCTCAATTCAACACCTGCTTCGCCATAGTCAACCAGCAGTCCAATATCCCATCATCTCCAAGGCAAAACAGCACTCAAATACTCCATCATCAACGGCTCGTGCTTCGCCACACTGCGATGATCGGTGTTCTTAAAGCGATTTATCACTCGCTCTAAATAGGCGAAGTGCGATTCCCGAATATGGGCTGACGGAGTCCGCATAATGCATCTGCACACAAAGGCCGCGTAATACTATTCAATTAACGACTTCAGAGAAACGTCTCCCTCTTCCCTTGTGTCACCTCGCCTGGCGAAAAAGCCAGAATTTCTAGACTTTAGATCTGCCTTTGCCCCTCATTGATTAGTTGTTTCAAAAGTTCAACATCAGCTCGTAACTTCTCAAGCTCACCTTGCTGCCGATCGATCTGTTCCTTTTGTCGCTGGTTTTCCATCTGTAACTGGTCGATTTTTGTTTGGAGGCTGTCATCGATAATCTCCCATTGCTCCGCCTCCGTTTTGGATTCCTTAGATCGACCTAATTTGAAGCTTATGCCAAAGTTGCACATTAAGCCGCCGTCGCTGCTTGCATTGGGACAATTGGAAAGACCGGCGCTGAGCCGTACAGATTCATCAACAAAGTAATCGAAGCCAAGCGCGAAGGCTAACTCATCACCATAAAAACCAGTTCCTATGGTGAGTTGCCCCTTGGCATCCGGATCATACTGGTGCGAGTTTGAAGTTGCTAAGGCCGCTGCCATCGCTCCCACCCGGTTTAGCTGGCGGAGGTTGACAGCATCAGTGCCCGCAGTACCATCAGCAATATTAGTAATCTGCCGTTCACTGCCAATCGAACCCACAGAGACCGTATTCGCCCGATCCGCTACAGAGTTAGCTCCTAAGGCAACGCTGTTTTCAGCAGCAGCGGAAGAGCCGTTACCATAGGCTGAGCTCTTACCAGCGCTGGCTCTGGCATTAACGCCCATCGATGTGCTGTTATCACCGCTGGCGACAGATCCACGGCCATAGGCGGTGCCATCAACACCACTGGCAGTGGCTCCACTCACAGAGGTAACAGAGGATTCCAGCATGTTCACCCTGGCATTAGTTTCAAGCAGTTGCCCATAGGCTGCGGCATCGGTGGCTTCATTTCCGTATGCAACACTAGTGATTTTGCGTTCATTACCTACCGAACCAACCGAGATAGTGTTTGCCTCATCCGCTACGGAGTTCGCCCCAAGTGCCACGCTGTTTTCAGCAGCGGCGGAAGCGCCAGAGCCGTAGGCCGAGCTATTACCAGCGCTAGCCGTTGCGCTAACCCCGACCGATGTGCTGTTACTACCGCTAGCGACAGCTCCTTGGCCATAGGCGGTGCTATCAGTACCACTGGCAGTGGCTCCGCTCACAGAGGTAACAGAGGATTCCAGTATGTTCACCCTTGCATTGGTTTCAAGCAATTGTCCATAGGCTGCGGCATCAGTGGCTTCAATACCGTATGCAACATTAGTGATTCTACGTTTATTGCTTGCCGAACCAACCGAGACAGTGTTTGCCTCGTTTGCTTCGGAGTTGGCCCCAAGCGCTACGCTGTTCTCAGCAGTGGCAGAAGCGCCAGAGCCGTACTGAAAGAATTCGTAGCTGCAGCGCCCGCACCAATGGCAATGCTATTATCGACATCTGCTATATCTCCAACTACAAGACCCCCATCTGGGTCATCCACAGTCCACCCGGCTGATTTCCCACTCTCCCGGCCGGAGACTGCGTCCTGGCCGATGGCAATGCTGCCGTCATTATAAGCGATTGACCCGGCGCCACAAGCTGCGCTGCCAACACCCCTAGCGGTAGAAAAGGCTCCAGACGCCGTACTGCTTGCGCCAGCGGCAAGCGCTCCGGTGCCAAATGCCGAGCTGTCGTTGCCAAGGGCCTGCGTGCCTTCTAACCCGGCTTCATCTGCACTTCCACCGACGGCCGTACTGTTCTTACCTTTGGCTTCGGCGAAAAAACCAACTGCAACACCATGATAGCCTTCCGCTGCAGCATTTGACCCGATAGCAGCGCTCTGAGCACCGAAAGCACAAGAATACGCGCCGAATGCGGCCCCGCACAACCCGGCAGACCAGGCAAAATAGCCAACAGCAGTCCCCCGGTTCCACCCAGCTTTGGAAAGGTTACCAATTGCAATATCGTCCTTCCCATTTGGCTCAGTCCAAGCTTCCCATCCAATTTCAATATTCTCGCCCTCTACAGATGCAGTAGCGCCCCCAGCCGGGAAACTATCAGCCCAAGCAGCACTTGTCACTGTCAACTGCAAAGCAAAAGCGATCAACAGGACCAGAGTTTTTCGCGATAGTTCCTTCATTAGCACTCAGACTATCTCCTTTAACCTGCATCCGGCAAGTGACCTTATCTAGCACCTATTTGGATATAAGCTTGTCGAATTGAGGTTCTGTAATTTTTTCTCTTAGTAATTCAAAGGTTACGGTATTCAATCCGCTTTATTATCCAAACAATGCTTCAATAGCGTCATCCCATCTAAAAGAGTTTAGCTGCCAGCGATCCTTCGCCTTGTAAAAGACGAATTGCCAGCGAACCAAGTGTTTTTCGTATTTGATCACGTAAGTATACCTCAAGCAGACCTCAGACACTACCTCTTCTTTAACCAACCTGTAGCCGCAGAGTTGCCCGAATCTCTCCTTCACAAACACCTGGTTCTTTTCGGCTTGCTCCTGGACTTGCGTCAGTTCCTCGACAGGAAAGGGCCATTGGGAGCCAATAAGAACGAAAGCCTCTTCGATCTGGCCTTTCGCTACATTGTTAATGACTTTTTCACAATAAGACCTCGCTTCGATACCGTCAAGAAAACCAAGCCCTTGTCCCCGGCAAACGGGGATTATTGAGAGTAAGAGCAGCAAAACAATGGAGAAAGCCACTTTAGCCTTCATTATCAACCTCCATTCATGATCTAAACCTATCAAATCCATTTACACCCTTACATATTTCTTGGCTTCCCAATATGCCAAAAACAGACACCTGTTAATGTGAGGACATAACCTTCGTTGTCTTCTGCGTAAATCCTGTATAGTTATTTATCTATTTGCGAATATATTTTGGGGAATAAATCATCCCAATTCGATATGTCCCATCAGCTGCCAATTGCTCAATGATGGCAATCTTAATTACCGAGGGAAGGGGATGGGGGTTAGGTCATGAAGCTTCCTGTCGATCCCGATGATAGGCCTAAAAGCTCCGCCTGCGTAGATCACAAGCCGCCTTTTTTATCTCAGCTCTTCCAACCCTAATCCGCTGTGTTTTGGTCTTCAGTTGCTGGGTTGTCCACATACTAGCAGGTTTTGTTCAGACTTCTCTTAAAGGTATGTATAAACCGCATTTTGCGACATAGCTTCTAGTGCATTGCCTAGTACCAAGTAACCTGCTCTAGAGGGAATAACAAAGGAAGGAATGTAACGGACCCGTAAACTGAGTTACAGATGAAAGGGGGATTAAGGCACCTACAAGACACACCCTAGGCTCATCAAGGTGTCCAGCAGGCTGTGATCTACTGTAGGTGTAGGAGCCCAGGAAAGCACGCGAGTAGCCTTGCCAGCACGGAACTTTCAACCCCAGACTGAACGATACCAGCGGCAATCACGGCAATCTGGACAGAGGATCGCCCCTCAGAAGGTGAAATAGCGAATATCACCCACATAGGGGTGAGCTTCGCCCCCTGCCTCATATAGCGGTAGGACTCTCTTAGTTGTTTTCTGTATCGTGGGGCTCACCAATACCCCAGCTGGCATTGGCCATTTCTATAAAAACCTCCGGCGCGTATAGAGGCTGCGAGAGCTTCTTCGCCGTATCCGCGGTGATCGAACCACTCGATGCATATTCCCGCCCGGCCTGTCTAGCGCATGACAGATACTCCCCTGTTCTCTTCTCTAGCTGGGGAGCTCGAAAGAGCTCACCTTCGGTACAGATGATCTTTGTTAGGTTCTCACCGTAGAGAATCTCAAATTGCTTCAAAAGAGCCTCGTAGTTATTCTCTACCGAACAAAATCCACAGGTGGAAATAAGAACATACCCCTTACCGGACATATCATAGCGGGAGGGATGTCGGCAGGTACCGGATTCACTCAATTCGATGAACGGCAGGTTGATTGGCAACGTCCGGTCAAGAAATGCTTTGAGTTTGGACGGCATACCGAAATAGTAAAGCGGGAAGCTCCAGATTATCACATCCACACCAACGTACTTTTGGATCAGATGCTGCATATCATCCTTGATAACACATACTCCCGGAGTTCTTAACCAACAGGCAAAGCAGCCCCTGCAATGAGAGATATCGGCTTTGCTGATATCAACAAGATCTACACTAACCTCCCTTTGACTGCTCATCCCTTCTAGGAATGCTCTCGTGATCTTTAAGGTATTGCTCCCCTCGCCCCTTGGGCTACCATTTAGGACAAGTATATTCATTTGCAGCCCCCTCCTCCAAAAGATTGACGGGCATCATCGGCCCACTAGACACATACGGAGCAGAAGAATCAATCCCGCTGCGACTTGTTATACCCTCTATCGCCATAGGGTTGTAGTCTCTCCAGCCATGCCTTTTCCATCTGCCTAAGCTCCCAGCGTGTACCGGTATCCTCCGTGACCTCTTTCTCCTCCATTACTTGGTAGGTGAAGCTATCTTCACCCAGTTCACTCCAATCCCTCTGCAACTGCGAATTCGCATGTCTTCCCATATCATCGCTGAAAGCCTGAGCAAATAGCTTGATATTGCCATCGATCATTGGGTTTTCAGATACCATACTTCCACTAATCAACGGAAAATCCCCTTCCAGACGGAAGAGGATTTACACAGTTTCTCTCTTTTTCAATCTCTCCAGGCCCAAAGATACCAATAATAATCGGCACGCTATACAAAAGTATCAGTTGCCGGGCTTTATTGGCCTAGCCCCTTCACTTTCTAGATAGGCGCAAGGAGCTCCAGGATGTGCAGTTGCTAAGCCAAATAATGAGGCCTCTACTCCCACCAACATCTGTTATCAGCCACTGACCCGAACTAGCCCTGAAAATGACATCGGATAATCTATTTCTGGCGCTTCCGTCACACAACGTCAAGCACCACGGCCACCAGTACCACCAGGCCGATAATCACCCGTTCCCAGTAAGAGGATATGTTCAGCAACACAATACCGTTGGAGAGAACGCCCATCAGGATTGCCCCAATAACTGTTCCTAGTATTGTTCCTTCCCCACCACTTAGTGAGGTCCCACCAATAATGGCTGCGGTCACCGAGGGCATAACCCAATTAAGTCCGATGGTGGGCTGCCCAGCGCTGGCGCGACTAACGTAGATCATACCTGCCCAGGCCGCTAATGCACCGGAAATCGCATATACCGCAATCTTTGCTGCCATAATCCGGATGCCAACCAGCCTGGCAGCAGCTTCATTTCCCCCAATGGCATAGATATGCCTGCCGAAGGGGGTGTTTCTAAGCACATAACTTATAATT
>JAAZMR010000028.1 GCA_012798695.1 Bacillota bacterium | reverse complement strand
GGCGGTTGTACAGGCGGAATGCCTGTAAGTAAAGGCGCTCATCGCCTTGTTGCCTAGCCCTAAGATATATCTCCCTGAGCTTAGCCAGGGTAGCTTGCTTTACTTCCGCCTGAGGACCGTCAAGGGCGCACTCCAAGCGGTTAAGGCTTTCGTAGATCTGATCTACGAGCTCTTCTGGTTTCGACATTTCCATGAGCGGTCCCCCTGATTGTGTTGTATTGCTGTCTCCCACTATATATTTACAGATTTGTTCAAGAGTCTCCTGCTGGAATAGGAAGTTGCTCTAGAATCGAAATGGTCAGACCTGGCTGCAAGTGAGTCCCGCGGCCAGGTCTGATGGGTTTTTCGTCGTGAATTCAGGATTAGGCATCGGAGTTCCCCTCAACTATCATACTGCCGGCAGGGCGTCCATTGATCGAAAAACGGTCCATCTCGGCCAGCAGGTCGTGCAAGAGCTGCAGTTGTTCCTGTTTCAACCTAACGATGCGATTTACTTTCTCGCTGAGCTGGATGGCTTTGGTGCGCATCGCCAGCTCTCGATATTCATGACGCAAAAGCAGTGTTTCTATATCAATCAGCTTCTCGGTTATCTTATCATGCATGGAGGCACCTCCTCAACCAATGGTATAGGGTTGTTCATGGATATCGCAGACCCCATCTAATTACCAAGGAGCCCTTTGATATTCTGGAACCCCTTATGATAAATCTATGCGTGGAGTGAAAAGAAAGCTACGGCTCTTTAGTACTTTGATGGGGCTCCTGCAGGAATTTGGTGAGCTCCACGAAAGCCAGGCAGTGACCTTTGAGTAAGCGCAGACCAGTCCGCAAGTGGTCTACAAGTGAAGATACGACTAGTAAGTCTAGATCTTGGACCGCTTCTTGTCTGTGGAGGGCGGGATGGGTCTTGACTCGTTCTTCACAAAAACATTCGCCCTCGACGATGCACAGTACAATGATGCGGTCAGGTCCCGTAGAAAAAGCCACCCTTAACCGGGGGGGCTCCAAATGGCGGTAGGAGAAGTAGATCAGGTTGCGGCAGGCCTCGGTAAGTGCCACTTTGTAACCTGCTATGTCACAAATATCTAATCCTGCTTTATCAAACACATCCCCTAAAGCTAATCGGGGGATGGTCAGGTACCGCTCGTGTAGAGGAACGATCAATTCTACCTGTCCTAATTGGTCTTTTGGTGTGCATTTCTCCATATGGGTCGCCTCTTTGCAGCTTTCCATATTGTCTCTATCTAACTCTACCCAATTACCTCTGATTCGAAACTGCTGGCCGCCGACTTAGCACTTTATGCGTGGTTAGGTGGTTGCCTTTTGCGCATACTATCGGAAGGGGCGCTTATATGTATCTAGTTATTGTAGGCTGTGGCAAACTAGGTAGTACTATTGCCAACCTTTTTTCCAGAGAGAAGCACAATTTGGTGGTAATTGACCGAGATTCGTCCGCGTTTCACCAACTGAACCCGCTTTTCAACGGGATCACGATCTTGGGCAATGGTATCGATGTAGACATACAGCGTAAGGCTGGAGCTGATCGAGCTGATGCCTTTGTAGTGGTGAGTGGTAATGATGCCACAAACCTGATGGCAGCCCAGGTAGCGCGTTCTGTATATCATGTGCCCAAGATAGTGGCTAGGGTATCGGATACGGAAAACGAGGAACTATATCGTCTTTTCGGCATCAAAACCATTTCCCCTACCGATTGGGAAGTAAAAGAGATCCACCACCTAATTGCAGCAACCCCTTTCCAACGATATTGTCTATGGGAACGAGACAAGCTGGAGTTGACTCGTACCAGAGTCAGACATAGAGCCGTGGGCAAAACCGTAGGCGAGCTATCCACACCTGGTCAATTGGTGATTGGCATGGTAATCAGAAGTTATGGAGCCCTGATCCCTGAGCCAGATACTCTTATCCAAGAAAATGATGAGGTCATTGTTGCCATGGCTAGGGATTATTCAGGTAAGCAACGCAAGTGGCTGGAGATTTAGGGGGTATTTACAGGTGCAGATTGTTATCGCCGGTGCTGGGAAGGTAGGCTATTACCTGGCTAAAGCTCTGATGGATAATCATCAGATTACCCTGATCGAACAGGATCGGGGCCTATGTGAGATGGTGGCAGAGGATCTGGGTGTGACTGTAGTAGCAGGTGATATAGTTAAGCTCAAGGTCCTTGAAGATGCACAGGTTGGGCGAGCAGATGTATTTGTGGCAGCTACCGGCAAGGATGAAGCTAACCTGATTGCCAGCCAGATTGTCCAGGACCGCCTGCATGTATCGAAGGTCATAGCCAGAGTCAACAATCCCCGCAATGAGCCGGTTTTTAGGGCCCTGAACATACCACTGACTGTCAGCAGCACGGCTGTGATCGCTCAGCTGATTCACCAGGAAGTCTCAGTAGAGGACATCCGCACCCTCCTGACTTTTCAGCGGGGCAATCTGGCCATAGCCGAGGTAAACCTGCCAGATAATGCACCGGCGGTGGGTAAATCGCTGGCAGGTATAGCGTCAAACTTGCCTCGAAACTGCGTTTTGGTCACTGTATTGAGGGGGGAGGCTGTAATTATTCCTCGGGGAGACACCGTATTTGATGCGGGTGACCGGGTACTAGCTATTTCCACTCTAGACCAGGCTGCCGAACTGCAAAAAGCTCTGGTAGGGCATTAAGTGAGTAAATTGAAACTGGGAAAGGGAGCTTTGCCGACGTGCCCAATCAGAAGTACCGACGGATTCTGTCCTATATGGGACTGCTCAGTCTTGCTATTGGGGTGATTCTCCTCACGCCACTTTTGGTGTTTCTGTTTACACCTCTTGCTTGGCGTGATGCTGGACCGTTCTTGAGTACAGGTATTGGCAGTATCCTGGCAGGGTGGAGCCTGTGGCGTATCTTGCCAGGACCGGACAATGATTCCCTGCCCTCACAGGAAGCGGCTGTGATCATGAGTGTGGGATGGCTTTTGGCCATGGTGCTGGGAGGCCTGCCTTTCATGCTCGGGGGTCAGCTGCTCTGGCTGGATAGTCTATATGAAGCTATGAGTGGGTGGACGGGGACGGGGCTTACCATGTTTGCCCAGGTAGAGGGCATTCCACTCATTTACCTTTTGTGGCGCAGCATCATGGAGTATCTTGGGAGTGCGGGCTTTGCCGTCTTGATGCTTTCAGCAGTGATCGGCCCTCAGGCAATTGGCCTGTACCAAGCAGAGGCGCGCAGTGATCATCTGGTTCCCAGTATCTTAGATACCACTCGGCTGTTTATGAAAATGTATGGTCTCTATCTATTAATCGGGACAGGGCTTTACAAACTAGTGGGAATGAGTCTTTTCGATAGCATAAATCATGCCATGGCAGCCTTATCAGCCGGTGGGTTTTCCACTCATACGCAAAGCATTGGCTATTTTGACAAGGTTTCAGTGGAATTGGTGACAGCCTTGTTGATGCTGCTGGGGTCGAGCAATTTCGCGATTCATTATGCTTTCTACCGAAAGAGAGGCTGGCGAGCCCTACGAGACAGCGAAATATCCGCCTTGTTGATCTTGCTGGGTCTTTTTATACCACTCACCTATCTAGGAATCCGCGTCTTGTACGGCAATTCACCTCACACTCTGCGCATTGCTGCCTTTCAGGCAATTTCGGCAAGTACTACCACTGGATTTGGCACTGTGGGTCTGTCCCACTGGAGCGATCTATCGTTGTTTGCCCTTACCTTACTCATGATAGCCGGTGGTGGTACGGGGGGTACTGCCGGAGGTATCAAACTTTCCCGCCTAGTGGCTCTCTGGCAGGCGGCGGTTTGGACAGTTCGCCATCGGCTCTATCCGGAGAGAGTGGTTCTGAGGCATGCTGTTTACCGACAAGGTGAGTTAGAGTCCTTATCAGATAAGGAACTACTGGATGTGGCGGTGATCATCTTTCTATATGTACTCACATTCCTCGCCGGCACCACCATTTTTATGCTGCATGGGGTACCTCTGGCTCAGGCGGGCGTCGAGTTTGCCTCAGCTTTGAGCACTGTGGGGCTCTCGGTTGGGATTACCGGTCCACAGATGGCCCCAACTCTAAAAGTTACCCAGATAGCCGGCATGTGGTTGGGTAGATTGGAGTTTGTGGCAGTGATCGTGGCTCTGAGTAGGTTAAGGCGAGGCTGATAGATAAATGAAGCTAAGTCTCTAGCATGGCCTAAGATCGCCATGTTTTTTCTGGAAGATCATCTGCTCGGCAGCCCAGATTTAGTATCGACCTACATGGTATTGTAAGTGTAGGGAATATACCAGAATAATAGAGAAGAGAGGGAAAAACTTGAGAATTCAGATCTAAGCCGTTCGACATGGACAACCTGTCTGAGCAGGTATAATGACAGTGATACTTTTGCCAGATGGTACCAAAGGTGAGAGTAAAGAGGGAAGAAAGCCAATGAAACGTGAACTGAAGAGCCGAGGCCGTGGGCTGCGGATCGGGGCCAAACTCGGGCGATTCGGTCGCCTTATGTGGGTTTGGATGCGCAACATGGTCATGGCGGCGATCCACGGCAGGATGGCTATCTTTAGTCTAGTGGCCTATTTATTAGGCAGGGCCCCTTTGGTTCCAGGGGTTCACCCATTTGGCCTGGCTTTGTTTGCGGTGATGCTGGAGCGCAACGGCCCATTGGCCGGTTTTGTGATCCTATTATGCGTATCTTATGGCATGGCCGCGCGGCTGCCAACTGGGGCAGCCCAGTATTGGGGGTTGGTTGGCACAATTGCTTGCTGGATCGTCAGCTGGCCTATGGGTCGCAAAATGTCCCTGGGGTACAATAACGTCTTAGCTATCATCGCGGTTTTACTGGTGCCTCCTCTGCTCCTACTAGCTCCTTGGTTGGTGCCTGAATTTATCCTCTGGTTGCCTACCCTGGTCGCTATTTGGGCACTAGGCAACCTGTTTACACCTCTGATTAACCTTTCTAAGAAGCGTGTCGGTGCCCCCCTGACATATCCCGAGCTAGTTGCCCTGAGCCTGGTTTTTGTGGGGATCCTATTGGGGCTGACCAATACATATATGAGAAACTTGCATCTGCAGGAGCTGGTAGGGATCATTTTACTGATGATAGCCACCCATGTTGGCGGGCTAGTTGTTGGAGTCACAGCAGGTATGCTGCTGGGCTTCTTCACCGCATTGACCAGTGGTAATTTGCTGTCGATTGGACTATATGGTGTGTTTGGGCTGTTTATCGGCCTGGGAGCCGGATATCGCAAGCTCGGCATTTGCTTTGCTTTCGTAACCGTTAATCTATTGCTGCCCTTGTTTATCCTGGAGCCAGCCAGCTTATTTGCCCGTTGGACCCTATCGGCGGTAGGGGTAATCTGTTTCTCTCTGGTACCCACCAGATTTTTGCGGAGAGCAGCCCGCAGTATTCCCCATACCAAAGAGCAGCGCCATAACCAAGAGATGACCAACAAGCGGCTGCGAGAAATGCTGAATCAGCGATTGGACGATTTCGCTCGGGTATTTGAGGAATTATCTGCCACATTTACTCAGATCCCCCGTCGGCCAGAGCTGCCGGATCGCGGGTATGATGAATTTCTCATGTCTCTGACTAGGAAAACGTGCAGTGACTGTCCCGGTTTTCGTACCTGCTGGGAAGATCGCTTCCATCAGACCTATTGGGATATGGTTGACCTCTTGGCGATAGCAGAGATAAACACGCGTATTCAGTTTGCTGACCTCCCTGAAGAGATCGTCAAATACTGCATGCAGCCCTATCAGTTGACCACCAGCATCAATTCCGTTACTGAAATGATGCGTTTGGAAAGATTTTGGCTAAGACGTTTACAGGAGAGTCAGGAAGTAGTCACCAATCAGTTGGAAGGCCTTTCTCAGATCATGCGCTCTTTTGCCACCCAGATGGAATTGGATGTGGAATTCAGTGAGGAATGGGAACTACAGCTAAGAACGGTCCTGACCCGCCAACGGGTACCTTTGGATTCTCTGCGAGTAATCAAAACCCCTGGAGGTAAGCCGGAAATCTATATTCGGATGGAGCACTGTGGCGGTATTCAAGCCTGCCGCGATAAGGTAGCTGTTATAGTTTCGAGGCTTTTGGGACAGAAGTATTCCGTCTGGACGAGAGAGTGTACAGACATATTGCCCAGGGCCCGCTGCCAGTTCGTGCTCTTGCCTGAGCGGGCATATAATGTGCAAATTGAGGCGGCGAAGGTAGCCAAGGATGGCAGCTTCGTTTCCGGAGATACCCATTCAGAGGTATGGCTCCGAGATGGGAAATTGGCCATCGTCTTGAGTGACGGAATGGGTCATGGGACAAGGGCCGCCTTGGAGAGCACTGCCACCATAGCCATGTTGAAACAACTGATGCAGGCCGGATTCGATGAGGAATTCGCGGTGCGGACTGTCAATACAGTACTGCTCTTGCGATCAGCAGACGAGGTTTTTGCCACTGTGGATCTAGTGATTGCAGACCTGTATACGGGTGAGCTGGAATTCATCAAGATCGGCGCATCACCAAGTTTTCTGATCAGGAGCAGTGGGATCGATGTAGTTCGCTCCAATACGCTGCCCATAGGTATTCTCAATAATGTAGAGATGGAGCCACAAATCAGGATTTGGCGGCATGGAGATATTCTCCTCATGATGACCGATGGCATACTCAACGGATACTCCGGTCTGAATGAGGAATGGCTGAATCGCATCGTCCGCAGAGCACCTCACCGTGATTTGAAGACTATTACCAGCCTCATCGTCGAAGATGCCCGAGCAGCTGCCGGAGGGGAGGTTAAAGACGACATGACAGTGGTGGGTGTGGTGTTACGCAAGCGAACTGGTACTGGGGATGTCGTGGAAGAGGCCGGCATTAATGAGATCCCGGTCTATGACCGCCAGCTAGCCTGAGTTCTGCGGTTTGCGCAGTAAGGAGCTGCAACATGGGTGGCAGGAAATCATCGGCATAGAGGGGAATGAAATAAGAGGAAGCAGGGGACATTAGACTAATATTAGCTTCCAGATGATGGTGAGGATAACCATGGGAGGAGCCTTTGCTAACCCTCAATTTGACATACTCCTCGATGTAGTAAAGACCATTAGGCGTTATAATATGCTAAAGCCCCGAGATGGTGTCGTCGTAGGTGTTTCCGGAGGGATAGACTCGACGGCACTTTTGCATGTCTTGTGGCGGTTGCAGAAGGAATGGGAACTACGCCTTTACATCGCGCATCTCAATCATGGTATTCGGGGCGAAGCAGCCGACAAGGATGCCCAGTTGGTAGAAGCAGTGGGTGAGAAGTTGGGGATTCCCGTATTTGTTGAAACCCTGGATATTCCCGCGCGAGCACGTGCAACCGGTCTGACTGAGGAGGAAGCAGGACGTATAGCCCGCTATGGGCTATATGAGCGCTTGGCGGATCAGGTAGAAGCCCAGCGCATTGCCTTGGGGCATCATGGTGATGATCAGGCGGAGACGGTATTGATGAACTTGATCAGGGGTGCTGGGCTGCGGGGCTTGGCAGGTATGCCATCGGTGAGAGATAGGGTGATCAGACCTTTGATTGAGCTGGAAAAATGGAGGCTCGAAGCATATTGTCAATCCCACGACCTGCCCTGGCGGGAAGATGCCACAAACCTTAGCACAGAATACCGCCGCAATTATATCCGTTGGGAAATCATACCCCGTATGAAACAGCTGAATCCAGCCGTAGTACCAGGTTTGATGCGCACTGCTGCTATCTTATCAGAAGACTGGCAACTTTTGGAGAAGCTGTCTATAGAAGCTTATGAACAATCGGTCACTGACTCAACTTCAGGCCGAATCGCGCTGAGCCTACCGGTAATGCTTGCTTTGCCTACAGCTTTGCGCAAGCGAGTGATCGACCATGCTTATTGTCGGGTAAGTCATCGAGAACAAGGGCTGCCCGGTGCTAGCTTGGAACATCTGGAAAAATGCATTCAGGGGAATTCACCCAGCTGGCGGTGGACTTTGCCCGGCAATATTGATGCATTCTTGCAGGATGAGGTTTTGATTCTCGCTCGAAGGGTAAAAATCAAACAGGAGAAAGGGTTGTCCCCTTGCATCCTACCACTAGGTTCCCGTACAATGGTAGAAGAGTCAAACCTTTTGATTCACACGGAAATATTATCGACAATACCGGCTTGGTGGAAAGAGGATAGCCCTTTACAGCCGCGGAACATATGGCAAGAGCTAGGGGTTTGGTGGGCAGACATGGATCTAGCCTCCCTGGAGTTGCCTTTGTACGTGCGCAGCCGGCGGCCGGGGGACCGATTTCAGCCATTGGGTATGTCGGGTTCTAAGAAGTTGCAGGATCTGTTTGTCGATGAAAAAATCCCGAGAGGATGTCGGGATCAGATACCATGTATAGTTGATGCCAAGGGCATCCTAGCTGTAGTCGGATTACATCAAGCTAATCGGACGCGCATTACCGAAAAAACACAGCAGGTATTGCGGATTACTGTAGAGAAGGCTGAAACTCAGCAGCCCAATCTCGGCTCAATCTAGGCCCCGGGATAGGGGGTTTGGGGTATTTTAGGGAGCAGCAGTCGATGGTTTGGCAACAAGCATTTCTTCAAGATTCAGTTGTAAAGGCCTTATCTTTATGATATAATGATATGCTGTGAAGGAGTGGACTTATCTGCCTTTTTCAGGCTTTGTAGACTGCTGGGATGATTGAGGCGAGGGCCGCTGATCGCGGGCCCCATTTCTTTATGTTAGTCTGAGGGGAGGACACATTTTGAACAGATTTCTGCGGGGTATTAGTCTCTACCTGCTGATTGCTATTATTGCAATATCCATCGTCAGTAGCTTGTATCCCGGTGCAGAGACCCAACGGGAGCTGGGGTACGGCGATTTCGTCACTAGGGTGGAACAAGGATATGTAGATTCTGCTCGGATGATTGGTGAGCAAACGGTAGAAGGCGTTCTAAAGGATGGCACCAGATTTGCCACCATAGTACCCATGGGCAAGATGCCAGATCTGGCAGACTTGATGATGGAACACAATGTTAAGCTGAGAGCAGAACCCAACCCGCCAACACCTTGGTGGTTAGCACTTTTGCCAAATGTCATTACTTTGGTTGTATTTGTAGGTATCTGGTTATTTATTCTCAATCAAATGCAGGGAGGCAATAATCGGGCTATGTCCTTCGGCAAGAGCCGTGCCAAGCTGCATACCGAGGATAGGATCAAGGTACGGTTTAGTGATGTGGCTGGCCTTGATGAAGCTAAACAGGAGCTTAGGGAGATTGTTGAGTTCTTGAAGCATCCCAAAAAGTTTCAGGATGTAGGTGCGGCGGTGCCAAAAGGCGTTCTTCTGGTCGGCCCGCCGGGTACAGGAAAAACTCTGCTGGCCAGGGCAGTCGCCGGTGAAGCAGGAGTTCCGTTCTTTAGTATTAGTGGATCCGATTTTGTGGAGATGTTTGTGGGAGTCGGTGCTGCTCGTGTAAGGGATATGTTTGATAGCGCTAAGAAGAACTCTCCTTGTATCGTTTTCGTGGATGAATTGGATGCCGTAGGACGTCACCGAGGTGCCGGATTAGGCGGCGGCCATGATGAGCGAGAGCAGACTCTTAACCAACTGCTGGTAGAGATGGACGGGTTTGAACCTAATTCCGGAGTGATCATCATGGCAGCTACTAACCGACCGGATGTACTGGATCCGGCCTTGCTGCGCCCGGGACGGTTTGACCGGAAGGTCTTGGTTGATCGACCGGATGTACTGGGGAGAGAGGAGATACTCAAAGTCCACAGTCGCAATAAGCCTTTAGCTGATGACGTGGATCTAAGGGTATTGGCTCGCCGGACACCTGGATTCAGTGGCGCGGATTTGGAGAATCTGATGAATGAAGCAGCGATCCTGACTGCCAGGGGCAACCGCCGGAAGATACTGATGAGCGATTGCGAAGAGGCTGTTGATCGAATTATTATGGGGCCAGAGCGCCAGCGGCGAGTGCTTACGGAACGGGATAAAAAGGTATTTGCTTACCATGAAGCAGGCCATGCAGTAGTTGCGAACTACTTGCCCCACTCTGACCCTGTGCATAAGGTCAGCATAATTGGTCGAGGGATGGCTGGTGGTTATACGATGACCTTGCCCACTGAGGACCGATATGTGGTGACCAAATCGGAGTTGATTGATGAGCTTACCCACCTTTTAGGTGGTCGGGCCGCAGAGGAACTGGCCTTCGATGAAATCAGCACTGGTGCCCAAAATGACCTGGAGAGGGCCACGAAGCGGGCTCGCCAGATGGTGACTGAATGGGGCATGAGTGAGGAACTCGGACCACTTACCTTTGGCAGACAGCATGAAGAGACGATTTTCCTGGGTCGGGACATATCCCGGGAACGCAACTATAGTGAAGAAGTGGCTGCTGCCATCGATAGAGAGGTCCGTCGATTCGTGGAAGACGCCTATGATCGGGCCAAGGAGATTTTGAATACCCATAAGGATAAGCTAGGGGACGTTGTTGAAGGACTACTGGAACATGAGACCCTAGATAGAGACGATTTTCAAGCGATCATGGGAGATGAATACCGGCCATATGCGATCGACGATGACCGGGTCGTGGTCTCACCTAGCAAACAACAAGAGGGTGTGGCTGCAGTCCGTACTGATGAGCAGAGTTCCAACAAGCGGTCTGAAGGTACCTTTGATCGCAAACAGCCCAAGCCGGTGGTGAATCTAGAGTAATGGTTTGGTGATCGATGGAACGCCGAGGGGAGAATTAGCTTCATTCCCTTGGCGTTTTCTCTTGCCTTGTAGGAGGATAAGACTCTATGGGCGTATAAGTAGTAAGTGTTATCACCGCCAGTACAGGGTTAGGCCATGCTTCAGTGGGGGAAAATAAAGAACACTCCAGAACGCTACGGAGCCGGGAGGTTATCCAGCAGTGGGTAAACTAGTATTTAAGAATATGGCTTTCTATGGTTATCATGGTGTATTTGCCGCCGAGAAGGAAGTAGGACAACGCATTGAAGTCGATGTTGAATTACATGGTGACTTTGGCGCAGCAGCTCGAGCTGATGATGTGGAGCTAGGCATTAACTATGTGGATGTCTATACAATTGTGAAAGACTTCGTAGAAGAGCAGGAGTTTAGTCTTCTAGAAGGCCTAGCTAATGCCATCGCCGACCAGATACTCGATGCCTATGAAGTAGAGCAAGTAGTAGTACGAGTGCGCAACCCGCGGGCTCCCGTAGGTGGGCTCTTGGATTATATCGAGGCGGAGATAGTCAAGACACGTTAAAAAAGAGGTATTCCATCCTCAAGTAGGGTGGAACACCTCTTTTACATAGCTTATTTGGCTCTAGTATCGGTATTCATCTGGTTGATTGCCCACCTCGACTGGTACCAGATGGGTGCCGCCACTACGCATGACGATGAACACCGTATTCTCCCCTGGCTGAAGCTCTTGTATGGCTTGTTTGAAGTCTTCCTTACCGGTGATCGTTTTTTCTCCCACCTTACGGACAATATCATAGGTTCTCAGGCCGGCTTTATGAGCTGGGCTGTTGGGGATTATCTCCAGCAGCATGACACCATCAGTATCTCGTAATCTGAAATACTGAGCCGCTTCTGGAGTAATCTCATCATAATAGACGCCTATCCATGGTTTGGGAACCACCTCACGGGTGATTTCTCCCTTTTCAATCAGTTCGTTTACAACATCTTTGGCGGTATTGATTGGTATCGCAAAACCTATACCTTGTGCCGCCACATTGACAGCTGTGTTAATGCCAATGACTTCGCCCTCAATGTTAATGAGTGGCCCACCACTATTGCCAGGGTTAATGGCCGCATCTGTCTGCATTAGGTTTTCATATACTTTGTAGACGCGTTTTTCGGTATCCGGTATGGTTATCTGACGCCCCTTAGCACTGAGCACACCTATAGTTACAGTGTGTTCTAACTGTTCTCCATAGGGATTGCCGATCGCCACCACCCATTCACCAGGTCGACTCTTATCAGAATCGCCTAAGTGGACTACTGGTAATTGGGCTAACTCTTCGGGTTTTTCGATCTGCAGTACTGCTAAGTCAAGCTTATAATCTGCCCCCAGCAGCTTGGCCTCTACTTCGCCGGAATAATCCGCTGTCGTAATCCGCACCTTAATGCTTTGGTCTTCTCCCATATCGCCTACAACATGTTGGTTGGTCAGGATGTAGCCTTTCTCATCAATGATGAACCCGGTACCAACTGAACGAGGCACAGTGTCTCCCGGTACACCGGGGAAAGGAAAGAACTCACCAAAGAAATATCGGAAAAACGGATCCTCAGCAAAGGGATTGGTTGGGGCCTGTACCGGCGGCCATTCTACTGAAATAAACACTACTGCTGGGCTCACCTGTTCAGCCACATCGGCAATCAGGTAAGGGTTCATCCCCGGCAGCAATCGCGTATCTGTAGATACGGTGACGTCTTGGGGCTCACTTGTCACAAGTGCTGGTTCGGTCTGTGGTTTAGCAGATATTGAACTGTATGGTAGAACAATGGTTGAGACTAGTCCACCTACAAGAAAAGCTGCTAGAGCCACAAGAATCAAACGTACGCATGGGCGGCGTTTTTGCACCATCTATCCACACTCCCTCAAGAAGTATTGATAATGCGTAACTGGCTCCCTTAGTCACAATTATACCCCAAGATCTGCTCTCTGTAAACGCTCATTGTCAACCCCTAAACAGAAAAAGGTTGACATTACTTGTGCCTGCAATATATGCTAGATTGTGAGAAAGGGGTGGCAGCTTTTTCATGCAGGAGCGCATAGTCGCCATGTTGATTAGAGCCAGTGAAAAAGGACAGCATTATGTATCTGGTGGCGACATGGCCAAAGAGTTGGGTATTAGTCGAGCAGCTGTATGGAAATACATAGAATCCATCCGCAAGGATGGGGGTAAGGTGCAAGCGGCACCACGGCGTGGGTACCGTTTGGCAAACCCCGGAGATCTTCTGCTGGAGGGGGCAGTACAGGTAGAAACAGCGACAATAGGCCGAGATTATGTTTATCTATCACAAGTGGATTCGACCAATTCGGAAGCGAGGCGGTGTATAAGGGCTGGTTGCCGGGATGGTTTGGTAATTGTGGGTGAGGACCAAACTGCGGGTCGGGGCAGGATGGGCCGCAGTTGGTATTCAGTGCCTGGGAAAAACCTTTGCTTTTCAGTGGTCTTGTTCCCAGAAGGCTTGCCTATCAACCAGGCATCTTTGCTTACTCCCTTGACCGCTATGGCAGTATACGAGGCAATCGTCAAAGTTACTGGCCTACCGGTAGAACTGAAATGGCCTAATGACCTAATGCTCGGGGGTCGTAAGCTAGGGGGAATCTTGCTGGAAGCAGGCGGGGAAACAGATCGCCTGCGTTACGCAGTGATTGGGGTAGGCATCAATGTTAACTTGGCTGAGGTGGAGATTCCAGACATACTGGCCGATATAGCTACATCCCTCTATCTAGCAGGCAGTAAGCTGGTACCTCGCCGGTACCTCTTACAGGAAATCCTGATTTCTCTGGATGCCTATTATGAAAAGCACCTTACGTACGGCCCTGGACCCATGATGGCCGAATATCGTAGGCTGTGTTCCACTTTGGGGCAGAGAATCGAATTTCTATGGCAAGGACAGACAATGTCAGGGCTGGCTACCGCCATCGAAGCCGATGGGGGACTGGTGGTTAGAACTAGCAGCAATAATACTTTGATTCTAAGGTCAGGTGATGTACATTGCCTATAAGCAGGGTCCAGCGCATGGTAAGAATCGCTCTGTTTACTACATTGACTGCGACTGGGGCTTATATTGTGCTTCCCTTGCCCTTTACACCAGTCCCTTTTACACTCCAGCTGCTTTTCACGATGCTGTCCGGTCTGGTACTGGGGCCGCGGGATGGAGCTTTGAGCCAGATCGTCTATCTGGCTCTGGGCATATTGGGAATTCCCGTTTTTGCCGGAGGAAATGCCGGCATAGCAGTACTGGTGGACCCAACCGGCGGCTATCTGATCGGGTTTGTGTTGGCCGCGTATGTGGTTGGCTGCCTAAATCGATACTTTGACAAGCGGGCATGTCCATTGATTGGGCGGGGGATGGCAGTAAGTATGGTTGGCCTAGGCATCATTCATGGATGCGGTGCCTGGTGGTTATCAGTTGCCCTTCAGATTGACTTGTCGAAAGCTCTGGTTTTAGGCTGTATACCGTATGTTGTTCCGGATGGGATCAAATGTATGGGTGCCTTAGTGGTGGCTGAGGCTTTGCAGCGGATCGCACCCAAATGGGGCAGAGCAGCGGGGCGAGGATAGATTTTCTGCCATGGGGCAAGTTAAATTCGACGGTCGGGTAGCTGCTTTCCTGCTAGGGAGGGATCACATGTCACAGAAGGAAAAGGAGCTCAAGCGCTTTGCGGAAGAGTATGGTTATGCACCACTGGATGTTGAAGATGGTGTACAGCTGCCCAACATGATGGGGTGGATCGGTGGATTTGATTTCAAAATGCATAGAGCAAGGGTTCTGGAAGAAATTGCCGCAGAGTTGGGCGCAGAGGTGGCTAGGATTCCAGACCGGGAGAAGTACTAGGATCATCCCCTATTTTACAGCCCTGATGATGGAGATGGAGTCAATCGATCAGGGCTGTCTTTTTTTCATTAGAGCTTACAAGAATCACAATATATACCAGGGTTGTACAGATCGAGTTTCTTGCACTATGTCTTGGTAAAAGCATGCGAAGGGGCAGGATTTAGACTTTCTGTCAAGAAAGTTTAATCGCAGCCTGTATAAGGCGAAGCTGCAGACTACTTATGATAAACAACAGGTAAGAGAGGAGAGAGAGCTAATGAAAAGGGTTATGATTCTGTCTTTAGTATTGGCGCTTGTGTTGGCATTTGGTGGATTGGCAGCCGCGGCTCCAGTCAAGTCAGTAATGGTGACTGACGTGGGCGGCTTAGGTGACCAGTCATTTAACGATGCTGCATGGCGTGGTTTGTGTAGAGCGGAAGAGGAATTGGGTGTCAGTGTTGGCGTGGTGGAGTCGAGCATGATGACCGACTATGAGCCCAACCTCTCCAACTTGGCAGAGTCCGGTGCTGACTTAATCTGGGCGGTAGGCTTTTTGATGACTGATGCTGTAGATAACATTGCCCCCCTATATCCGAATATCAGATTTGGCCTCATCGACGCGGTTGTTGATCATCCTAATGTGGCATCATTCACTTTCAAGGACCATGAAGCTTCTTATCTAGCGGGTGTCTTTGCTGCCTTATGGACCAAGACCGGAAAGATTGGTTTCATAGGTGGTATGGATGTACCGGTGATCGAGAGATTTGAGGTTGGATTCCGGGCAGGAGTCAGAGACACGAATCCTGATGCCGAGATTCTCATTGGCTATGCCGGAAACTTCAATGACCCTGGTAAGGGTAAAGAGCTGGCTTTGACCCAGTACAACCAGGGAGCAGACATTATCTACCATGCTGCCGGTGCTACTGGGTTGGGCCTGATCGAGGCAGCCAAGGAGACTGATAAGTTTGCTATCGGGGTAGACTCCGACCAGACCGTTCTCGATCCAGAACACGTAGTGGCTAGTATGCTGAAAAAGGTTGATAATGCCGTATTCACCGGAGTACAAGACCTAATCAATGATCAGTTTGTGGCTACTCACAGAGAGCTGGGCCTAGCTGAGGGTGGCGTAGGTTTAGCTTATTCTCAGGGTATTGAGATTCCGGCATCCATTCGTGACCAGGTCGAAGAAGCCAATAGGGCCATTATCGAAGGGCAAATCGTAGTACCAGGTACCAGAGCCGAACTTTAATCGCGAATTACCGGATTGCCGGTAGATATGGTCAAGGAATTACGGGATTAGCAGTGGGCCCGGTGCTTTTAGATGTTAAGCATCGGGCCTTGCAGTAGATAATGGGCGCAATATAGGGGTAGGGGTGAGAAGCATTGACCGATAGTAAGCTACCCATAGTCGAGCTCAAGGGCATAACCAAAGTCTTTCCGGGTGTAGTAGCTAACGACAATATCAGCATCAAGTTCTATCCTGGAGAAGTACATGCCCTCTTGGGAGAGAATGGAGCTGGCAAGACCACCTTGATGAATATTCTCTATGGCCTGTATCCACCGGATGGTGGGCAGATTTTGGTTCAGGGAAAGCCTGTTGCCATTGAGAACCCCAATGATGCATTATCTTTGGGGATTGGTATGGTCCATCAGCATTTTATGTTGGTACCTCCGTTTACCGTGGCAGAGAATATCGTGCTGGGCAATGAACCGAAGAAACGCCGCATATTTCTCGACATGGATAAGGCCATTGCCGATGTGGAGGAGCTGTCTAACAGATTTGGTTTTCAAGTAGATCCCCGGGCCAAGGTTCAGGATATTTCCGTAGGTATGTAGCAGCGGGTCGAAATCCTCAAGGCTCTTTATCGGGGAGCTGAAGTGCTGATCTTAGATGAGCCCACAGCTGTGCTTACTCCACAAGAAGTAGAAGAGCTTAAAGAAATAACAGATAATCTAGCCGACCAAGGCAAGACTATTATTTTCATTACCCACAAGCTCAAAGAAGTGATGGCCATGAGCCAAAGGATAACCGTTATTCGAGCGGGTAAGGTGGTAGGCACGGTTGCGACTTCTTCCACTGATCCGGTAGAATTGGCTCGCATGATGGTGGGTAGGGACGTAGTCCTAAAAGTAGATAAGGAGCCGGCGAAAACCGGTTCTGTGATTTTGCGTCTAGACGATGTATGGGCAGAAGATGACCGCAGGTTACCGGCTTTGCGGGGAATCAATCTAGAGGTAAAAGCTGGAGAGATCGTAGGTATTGCCGGGGTGGATGGCAATGGACAGAAGGAGCTGGGAGAGGTTTTGGTTGGTGTCCGGCAAGTCAGCCGCGGCCAGATCTACTTGCGGCAGCAGGAGTTGACCGAGCTTGATGTAAGAGAACGCAAAGATATTGGCTTAGGCCATGTTCCCGAAGATCGACAGCGGCGGGGGATGATCTTGGACTTCTCCTTGGCTGAAAACGCTATTTTGGGCAAGCATCATCGCCCTCCTTTTAAGAAGGGTATAGCTTATGATGTAGCAGCAGTAACAGGCTATGGTGAGCAGCTATTGGCCACCTATGATGTACGAGCGGCAGGCGTAGAAGCGACAGGCCGGTCTCTGTCAGGTGGTAACCAGCAGAAGCTGGTAGTAGGGCGGGAACTTGATTCTAATCCCGAAGTAATGATAGCGGCTCAGCCTACCCGAGGATTAGATGTGGGGGCTATTGAGTTTGTGCATCGGCGCTTGTTGGAGCAGAGGGCGGCCGGGAAAGGCGTTCTGCTCATATCCTTGGAGTTGGATGAGCTGTTGAGTTTAAGTGATCGGATTCTAGTGATCTATGAGGGACAGCTGGTAGCTGAGGTAGATCCTAAGACCGTTACCGAAGAGCAGCTGGGGTTCTTGATGACCGGAGGTCAGCTGGAAGGGACGGGGGTGCAGGGTGCATGACATTAGATGATCTGCAAAGAGCAAAAAGTCAGCGTTGGGAGAGGGTGTGGCTCTCTCTCGTCGCAGTTCTGCTGGCACTTTTGGTAGGAGCTATCGTGATTCTATGGGCGGGAAGAAATCCGCTGTTGGCCTACTATGCTTTATGGACAGCCTCCTTCGGTAGTTGGCGTGGTTTCGGTGAAGCTCTGGTCAGCATTACTCCCCTGATTTTCACCGGGTTGTCAGTAGCGTTTGCCTTCAGAACTGGATTGTTTAACATTGGAGCGGAAGGTCAGTTTATTGTGGGACAGATGGGGGCTGCGGTGGCCGGCTATATATTCACGGGGTTGCCTGCAGTTATTCATGTGCCTTTAGCCTTACTAGCGGGTGCATTAGTAGGAGGTATTTGGGCGGGGATCCCAGGAGTGCTTAAAGCGCGACTCGGGGCTCATGAGGTAATTAACACTATCATGATGAACTATATAGCCCTATATTTTACCCACTACTTAGTCGTGGGGCCTTTAAAAGGCCATAGCTACTTGCCGGTGACCAAACAGGTCTTAGATTCGGGCAAGCTATGGCGGTTCTTGCCACCTACTCGGGCAAACATTGGGTTTCTTGTAGCATTGGGAATGGCTGCGGTAGTTTACGTTATTCTTTGGCGGACAACCCTTGGCTACGAATGTCGGGCGGTGGGGCTAAATCCGGAAGCTGCCGAGTATGCCGGTATCAGTGTACCTCGCAATCTGGTAAATTCTATGCTGATCAGTGGTGCTTTGGCCGGAATGGGCGGCGCTGTGCAGGTTCTAGGGGTACAGCATCGCTTCTATGATTTATTCGGATTTACCGGATACGGCTTTGACGGTATTGCTGTAGCTCTACTGGGTAATAACCATCCATTGGGAATCATAGCTGGGGCCTCGCTTTTTGGCATATTATCCCGCGGCTCCCAGAATATGCAGAGTGTTGCTCAAGTACCCAAGGAGGTCATTGGGATAGTACAAGCGGCGGTTGTTCTGTTTATTGCTGCTGATTATCTTATCCGGAAGTTAGTTAGCTGGCATAGGCCGCAGCGAACTGTCGGTAAAATGACGGCCACTAGCAAAGAGGGACACTGATAGGAGGGATGCAAGGTGAATATATTGGATTTATTTAGTGCTGCTCTGCTCAACTCTACCTTGCGGATGGCCACTCCCCTGATTTTCGCATCCCTAGGTGGTGTTTTCTCAGAGCGATCAGGGATTGTGAATATTGCTTTGGAAGGCATAATGCTGGTTGGGGCTTTCGTAGGAATGGTGGTATCTTATTTTACCGGGAACCCTTGGTTCGGTGTTCTCATGGCTATGTTAGCTGGAGGTGCAGTATCACTGATCCTAGCTGTGACTAGTATAACCTTGAAGGCAGATCAAGTGGTTACGGGAGTGGCTATTAATATTTTTGCCTTGGGTATCACTGGGTTTATGCTGCGGCGTCTTTTTGGGCATGCCGGGCAATCACCATCAGTGGCCAAGCTGGCCGACTGGACCATACCGATTGTGAAGGACCTGCCAATCTTGGGCCCGGTTTTGGGTAAGCATACACCGCCCGTGTATTTGGCTTTGCTGGCGGCTGTTATTGCCCATATATTGATGTACAAGACTCCTCTAGGCCTCAGGATCCGGGCTGCGGGAGAGCATCCTCGGGCGGCAGATACCATGGGAGTCGATGTGTTCAAGATTCGGTATCTCTGTGTGTTTATCTCTGGGCTGCTCGGAGGTCTAGGGGGAGCTACTTTATCTTTGGGATTGTTGAGTTCCTTTGTTGAGAATATGACTGCAGGCCGAGGTTTCATTGCCTTAGCAGCCATGATTTTCGGGAAGTGGACACCCTTAGGGGCACTGCTCGCCTGCCTTTTCTTTGGCTATGCTGAAGCCTTACAGATGCTGGCCCAGACTCTGGGGATCGTACTGATACCCAGGGAGTTCATTCTGATGCTGCCATATCTATTGACCATGGCAGTCTTGGCAGGAGTCATCGGACGAGCAGTTCCACCGGCTGCCGAGGGTAAACCTTATGAACGGTAATAGATCAAAACAGGTTCAAACTCCTCTTACTCACGCTGCGTCACTCGCATAGTGTATTATCCAAGCTGGCGGGCGGGAGGAGGGGAGATGATGCGTCTATTTGAAGCTGCAAAAACCATAATCTTTTTCCTGTATTTCTTTATCCAAATGGTGGAAGAGCCTGGCCATGGAGAGGAGAAAAAGGAGAGGGTTCTTGAGTATATGCGGGAAGCCCTTGACCTTCTGGGGCAGCGGCTCGGATTAGCCGGTTGGCTGGTATCCCTGCTGAAGCGAGAAGAGTTCCTAGGGTTCTTGATCGACATGATCGTCCGGTTCTTCAACCAGGTGGGTTTTTTCCAGAAAGGGCAGGGCCCTTTGCCAGTACAGGTATGAGCGAAGCTGTCTGGGATAGTTTGGTAGCTATCCTGAGCAAATCCGACATGCAGGCTCTGGATGTATTTGATCAGGAAGAACCTGTCTATTGGCAAGGCAGGTATTGGACAGGATCAAGCTTTAGGGCTTTCCAAAGGGCTCTAAAGCGTTCCCAAAGCCAGTGGGCCGAGGCAGACAAAGCTCTGGAGGACAGATGCTCAGGCGAAATCACAATACGTTGGGAAGAACCATAACTTCCTAAAAAGCATGCCTTCAAACAGGTCACCAATTGGGTGGAAGCTAGTTCGCTTCACTTTGGTGGCCTGTTTTTTTGTGAAGTGTAGTGCACGTGGTGGGCAGGTTAGTTGAATTGGGCGCCAGTTTGGCTGTATTGCAGTGACAGAGGAGTTTTTTGAACACTTTAGTATCTCTTGCAAGAGCACAAAAACTGGCATATGATCAAAATAGCTCCAGTAGAAGTTTTGCGACAAAACAAATCTGAAGGGAGTGCTGGTGGAGTACACAATTTCGTTTGTGGGTGTTCGCAAAGTAATACTAGGAGGTAATCGAATGAAATCGAGAATCATCACTGTTGTTTCGTTGATCGTGTTACTGGCATTGTCGGGAGTTGCGCTGGCTGGTGAACCAGTAAATATCACTGTGGCCACCGGAGCCGTGGGACAAGAATTGGAAATCAGTCGGGAAGCAGCTGCTCGCTACATGGAGCTCCATCCCAATGTCAAAATTACGGTACTAGATACTCCGGATATGGTTCAGGACCGCCTCGGCCTGTATCTCCAGTTTTTCGAGGCGAAAAGCTCAGAAGTTGATGTTTACCAGATTGATGTGATCTGGCCGGGAGACTTGGCTGAGCATTTTCTTGACCTGAATGAATATGGTGGGAAAGAAGTTGCGGAAGCGCACTTCCCCGAGATCGTGGAAAACAATACCGTTGATGGTAAGTTAGTAGCCATGCCTTGGTTCACTGATGCGGGGTTGCTCTACTATCGGACGGATTTGCTGAAAGAGTACGGCCTAGAGCCCCCAACCACCTGGGATGAGCTAGAGGCTGCTGCTGCCAAGGTTCAAGCGGGCGAAAGAGCTAAGGGCAATCAAGACTTCTGGGGCTATGTATGGCAAGGCAATGCCTATGAAGGCTTGACTTGTAATGCTCTAGAGTGGTTGGCTTCTAACGATGGTGGCAGTATCATCGAATTTGATGGTAGCATATCTGTTAATAACCCACGGGCTGTTGAGATTATCGACAAGGCCGCTGGATGGGTAGGCACCATTTCGCCTCCGGGAGTAATCGGATTCGCTGAAGAAGATGCCCGGACTATGTTCCAAGCCGGTAATGCATTGTTTATGCGCAATTGGCCTTATTGCTACAGCCTCGGAAACGCGGCCGATAGCGCCATCGCAGGCAAATTCGATGTATCACCCCTACCAGCCGGTGCTAGTGGAGCAGGAGCCGCTACCCTCGGTGGATGGCAGCTTTCAGTTAGCAAGTACAGTAAGAACCCGGAAGTTGCAGCAGATGTTGCTTTATTCCTAGCTTCCTATGAGGAGCAGAAAACCAGGGCAATCCAGGCATCCATGAATCCAACCATCATGTCACTTTACCAGGATCCTGACGTCTTGGAGGCTTCGCCTTTCATGGGTAGCTTATATGATGTATTCGTCAACGCTGTAGCTCGTCCTAGTACTGTCTCAGCTCCTCGCTATAATGAGGTTTCTACGCTGTTCTTTAACGCGATCCACTCTGTTTTGACTGGCAAGAGCAATGCAGCCGATGCGTTGGAGGAACTGGAACTAGACCTTCAAGACTTGACCAATTTTCCAGTAAAATAACGGAGTAGAACACTCTCCCGATTGGGGTGGCAGCACCCCAATCGGGTGTTACTCATTAATGAGAACGAGAGGGCGGTTTGCGCGTGGAAAGGCAGAAAAGAAAAAGACAGCTATCTTTGGTTCAACGTGAACAGAAATTGGCTTATCTACTTTTGCTGCCAACTTTTGTGGTGATTGCTTTAATCGCCGTTTACCCTTTGGGAAAGGTATTTTACAGCAGTTTTACTAATCAGCGGTTTGCCTCTGGCGAAGAAGTGGAATTTGTGGGTCTCGGCAACTACAGGAGACTCCTAGGTATGACCATCAAGGAGCTTCCTCCCATCATTGATGATCAGACAGGCCAGCCGAAAATTGATCCTCAAACCCATGAGCCTGAATATGCAAGGCCCATTCAGATTTTGCCACGGCAACCGGTTCGCTATCGAGAGCTCTCACAGTTCTCGTGGTTTGGCAAGCGATATGTAATCGGTGCATCTGATCGGGACTTCATTCTTGCGATCAAGAATACATTGGTTTTCACTGTTATTTCAGTTGCTTTGGAGACTATACTAGGGCTCATTATCGCCTTAGTCATGAATAGCAGGTTTAAGCTTCGAGGTGCCATGAGAGCGGTCATGTTGATCCCTTGGGCTATTCCGACTGTGGTTTCAGCGAGAATGTGGCAGTGGATGCTGGCCCCAACCCGAGTAGGGATCATCAACGTCTTGTTTCAGAAATTGGGGATCGGTAATGGCCAGATCCCGTTCTTGCGGACAGATGCCTGGGCTCTACCTGCCCTTATTGCTGTTGACGTGTGGAAAACTACACCTTTTATGGCGCTCCTCATCTTGGCCGGGCTGCAGCTTATCCCTCAGGATATTTACGAAGCCGCTGAAGTAGATGGGGCCGGTAAGATACGCCAGTTTTGGCAGATTACCATGCCTTTGCTTAGGCCTACACTGGCAGTCGCCCTCGTTTTTCGTACACTTGATGCACTAAGAGTGTTTGACGTTTTTCAGGTGCTGTTGGCACAAACGCGTTATTCTATGGCAACATATAATTATTATCAGTTAATCGGTAACCGAGAAATGGGGATATCGTCGGCCATCGGAGTGATCATCTTTCTCTTTATCTTTGTGTTTGCCGTTCTGTATATCCGCATTCTGGGGGTGGAGAGTGATGAGTAAGACCATACGCAATACCATATCCACAGGTCTCTTCTGGCTCATCTTAGTGTTGATTATTTTCTATCTGGTATTTCCTTTTTACTGGGCGATAAATTCATCTCTAAAGACGGAAGCACAGTTGCAGATGACACCAGCGACCATGGTGCCAGTCCATCCTACAGAAAGGGCCTTGGCCCCAACCCTGGATAACTACAGAGCAGTATTGACGAATGCGACATTTGCTCGAGGGTTAGTGAACAGCTTGATAGTTTCGGTTTCTGTTACCGTGATTTCTCTGCTGCTTGGTTCCTTCGCTGGTTTCGCCATCGGCAAATTGCGGTTCAGAGGGAAAACCACGTCCATGTACGTTATTCTGGCGATGACCATGTTTCCACAAGTGACAGTGTTGGCGGGCTTATATGCTGTCATTACCCAATTTAGCTTATCGGCAATACCAGGCATGATTTTGTCATATCTAATATTTACTCTGCCGTTTACTACTTGGGTATTGGCCTCTTTCTTTAGAGGGCTGCCGAGTTCACTGATGCAAGCAGCACAGGTTGATGGGGCAACACCATTCCAGACCTTTTCCAAGATTCTGTTGCCGTTAACGAAACCCGCTTTAGTCACCACAGGGCTCTTATCTTTCATTGCGGCGTGGAACGAATATCTCTTTGCCCTGACGTTTACCAGCATAGAGCCTGGTGCCCGAACAGTACCAGTGGTGATCTCTCTGTTTACCGGAGAGATAGCGAGGCAAGAGCCGTTTGGGGAGATTATGGCAGCAACTGTCTTAGTAACACTGCCATTGATTCTATTAGTTCTGATCTTCCAAAACCAGATCATTGAGGGGCTTACAGCAGGAGCCGTGAAAGGTTAAAAATAACCTTGACGGGTGTCGATTTGCTATGGTATACTCAGTGTTGCTTGAGTGGAATGAGAGTTTCTGCGGGCGTGGCGGAACTGGCAGACGCGCTAGACTTAGGATCTAGTGGGTTTTTCCTGTGAGAGTTCGAATCTCTCCGCCCGCACCACTATTGTATTAGGTAATGTGCAGGGAAAAGTGGATTTGAGATACTGTCTTTGCTCCAACTGCAGCCTGTTAGGACCACTGAGGAGTTTGTGGCCGAAAGAACAGGCTTTTTCTGTTGTCTGGGTAAGATAGTAGGGGCAGGAACGGCCCCGTAGGTGTAGAAGGGACTGTAGGGCAGGGAGACAAGGTAGCTGGACCTGCCTTCTGTCGCACCCGATTTGCTTCTATAAACTAAATGCCGAGTCAGAGAAGGTAGGTAGATTGCATGAAAAGCACAGTAGAGAAACTGGGTAAGAACCAGGTGGCTCTTGAGGTTGAGGTAGCCGAGGAGCGGGTGGAAGAGGCCTTAGAAAATGCGTCACGCAAGGTTGCACGACAGGTCAGGATCCCCGGGTTTCGCCCTGGTAGGGCCCCCCGGCGGGTGATCGAAATGAGATTAGGTCGTGAAGTCTTGTACCAAGAGGCACTGGATGAGTTACTCCCTGAGGCCTATGGCCAGGCTTTGAAGGAGAATGAGATCACCCCCATCGATGCTCCGGAGCTCGATATACTCGAAATGGAAGACGGTAAGCCCCTGAGGTTTAAAGCTACGGTTGAGGTAAGTCCGGAGGTAACACTGGGTGACTATACGGGCATTGAGGCAACCAAGCAAACGAAAAGAGTCACCAATGCTGATATCGATCACGTGCTGGAGGAAATGCGGGAACGCACTGCGGAACTGGTTACCAGTGAAAAAGCAGGCATAGAGAGCGGCGATTTCGCAGTAATTGATTTCACCGGTTATATAGATGATCAACCTTTTTCGGGTGGGGCGGCTGAGGGGTATACCCTAGAGATAGGGCGAGGCTATTTCATTCCCGGATTTGAGGAACAACTGATTGGAGCTAAGGCTGACGAAACCCGACAGGTCATGGTGACGTTCCCCGAGAATTATGGGGCTGAGCATCTAGCTGGTAAAGAAGCTCGCTTTGAAGTAAAGATTCAGGAAATCAAGGAAAAGCGATATCCAGCCTTGAATGACGATTTTGCCAAAGATGTAGGGGATTTCGAAACCTTATTGGAGCTTAGAGCGGATATCCGCACCCATTTAGAGGAAACAGCTGAGCAAGAAGCGGAAAGCAAACTGGAAGAGGACTTAGTCGCAGAAATCGTACAGCGCTCTAGTGTAGAAATACCAGATAAGATGATTCAACGGCAACTAGAGCACAAACAGGAACATCTAAAGAGAGACTTACAGTATTCGGGACTGACACAAGAGCAATACCTGGAAATCGTCGGTATAACAGAAGAGGAAATGGAAACAAGGATGCACACTGAGGCGGAGCAGGAAGTCAAGACATCCTTGGTCATGGATGCCCTAGTTGCCGCAGAGGCCATTACTGTTACTGATGAAGAACTGGATGAGCACATCGATGAGTTGTCCGGCGAAGGACCTGATGCCGTGATGAGGCGTGAGCGTTGGGCGGCACAGAAAGAAAGGCTCCGGGATAGCCTGGTAGTCCGTAAGGCTGTGGAGCTGTTAAAGGAAAATGCCCAGATTAGTCAAGTTATAGTGGATGAGCCGGAAGCTGCACCGGAAACGTCTACTGATGCAAGTGCAGAGGCCGAGCTCGAAGAAGATGGCGAATAGGCATCGGCGAGGCTATCCGAAGCAGGGATCATCTCCTTGGGGGGAGAAGGTTTTAGGCAAAAAGGCTTTTCGCACCCCTATCTGTCAGCAGCAATAGAATAAGTGTAAAAAGACCTGTTCAGGGGAACATATATTGAGTGGTAAGACTGATGTGCTGGAGGATACCGGTTGCATAGATTAAAGGGAAGGTGAGAAGCTATGAGTACTCTCATTCCGATGGTTGTGGAGCAAACCAATCGAGGTGAACGGGCATATGACATCTATTCCCGTTTGCTGAAAGACAGGATTATCTTTATCGGTGGTCCTATTGACGATCATGTAGCGAACCTGGTAATAGCTCAATTGCTGTTCCTGGAGTCGGAGGACCCGGAGAAGGATATCTCCCTATATGTCAATAGCCCTGGTGGTGTAGTCTACTCGGGACTTGCCATATATGATACGATGCAGTACATTAAACCTGATGTCTCCACTATTTGCATTGGGATGGCGGCTAGCATGGCTGCCTTGCTTCTAGCCGCTGGTGCAGAAGGTAAGCGCTTTGCCCTGCCATACTCTCGGATCATGATCCACCAACCTTGGGGTGGTACCAGAGGCCAAGCTACGGATATTGAGATTGAGGCTCGGGAAATCCTTCGATTGAAGAGGATTGGTAATGAGATCCTGACGAAGCATACCGGACAACCTTTGGATCGCATTGAGCGGGACACGGATCGCAATTATTACATGTCAGCAGAAGAAGCCAAAGAATATGGCCTGATTGACGGAATATTGAGCGACGCCAAGGAGCTTCAATCGAAATAAGAGGTGATAAGATGTTCAAGTTTGGCGATGAGAAGGGCCAACTGAAATGTTCTTTCTGTGGAAAGATCCAGGAACAGGTAAAGAAACTCATTGCGGGTCCCGGGGTATATATCTGTGATGAGTGTATTGAGCTGTGCAATGAGATCATCGAAGAGGAGCTAACTGAGGAGCAGGATATCGAATTTGGTAGTATTCCCAAACCCAAGGAGATCAAGGCCGTATTAGACCAGTACGTGATCGGTCAGGAACTCGCCAAGAGATCCCTGGCTGTGGCAGTCTACAACCACTATAAGCGTATCAATGCCCACTCCAAAGTAGATGATGTTGAGTTGCAGAAGAGCAATATCTTGCTCTTGGGTCCCACGGGTTGTGGCAAAACCTTGCTTGCACAAACTCTGGCTCGGATTCTACATGTGCCCTTTGCCATCGCCGACGCTACCTCGCTTACTGAAGCAGGGTATGTGGGAGAAGATGTGGAGAATATCCTCTTGAAGCTGATTCAGGCTGCAGACTATGATGTGGAGAAGGCGGAGCGGGGAATCGTATATATTGATGAAGTGGACAAAATCGCTCGTAAGTCTGAGAATCCCTCTATCACTAGAGATGTTTCTGGCGAGGGAGTCCAACAGGCTTTGCTGAAAATCCTGGAAGGGACGGTAGCGAGTGTGCCGCCACAAGGTGGACGCAAACATCCTCATCAGGAATTTATTCAGGTGGACACATCCAATATCCTGTTTATCTGTGGAGGCGCTTTCGATGGCCTGGAGAAAATCATCGAAAATCGGACAGGTCAAAAGACCATAGGTTTTGGTGCGGATATCCGTCCCAAGGAAGAAAAACAGATCGGAGAGCTTTTACGTCAGGTAATGCCTGAGGATCTACTGAAATATGGGTTGATCCCTGAGTTTATTGGGAGGTTGCCTATTGTGGTGGCTTTGGATGCCCTCGATGAGCACGCTCTTGTCCGCATCTTGAAAGAACCACGCAATGCTCTCGTCAAGCAGTATAAGAAGTTTTTTGATATGGATGATGTAGAGCTGGTCTTCGATGATGACGCTCTCGATGCTATAGCCCGCAAAGCTATGGAGCGCAAGACCGGCGCCAGAGGGCTGAGGACTATTCTCGAAGACATCATGTTGGATATCATGTATGAAATCCCCTCACAAGATGATATTGTCAAGTGTTTGGTGAGTAAAGAAGTAGTCGAAAAGCAAGTACAGCCTCGTCTAATTCGGCGTGAGCATCTGACTGAAGAGACTGCTTGACCACAGGGATTTTTGCGAATGTAATGGGATAAATGGGGCCCGGAGTTTCCGGGCCTTCCTGGTTAAAACACCATGCCCTTGTGCATAATAGAAAGTGCAAATCACCACTTAAGCGGGGCAGGTGGAGTTAATGATGGGCGTATTAGGACTAATTAATCTATTTTTTGCCATAGTGATCGGCCTGTATTTCTGGAATCTGCTGCGCAATCAGCAAAGCAATAAATCCGCGGTGGATCGTGAGTCCAGGAAGGAAATGGATAAACTAAGGCGTCTCAACGCCATTTCCCTAACCGAACCACTGGCAGAAAAGACCCGCCCTGCCTCTTTTGATGAAGTCATTGGACAGAGTGATGGCCTCAAGGCACTGAGGGCTGCACTGTGTGGACCCAATCCACAGCACGTAATCGTCTACGGGCCACCTGGGATAGGCAAAACAGCGGCTGCCCGCTTGGTCTTGGAGGAAGCTAAAGCTAACCCCCTCTCCCCCTTTCAGGATTCTGCCAAGTTTGTGGAAGTTGATGCCACTACTGCCCGATTTGACGACCGGGGCATAGCTGACCCTTTGATGGGGTCGGTTCATGATCCGATTTACCAGGGGGCCGGCCCTTTGGGTGTTGCCGGTATCCCCCAGCCTAAACCAGGGGCTGTAACCAAGGCCCATGGAGGGGTTTTATTTATTGATGAAATCGGTGAATTACACCCGATCCAAATGAACAAATTGCTGAAGGTGTTGGAGGACCGGAAGGTATTCTTTGAAAGCGCCTATTATAGCTCTGAGGATAGCAGCATACCTGTGCATATTCACGAGATTTTTCAAAAGGGGCTGCCTGCTGATTTTCGGCTGGTCGGGGCTACCACCCGCATGCCAGACGAGATCCCGCCCGCTATTCGGTCCCGATGCTTGGAGGTGTTTTTCCGGTCATTAACTCCGGAGGAGATCGCCACCATCGCCGCCAATGCTGCCAACAAGATCGAGTTTGCACTCCCTGATGAGGCGCTGGCAGTGATTAAGCGGTATGCCACTAATGGTAGAGAAGCCGTCAATATGGTACAGATTGCGGCAGGATTAGCCTTGACCAGCAAGCGGAAGGAGATTAGCCGCGCCGATATTGAATGGGTGGTCAATAGTGGCCAATACTCACCACGTCCGGAACGGAGCATTCCCCTAGTTCCACAAGTGGGTTTGGTCAATGGGCTGGCGGTCTATGGGCCGAATATGGGCACCCTGATCGAGGTAGAGGCAACGGCTATTCCAGTAGAGCAGGGGCAAGGGCAAATCGTGATCACTGGTATAATGGAAGAAGAGGAAATGGGCGGCTATGGGAGGACCATGCGCAGAAAGAGCATGGCCAGAAGCTCCATGGATAACGTTATTACTGTACTGCGACACAACTTACATCTGCGTCCTCAAGACTATGATATTCACGTTAACTTTCCTGGAGGTACACCGGTGGATGGCCCCTCAGCCGGTGTTGCCATCGTCACCGCCATCTATTCTGCCATCACAGGGCGGAAGGTGAGTAACATAGTAGCGATGAGTGGGGAAGTATCCATTCGTGGCCTGGTGAAGCCTGTGGGTGGGATTGCGGCCAAGCTGGAGGCGGCTAGGCTAGCCGGTGTCAAGCGGGCAATTGTTCCCAAGGAGAATTGGCAGGCGATTTTCAATCACACCGAAGACATGGTTGTTCACGGTGTGGAGCAACTAGAGGAGGTCATCGCTCTCTCCTTATTGGATGATGAAAAATGTGCACAGATTTCCAAACCTGCCGTTTCTAGTGGGCTGTTAAGCGCATCAGGTTAATGTTATACTGATCATTAGAGTCCGCGCCAAGGTGTGTCAGCCAGGGAGCTGCTCAAAACAGCTCTCTTTTATATTGTTGGGGACTAAGTTTCAATGGGGGAGTTAGAAGGGGAAGATCATATTGGTAGGAGGAACCAGATCTGTGGACAAGAATATTAATAGGATAGCTATGACCAATGGGGGTGAAGGTAATGACAGATATCATGATTGAAGCCAGTGGTGTGGCAGAGGACATTTACCCACTTCTGCCCCTCAGGGGCATGCTAGTCTTTCCATTTATGATCACTCCCTTGGATGTAGGAAGGGAAAGGTCCATTAGAGCTCTGGAAGAGGCTATGACCCAGGATCGTCAGTTGGTGCTGGCTGTTCAGAAGTCGCCAGAGGTTAGCCAACCCGAAGTAGACGAGATCTATGAGATTGGCATCTTGGCGGAAATCAAGCAGCTTCTGAAGATGCCTGAGGGACAGATTCGGGTATTGATTGAGGGACTGCATAGGGTAAAGATAGATGAGTTCTTGGAGACGGAGCCTTGCTTCCGTGTTCAGGTGAGTGAAATAGTGGAACCGGAAGAATTCGGCCCAGAGATCGAAGCACTCATGCGGACACTGCAAGATCAGTTTGCAGAATACGTGAAGCTCTCTCGCAAGGTGCCTTCTGAAGTAATAGTTGCTATAAATTCTATTGAGGAGCCAGGCAGGCTGACTGATACCATCGCGGCGCAACTAATGGTGTCAGTAGAAGATAAGCAAAACCTTTTGGAGATCGCTTCTCCCAGGCATAGGTTAGAGCAGTTGGTATTGCTTCTCAGCAAAGAGATGGAGATTCTCCGGCTCGAGAAGAAGATTCATGTCAGGGTGCGCAAGCAGCTGGAGAAGAATCAAAAGGAATACTATTTGCGAGAACAGATGCGAGCAATCCAAAAGGAGCTGGGCGAAAAAGATGCTGTAGCCTCAGAGGTGGAGGAATTTCAGCGCAAGATCGAGAAGGCGAAGTTGCCCAAGCAAGCCCGGGAGCAGGCTTTGCATGAATTAGAGCGCTTGGAGAAAATGCCTCCCATGGCGGCTGAGGCAGTTGTCGTAAGGACTTACCTTGATTGGCTCACTTCGCTGCCTTGGTCTAAACAGACCAGGGATCGGTTGGATATTGCCGCGGCCAAGCAGGTGCTCGATGATGATCATTATGGCTTGAACAAGGTCAAAGAGCGGATACTGGAATTCCTAGCGGTACGGCATTTGACCAAGAAGATGAAGGGACCTATTCTCTGCTTGGTAGGACCGCCCGGAGTCGGGAAAACCTCTTTGGCACGTTCAATTGCGCGGGCACTGGATCGCAAGTTTGTCCGGTTTTCATTGGGTGGTGTGCGAGATGAAGCTGAGATTCGGGGGCATCGCCGCACTTATATCGGAGCTATGCCCGGTAAGGTGATTCAAGCGATGAAGCAAGCCGGCTCTAAGAATCCGGTGATGCTGCTCGATGAAATCGACAAGATGACCATGGACTTCCGTGGGGATCCGGCATCGGCTCTCTTAGAGGTACTAGACCCCGAGCAGAACAGCGGTTTTTCTGATCACTATCTGGAAGTTCCATTCGATCTGTCGAATGTATTCTTTATCACTACGGCCAATGTAATGCACAATATCCCCCGTCCTCTATTGGACCGGATGGAAGTCATTCAGATCCCAGGCTATACTGAAGAAGAAAAACTGGAGATCGCCAAACGACACCTTTGGGGGAAGCAAGTAGCAGCCAATGGTCTGAAGGAAGATCAGATCCTTGTATCAGATAATGCCATTCAGAAAGTGATTTCCGATTATACCCGGGAGTCAGGAGTGCGTAATCTGGAAAGGGAGCTGGGTTCTATTTGCCGCAAAGTCGCCAAAGAGCTCGTGCAAGGGGTAGAGCCACCGGTTAGGGTGAATGTCAACTCGGTTGAGACATATCTAGGCCCGCCCCGCTATCTGCGCACATTGTCAGAGGGGGAAAGCAAGGTAGGTGTGGCCACAGGCCTTGCCTACACCCAGGTAGGGGGAGACATTCTCGCTATCGAAGCCAGCGTGATGCCTGGCAAAGGCAAACTGATTATTACTGGTCAGCTAGGAGATGTCATGCGGGAGTCTGCTCAAGCTAGTCTCAGCTACGTGCGGTCTCGGGCTGCCGAGCTAGGGATTCCGATAGACTTCTACGAGAAGCATGATATTCATATCCATGTACCAGAAGGCGCTATTCCCAAAGACGGGCCCTCGGCAGGTATTACCATAACAACTGCCTTGGTCTCTGCCTTAACCGGACGTCCGGTCAGAGGGGATTTGGCCATGACCGGGGAGATCACTCTACGAGGTCGTGTACTGCCCATTGGGGGGGTCAAGGAGAAGGTACTGGCTGCTCACAGGGCTGGAATCAAACGGGTGCTTCTGCCTATGGAAAACCGGAAGGACCTGGACGAGATCCCCGCCAACATCCAAAAGAAGCTGGAGCTCGAATCAGTAGAGCATATGGATGTGGTTCTGGAGAAAGCACTACTGGCCCCGATTCCCGGTATGGCGATGGCTGTAGATAGTGGTGATGATGCCTCGCGTGAGCCAATGCCTTTCTTGCCGACAGGTTTTGAACAGGAGAGCCAGCAACCATGGATAGGAAACTCATAAACTTAAATGATGGCATCTTTGAAACAAGCGCGGTGAGGGCGGCCCAGTATCCTAGGACTGATGGACTGCCCTTACCGGAAATTGCTCTAGTGGGCCGCTCTAATGTGGGTAAGTCATCTTTGCTCAATTGCCTAGCCAATCGCCGGGATCTGGCTCGAACCAGTTCCCGGCCGGGTCGTACCCAGACCATTAATTTCTATCGGTTTCGGGATCTGCGGGTAATCGATTTGCCTGGGTATGGCTATGCGCAGGTGGCCAAGCGAGTCCGTGAGAAGTGGGGTCCTATGATCGAGACCTACCTGCAAGAGAGAGAGCAGCTCGTGGGTGTAGTTCAAATAGTGGATTTTCGGCACAAACCCACGGGTAATGATGAGCTCATGGGCGAGTGGTTGCGAAGTTGCGAGATCCCTTATGTAGTTGTCGCCACTAAGGCAGACAAAATCGCGCGGGGTAGATGGCCCCAGTACATGAAGGTGATCAAAAAAACCCTAGGGGTAGAAGCTATCATTTTCTCGGCCCAAACGGGTGTGGGTAAGAATGAAGTCCTGAGGGCTATGGCGCAATTGCTGGCTGGTGGAGAGTAAGTAGGCGGTCGCGCCATCGTGCAGTAACGTTTCAACAGGAGAAGCAGTATGGCAAGAATCAGGGAGAGCAAGATATCTGGGAGTAACCTGCCGCGCGGCGGGTTTTTTGCCATCTGAACGCATTGAAGTCAGCAAAATCGCCAGGACGGGAACAGAAGGGGTGTCTCAGGGGGGTATCAAACTGGTATATGTAGGAGATGGTAACCTACAGATAAGAAGGCCGGGCCGACCCAGGCGTTCAACCGGAATCGGGTGGTTTGCTGTGCATAGTCCTATCGAGCCAGAGTTTGCCGCGGTTGATCACTTGCATTAGCAGGGAAGAATACTGCTTTTGTCTATGGCCCGGGGACGGATATTTGATGCCCAGGGCTTCATCGATGCGGCGCAAGTAGCGTACGTTGGGGAGACGATGATGCTCGTGGCTGCTGTGCTGCTGAGAGAGCTTTCCGGAGAGGACAATTAAGGGGGGCCTCTGGGGAGCGGACCTGAGTGGTTTGGCTGGTGGTTCCAGAGTCTCCACATTCTGGGATGGTGGGCCAGAGAGCTCTGGATCAACTTCAGGAGTCATCACTGCTGATTCTGATACCGAATCTGATGGCACTGTTTTCTTGTGAGGTCTGAGTATGCTTAAAGTGTTGTCGCCCACCACGACAGCATCACGCCCGATGGCTATTATGCAGTGAGCCGGAACTCGTCCCAACCCTCTCAAAATGTCCTGGAATAAGCTGTCAGACAGCGAAAACTCCGCCAAATGGTAATGGGTTGGATCCAGTACGTAATCCTCGACTACGCCCAGCAGCTGTCCATCGATGGTAATCACTCGAGAGCCGAGGAATGGTATGTTGGCCTTGATGAGCGCCATCAGTCGCTTTTGCTCTTTCAGAGGCTTAGCAACTTCGGCGGAGCTGATGGTAACCGCGTGATCGCCAATGCCCCGGATGTCTTCTCGATCAATGTACTGGCGGGTGCCCCATATCCATGTAGAGCAGCCGATGCCAGCCAGGCGCTTATTCTCATGATCGAAAACGACCTGGCAGACAGCACCGAGGATCTTGCCGGTACTAATGTCCAATACCGGCAGCTTGCGGATCTCACTTTGGTATAGCATAATAACCGTAGTCCTCCCCTCGATGAAATTTGCCGGCATAATGAACCACTGAGGTTTCCCTTAATGCAGTATATTCAGCAATCATAGGCATTCATGATGGAATTATGAGTATGGAAAGGGAGTACAAGTCCATGGCGGGGAAGAAAAGAAAGCAGCAACCTGTAAAAGTCGGCCAACGAGAAGAGTTGGAGATCACTGGACTAGGCCATGCGGGGGAAGGTGTAGGTAGGATTGATGGTTTTGCCATATTCGTTCCCGGGGCGATCCCCGGAGATCGAGTCTTTACTCAGATAGAGAAGGTCAAGCAGAACCACGGTAGAGGGGAAATCGTTAAGGTGGTAAGGCCGGCCGCGGACCGGGTATCCCCTGCGTGTGCGGTTGCTGAGCATTGTGGTGGGTGCCAACTGCAGCAGATGGCTTATGCACAACAACTAAAATGGAAGCACCAGCTGGTACTAGACGCGCTTACCCGTATTGGGAAGTTCAGTCATCCTCAGGTCCGCCGGGTGATCGGTATGGCACACCCTTATGGCTATCGGAACAAGGTACAATATCCCGTGACCACAGCAGATGACCGGATAGCCTTGGGGTTTTATAGACGGGGTACACATGAACTTGTGCCTATCGAGGAATGTGATAACAGCCATCCGCTTTGTAACAAGGCTCTCAGGATAATGTCTTCGCTCTTGGAGAGATATGGGCTGATACCATATGATGAAAACACTGGTACTGGGTTAATCAGGCATCTGGTATGTAGAGTTAGTACTGCTCGCAACCAGCTGATGATCATCTTGGTCACAAATGCCAGGGACATTCCCGGAGCAGCAGGGCTGGTCAGCAGCATGCAGGCCGATTTGCCAGAACTAGTTGCTGTTGCCCAGAATGTGAACCAACAGCTGACTAATGTGATCATGGGAGCCGAGACCCACCTGCTTTGGGGTGAACCCTACCTGATTGAGGAGCTCAATGGTTTAAGATTTGCCATCTCACCGCGTTCGTTTTTCCAAGTCAACTCCGAGCAGGCTGCAGTTTTGTGTCAACAGGTCGTTGATTATGCAAAAATGGCACGTGGCGCCCGAGCCCTGGACTGTTACTGCGGAACCGGCATTATTGCCCTGCACTTAGCTCGGGCAGGTGCGCAGGTGACGGGGGTAGAAATCGTGCCAGAAGCGATTAGTGATGCCCGGCTCAATGCGGAGCTCAATCAGATTCAGGCGGATTTCCGTATCGGGAAAGTGGAAATTGAGCTGCCTGGATTGCTAGAGGAAGGCCCAGTCGATACAGCGGTTCTGGATCCCCCCCGTAAAGGTTGCGAACCAGAGGTGTTAGATGCCTTAATTGATTCCCGTATTCCTCGCCTGGTATATGTGAGCTGCAACCCCAGTTCTCTGGCTCGCGATCTGAGGATTTTGGCTGGTGGCGGCTATCAATTGCAGGAGGTACAGCCGATTGACATGTTTCCTCACACCGCTCATGTCGAATGTGTGGCCCTAGCCGTATACGGCAGCTAGGTGGAACAGTGAAGTGCTCAGGCGCGCCTTGCTTAGTGTTCATAGATGGGACATTTCGCCCCAGAAAGGTATTGGAAGCTAAATGCAGAATAATGAGGATAGAGCCCGGTAAATTGCTTCATAGGCACCCAATGACATAGTAGCAATACCATTGCTTTTCTAAAGACCTTAGAAAGGAGATATCTTGGTATGAACGAGACTATCAGGAGTATATTGGGGCGCAGATCTATACGCAGCTACAAGCCAACCCCAGTAGAGGAAGAGAAGATGCGGATTATTTTGGAATGCGGCCAGTATGCACCATCTGCAATGAACCGGCAACCTTGGCATTTTACTGTGATCACTGATCGAAAGGTGCTGGACAAGATCTCCGCCGAAAACCAGAAAGTTATGCTTAAGTCAGAGGCAGAGGGACCACAACGTGCAGCAAAAGACCCGGATTTTGACAGCTTCCGTGGTGCACCGGTGGCCATTATCGTTTCTGGTGATCAGGATGCTGGTTTTGCAGCTGCCGACTGTGCCAATGCAGTTCAAAGCATGGCCATTGCTGCCTATTCTCTCGGACTGGGTAGCTGCTATCTTGCATCTTTCAAGATTGCCATGGAGAAACCTGAAGGTGCTTACCTCCTAGATGAGTTAGGCATTCCTCAGGGGTATAAGCCCTTATATGCTTTGAGTTTGGGATACAGCAATGAGAGCCTAGGGGAACGAGCCCCCAGGCAGGAGAATACTGTTACTTTTATCCGGTAATGGATTCAGTTCATGCCGCTGACATACGAGGATTCAAATTGGGAGGCGGAGCTCCCGCCTCCTTACCCTTTCCGCAGATGTCCCTTACTTCTGTCTGCTCTCCTGATCCGCAAACACAACCATAGCATCACGCATGAATATGGCCAAACCCTCGCCGAATTTATCGATATTCTTTGTGAACCGTTCATCATCGACGTACATCTGGCCCAGTGCCTTGAAGGTATCAAGGGAGTAGTGGCCGAAATTGGCGTTTAGTAAGTTATACCAGGCTCTAATGGCGGCTTGTGCTTCTACTGATGCCGGGGAACCATGCCTGAGACTAGCGAGCTGCTGATAAATGGCGGTGATCTCCGCAGAGACCTCTTGTTTCTCATCCGCTGACATGCTGGTTAGCTTCGCGTTAGCATGATCCACAGCAGCATCACCCCAACGTTCTCGGGCTTCCTGTTCATAGGGATTATGACTGAAGTCAAATCCGGCGAATTTCTCCTTGTTCGTCATCTCGATCTCTCCCTTAAGGTATTGAATGGTTTTGTCAATGGTCTTTAACATACTATCTAGACGGTTTCGTTTTTCCAGCAGCATTTTCCGATGCAAAACCAAAGCTTCGTGTCGGTCAAATGAAGGGCTGTTGATGATTTCCTTGATCTTCTTCAGAGGGAAATCCAGCTCTCTGAAAAACAGAATCTGCCAATATAAACTATTACGTAACGTGGGAGTCAAGTTCAGTCGAGCCTTTGTCGGTCAAATATGGGGACGGAGTTTTGAGGAGTGGCGGAACTTGTTGATGCTCTGGCATCCTGTGCTAAGCTTCTTCACTACAAATTGCAGCTTCGGCTTGGGTTTGATACTCATGAGACTTGGCTGGCAGCAAGAGGGTAAACTCGGTGGTGGTTGCATTACTGGTGACGTGGAGTTCGCCGCCAAGTTCTGCGGCAATCCGTTTGCAGATAGCCAGCCCCCACCCCTTGTTCCGACCCGGCTTGGATGAATACCCATAGTCAAAAACCCTATCTAGTGCATCGGCGGGGATGATCGGGCCGTTATTGCGTACGGAGAGCAGCCGGTCTGGGCCTACTTGCTTCCACGTGAGCATCACTTGCGGTTTCTTTGTGTGGCGCACAGCTTCAAAAGCATTGTCCAAAAGATTGGCGGCTACTTTCGGAAGCAGTCGCTGCTCGTTCAAGTTGGTGGGAGCCTCTGCTTCAAGGAAGGTTATCAGCCTAATACCTAAGGAATCCGCTTGTGCTTGTTTTGCATCTATAGTAGCCAGCCACGCATCTTTAGGCAGGGTCACGTAGTTATAGCGATCGGCCAGTCCGGCAGCGATGAAATCGATGGAGTTCAATGCCTTGTCATCTAGGCCCAACTGGATATACGTTGATACCAAGGCCAGCTCATTGATAATCTCGTGTCTTTGCTCACGCATGGCTTCAATGGCGTTTTCCTGTACGGCCAACTGCTCGTGCTGCAATTCGAGGAGTGCTCGATCCTTAGTAGTAACCTGAATCCTCTTGAAATACGTGATGGCAATGAATGGCAAAGCAGCAATACTAATACACAGATAGAGAAATCCACTATCCTGTACCGGTCCGGCCAGTAAGATATAGCCAAAGTATGAAGCCAGAAGCAAGAGGCCTGTTCCCAAGAAGATTGCCTCTAGGTCAGGAGGATTGATTCGCGTGGGGTGGTTTTCGTCTTTTGCATCACTTGATGGCCACTTACGAAAAGCAATGAAGCAGAATAAGAGCAATGAAACGAGATTTGTGATCCATCCCAGTAGGACATAATCCTTGATCAGGATGGTTACCTCCGGGGCTAGTATGGGGTAATGTTCCAGCGATTTAGGTAACGATAGCCATTTGCCTAGGATAATCAGTGACAGGCCGATAGCACGTGACATCAGGGCTGTCACTATGGGGAGACGCAGCAGCAGAAACGCTAACAGCACGTAGGTCAACGATGCATAGAAAGTGAAGTTGCCGGGTAATGCGAATTGGTGGCCTACCAGAGATATCAAAATACCCTGGACTATCGAAAAAAGAAGCAGCCGCCCGCCTTTGGCAGTTATGCCCAATAGGCGTAACGATACCCAGCCAATGACGAGAGTGCCTAGACAATTGAGCAGCAAGGCTTGGCCAAAATTCATGGACGGATTCCCACCAATCATGATACGGACTTACCATAGCCAATTCGCCCTTATTGCAGAACTCCCTCTATAGAAACAGGTGAAGTTATAAGACGAAATCTTAAAGAAATTGACCATAACACACCTATTCCTAGGCTAATTGATAGGGACAGTCAAAATGGCACCAGGAAGCCACAAAGGAAGTTCACTGTCGCTGTCGAATCACTCTAACATCTATCCAATTATTGAGCTTTCTCGCTTCAGTCGAGAGATATAATTTAGTGACAGGGAGGATATGGATATGGCTAAAATAACGTTCATGGGAGCGGGAAGTACTGTTTTTGCCAAGAATGTTCTCGGTGATGTAATGCTAACACCAGCGCTACAGGATTCGCAGCTTGCTTTATATGATATCGATCCCCAACGCTTGCAAGAATCAGAGGGCATGCTTAGAAATATCAATGCCAATTACGGCAATCATGCCACCATCATAGCCTACACTGACAGGAAAGAGGCCCTACGTGGAGCTGACTATGTGGTCAATGCCATCCAAGTGGGAGGCTATGAGCCATGTACTGTGATTGATTTTGAAGTGCCCAAGAAATACGGCTTGCGTCAGACTATCGGAGACACATTAGGTATCGGAGGCATCTTCCGAGCACTCCGCACCATTCCAGTCATGTTGGATTTTGCCCGGGACATGGAAGAGGTTTGTCCTGATGCTTGGTTCCTCAACTATACCAATCCCATGTCGATACTCACGGGGGTTATGTTAAGAGCGACCCCTATCAAAACGGTGGGTCTTTGCCATAGTGTACAGGTTTGCGCCCGCGGCCTTTTGGAAGGGGTCGGGATGGCAGCAGATCATGTACAATGGAAGATAGCTGGAATCAATCATATGGGCTGGTTGCTGGAGATCACCCGGGATGGAAAGGATCTCTACCCCGAGATTAAGCAGCGCTCCAAGGCAATGGGGGCACCTGATTGGGACAGGGTACGCCATGAGATCATGCACCGTTTCGGTTATTATGTAACAGAATCGAGTGAACATAATGCAGAGTACATGCCATACTTCATCAAGAGCCAATACCCCGAGCTGATCGAAAAGTTCAATATTCCGCTCGACGAGTACCCCCGTCGCTGTGTGGCCCAAATCAAGGGATGGGAGAAAATGCGGGATGATCTCGTTCACAACAAAGATATTACTCATCAGCGCACAGGAGAATATGCTTCATATATCATCGAAGCCATGGAAACCGACCGGCCATACAAGATTGGCGGTAATGTGATGAATACAGGCCTAATCACTAATTTGCCTCAGGAAGCCTGTGTAGAAGTACCTTGCTTGGTAGATGCGAGTGGTATATCTCCTTGCTATGTTGGAGATTTGCCGCCTCAGCTGGCTGCCTTGAACATGACCAATATCAATGTACATCTGCTCACCATTGAGGCAGCTTTGACCGGTAAGAAGGAACATATCTACCATGCCGCTATGCTCGATCCACATACTGCAAGCGAGTTGCCTATTGATCAGATTGTGGCCCTATGTGATGATCTGATAGAAGAGCATGGAGATTGGTTGCCTAAGTTCAAATAGACTCGATTAGTGACAATATGATACTCTCGATATTTGGCAGGGGTGGGCGCATTAGCCTGCCCCGTTTTTTTGTGAATGGATATCGCTGTCTGCCGCTCATGTCAATGATTTCCTGTTGCACTTAGACTAGAGGATTTGGCGAAGCACTGGAGAATTATCCGTATGGTCAAGCGCCTTGTATCGATTTTTTGGTTTGTGGATTTCACACAGCAATACCAAAATAGGGGAGGGGGGCTTTCTCGGGCGTCTTGAACCAGCACACCTGGATAATGGACAGAAGGAGGATATCGAACACAGATGAAAAAAACATATGTTGCACTATTTGTACTAGTAATCTTGGTAGGCTCTTCTGTTTGTGCAAGTGCTACCACCCTGAACTTTCTCGAAGTGATGACCAATCCTGAGAGGACAGCCTTGCTCAAGAGCATGATTGCAGAATACGAGGCAATGCATCCAGATATCAAGATCAACCTGATTTCGCCTCCCTATGAGCAGTCTGACCAAAAGGCAACCCTGATGCTGAACACAATGCAGCCTCTAGATATTATTGAGGTGCGGGATTACACGGTCAAGCAATTCGTCAATAACAAGAAACTAACTGACTTAACCGAGTATTTTGCTGACTGGTCTGATGCAGAAACATTGACAGGGGTAGCGGACCTTGCTGCTCGCACAGTCAATGATACACCTTATCTAGTACCACAGAGTATCTTTATTAAAGCCCTCTATGTGAGAAAGGATATTCTGGCTGCCCATGGTATTGACCATACTCCTGAGACCCTTGAAGAGTTAGTTGAAATCTCAAAGAAGATTACTAACCCGGCCAAAAATCAGTATGGTTTTGCTTGGCGGGGCAAATCTTTTGAGATCAAGTTCTCTGACCTCTTTGGTTCATCCTATGTGGAGGATTTCAGGAATGCTAAGCATATCTACTCAGAAGACGAGACCTTCTTCCTGGACCCTGGCTATAAAGAAGGTATGGAGCTCTACGCGACTCTCTTTAAAGAAGGAGCCCCCAAGGATGCGATCAACTGGGGCTTTAATGAGCAGATCAATGGCTTCGTCTCTGGGACTACTCCTTTCCTGATACAGGATCCGGATGCTATCCCTCTAATAGACAAGCTGCTCGGCCCGGATAAGTACGAGGTCGTGACTTTACCTGTTGGCCCACATGGCTTCACGTATATAGACTACGGCTTCTGTGGCTTGGGTATCCCCAGCTACTCGAAGAACAAGAAAGAGGCTTGGGATTTCATTCAGTGGATGTCAAGCCCTGAAAAGAACGGATATTTCAATGAACACTATGGCCCATTGCCCGTTCATACGACTACGTTCACCATGAATAAACATTTCCAGGGAAGGCACTATGTGGCATTTAACCAGGAGATGAATGATCCAGAGACATTTGTCTTCATAACCTATGACCTTGCCTCAGAGAAATGGCCTGGATGGGCCAAGATTCATGAAACAGATTTGCAGAGCGTTCTTCTCGGCAGAATGAAATTGGATGACGCCCTGCAGAAATGGGCGGATTATTGGGAGAAATAAAGCCCGAAGCAGATGAAGTGATGTGGTGGCACATGTTATATGCGGTGTGCCACCACACCCGTTGCATGAATGGCAGGTGAGGTGATAGTATGCGAGGGCACAGCAAAAGGTATCTCTTTTCTATAATGATACCGGCTTTTGTTTTCTTAGCCTTGTTTATCTATTTCCCGATTGTTAAGGGCATAATCATATCTTTTCAGGATTATACGCTTTATGATATGACCAATATCCGGTTTATCGGGTTAGACAATTTCAAGGCCATTATTACGGATCTGAATTTCGGTTTTCTGCAAATCATAGGTAATACGATTATCTGGATAGTAGTATCTTTGTTCTTTCAGTTTCTGCTGGGCTTCATCCTAGCTTTACTGATGACAAAACCGTTTAAAGGCAGAGGAATCTATTCGGCTCTGGTTTTCTACCCTTGGTCACTGTCTGGGTTCGCCATAGGCCTTGTTTGGGCTTGGATGTTTAACGGGCAGTTCGGTATCATCAATGATCTACTTCTGAGGACAGGGTTGGTCAGCAGCCATATCGGTTTTCTTTCCGATCCCCGGTATGCCATGGTATCAGTAATTATTGCTAATATCTGGTATGGCGTGCCATTCTTTGCCATCATGTTATTGGCGGCCCTGCAATCGGTTCCCCAGGAACTCATGGAAGCAGGCAAGATCGATGGAGCCGGCCCAGTGCGGAGGTTGTTTAGTATAATCATCCCTTATATCAAGCCAACTATCATCAGCACGACCTTGCTGAGAACCATGTGGATCATGAATTTCCCCGATATCATCTATGCTATGACCGGTGGGGGGCCAAGCAACAGCACGAACATCTTGGCGACTCAAATGATCAATAAGATCCTGCAATTCTATGATTATGGTCAGGGAGCGGCATTTGGTGTAGTCATCATGCTAATTCTCTTTACCTATGCCATCCTGTATTTACGGCTTACATCGGCAAAGGAGGAAGACTCGATATGAAGCTGCTCTTGAAGATCATGAAGGTCGCACTCCTTGGGGTATTTTTGGTTCTGGCCCTGGGACCGCTCTACTGGGTGATTGTTACTTCATTGAAAGGCAGCAGAGAGATATATGCCTTCCCTATTAGGTATCTACCCGAGAGCTTCAATCTGGAGAACTACCGGTATCTGTTTACCATTAGCAATTTCGGTGTTTACTTCAGAAACAGTGTATTAGTATCTCTCATTGCCGCAACAGGCGCTCTTTTCATTTCGATGTTCAGCGGTTATGCTCTGTCCAGGTTTAGGGAGAAACGCACAAAACTGGTTTTGCTGTTGGCAATGTACTTCACCCAGATCATACCAACTTTCATGTTGATGAGCCCGCTGTTCACTTCTTTTGCCAAGATCGGGATGACGGACAATATTATTGCACTGACTTTAGTGTATATTGCGATGATGATCGCTTTCTCGACCATCATGGCCAAGAGCTTTTTCGACAGGATACCTGTTGCACTGGAAGAGGCGGCAATGACGGATGGGTGTACCCGGACCCAGACACTGATCAAGGTGGTTATTCCTCTGACTCTCCCTGGACTGGCCGCTATTTTCAGTTTTGCTTTCGTCAACATTTGGAATGAGCTATTCTTGGCGGTTATGCTGTTGAGCTCTGAACACAATATGACCGTTCCTGTAGCCCTTAATTCCTTTATTTCTAAAGCAGGAGTGAGTTGGGGCGTTCTGAGTGCCGGTATTGTGGTAGCATTGCTGCCGACTATGATTGTTTTTGCCTTTGCACAGAAATATATCATAATGGGGCTAACTGAAGGTGCAGTGAAGGGCTGAGAACTACAGTATCTGTTATACGGGACTAGCCGTGTCTGGACTCTAATGGCAAAGGGAATCCCCTTCGGGCAGTGAATACTGATAGTAAGGACATGCAGATTCTATCATGAGCTGACCAGGAAGTGATAACTTATGCCTTATCTGGAGTTTGATCGATCGCGGCTGGAAATAAAGCCTTTGGAATGTCGACAACACGATATGCATCTAGAGGACGTTTGGGCTTTGGATGCACCAATACCGGAGTTCGATAGCCCGGCATTGAAGACCATTGCCCAAAGAATTATTGATGCCCGCTCTCGGGGAGCAGCCGTCATAGTCATGATGGGGGCACACGTAATTAAGCAGGGGATGAGTCGGTTTGTCATCGAACTACTGCGTCAAGGATATGTGACGCATTTTGCGCTCAATGGGGCGGGTGCTATCCATGATTTTGAGTTGGCTCTCATTGGGGCTACTACGGAGAGTGTTGCCCGTTATGTGAGTGAGGGGCAGTTTGGTATGTGGAGAGAAACCGGCAGGCTCAATGATATTCCCAAAGAGGCTCAGGCAGATGGATTGGGTTTTGGAGAAGCTTTGGGCAAAACCATCGTGGAAGAAGAGTTTTGCCATAGGGATATCAGCCTGCTGGCTGCAGGTTATGAAGAAAGAGTTCCAGTTACAGTCCACGTAGCTTTAGGCCAAGATATTATCCATGAACACCCCAATTGTGATGGGGCCGCTTTGGGTGCGGCAAGTTATCGGGACTTTCTTATATTCACCCAATCTTTGACTGGGCTGGAGGGTGGAGTGGTGCTCAATTTGGGTACCGCGGTAATGGGGCCAGAGGTTTATCTGAAAGCTCTAGCCATGGTGCGCAATGTAGCCCATCAGGAAGGACGCAAGGTAAGCAGGTTTACCACAGCGGTATTTGATCTCCTGCCATATGCCGGTGAGGATTACCACACCGTGCCACCTAAGACAGACCATCGCTACTATTACCGTCCTTGGAAAACCATGCTGGTGAGGACAGTACAAGATGGTGGTGAGAGCTTTTATATCCAGGGCGATCACCGTCAGACTATACCCAATCTGTGGCGGTTGCTTCAGGATGCACGCTGATTTACCTCAGAAGCTGGCCGGGGAGCAACAACTACACAGAAGCCGACTATAGACAGACTCGGTGGTTTTCCGGGTCTGTTGTCATCTTCATCCCTTGAGCTAACAGCTCAATTGGCAGTTGGCGAATTGCGCTGTTCTCGATAGAGCTGGCTGGCAGATAGCACTCCGATGATGAGGAAAACTAGGAGCATGACCAAAGGAGCGTGGGGCCTAAGTTCGAAGAGACGCCCGGCCAGAGGAGTAAGTGGTACCAAAACAATCATGCTGGCTGAGTTGATGGCAGCCATGACCGGGGCTCTTTTCCGATCATCCACGATATTAGCGATGAAGGTATCCCGTACGGGATTCGTCAGGGCCTGCCCCATAGCGATCAAGATAGCAGCGATAGCTAAAGAGGTGTAGGTATTTGGTGGAGTCAAGATAAACACTAGTAGACCACAGCAGAGCAGCAGGGAGCTAAGCAGCAGCCAGTGGGGTAGTTTCTCTAAGCGTACTCGTGGGACAAGCAGTACTAGAGTTAGGACAATAAAGATCGAAGAGAAAGACGGCCAAAATGCGACCAGACCAGGGGCCAGATTGAGGCCCTGGGTATGCGTCATATACAAGCTGGAATAGGTATTCCAGATATTTATATAGGCAAAGTTGATCATACTGAGGAGAAACAACTTGAAAAGGGTGCGGTTCTTGAACCCTTCTACAAGCGCATTACGGTAGTTATGAAGAGCTTCTTTGAGGCTTGCCCCCTCCAATTCGTCAACTAGGGCAGTTCCCACGGAGGTTTCTTTGATCGAGAAGGCTCTGATCAAGGTCATGATCGCAATAGAGGCGGCAGTGATGCCAAAGATAATCCGTGTTCCGAGAATAACGCCTTTTCCCTCAACAATCCAACCGGAGATGGGTGAGAAAATGCCCGCACCTAACACAACTAGCTGAAAGGCGGCAAAGACAGCTGGCCGCTTAGCAGGGTGGGTGTCTTCGACTAGGAGGCAGTTCCAGCTGGGGCTGATAATCATACTCAACCCGTTTAGTATGGCAGCGATCACAAAGTACCAGACGTTTTGGGCGATCATCCAGATCACAGGGGGGATGATCCAGGTAAGCACATCAAAGAAGATCAGTGTCCGCTTGCGGCCAAACTTATCGGCTACATAGCCACCAAAGGGAGCGATCAACATTTGTGTAATTAGTGTTAGAGAAGCTATCCATCCGATCTGAGTTGCACTCAGTCCCAGTGCCGCCATGAATAAAGAAGTATATGTTCTGATCCAGACAACGGGAATGCCCCAAAGAGGTTCTGTGGGCAGTAGGATCCTTACATTGCGGCTTACACCCTCAGTCGTTCGCTCATACCAGGTGGCTATACGCCCTTTAGTTGGTTCTGTACGGCTATCGTATCGAGGAGTTGCATCTCTCATATTGGTGTGGAAGCCCCAACCCATGAGGTGGGGACTGCCTTATACCTCCTTCTGCTGATCTAGTCGATTTCTGCGGGCTGCAAAAAGGGGCTGCCCGTCAATCAGAATGAAACCCGCCACTTGCGGGTCAAATTGGTAACTAATTGCGGGAGTCCCAATCTAGTATATCAGGTTTAGGGACTAGGGGGAATATGGAAGAGAATGTTCTTTTTGGGAATACTGCTAGACACCTGGTGACTTTTTAGAACAAGCCTGTCTCTTTTAAAGCGTTGCGTACAGCTTCTTTCAGCAAATCCCTTTCATCACTCAGCTGGATTCCTACCTGTGTACCTTTGGTCCCTACCTTAAGATCAGCTATATCACTGGACTTGCCCAATGCTTGGCCTGAAAAAATGGTCTCTCCACCAGCTGTGTCAATTATCGTATATCGGAGGGTCACTGTCTTATATTGGCTAAGACGGACCTCTGTCTTATCAGTACCAACGGTTATGGAAGTGGTATGACGGGGGCTATCTCCCGCTTCTATGGATATGGCTGCCAAGTACTCAATCCCCAGATGCTTGCGCAGATCCAGCAAACGGCTCTGATCTATGCTCGCCACGACGGAGAGGCAGTCCAAATACCCTAGTTGTAGGCCCAGGTAATCACAGATCGTCTGGGAACCTGTAATCCGAACCTCAGGCAGCTTGGGTTCCATATAGGCTGTGATTACCGGTTCAAGGTACTCGGCCGGTCCGGCGTCTACTACCAGCCCTAGAGACTCCATACCTAATTTCGCCATTTGACTTGGTTCCGGTTGACATCCGCTGGCAAGGCCCAGGCATACCAAGAGCAGGACCGCAGTCAGTGGCCTCATTAATCTGCCGGTATTCAAACACTTCCGAGCCTGATTGTAAAGCATAAGACGCATAAGACTCGCCTCCTACGTTCATGTTGGCATCTTCTCCGGTCGGTCCTGATACCCTCTTTTCGGGAACTTGACCAGTCACTGGAATATTCTAGTGCTTTCCTCGGCAGATATGCTAATAATTGTGTGGCTGTGTCTGCACCGGTTAGCATACAATGATCGGGGTCATAATGGCTTAACTCGGGAGTAGATGGGTCCTGGTGGGCCCTCTGGACTTCAAATCCAGTGTCGGGTGGTGAGCCCATCCGGGGTGGGTTCGATTCCCACATACTCCCGCCAATAGTTCTCTGCAGTTTGTTTCTACCGAGATAGTACCATTGGAGGGCAGAGTGGTTGCCCTTGGCCGAGAGGTATGGATTGCAGACATGAATAGTGAGCGAAAGCAGCATCTGAGGGAATTACCATCTGCAAATTTATGTCTAGACCATCCGGAAGTACGGGCTCTGTTGAGGGCCTACCCAAGACAGCGGGTGGTCAGTGCTGTGCGCATGGCCATTGGCCAAATGCGGATAGGTCTGTTGCAGGGGCAACTGGGCTGGCTGTCTCGAAATGAATTGCTGGTTCTGGCTGTTTCACAGGTACGCACGACTCTATTGGGTCAAGCATGTGAGGGCATACAGCGTGTTATTAATGCAACCGGTATAATCCTCCATACCAATCTCGGCAGGGCGGTATTACCTGAAGTCTCCCTAGAGGCCTTGGTCAGTGTTGGTCGCGGCTACAGCAACCTCGAGCTAGATTTGACTACTGGAAAGCGGAGTTCTCGCCAAGCTCATGTTGAAGGGATGTTGGCAAAACTCACCGGAGCCGAGGCGGCCTTAGTAGTGAACAACAATGCGGCCGCAGTCTTTCTCTGCCTGCACACTCTGGCCAATGGCAAGGAAGTTGTAGTCTCTCGGGGAGAGCAAATCGAGATTGGGGATAGTTTTCGCATACCTGATGTGATCCGACAGACTGGAGCGAAGTTGGTGGAAGTGGGTACTACCAATCGGACTTATCTTTCCGATTATGCAAATGCTATCACTGCATCCACCATGGTACTCCTCAAGGTGCAAAGAAGCAATTTTCATATGGTTGGTTTTGTCGCCTCTGTTTCCTGTGGAGAATTGGCAGCTTTAGCAAGAAGTCGAGGACTGATCTCTATGGAAGATCTCGGTAGTGGCAACTTGGCTGATCTTTCCAGATTTGGGCTTAGGGCTCAGCCGACTGTGAACCATAGTATTAGTGAGGGCATTGATCTAGTGACTTTCAGTGGTGATAAGCTGCTGGGTGGTCCACAAGCTGGGATAATAGTAGGACGCCGGCATCTTGTGCAGAGGTTAGCCAAGAATCCTATAGTGCGAATTATGCGGATAGACAAGCTGACGATAGCAGCCTTAGAAGCTTTGTTGGAGTTGTATTTGGATGACGAGGGCCTGGTAGAGGCGTTACCCGTCCTGTCCATGCTCGCCTTAACCCAACCAGAACTTGAAGCTAGAGCTGTACAGTTAGCTTCCCTCATACTAGATAATGTCAATGGCAAGGGTAATGCAGCTGTTATTGATGCTGAAGGAGAGATGGGAGGTGGGGCGATGCCCGGCATTAAGCTGCCGGGCAAGGCAGTGGCTTTTAGACCTGGCCATCGATCCGCACACCAGATTCAGACCAGTCTAAGACTAGTTGGGAGTCAACCCCCTGGAGGATGCTTGCTGCCGGTAGTTGCTCTGGTGGATGCTGATCAAGTGGTCTTTCATCTGCGAACACTGCTGCCTGGCGATGAAGCAGAGATAGTCAAGGCATTGGCAGTTGTTATGGGAGGGCCATCTACATGAAGCAGATTACCATGGGTACTGCCGGTCATGTTGATCATGGCAAGACGGCTTTGGTTCATCGACTTACCGGTGTGGATACAGATCGGCTTACGGAAGAAAAGCGGCGGGGCATGACCATTGAATTGGGATTTGCTCCTCTTTTGCTGCCAGATGGCAGGCGGCTGTCCATCATTGATGTCCCTGGCCATGAGAGATTTGTGAAGACAGCAGTCGCTGGGATTATGGGTATTGATCTGGTACTGCTCGTCGTGGCTGCCGATGAGGGGATCATGCCCCAGACCCAAGAACACCTGGATATTATCAGCCTCTTGGGCATGACCCGAGGGGTGGTGGCTCTTACCAAGATTGACTTAGTAGAAGAAGATTGGCTGGAGATGGTAGAGGAGGAAATCCGGGAGTTGCTCGAATCTACAGCTTTGGCTGAAGCCCCCATAATACCAGTCTCCGCCAAGAGCGGACAGGGTATTCCCCAGCTCGTCTCAGCCATCGCTACCGAAGCCCGTAAAGCCAGCACGGGCGCGGCCGGTGAGGTTTTTCGTCTGCCTGTTGATCGGGTATTTGTGGCGGAAGGCTATGGGACCATAGTTACTGGCACCGTATATGGAGGTAGGCTCAACCGGGGAGCCGAGGTGGTGGTTTTACCTCAGAATGTAAGGACAAGGGTGAGAGGCATACAAGTGCATGGCCAGGATACACACATGGTCAGTGCCGGTGAACGTTGTGCTCTGAATTTGGCGGGCATCGACAGTCGAGGTGTCAAACGAGGAGATACGATAGCTTATCCCGGGCAACTGGAAACAAGTTCAGTCTTGGATGCGGTGTTGGCTGCAGTCAAGGGGGCCCGTCCCATTTGCCACGGTCAGAGGGTAAGGGTTCATCTCGGTACAAGTGAGATTATGGCTAGACTGAGGTTGCTTGGCAAAGATGAGATTGGCCCAGGAGCAAGGGGTTATGTGCAAGTTAGGACCGAAGAGCCGGTCGTTGCTCTGCGGGGTGATCGGTATATTGTCCGCTCCTATTCACCGATAGTGACTATTGGTGGGGGATGGGTAATTATGCCGAATCCACCGAGGCGCCGGCGGTATGATCCAGATGAATTGCGGGAAATGGAGCTTGAAGCTGAAGGTTCTCCCCGAGATGTTTTGCATATGGTACTGACAAGACAACGTCGGCAGCTAAGGCAAGATATAGCTAGTATTGCTCCCCTTGGTTTGGAAGAATTGAGTCGCATGACGAACTTATCGGCAGCATCAGTGCAGGGTGCCTTGATGGCAGCTAACTGGATGGATATAGCAGGGAAGTATCTCCCGGCAAGGGAATATGCAGCGGCCGTAGAGGCTGTGAGTAAGGCCTTGCAGGATTTATATTCGCAAGCACCCTTTCGTTTAGGGGTGGATAGGGAAGAACTAAGGAGTACACTTTTCTCCCAATGGGGGCACAGGGACTTCACAGCTTTGCTGGCTAGACTCAGCGAGGAAGAGATGATCGTTATGGGAGGGCGTTGGGTGAGTGATCCAGAGACTTATCAGCGGCTCTTGAGAGTAGATCACCCCGCCTTGCTCAATCTAGAGGCAGCCATACTCAACCAAGGATTTCAACCAAAACCATTAAGATATTTGGCCAGTAGTCTTTCCGTGAAGATGTCCGACATAACAGATATGATGGCACTGCTAGTCACATCTGGCAAGGTGATCGATGTCGGATGTGGTTTCTTTTTGCATACGAGCATCGTTGATCAGGCCTGGGCAGTTGTCAAACAGTATTTAATCAACAAGACTAACATCACTGCAGCTCAGTGCCGGGATAGTCTGCAAACCAACCGCAAGCTGGCTGTGGCTTTACTGGAATATTTCGATAGCCTTGACCTCACAAGGAGGAAGGGAAATGAGCGATTGGCTGGCTCTCGTTTTCAGGCAGGTTAAGTCGGCTCAGGTTGGATGAGGGCAAAATCCTCAGCAGGATTTTGATGTAGTCAATAGAAAAGAAGATCAGGTACCGATGGTGGAGGTTATAGCCATCGGTCTTTGCCAATTTGCCCAAAGGGTAGTAAAGTATGACTACAGCATATCCAATCGGAGGGTTCAACTAGTACTCTGGGAGTGTGGGTGGTATGACAAATAGCGAATTAGCTAGGCTGATTGCCAGTACCCGGGGAAAGCTCGTTGGTCGTGAAGATAAAGCTAGCCAGTTACACCTGCTTTTTGGATTCGATGCATTCGTTGATCAGATTGCCGACCTGGTAGATAAACGCCAGGATTTCCTGAATTATGAAAAACTCAACACTATCCAGGAGTTTGGCAGCAAGATCAGTGCTGCTGCGGGACTGAGTACCAACATTGAATACGTGCCACGTTATACGAAGATCGGCGGGAGTGCAGTAAACATGGGGGCAGCCATGGGCGCCATAGGCTGTGACTTGGTGTACATAGGTTGCATTGGCTACCCTACAGTAAACCCCGTGTTTAGGGATTTCGCTGCCCTTACAGCTCAATCCTATAACATTGCCGATCCAGGTCAAACCATTGCTGTTGAATTCAGGGATGGCAAAATCATGTTATGCAACACATCGCCATTGCAGGGGATCACTTGGGATAGAATATTGACAGTGGTGGGTAGAGATAAGCTTAGGGAGTTGATGCAAGAGGCGCAGCTGGTGGCAACCATCAATTGGACCATGATTCCCCATATGAACGACATTTGGGGGAAGCTGCAGAGTGAGATTTTATCCGAACTTGCATTTGAGGGTGAAAAACCTCTCTTCTTTATGGATCCAACTGATCCGGAAAAACGGACCGGTGAGGATTGGCGGGAAGCGATGCGGATCTATGCCCGTTTCTCATCACATTACCGCACGATATTGAGCATTAATCGCAAGGAAGCTACGGAAGTAGCACGGGCATACGGGATTGAATTATCAGTGCCCCTATCCGAGGCGGGGCTTAGGGAGATAACAGAGGCTCTAGGGGCTGAATTGGGGCTCTATGGACTAGTGGTTCATCCGGTTGACGGAGCCGGGGCAGTGATCGAGGGTGAGTATTTCTTTGCCCCAGGCCCATATACCAGCAATCCAGTATTGACCACAGGGGCGGGGGATAATTTCAATGGGGGCTTCTGTTTAGGCTTACTTCTCGGGTTATCACCCCAGCAGGCTTTGGCTCTTGGTACTGCTACATCCGGTTATTACGTTCGAGCAGGGCACAGCCCCTCTTGGTCGCAGCTCATGGATTTCATGGATTACTGGAAAGATAATGTAGGGCAGGATTTCTCTGGTTACGCTTAGAGTATTTATTGGGTGAGGCAGGGTATCTGGGTTTTTTCTCGAATTAGGCAGCTTGTAAAGTCATTGAGGCATCGTACAAACTAGACATGCTATTCTACGGCCGAATTGAGGTCGGTGTAGGAGTGGAGCTATTTTGACAGGTGAAATGTTGTTTGGCCTGCTAGGTGGACTAGGCCTCTTTCTGTTTGGTATGCGCCAGATGGGTGATGGCCTGCAGAAAATAGCAGGCACGAGGATGCGCCGTTTACTTGAGGTACTGACCAGTAACCAATTGCTGGGCGTGCTGCTCGGGGCATCGATTACAGCAGTTATCCAAAGCAGTAGTGCAACAACGGTCATGGTAGTAGGTTTTGTCAATGCGGGACTGATGAGTTTACCACAGGCTATTGGAGTGATCATGGGGGCGAACATCGGTACGACAGTCACGGCTCAGCTGATTGCTTTTGACATAGGGGATTATGCCTTGCTTTTTGTGGCCCTAGGAGCCTTGCCGTACCTGTTTAGCAAACGAAAAGGCCAGCGTTACCTAGGACAAGTCCTCGTAGGGTTTGGACTTTTGTTTATCGGTATTGAAACGATGAAAGGTTCCATGAAGCCACTAAGTGAAACGATGGCTTTTGCTGATCTGACACTGGCCCTATCCGATAAATGGTTCTATGGGCTAACAGCCGGTGCACTAATGACAGCCATCCTGCAAAGCAGCTCAGCCACTATTGGCATCCTACAGGGCTTGGCAGGTGACGGGTTGGTGAGTCTGGAGTTGGTCATGCCCATTTTGTTTGGCAATAACATAGGTACAACCGTCACGGCATTGTTGTCTAGTATAGGAACTTCAGTGACGGCACGGCGGGCTGCACTATCTCACTTGATCTTCAATGTGGTAGGAACTTTAATTTTCTTGCCTCTACTGCCATGGTTCAGCAAGATAGTCAGGCTCACCGCTACAACATCCATCAGACAGATTGCCAATGCACATACAATATTTAATGTGGCCAATACCCTTCTGTTACTGCCCTTTGCCGGGGCTCTAGCCCATCTGGTAACCTGGATGATCCCGGGTAGGCCCGATGAGAAAGAACTAACCTTACATCTCGACAGTCGGTTGTTGGGTACACCGGCAGTGGCCTTGGAGCAGGTATTTGCGGAAGTCCTGCGCATGGGAGAGATGGCCTTGGAAATGCTGGGTATTGCTCGAGCCCATATTACTGATCCGACGGATGACGCTTTGGCTCGTATGTTGGCTTTAGAAGAAGCTATAGATCAGTATGAGGAAGGTATTACACAGTACTTGGTTGAAGTCTCCAAGAGGTCCTTGTCTGAGAATCAGGCAGAGAGGCACCGACAGCTTTACAATCTCATAAATGATATTGAGCGAGTGGGCGATCATGGTGAGAATATCGAGGAGCTCTTAGCGCATAAGGCATCGAACCAGATCGTGTTCAGTGAAACAGCCACCCAAGAACTAGAGGACTTTCTCGATTACACCATAGAGACTCTTCGATCCGCTCTGCTTGCATGGGAGAAAGATGAAGCAGCCTATGCCCAAGTGGTGAAAGACCGCGAAGCCGAAATCGACAGGCAAGAAGAGCAGCTGCGGCGGGGTCATATCGATCGATTGAACCGGAACCTCTGTACACCTGTTTCTGGCGTGATTTTCTTGGACATTATTTCCAACTTGGAAAGAATTGGCGACCATGCTGCCAACATTGCTGAGCTCTACCTAGGTGAGCGAATGCATTAATCTAGGTGCCAGGTGTGTTGCCGGGTCTTGATTGGAGAAATAGAATACCAGGGAGAGGTTTACCTGTTATCTATAGGATAGTTCGATTGAAAGGATATAACAGCATGAGAAGTAGTTGGGGAAAACTAGTCACACTAGACAAGGAGGGTAGAGGCGATCTAGTCCGCAGCAGTAGGCAGCGGCTCCATCGCTAGGCAGAAATGGGAAGAACAATGGTTGCAGAAAAACTGCGTTTTGACTATACGCCGGCATTACCCTTCATTAAAGAGCATGAAATCGGGTATATGGCTGAACAAGTGCGGGAAGCCCATCGGCTGCTGCACAGCGGCAAGGGGCCCGGCAGCGATTATTTGGGTTGGCTGGAGCTGCCTCGGAATTACGACCGAGAGGAGTTTGCTCGCATTAAGGACACAGCGGCGGAGATACGGGCTAATGCCGATGCCTTTGTTGTCATCGGTATCGGGGGGTCATATCTGGGAGCCCGGGCAGCAATTGAGATGCTGACACCGCCGTTTAGCGATAAACAGGTACCTGTGTATTTTGTCGGCAACAGCTTGAGCAGCAGCTATATAGCGGATCTTTTGGTAATGCTGGAAACCAAGAATGTCTATCTCAATGTAATCTCTAAGTCTGGTACTACGACGGAGCCAGCTTTATCTTTCCGTATCTTCCGGGACTTTGTCGAGAAGAAATACGGCAAAGCTGATGCCCAAAAGAGGATTCTGGCTACCACAGACCGCTCTCGGGGAGCACTGAAACAGATGGCAGATGTAGAAGGTTATAGAACCTTCGTGATTCCTGATGATATAGGTGGTAGGTACTCAGTACTAACGGCTGTAGGCCTTCTGCCCATGGCTGTAGCCGGTATTGACATAGATGATGTACTGGGCGGGGCAGAAGCTGCTGTGCAATATTATTCGTCACCTCAGCTAAAATCCAATCCTTGCTATCAGTATGCAGCGGTGCGCAATTGTCTGCATCGTAAGGGGAAGTTGATCGAGATCCTGGTTACTTACGAGCCCGCTTTGCACTATCTGGCAGAATGGTGGAAACAGCTCTTTGGTGAAAGTGAAGGCAAGGATCATAAAGGTCTATTTCCCGCTTCAGTAGACTTCACTACAGATCTGCATTCTCTTGGCCAATACATTCAAGATGGCCTACGCATACTAATGGAGACCGTGATTCATGTAGAACACCCCAAAGCGGATATTGCCATCGCAGGTGACACAGAAGATTCGGATGGGCTCAATTATCTAGCCGGGAAAACGGTTAACTATGTCAATCACAAGGCCTTTGAAGGTACCCTGCTGGCCCACAATGATGGCGGTGTTCCCAGTGTGGTAGTGGAAGTGCCACAACTTAACGAGTTTCATTTCGGGCAGCTAGTCTACTTCTTTGAGAAAGCCTGTGCTATTAGTGGTTATCTTTTGGGAGTAAACCCCTTTGATCAACCGGGAGTGGAAGCCTATAAACGCAATATGTTTGCTCTGCTAGGCAAACCTGGTTTTGAGAAGGAACGGGACGCTCTGAGAAAGAGATTAGCCAGAGGGCCAGATCGTAGCAGGGAGGACTAATGGTGGTATTGCCTTATCCCTTTAAGTTTCATCCGATATATAAGGAAAAGGTCTGGGGTGGAACTGCACTAAACAAGCTATTTGGACGAGCTCTTCCCGGCAGCAATATTGGAGAGAGTTGGGAGGTTGCCTCCCATGCCCATGGGGTAAGCGTAGTCTCTCAGGGGCCTTTAGCCGGACAGTCCTTACCTGAGCTAGTAGGGCTCTATGGCCGAGACTTGATCGGCACATCCCTGCCTGACTCCGCCCTAGTCAAGTTTCCCTTGCTTCTGAAAATCCTTGATGCTAATGACTATTTGTCAGTTCAGGTGCATCCTGATGATGAGTATGCCGCTAATCACGAAGTAGGGGAGCCGGGGAAGTGGGAAGCTTGGTATGTAATCGCCGCCGACCCAGGAGCTGAAATCATTTATGGCCTACAGCCTGGGACAACCCGTGAATCCCTACGAGATGCTATCAGACACGGCACTATCCAGAAATCCCTTGGTCGGGTGCCGGTGAAGCCGGGAGATGTTTTTGATGTACCGGCTGGTGTTGTGCATGCCCTAGGCAGTGGGGTCGTGGTGGCGGAGATCCAGCAGAACTCGGATACGGTCTATCGACTCTATGATTGGGATCGAATCGATGCAGCCGGTAATTACCGACCTCTTCATATCAAGCAGGCCTTGGATGTGATTCAGTTTTCGGGGCAGAGAAGTGACGCGGTAAAGGGTTTGGTGATGGCAGCCCCACAAGGTGAGCGGACCATCATGGTAGCCAATCGTTATTTTGCTCTAGAGCTGCTGGCGATTGATGGTGCTATGGAAGAAGCAACTCAAGGTGAGAGATTCCATCTTCTCACTTGCCTGGAAGGGAATTTCGAGCTGCAATGTATCAATCAACCTGAAAGCTATACTACCCTAGAATCAGGTACTTCAGTTCTAGTTCCTGCTTACACAAACCGGTATTTGCTTAATGGTACCGGCAGGTTGATGAAATGCTATGTACCAGATATTCGGCGTAATATCATTGAATCTCTGATCCTGCACGGTTATACCTACTCAGATATTACCAATAGGGTCGCAGGTTTAGGGGACTATCGAACTAGTTATGTACCTCTAGCATAGCCTTGGTAAATCGCTTTCAGGCTGCAGCTGATAGTATCACTGCTATCGAAGAACAGGTTCGGAGCAGATGCAGCTACAGCATAGAGTAAGGGCTGTTTGGCGGCGTATTATGGTACGTCGCGTTTTTGTTTACTCAAAATGTTGGCTTCGGGCCAATGAACCATGAGAAACCAACATAGCGAAAGCGGCTATGGAGCTCATCTCACAAGGTAAGCTGCTCCGGGTTGAGGAGGTTGACCGAACCACGAGGTAAAGAGCGCGCTAGTAGAGACTTCCATTGCCAGATGAGTGTGAGCGTATGGGGGACGCAATTTCTAGTGCAAGGTGCCGATCATGACCTGCTCAATCTCTTCTGCTAACAGTTTGACGGTTCTGGATGGTTGATACAAAATATTATAGTACTCTGTCAGCATGCGCTGAGAAGAAAACCGATGATAGGCTGTATTGATACTGGCCAGCATCATGTTCTGCCAGCGGCTGGGATTCTCATAGTAGGTAGGAAGCACCTCCTGTAAGAGCATTTCGTAAAGGCTGGCCAAGTCGTATTGGCTTTGATTGTGCCCTTCATATCCACCACCAAATTGCCAACCATTAACCCCATGTTGACAACCTTCTATCCACCATCCATCTAGAACACTGAGGTTCAGGCAGCCGTTAAGCGCGGCCTTAATGCCGGATGTACCTGAAGCCTCCAGGGGTCTTTGCGGGTTATTTAGCCAGACATCGCAGCCGGCTGTCAGCAGGCGCCCCAATTCCATATCGTAGTTTTCTAGGAAAACCACACTCTGAGGAAAGTATTGGGTTATCTCTGTGATTTTGCTGACGAGGTGTTTGCTTGACTCGTCTTGAGGATGGGTCTTTCCGGAAAAGACCATTTGTACGCGGCCGCTTTCCAGGAGGGGCCCTATGATATCCATGCGTTGGAAAATCAGATCAGGCCGCTTGTACATAGCCGCACGGCGGGCAAAACCGATCAGCAAGGACTGTGGGTTAAGCTGGACTCCGGTTCTTTTGGCGATCGCCTGTAGAAGCTCTCGCTTGGCTTGCGTATGGGGAGCCCAGAGGCCTAAGCGGGATTCATAGGCGCGGCGCATGTTGGGATGCATCCAAGTATCAACATGGACTCCATTAGTAATGGCCACGATGGGGGCTCGGTCATCCTTATCTGACCACATGGCCCTCGCAGTCATGCCATGCAGCTTGGAGACGCCGTTGGCAAGATGGGCAAGACGCAGGCCTGCTACAGTCATGTTAAAGGGTTCATCACCGATACGGCGCATTTCTTCCCATGACAAGCCATCATAGGCTCCCATGTACCGCAAGAGACTGTGTTCATGTTCCTCATTGCCAGCCATCACGGGGGTGTGAGTAGTGAACACAACCTCCCTCCGAGTAGCTTCCAGGGCTTCATCAAAAGTGAGTCCTTTGGCCTTTTTTCGTCTGATTAGCTCAATACCGGCTAGGACTGCATGCCCTTCATTGAAGTGATATACATCAACTGTATGGCCCAGGGCCTCCAGAGCTCTGATACCGCCAATGCCGAGCACTATTTCCTGGGCGATCCTGTCTTGGGGAGTACCTCCATATAATCGCCGTGTCACCCAATCATAGCTGCTGCCAGGTACGGCAGTATCAAGCAGATACAGCGGAGCATTGCCAAAACTATCGACCCGCCATACCCTTACCGGTACTTGTTCACCCCTGATGGTTATATGTATGGTAATACCGATATCCTGAAGTGTGTCTCTAGTATAGGTAGCGGGTCTATCATATGGCCACCCGTGTTCGTTAATCAGCTGAGTAGTATATCCTTCCTTCCACAGGATGCCTATTCCTATGAAGGGTAGTTTTAGGTCAAAGGCGGTTTTGAGGATATCTCCGGCTAGGACCCCCAATCCCCCCGCATAGATTGGCAGAGATTCGTCGAGCCCATATTCCATGCAAAAATAGGCGACCCGGGGCCGGTATTTGTCATATGTCATAGTTAGCTCCTCCTGTTCCCGCTGACAGATCGTGGAAAAACTCGAGAGATGCTGGCTGATTCGCATCTAGGGTTAGTCTGTACAGATTTGCCATGATTAGATTGGGCAATAGTTGAGTCTAGAGGAAGCCTTATCCAATGGACCAAAGATCAGGTGGTTGGTCTGGATTTTGCGCGGCAAATTTCATACTGCGCTTCGGCGGTAGATGTGGTAAACTAAGACTATCCGAGGGGGAGGGGTCAGGTTGTCAACAATTCGTGATAGTGATGAGTGGTTGTTTCGCTTATTTAATACACGCTGCAAATGTGGGCTGTTGGATACATTATCTGTTTGGGTGACTCGGACCGGTAGTGCAGGGTTTACCATTGGCATTACCCTTGCTGCCATATTCGCCGGGCTGAGCCAACGCCGTTCTCCCTATGTGATTGCCGGCAGCCGGGCTTTGGCGGCTTTAGCTAGCAGCCATTTTGTTAGTCATGTGGTCAAGCGGTTGGTGAACCGCCCCCGCCCGATCTTCCGACTAGAACAGATCCGTACTTTTAATGTCCCTATCTGTGCCTATTCTTTTCCCTCCGGGCATACGACTGCTAGTTTCGCTGTGGGAATAAGCTATGCACTAGCTTTTCCTGGCTACTCTTTGCTTTGGGTTGTGTGGGCAGCCTTAGTGGGCTGGTCTCGCATCTATGTTGGAGTTCATTATCCCACTGATGTACTGGCAGGCAGTTTGGTGGGCACTCTCTTTGCGTATATCTCGCGACTAGTTGTTCCGGGATTTGCCTAAACCTTCTTTCCGCTGCGGGGTAAACGCGTCTCGATTGATTTCAGGTAAAGGCAGAAGCATTTCTATACATGTGTATACCCTTCTTGATCAGACTAAAGAGGATGGGTAGTCTTAGATCTGTCCGTTTTTTGCTAACAGGAGGCCAACCTATTATGGAATTACGTAATGTAGCAATTATTGCTCATGTAGACCATGGCAAAACAACCTTAGTGGATGGCATACTCAAACAGACCGGTGTCTTTCGGTCCAATGCCGATATACAAGATCGAGTACTTGATTCCGATGATCTAGAGCGGGAACGGGGTATTACGATCCTAGCCAAGAACACTGCCGTCATGTATGGAGACTATAAGATCAATATCGTCGATACTCCCGGCCATACCGACTTTGGTGGCGAGGTAGAGCGGATCATGGATATGGTAGATGGAGCTCTATTGGTAGTGGATGCCTTTGAGGGTCCTATGCCTCAAACGCGCTTTGTGTTGCAGAAAGCGCTGGCTCGCCGAGTACAGCCTATCGTCTTAATCAACAAGATAGACCGCCCGGATTGCCGCCCTTTAGAGGTGGTCGACGAGGTCTTGGATTTGTTTATTGACCTAGGAGCCGATGAAGAGCTGCTCGACTACCCCGTGCTCTATGGGACTGCCCGGTTGGGGATAGTTGCCGAAGAGCTGGATGATGCTCTGGCTGTCATCCAAGCAGGTCAAGGCTCGGTAAGAGCACTTCTAGAGGCGATAGTTAACTATGTACCAGCACCTGCAGGTAGCCCCCAGGCCCCGTTGCAGCTGATGGTCAGTACTCTGGATTATGATTCATATATAGGGCGCATTGCCATCGGTCGTCTGCACAATGGCACACTCAGTCGGGGTGATCAGGTTGTGGTAACCCGAGGCGGCACCGACAAATTGCAGAAAGAGACTGTTGGTCAGTTATTTGTCTTCGAAAATCTAAGACGGGTCCCTGCGGATCACGCACCAGTGGGGGAGATCGTGGCTCTAGCCGGTATGGACAATGTCGAGATTGGTGATACGATTACTTCAGTAGAACAGCCGGCTCCTTTACCACCATTGGAGGTTGACCAGCCTACGCTCATGATGCTGTTTCGGGTGAATGATAGTCCCTTTGCCGGTCAGGAAGGCAAGTATCTGACCAGCCGCCATTTGTGGGACCGGCTAGAGCGGGAAAAGAGAGTAAATGTCGCATTGAGAGTAAGGGCCACCGATAGCCCCGATGTGTTTGAGGTAGCTGGTAGAGGGGAATTGCATCTTTCTATCTTGATTGAGAACATGAGGCGGGAAGGCTACGAGATGGCTGTCTCCAAGCCCCAGGTGATTCTCCATGAGTCAGATGCCGGTATCATGGAGCCCTTGGAGCGCTTGGTCGTGGACATACCCACGGAATATCTGGGGGTAGTTATGGATAATCTCGGGACCCGCCGTGGCGAGCTGCTTAATATGTCCCAGATGGGTGACAATCGGTTGAAACTGGAATTTACAGTTCCTACCCGAGGGCTGATTGGTTTTGCCTCTGAGTTTCTCACAGAAACCAAGGGCAATGGTGTAATGCACTATACCTTTTACGGATATGGCCCCTACCGGGGAGATATCTCCCAGCGAACCAGTGGAGCCCTGGTAGCTTGGGAAACAGGGGAAGCCACTGCCTATGCGATCAATAACATTCAAGAGAGAGGCATACTCTTTATCCGGCCGGGCACTATGGTATATGAAGGAATGATTATCGGTGAAAACTGTCGGGAGAATGATCTCGATGTCAACATAGCCAAGAAAAAGCATGTCACCAATATGCGGTCAGCTACGGCAGATATTGCACCGAAGATCGATGAACCGCGTATTTTTTCCTTGGAGGAGGCTCTGGCCTTTGTGGCTGAAGATGAGCTAGTGGAGATTACGCCTAAGAGTATCCGCCTGCGGAAGGCTGTGCTCGATCGCAGCCAACGCAACCGGCCAAAATAAGCAGACTCACGGGCCCTTCTGGGCCTTGATCTTTTGCCAGTAAGCAGTATCTTGCGTATCGGCTGCCTCAAGCCACTCCTCCATGGTGACAGGTGTGGCAGATGAGGTGTGGGGCTCTTTTGGCCGTTTCCGCTTGGCTGAGAGGGCTGCTTGTTTTTCCTTTTTCTCTTGTCGGATCAGCTCATCTCTAAAGCGGCGGATCTGGCCATTCATTCGCTCACCAATAGGCACTTCTAGGGGTCTGAAGTTTGAGCTAGGTGATTGCATATATCGCTGAATGGTATCAGGGGAAGCCTCTGGAGCAAGATGGATTTCCTCATTGGCAGGCTTGGTTTTGCGCTGGCTGTAAGCTTTTCCTGGTCGGTTTTCCTCCAAAAGAACCAGCTCGGCAGTTACCAGCCAGTTGAGAGCAGCTTCTTTGTTGGAGCTGACTACGAAGATCTCTTGTACGGCTCCCGGAACTTTTCCGCTGAGCTTCATTCCTGTCTTTTGGAAATATTGGAACACGATCATCGGTTGCTGGCTGCCAACGGCCGCGGAAATACGGCCAGGCGTGACCGCCCGCACATAAGGGCATGCTGCGATTTTTTGGAGCCGCTTGCGTATACCAGGAACAATAGAGTGTTGCTGTTTTACACCACCGCGCCGGTGCTTCTTGGGCATGGTCACTCATCCTCTAGAATGTGTCTATAGGGCGCCCCATCTTTGCCGATCATTGAATGGCGAATGGACGGGTGAACTCTTACTCGTTTTGGCTATTATATCACATTTCGGCAGAGAGTCTCTGAATCCAGCCTGGTACGTCTTGCATAGGCCCTGGCCAGCCTGCTAGAATGATATATAATGGAAAGGCCAGAGGTGTTCTCTACAAAGGGAAGGTGATTGTTTGAAGATCGCACTAGCACAGCTGAATTTTGCAATCGGGGATCTGAAGGGTAATACTCGTAGGATCCAGGAATATGCTGCCCGGGCCAAAAAGCAGGGGTGTCGCCTAATCGTGTTCCCGGAAATGGCTATTACCGGCTATCCTCCCCGGGACCTTCTGACTCGCAGTGGGTTTGTAACTGCCGCCATGAAGGCTGTGGAGACACTGCGGAAGAGTATCCAGGGTATTGCGGTAATCATCGGTGGGGTTGAAAGCCTTCCTAATGGCCTAGGACTGGAGAAGGCCCTATACAATACTGCCTTTTTGCTAGATGGCCAGGGAGGTATCATTTCTCGGCATAAGCGGGTGTTGGCAGATTACGATTTATTGGATGAGGCACGGTATTTTGCCTCAGGCCAGTCCACTGACTGCTTTGATCTAGACGGTTTGTCCATAGGTGTCACGATCGGGGAAGAGCTAGGGGGACCAGATAGCCTCATGCAGACCCAAGCCGGAGCGGGAGCGGATCTTTTGGTCAATATCGGCAGTTTCCCTTACTATTTTGGCCAGGAGGCTGCTATCCAAGGATTGCTGAGCCAAAGGGCTCGCAAGACCGCCAAACCGGTGATTTGGGTTAACCAGGTAGGTGCCAATGATGAATCGATTTTTGCTGGACAATCGCTGGCTGTAGATGCTGAGGGAAACATCTGTGCCAGGACTCAGCCTTTTCGGGAAGAGCTCCTAATCGTGGAGATGGAAGATCGTAAGTTGAGGGGCGAAATGCCACCAGTTACTACTAATTCCATCGCCATGTTGCATGATGCTCTGATTCTGGGTATACGGGATTATATGAGGAAATCTGGGTTTACTGATGTCGTATTGGGTTTGTCCGGGGGGTTGGATTCGGCTGTAGTGGCTTGTCTGGCCGTTGCAGCCTTGGGACCGGAGTATGTCCACGGCATTTCTCTACCCAGTCCTTATTCACCCACTAGTTCTATGATTGATGCCCGGGCCTTGGCAAAGAACCTAGGCTGTGATATGCAGATCATCCCTATCTCTGATGCCTTGGCTAGTGTAAAGGGGACTATGGCAGATTGCTTTATTGACATCAATCTGGACGTAGTTGAGGAGAATATCCAGGCCCGGTTGCGAGGGCTGTTCTGGATGGCTCTTTCCAACAAGTATGGCTGGCTGTTACTCAATGCCAGCAACAAATCGGAGCTGGCGGTGGGATATACTACTTTGTATGGTGATATGTGTGGGAGCCTAGCGGTGCTCAGTGATGTCTACAAATCTGATGTCTATCGTCTAGCCAATTGGATCAATCGGGAGCAAGCGATTATCCCGGCGTCGACCATGACTAAGCCTCCCTCGGCTGAATTGCGGCCCGATCAGAAAGATACAGACACTCTGCCCCCTTACAGTATCCTTGACGGCATCTTGCGGTTGTTTATCGAGGAAGGCAAGACTAGACATGAAGTTAGGGAAGCAGGCTATCCGATAGAGACCGTTGATCGTGTTCTCCGGCTTCTCTTGCGGACTGAGTATAAGCGGAACCAGGCTGCTCCGGGGTTGAGAGTATCGAAGCGGGGGTTTGGCAGCGGCTGGCGGATGCCTTTGGTATCGAGCTATCAGTGGCTGTGGGATGACGATGGCAGTGAAGCATCTTCTGTAGAAATAGCGGAAGAGGCGCTTACATAACCGGTGCTAGCTTATTGGAGATAGAGATAGCAAAAACTACAGTACGTGCTAGAGACCAGGGAGTGCAATCAGGCATTTCCTGGTTTTTTGTGCGCTGCAATGAGGATGATACTACCGGTAAGGGGAAAAATAGAAGGTGGGCCAGAATAGGGCAGAGACATCATGTTGGTCGCAAGGAGTGAGTAATATCTCCCGAATACTTCAAGTTATCCGGCCCGCAGCCGGAGGTATGTTAACCCATGTGGAAATCTTGATGGCTGGATTAAGGCGAGCCGGCTATGAGATTACCGTGGCCTGCTCAATAGAAGAAACGCTGATGCAACGTCTAAGAACGATCGGGGTCTGCCGGATCTTGCCTCTGGATATTGGTGATGGCGTACGCCCTTGGGTCGATCCACTGGTTATCCGGCGGTTTGCTCGCTTCCTTCACCGCCATCCCTTTGATATAGTCCATGCTCATGGCGCCAAAGCCGGTCTAGTTACCCGTTTGGCACTAAACTACGGAAACAAGCTCAACTATCCGGTAGTGGTAAGCTATCATAACGAGATCTTGCCAACACATCGGGATGTGCAACAACGTAGATGGCGCCAATTCATGGAAAGACTCCTAGCCAAAGGTACTACCCATTTCATTGCCGTCTCTCCAGGTATTAGAGATGAGCTTCTCCAGACCATCGGTTGTCCTGCCGAGAAAGTGAGCTTTATTCCCAATGGTGTTTTGCTGGATAAAACACATGAGCCGAATCGGATGGTCGATGCTCGGGCAAATCACCGGGCTCAATGGGGTTGGGCAGAAGATGCCAATATCTTTGTGGTAGGTACCGCCTGTCGTCTGACTCGGGAAAAGGGAATTGACATTTTGCTGGCAGCAGCTGCTCGAGTAGTCGCAGTGGAATCAACATTGCGATTTGTGATCATGGGTGATGGCCCCCTCAAGGAAGAATTGAAGCAAGATGCGCAAGCTAGGGGCCTCAGTGACCATGTACGCTTTTTGGGGTTTTGCGATACAGCCCGGCACTTGTTTCCAGCTTTCGATACTTTTGTGTTGCCTTCTTTGACAGAGGGTTGGCCTCTTAGCCTCATGGAGGCTATGGTTGCGGGTATTCCGGTGATCGCAACTCGGGTAGGCGGGATTCCCGAGATGGTGGAAGCTGGTCGCACAGGCATCTTGGTATCGCCTGGTGAGGTAGAAGAACTTACGCAAGCTCTGCTGGCTGTGGCGAGGGATCGCCCTTTGGCCAAACGGTTGGGTTCAGAGGCGGCGGAGTATGCTAAGAAGCATTTTGATGCTCATTTCATGGTAGATCAAGTGGAGAGAGTTTATCAGCGCATTTGTCAGAGGACTGAGCTCTAAATTCGCCAAGGGAAGGGTGAGTGATGATTTGTGCTGTGAGGGTGGGCAGAGTAAGTTCGGAAACTGGGTGGCTGTTATGCTAGTTTTGTTCCTCTTGGTCTACTTAGGGCACTCTGTCGCAGTAAAAACAACTATCAGCCCATCTCGCTTACACTCGCAAGCCGCTGCGCATGAAGCTAAGAGGGCAGAAATACTTTCTAGTACTGCAGCCAATCGCCTGGAGCGGGTTACTCTAGTTGTAGTCAACCGCCTATCCTTAGAGGATCTGAGGGCACAGACCGGTGGCTCTCTGGAGCGTCTGGCACATATCGGCGGGATCGGTCTGATGAATACTCGCACTGGGGGAGGCCTCACCCCTGAGAATGCCTATACCACAATCGGGGGTGGTTTTCGAGTGGTGGGTGCTGCCGGAGCCAAGCTGGCTTTACCCGCCCGTGAGGAATACCATGACCAGAAAGCCGGCGATATTTATCGTCGCCGGACCGGCTGGGAGGCAGTATCAGATAGTATAGTTGTGCTGGATATTGAGAGTATCAAGGCCAACAACCTGGCTTCTGTAGGTACTGAGCAGGTGGGAGTCATAGGCGAAGCCTTGCGGCAAGCGGGGAAAGGGGTTGCACTTATCGGCGATGCCGATAGTGACGAATACCAGAGGTGGGCGGCGTTAATTGCCATGGATGGTAGAGGTCAAGTGCCGGTGGGTAAAGTCGGGGCTGGGATGAACCATCTGGACCCGCTGTTCCCCACTGGCCGCCGCAGCAACCTAGAAGCGCTCTGGCATGCCTATCTAGGAGTCAGACCTATAGCCCAATTCGTCGTAGTAGATCTAGGCGATATGGATAGGGTGGAAGCGGAACGCAAACAGCTCAGGGTATCGCAATACCAATATTATCGCCGCGAGGCTCTGGGAGGTATCGAATGGTTTCTAGATCAGCTGTTGGAGGAAGTGGATTTGGACCGAGAGTGGGTGATGGTTGCCAGCCCCATACCCACTGGAGAGGACATTGCTGGAGGCAGACTGCTAACTCCCATGATGATTGCGGGACCCGGTATTATGCCGGGATTTCTAATCAGCAGAACTACACGGCGCTGTGGCGTAGTAACCAACTACGATATTGCCCCTTCGGTTCTTTCTTGGCTCGGACTCCGATGGCCAAAAGGGCTGCCGGGGGCTGTGATTACTAGTACAATGCAGCCTGCTGTAATTGGTTTCGAGAGAAAAGGTAGTAGTGATGGTGGAGAGACTGATATCACTTTGGCTCGGAGCAATCAGCTCGAATTGGAGTTTGATTATCTCCAAGAGCTTCTCACCCGCAGTGCGGCTACCTATAAGCAGCGTCCGCCTCTACTTAGAGCCTTTGTGAGCTTGGAAATTGTCATCTATTTGACTGCCTTTGGATTCTTAATTGCATTCCCCAGCTTACCGAGGAAGTGGACCGCCTTTATCTCCTTTGCCTTGCTTTTGGTTGCCTCTATGCCCTTGGCACTGCTAATACTGCCGGTCTTACGGCCAGCAACCGTACTGTTCGCTTTTTTCTATACATTGGCCATAGCTTTATTGTTTACAGGCACAACCTGGTATTTAGCTCCTAGCATGGAAAGCAAATACGCAGTAGTTTGCGGCCTGACCGCGGTGAGTCTCGTCCTCGACATTTGTCTGGGCAGCCCCCTGATCAAGTTTTCTCCTCTAGGGTATGACGTGATGTTGGGGGCGCGTTTCTACGGTATCGGGAATGAATATATGGGTATCCTCATAGGGTCATCATTGCTAACTGCCTTAGTGGTACGGGAGTATTGGCCACGGGTAACGGCCATAGTACTCTTGTGGTTTTTGGCAGTGATCGTTCTCTTGGCCTCGCCTAATCTAGGAGCCAATGCTGGTGGCACCATTACCGCGTTAACTGCTTTTCCTTTGGCCTATGGGTTATGGAGCCATGTTGGGCGGAAGACGACCATGCTTGTGGTGGTTGTCATCATAATAGGTGTCCTCTGGATCAATTTGGTTCCCTTGGCGGGAACAGGATCTCATGTCACTCGAGCTCTGAGGGTGGTTACACAGGGAGATTGGTCCGAGATAGGCAGGATCCTGCAACGGAAATTATCGATGAATCTAAAGCTGATGCGCTATAGTATCTGGAGCAAAGGGCTTTTGGTGGCTTTGGGTGTTATGGCGATTTTGGTCTATCGGCCTACCCCGGCTGTCCAAATTGCTATGGGTGAGCATCCACCGGTCCGGGGAATAGTCTTTTCTACTATTACAGCCAGTCTCGTGGCCTTGATTTTCAATGATTCCGGGGTCGTGGCTGGGGGAACTACCAGCGTATATGCTGCCGGTCTGGTTTTGAGTTTGATCTTGGAGCAGCGGGCCCAAGGCTAAGTCTGATGGCTTCGATGTCGGGGCCTTGGCTCGGCCTCGATCCCTGATGGAGGAAAGAGGTAATATCCACAGAAACAAGTAGATATCGCCATCGTTTGAGCAAACAACTGGACATAAAGCAACGAGTACTGGGGTAGGGGGGTACGGGGGTGGCTGGTATTCACGTACAGGAGATATCGTCTGCAGTGGCCAGACTCTGCATGGAGGCCAACTACTATCTACCAGATGATATCCGGCATTCTCTAGAAGCTGCAGTAGTCAAGGAAAGCTCTCCCATTGGCAAAGATATCTTGAAGGCTCTCTTACGGAACGCGGCCATTGCTGCCGAACAGCAGATCCCCATCTGCCAGGATTGTGGTATGGTGGTGGTTTTTGTTGAGTTCGGGCAGGATGTTTGCATTGAGGGTGGGTTTTTGACTGATGCCATTAATGACGGAGTCAGGGAAGGCTACCAGAGGGGTTATCTAAGGGCTTCGGTAGTCAGGGATCCCTTCCAGCGCCGGAACACAGGTGATAATACTCCGGCAGTCATTCACTATGATGTGGTACCTGGGCATGAACTGAGGATTACTATTGCCCCCAAGGGGTTTGGCAGTGAGAATATGAGCGGCCTCAAGATGTTGAGGCCGGCTGATGGGTTACCAGGAGTGAAGCGTTATGTCTTGGAAGCGGTAGGCCAAGCGGGAGGCAACCCCTGTCCGCCTATGGTAGTAGGGGTTGGGGTAGGAGGGACGATGGAGCAGGCCGCATTACTAGCTAAGAAAGCGCTGGTTCGCTCGTTAGCTCAGCCCAATCCCGTGGCAGCACTGCGGCAGTTGGAGACAGACCTTTGTCATGAAATCAATGATTTGGGGATAGGACCTCAGGGATTTGGGGGAGCTACTACCGTACTGGGAGTGAATGTTGAGGTCTTCCCTACTCACATAGCAGGATTGCCGGTAGCCGTGAATATCGGCTGTCATGCCACTCGCAGCCGCTCTATTATTCTCGTGGGGGAATCTATCCAAAGAAAAGGCGGTGAGTGTTCAAATGGCTAAGCAGCGGCTGCGAACACCTCTTACTGATCATGACATCAAGCAGCTGGAGGCGGGTGAGAGGCTTCTCTTGAGTGGAGAAATCTTTACAGCTCGGGATGCCGCTTGCCAACGGTTGGTGCGGCTTCTGGCTGCAGGTACAGATTTGCCGATCAAATTGGCGGGAGCTACTATTTACTTCACTGGGCCCAGTCCGGCTCGGCCCGGCCAAATCACTGGGTCTATCGGACCCACTACCAGTGGGCGGATGGATCCTTATACACCTCAACTTTTCGCTGCAGGACTTAAGGCCATCATTGGCAAGGGCCCCCTTGCCAGAGAAGTCGTGCACACCATAGCCGCGCACCACGCCATCTACCTTGCTGCCATCGGAGGTGCCGGTGCACTAATTGCCCGTTCGGTTAGGGAAGCAGCTGTTGTGGCTTATCCTGAACTAGGGCCTGAGGCGATCAGGCGCTTAGTGGTAGAAGACCTTCCTTTAATCGTGGCCGTAGACCCCCTGGGGAATGATCTCTATGCAATCGGGCGGAAACATTATCTCGCCCAGCATTACCAAGAAACCGGCGAAAAGTAAGTATTGTTACTTTGTGCGGGGACTGCTGGCAGGATCGATCAAAGGATAAGTTGGTGGTGCTTCGCGAGGGTGTATCTATCTGGCTGTTGTCGGCAGGCTGACGAAGATCTCCCGGGCCAGGTCACGATAAGCATCGGCACCGGGAATGCTGCGGGCATAGTGGATGATAGGTTTCGCGGCCGCTGCCGATTCGGCGAACCGAATGCTTCGATAAACTATATATTCGTATACCCGGATTTGCGGCTCAAAGGTCTCGTGCAGCTCCTTCAGCACCTCTGCTGTATGATTGGTCCGGCGGTCAAACATGGTGGGTAATAGGCCAGCTATAGTCAGCTGGCTGTTGTAATGTACTTGTACTTTCTTGACCAGTTTCAAAAGACCCTGAATGGCCTTCTGTGCCAGATACTCACAGGCAACCGGAATCAGAAGATAATCAGCTAAGGCCAGGGCATTAACCGTAAGCAGGCCTAGAGATGGCTGGCAATCGATCAGGATTACGTCATACTGGTGGCGTACCGGCACAAGCACCATGGCTAGTCGCCGTTCCCTGGCTAGGCTGCCAACTAACTCCATTTCGGATAGTGCTAGATCCACATTGGCTGGCAGCAGGTGGGCACCAAATGATGTCTTGAGAATATATGGTTCAGCACTCTGAGAGCGACGCAGAGCATCATAGATCGTGGTTTCCAAGGAATCCGGCTCATATCCACATGACAGGGTAAGTCCCCCTTGGGGATCTAAATCTACCAGCAAGACTCTACAGCCCATCTCGGCAAGGGCAGCCCCTAGATTAAGCACAGTGGTTGTCTTGCCAACTCCACCTTTTTGGCTGGCGATGGCGTAAATAACTGCCATAGCTGATGCCTTCCTTTCTCATTCGCTGGCCATGATATTTCACTACCGGTAATTCGCAGCAAAAAGCCTATTCAAACAAGAATTCGTCGGAGATCTCGGGATTACCTTTTTCAAAGCTCTCACAAAGCAATCGGTAGGTGTAGGCATCTGCAGCTGGCGGCGGGATAATGCGAAGCTGCGTGGTACCAGGGCTTCCCTAAGGATATCTATTGCTCTGCCTCTGCAGGTTTTTTTCATTCTTTTTCGAATACATTCCTAGGCAAGTTAGGAGAATGATGGTAGTTTGCGCACAAAGACAATAGTAGATAACGTGTGGAAGGGGGATTTGCCTTGAAAAACGGGCGTTTTGCCTTAGGCTTTGATTATGGGACTAACTCCGTGCGAGCATTGGTCGTGGATATTGCTACCGGCGAAGAGGTTGGTACTAGTGTATACAACTACCAAGCCGGAGTTGATGGGGTAATTGTCGATCCCGTTGATCCTAATGTTGCCCGTCAGGATCCACGGGACTATCTAGATGGGTTAGAGGCTGCCGGCCGTGGTGCTATTCGAGAAGCGCAGGCTAATCGCAAAGACTTCAGCCCTGATCAGATCATTGGTATTGGTGTAGATACAACTGGTAGTACTCCCATGCCAGTAGATGCTCATGGCATCCCATTAGGACTGGACCCACGATTTGTGGATAACCCAAATGCCATGGCTTGGCTTTGGAAAGATCATACTTCCTATGAGGAAGCCGGGGCTATCACAGCTAGGGCCGCGGAGATTAGGCCACAGTTTCTGGCAAAAGTCGGTGGTGCCTATTCCTCCGAATGGTTTTGGTCCAAGATCTGGCATTGCCTCAAGGTGGACCCGGAAGTCTCTGATGCGGCCTATACGTGGGTAGAACTTGCTGATATTATCCCTGGTTTACTTACAGGGACGGTGGCGCCCGACAAACTCAAACGTGGAGTCTGTGCAGCAGGGCACAAGGCTATGTTCAACTCCAATTGGTCTGGCTACCCGGATAAGGAGTTCTTGGTTTCCTTAGAGCCGCGTCTCGGCAGGATACGGGAGTCTCTGCCCAATACAGCTTATACTGCAGGAGAAAGGGCCGGCTTGCTTACAGAGGAATGGGCGGAACGGCTGGGGTTAAAGGCTGGCATAGCTGTTAGTGTTGGCGCTTTTGATGCACATATGGGAGCAGTAGGGGCTGGGGTTAAAGAAGGCACCCTGGTGAAAATCATCGGAACCTCCACCTGTGATGTAGCTGTGGCCAGCCTCAAAACAGGTCTACCAGACGTACCGGGGATATGTGGGATAGTCGAGGGTTCAGTCTTGCCTGACCACTATGGGCTGGAAGCTGGACAATCGGCAGTGGGAGATATTTTTAACTGGTTTGTAAATCACTGCGTACCTGCCAGCTATCAGGAAGAGGCTAAACAGCAAGGGATGGACATCCATCAACTGCTCACCAAAAAGGCCCAAAAACAGCAACCAGGTGAAAGTGGGCTCTTGGCTTTGGACTGGAATAACGGCAATCGCACCATCTTGGTGGATGTACGGCTTAGTGGGCTCATGTTAGGTCAGACTTTACAGACCCGTCCGGAGGAAATGTATAGGGCGTTGATCGAAGGTACAGCCTATGGTTCTAGAGTGATCATTGAGCGGCTAGAAGAATATGGTGTCCATATTGAGGAAGTCATCAATTGTGGTGGAATTGCCGAGAAAAACGAGATGCTCATGCAAATCTATGCCGATGTCACTAACCGGACCATGAAAATCTCTCGATCTGCTCAGACGCCTGCACTTGGGGCAGCGATGTTTGCCGCAGTGGCAGCAGGCCCGGAAAATGGTGGCCATGCTGCGGTAGAGGCAGCCCAAGCAGCTATGGGTGGGTTGAAAGAGAGACAGTTTGAGCCTATCCCAACCAATGTGAAGACCTATAACAAGCTATTTGGAATGTATAAGGAGTTGCACGATATCTTCGGAACCGATGGCTACGAGGCCAATCTGTATCACATCATGAAAGATCTATTGGATCTGAGAGATGCTGTTAGGGAAGGGAAGGAAACCGGAACTTGATCAGCTAGGATAGAGCAAAATGGGGAACAGATGAAGGAGCAGCTCAGCTGCTCCTTTTCTAACTACTCCTTGAATGCACCGGCAGTTAGGCCAGACACCAATCCTTTACCGGCGAGGGTGACAACGATGATCACCGGCAGTGAGTAAATCATGCTTCCTGCCATGAGCAAGTTCCATTGGGTGCCATACTGACCTATGAAACTATATAACCCCACGCTCATGGGCTGCAGAGATCGCTCTTGCAGAAAGGATATTGCGAAGATGAAGTCTCCCCATGCATTCAGCAATGCAAGCATTCCAGCGGTAGAGAGAGCCGGCTTGCAGATAGGCATCACTATTCGCACAAAAATGGTGAAGAGTGATGCACCGTCGATGCGAGCTGCTTCAATCAATCCCCAGGGCATGGAGCGCATATAAGCGGTCAGCAAGATTACGCTAAAGGGGATGGTGAACGCCGAAATACCAAGGATTACCCCAACATGCGTATTGATAAGTTTAAGCTTAAAGAAAATCAGGAACAGGGGAATGACGACCGTGGTCACTGGTAACATTTGCACCAATGCCATCAGAAATGATACTGTTTTCTCGCCCCGCAAATTGAGTTTGGCCAAGGCAAAAGCTGCTGGAGCTGCTACCACGATTGTCAGGATCAGTACCCCTACGGATATTACCACACTATTCATCAAGTAGTGATTAAGAGTTGTCCAAGCATCAGCATAGTACTGCAATGTGGGATTGGGTGGAACCAAATATGGAGGCTGATGATAGATCTCTTCCACGGTTTCGAAACCGCTGATCAATACAAAATAAATGGGTATGATCAAGATCAATACCGGTATCAGGGCTATCAGCGTCCACTTCCAATCCTTCCACGTATATTTCATGAGTGTCTCCCCCTAGTAATCGACCTTGATGGAGTTAAAGCCAATGGTGATCACCGTTACAATCAATACCATGACGATGGCTACAGCTGCTCCCATACCGAATTTGAACTGTTCCATAGCCAGAGAGTAGGAATACGTACTGAACAGGTGCGATAAGTTGCCGGGTCCGCCTTTGGTGATAATCCAAACCAAATCAAAGACTTTGATGGTGAAAATCGATCCGAGCATGAGGGTAGTAATAATTACTGGTTTGAGGAGCGGAATAGTGATAAAGATTGTCTGATACCACTTTGTTGCCCCATCAATCTGAGCACACTCATAGAGTTCCACGGGGATTCCCTTCAGACCGGTAAACAGCAAGATGAAGTTAAAAGGAATTCCCAGCCAGATATTCGCAATGGATAAAGATATAATCGGTAGGCTGTTGCTAGTTATCCAAGGAATAGGCTGAGAAATTATACCCCAAGAACTTAGGAAACCGTTGATGGTGCCCATATCACTAAAGAACCACCGAAAAATATTGCCTTTTACCATAATCGGTACGAACCAAGGCAGCAGTATTAGCCCTTGAAATATGTTATTCAGGGGGAAATCCCTATCGAATAACAAAGCTAACAGAAGACCAAGGACAAACTGAAACACAATGGACAGCACCATAAAGATAGCCGTATTATATAGAATCCTATGAAAGATAGGGTCTCTAAATAGTTTTTGATAGTTAGCAAAACCTACGAATTTGCTGGTTCCCTTCATATAACTGATTAGACTGACGTCCCTAAAGCTAAGGCCCGTGTTGTATATCAAGGGGTAGATCAATAATAGGCAGATGTAAAGAATCGCAGGTAAGAGAAACAAATAACAACCGAGTCTATATCTGAGCTTGCCCACCTTGAAAACCTCCTGAGGCGGAAGGGGAAGCCCCTTCCGCCCAAGATTGAATAGCTAAGACTATCTAGTGCGATCGTTCTATCGACTATGAACCTCTCGTACCTCGTTCCTCAGTGCTTCGTATTCGTCGGCAGGCCAAAGCTCCTTGATTTCTCCGGCTGCTTGAGTGAATGCAGCTTGAGGATCCATCATACCCGATAGGGCTCGCTGAATAGCACTGCGGGTGATGGCTGAGACCTCAGGATACTTCTCTCCACCGCCTGCTACAGTCCTGGCCAGGGCATACTCTGCCTGTTTTGCAAATACCTCTAGCCGAGGCTCCCTGTCTAAGACGAACTCCAGGGCTGCACCCCGGGTGGGAACGGTAGCGGATGCCGTGGTAAAGTCGGCCATATGTTCTGGGGCTACTAGGTACTCGATTAGCTGCCAAGCCGCGTCTATCTTACTTGGGTCTATTGACGAGCTTAACCCAAAACACTCTCCGCCCATGGGGCTGACCGGATTGTATCCCGCTTTGGGTACTGGTATGGGTACAATGCCGTATTCGAAATCGGCATCTTTTAGTCCGGAACGGATTTCCCATGGGCCCATGACCATCATTGCCACTTTCTTGTTAACCAGCTGATGAGTTACGTCTTGCTGACGCCAATTCAAGCAGTCACGAGCAGTATATCCTTCATTAACTAGATCAGTCCAGAACTGCAAGGCAGCCACGGCTTCTGGCTGATCCAATTCTAGCAAGCTTCCCTTGTTACTCCAGATGAAAGGCTCAAACTGCCATGTACACTCCTCGTCATCCCATGCGGAGAAGGCTAACCCATATACCCCAGGGAGATTGGCAGTGACTTTGGCAGAGATGGCTTTGATATCATCCCATGTCTTGGGCGGTTCAGCTATGCCTAATTCGGCAAACATGTCCTTGTTGTAGAATAAGGCTAAGTTGTTGGTTACTAGCTGTAGTGCATAGGCTCTACCCTGAAAAGTACAAGCATCTCGGGTTCCGTGGAAGAAGTCTTCGTAGTCATCCCACTGTTCAACTAGTGGAGTAATGTCCTTATAGACACCAGCCTCTGCCCATTGCCTTACCCAAGGATTATCGGCAAAGACAATGTCGGGAAGGGTATCTGTCAAGACCTGTGACAAGACTCTTTGGATGAGTTGATCTCGAGGTAGGTAAATGTGCTTTACTTCGATGTTTGGATAGAGAGCCATAAAATCTTTGAACGACTGTTCGAGCCTCGCTCCACTACCCAATTCAGGATCCCAATAAGTCTGTACAGTTAGCTCGATCTTGCCTTTTGCGAAACTAACCATACTAATGAGCAAGACCATTAGTACACATAATGCGAGTGTTTTAGTGATTCTCTTCATGCTTCATGACCTCCCATTTGTATGTTCGCGTGCACCAACAACCGGGTTTTTGTTTGCATATCACCACCTTTTTCCATTTCATTGGAGAATGCAATCTTTCAGAACGGTAATCATGGGGAGCATACTGGGAACCGCTGTCAGAACAGAATATGAGGCCTTTGGAGGGACGTTCGAGTTGTAGGGTTTTGTTCACAGCATCGAGGACTGATGGCATGGTCATACGAGTTCCTGGGGCCCAACCCACAGCTTCCCGGGAATAAAGATCGATAAATGCTCCCAAGTATAGCCACCCTTCCTCTGTGGAGAGGTAAGATCTCCTAACCAGTTCTGACACGGTGCATTAGCCCCGAAGTCCCTATTAAACAGGTTAAGTGCCACCGGCACTGAGTGTTTAGAATTGATTGTTGCTTTACATTTCCGAACTTGCATAGGAACTAGATTGAGCTCCTTCATCAGGCGTCGCATCCGATCATTGCTACTATAAACGGAGTTTGCTCTCTGACATTGGCTGGATACGTCCTCTCTTCACTGTTAATTGCGGGATTTTTCCATGTGTCTGGCAAACTCGGTAATGGGCAAATAGTCGCTGTTTGTATTGCGATCTTCTTTGTAAGATATGTAATTCCTGCAAAGCTAGAAAACATTGTCGGATCCAGTCTATGATTGTGTCTGGAGACTTTTATGAATTGTCAAGAAGTGGAAACAGAACTGTAAATGGCTGTGGTTTGGGTGGCTGTGCTGAATCTGTTCGCTGAGTAGGATACGTGTTCCAAAGTCCATAAGAAACTGACATGAGTTCTCACCGAGAGACAGGATTTGGTCATTTTACTAGAGAACGAACGCAATAGGACCGAAAATCCATAGTGCTGTCGTTAAACTATTAGTGATTTACGGGGACTGTGGCTCAAGGCCTTGTAGTTAGCATCAGGAACCGGAAAGGATACTGCATATGAAGTTCACGAGGAGACACGCTACATGGGCCCAAGTCGACAATTAGTTGATTTTTCGACAAGGATCGACGAAAGTCTTGAGTAGTGGATGATCTGAATTACATCAGGAGGGATATTATGGTTAAGGTTGGTGTAGTTGGCTATGGAGTGATTGGTCAGCGGCTAGCCGACGGAGTTGCTTTACAGAAGGATATGGAACTGGTTGGTGTAGCTGATATAGGCCCCACACTGCCGGTAATGGCTTTGAAAGAGAGGGGCATGAACTACGACTTCTACCTGGCTTTACCAGAGAACCGAGACAAGGTAGAAGAATATGGTATTCCAATTTCCGGTTCCCTGGAAGATCTGGTGCAAAAGGTCGATATCATTTTGGATGCGACTAGTGCCGGTGTCGGTGCCAAGAACAAGCAAATCTATGAAAAATATGGTAAGAAAGCTGTTTTCCAAGGTGGAGAAAAAACTAGTGTAGCTGATGTTTTCTTTCATGGTTATGCCAACTATGAGCAGGGGATGGGCAAGCAGTTTCTAAAGCTTACCTCCTGTAATACAACTGGGCTCATTCGCTCGGTGGATTGCTTGGATCGGGAGATCGGTATCGAGAACGTGATCATTACTATCATCAGGCGGGTGGCAGATCCCGGAGATTATCATCGGGGGTTGACGAATGCCCTGAAAGTTGATCCAGTACCTAATCATCAGGCTGTGGATCTCATGCTGATCATGCCTCACGTAAAGGCAACCGGGGTACTGGTGCACACTCCGGTCACCCATGGACACATCATTTCTGTGGTAGCCAAGCCGAAGCGGGAAACCACTAAGGAAGAGATCTTAGAGCTGTTTGAAGCTCATCCGAGGATTCGCGTTGTCCGGTTAGCTGACGGGTTTCTGGGCAATGCTTCTCTATTCCGCTATGCCCGGGATCTAGGTAATCCCAGGGGGGACATGTATGAAATTGCTGTTTGGGAGGAAACCATTACCGTATTTGAAGACAGGATCGTTTTTGCCATTAATATCCCCCAGGAAGCAGTAGTCATTCCCGAGACCATAGATGCGGTTCGGGCCAGCATGGAGATGCAGACAGATCGCCTAGAGGCAGTTGGAGTGACGAATCAGCACTTGAAACTGGGGAGGTAGCCATGGTAGCTGATTTGCAGATCAATACCATTGATGATTTTGATTACCAGGGAAAAACCGTGATCTTGCGGGTAGATATCAATTCGCCCCTTGATCCTGTTACCAAGAAAATCGTCAATGACAACCGCATCAACAAGAGTATTCCGACCCTGAAGACCCTGCTGGATCAGGGGGCGAAGGTGGCTATTCTCGCCCACCAGGGCGACACTTTGGATTATCATAATCTCATCCCCTTGAGTGAACATGCGGAAAGGTTATCTGCCCGACTGGGTCAGACTGTCCGGTATATCGATGATGTCGCCGGTCCGGCTGCCCAGGGTGCAGTCAAAGCTCTGCAGCCTGGGGAAGCGGTACTACTGGGTAATGTTCGGTATTTGACTGAGGAAGTATCCACCTTTGAGCGATCAGTTAAATTGTCTCCCAGGGAGATGGTAGACTGCTATCTAGTCCGCCAGTTGGCATATTTGGCTGATTACTACGTCAATGATGCTTTTGCGGCGGCCCACAGAAACGCTCCATCCATGGTGGGGTTTGCTGAGGTCCTACCTACAGCTGGAGGTAGGCAGCTCATTTCAGAAGTACAGGCTCTTTACTCAATCATGGAAAATCCGCAAAGGCCGTCGATCTTTGTCCTCGGTGGACTGAAGATTTCTGATGCCTTTGGCATGATCCGGCAAGTGCTGGAAAATGGCAGTGCTGATCGGATCTTGACCGGTGGTGTCACGGGGATGATTATGTGGATAGCTCAAGGCAAGAGCTTTGGCAAGCAACAAGAACAGTTTCTTAAAGAACGTTCATTAGATGGATTTGTAGAACCAGCTCAGGCGTTTATAGAGAAGTATGGAGAGCGATTCGTAAACCCGGTGGATTTCGCCTATGAGCGAAATGGCTCTCGTGTGGAATGCAGCTTGGACGAATTGCCCATTGATGATGTGCTATACCTGGATATTGGCTCACAGACAATCTCCTGCTATAAATCCGTGATTGAAGATGCGGGTACCATTTTTGTGAATGGTCCCATGGGTGTCTATGAAAATCCCCTGTTTGAACAGGGGACACGCGCCATATGGAATGCTGTTGCCGCTTCACCAGGCTATAGTGTGGTAGGCGGAGGCGATAGTGTCAATGCGGCAGCCATGCTGGTGGATGACGCCAAGGCGCGCTTTGACTATATCTGTACCGCCGGTGGAGCCATGGTCCGGTTCTTATCCGGGGTTGAGCTTCCTTTGATTAAAGCACTAAAGAAAGCATATAGGAAGGTGTAAAATTGGCGGTTGAAGTTGCATTACCTTACGGACACGGTTTTCAAGCTTTACAACTGCCCAAGGCAGGTCATGTGGGCACGTTTCTGCCTATACGACAAGAGGTAAGCATACCAGAACGAGAGATTGTACAGATGGCCCTCGATCATCCCACAAGATCAGCCAGGCTGGAGGAGCTCCTGGAACCGGGCCAGCAAGCAGTCATCATAACTAGTGATGCGACTAGACCATGCCCGAATTCGATACTGCTGCCCCCGATCTTAGAAAGGCTCAATGCCGCTGGGGTCAAGGATGAAGACATTACCGTAGTTATCGGCTTAGGATTGCATAGGCCGATGACTGCCCAGGAGCTTGCTCAATCGGTTGGGGAACGTGTTTTTCAGCGAGTAAGTGTGATTAACCATGATATTCACGATGTGGTGGCCTTGGGGCGGACGCAGCGGGGGACGCCTGTAGAAATCTTTCGCCCAGTGGTGGAAGCGGACTTTCGCATCTGTATCGGAAATGTAGAGTTTCACTATTTTGCCGGCTATTCCGGTGGCGCCAAAGCTATAGTACCAGGGGTAGCGGCACCAATTACCATCAGGAGTAACCATGCCCATATGGTTGAAGATAGCGCCATGGCTGCTCGGCTAGAGGGCAATCCCGTTCGGGAGGATTTAGAAGAAGCCGTTTCCATGGTGGGAGTGGATTTTCTGCTCAATGTGATTGTGGATGAGCAGCATAGAGTAATTGATGCGAGTGCCGGCGACCTAACTGAAGCTCACCGCAGATTATGTGAGCGCTTGCGGCAAGCGGGCACAGTTTCCGTACCCCAGCGACTGGATCTAGCCATTGTCAGTGCAGGTGGCGATCCTAAGGATATCAATCTTTACCAGGCACAGAAGGCCCTGGATAATTGTGCCGGGGTCGTGCGCCAAGGCGGAGTCATTATCTTGGTGGCTGAATGCCGGGAAGGGTATGGCAATAAGATCTTTCGACAATGGATGACTTCAAAAAAAGAACCAGCACAGCTTTTGGAGGCGCTTCGCAAAGAATTTGTCTTGGGTGGCCACAAGGCCGCGGCCATCGCCAAGATAGCCAATGATATCAAGGTGCTATTGGTTACTTCTGAGCAGTTGGTCCATGAAGACTTGGTTGGCATCGATACTTACCGGAATATCGAAGATGCCATCAGAGCAGGGTTTACCATAGTTGGTGAAGATATGGCATATGCAGTGTTTCCTTATGGAGCCTCAACACTGCCCCAAATTGGCAGTTCAGGTGGTGAGCATTGTTGTTAGCAGAACACGAAGTGGCAAGATTGAACAGTTTTGCCAGGGAAATAAGAATTGAGACTTTGAAGGCCTTAGGCAATCTTGGATTTGGGCATATCGGGGGTGCAATGTCCATTGTCGAGGTGCTGGCCGTATTATACGGTGGCGTCATGCGAGTTGATCCCAACCGGCCCGACATGGAAGAACGGGATTGGTTAGTGCTTTCTAAAGGACATGCCGGTCCCGCTCTGTATGCTGCATTAGCCTTGCGAGGCTTTTTCTCCAAGGACATGTTGTTCACCCTCAATCAGGGCGGCACAAACCTACCTAGTCACTGTGATCGAAACCTAACCCCCGGTGTAGACATGACCACCGGTTCCCTCGGGCAGGGGATGTCTACTGGATTGGGGGTAGCTTTGGGCCTGAGAATGAGCGGGAAGGATAATCGTGTCTATGTTATCTTGGGTGACGGTGAATGTCAGGAAGGGCAAGTTTGGGAAGGAGCCCTCTATGGCGGCAATGCCGGACTAGACAATCTCATAGTCTTTGTCGATGAGAACAAACAGCAGCTAGATGGCTATACCAAGGATATCAACTCATTGGGCGATCTTCTTGAAAAGTGGGCGAGTTTCGGCTGGTATGCTCAGCTGGTTGATGGCCATGATGTAACCGCTATCTATGAAGCTATTCATCAGGCAAAAGCGGTTAAAGGTCGCAGTTCCGTGATCATTTTAGATACAATCAAGGGTAAAGGCTGTCAGTTTGCTGAGGGGATCAAGCTCAACCATCATATGCGATTCACTCCCGCGCAGATAGAAGATGCGCTCAAGGCTTTAGGGTATGAGGGAGCCTGGAAAAGGGGGGAACAAGCTTGAAGGCGAACTTAGTAGATCAACGCATCCCTGATGAACTTCAAATGAAGGACGTATATATGGCACACCTATTAGAGCAGGCAGCAAAGGATGAGCGTATCGTTGTCTTGGACGCGGATTTGATGCACTCTAATGGGACCATCGCTTTCCAGGAGGCCTATCCGGATAGGTCTATCAATGTCGGAGTACAAGAAGCCAATATGATCGGTATTGCCGGTGGGCTTTCCGCCACAGGCAAAGTACCTTTCTGCCATACATTTGCTTGTTTCGCTTCCCGCAGAGCACTAGATCAGATCTATGTATCCATAGCCTATGCACAGCTTAATGCCAAGATAGTGGGGACTGATCCTGGTATCACTGCGGCCTATAATGGTGGCACTCATATGCCCTTTGACGATCTGGGAATCATGCGCTCTATCCCCACTATGACTGTAGTTGAACCAGTTGATAACACTATGGTCAAAGCGATCCTTCCTCAAGTTATTGATACACCAGGGCCCTTTTATATCCGCATAGCTAGGAAAAATCCTATTCGTATCTATAAGGAAGGATCGGAATTTACTATCGGCAAAGGGGCTCTTTTACGGGAGGGCAAGGATGTCACCATCTTTGCGATCGGCATCATGGTAGCTGAGGCATTAGATGCAGCAGATATTCTTGACCAGCAAGGTATTTCAGCCATGGTAGTCAACATCTTCACACTTAAGCCCATTGACAAAGACTTGGTGATTAGCTGTGCTCAGAAGACCGGAGCAGTCGTTACGGCAGAGAATCACAGCATTATTAACGGCTTAGGTTCAGCTGTAGCGGAAGTGTTGACAGAAAAACACCCAGTGGTCATGGAGAGAGTGGGAGTCCGCGATCTCTTTGGTGAAGTGGGAGATGTCGCTTACCTAAAGCAGCGTTTTGGATTGACGGCTGATGCCATAGTCGATAGTGTGCAAAAGGTATTGCATAAAAAGAACTAAGGAGGCTGTGTTTTGTATCATTTAAAAGCGAAAGGTCCATTCAAGTGGGGTTACACAACGGTTACTACTGAGGATGAGGCCCAGGCCAATACTATGATGGACTTCGGCTTCCTACGGCTGCGGGCCGGTGAAGTCCACGAAGAAAAGAGCCCTAAGGAGAGCGCATGGCTGCTCATGACCGGTTCTGTCACATTTAGTTTCGATGGAGAAGAGCAGCACGCTGAAAGGGAATCCCTATTTCACGACAATCCCAGCTGTCTACACTTGCCTCCCAATGTGGCACTCAAGATCACAGCTCATACCGATGTGGAGTTAAACATCACACGTACCAGTGGTGATGTGAAGTTTGTCCCGAGATTCTATAGTGCGACAGATACCCGTAGTGAAGAACGAGGCAAGGGCACCATGCAGGAAACCTCCACGAGGATTGTCAGGACTATCTTTGACAAGACCAATGCTCCTTATTCTAACTTGGTTGTAGGTGAAGTAGTGGACTTTCCCGGGAAGTGGTCGAGCTATCCACCTCACCATCATCCCCAACCGGAGATCTATCATTACCGGTTCCTGCCTAGCCACGGGTTTGGAGTGGGCATCATTGGGGATGAAGCTTATCTCTTGACTGATCATGACTCAGTCAAGATTCTCGATAGCAAAGTACATCCCCATATTACGGCTCCGGGTTATGCCATGTACTATATCTGGGTGATCCGGCACCTGGATGATAACCCTTATGGTGTACCGACCTTTGTTCCAGAGCATAAATGGGTGATGGAAGAAGAAGCGGTGATGTTTCCTGAAAGGAGGCAAGATCATGAGTAAGACCATTAGGTTAACTATGGCCCAGGCACTGCTTAGATTCCTAGATGCTCAGTATGTCGAACTTGATGATCAGGAGTATAAGTTTGTCCACGGTGTCTATGGTATTTTTGGTCATGGCAACCTGTTGGGAATCGGGGAAGCCCTAGAGAACACGGAGGGTCTATCCCTACGGTATTATCAAGCACATAATGAACAAGGGGCGGTACATGCGGCCACGGCCTTTGCTAAACAGAAAAACCGCCTTGGGATCTTGGCTTGTACCAGTTCCATCGGGCCTGGAGCTCTGAATATGGTGACCGGTGCCGCCACTGCCACAGTTAATCGGATTCCAGTTCTTCTATTACCAGGAGACATCTTTGCCGACCGGCAACCTGACCCAGTCTTGCAGCAAATGGAGATGCCCCATGATTACACTATTACCGCTAATGATGCCTTTAAGGCAGTCAGTCGGTATTGGGACAGGATTCAGCGGCCGGAACAGGTGATGACTGCAGCCCTCAATGCCATGCGGGTGCTCACCGATCCGGCAGATACCGGTGCAGTTACCTTAGCCCTGCCCCAAGATGTCCAAGGTGAAGCTTATGACTATCCCATAGAGTTTTTTGCTAAGCGGGTATGGCATATTGACCGACGGCCGGCCTCTGAGGGCAGTATCAAGCGAGCAGTGCAGTTGATTAAGGGCAAGCAGCACCCCGTGATTATTGCGGGTGGTGGTGTCCACTATGCCCTGGCCGGAAAAGAGCTGCAGCAGTTTGCCGAGGCCTTTCAGATCCCCATAACGGTAACTCAAGCCGGCAAGAGCATTCTCACCTGGGATCACCCCCTGAACATGGGGGGAGTGGGGACTACTGGTACGTTGGCCGCCAATAGACTGGCCAAAGAGGCAGACCTGATTATCGCCGTGGGCACTAGATTAACAGATTTCTCCACAGCATCGAAAACCGCTTTTCAAAACCCCGAGGTCGAGATTCTCAATATGAATGTCTGTGCCTTCGATGGTCTTAAAATGTCATCTACCTTCCTCGGAGCAGACGCCAAATTAGGTCTGCTGGCACTCACCCAAGCTTTGAAGGAGGTGGGGTATAAGACTGCATATAGCGCAGACTATCTGGCTGACCTCAAGGCGAAGTGGAACCAGGAAGTCGATCGGCTCTATTCTCTGCAATCAAAGGATGGGATTATGCAGACCACAGCTTTGGGAGTGGTCAATGATTTCCTGACAAAAAACGATATCATTGTAGCCGCCGCAGGGGGACTGCCCGGTGATTTACATCGTATGTGGAGATCCAAGGGGATCAAAACTTACCATATGGAATATGGCTTTTCTTGTATGGGCTATGAGATTGCCGGGGCTTTAGGCGTCAAAATGGCAGAACCTGACAAGGATGTCTATGCGATGGTCAGTGATGGCAGCTTTCTCATGCTGCACTCGGAGCTGCTCACTGCTGTCCAGGAAGGGCGGAAGATCACTATCCTCATGTTTGATAATGGTGGTTTCCAGTGTATCCAGAGCTTGCAGAAGGAACATGGCAGTCAGGCTGGTTTCGGCAATGAATTGCGCTATCGTTCTGCTAGCGGCAGACTTGATGGTGATTATATCACTGTTGATTTCGCCGGTATCGCCAGGAGTCTTGGCGCCAGTGCGTATACTGTCACTGACTTGGCTGATTTGAGAGGGACCTTAGAGAAAGCGCAAAAGGCGGAAGGTGCAGCTCTAATCGATATCAAGGTCATTCCGGGCACCCACTCAGAGGGCTATGAATCATATTGGCGGGTGGGAGTGGCAGAGATCTCAGATAACGTGCAGGTGACTGCAGCTCATGCTCAACATGAAGAGGTATTGACGAGAGCCAGGAAATGGTGAGCCTTGTAGTACAGGTGTTTTGTTGTGAACGAATATGTGGGGGTGTTCGGAATGTTGAGACAAGGTGATATACGCCTGGGTGTAGCTCCAATCGCTTGGACCAATGATGATATGCCTGAACTAGGGGGCGAGATCTCGTTCGAGCAATGCATAGATGAAATGGCACAGGCGGGCTATGTCGGCAGCGAGGTCGGCAACAAATACCCCAGGGATCCTAAGACATTGGCCGCGGCTCTCAAGCCACGGGGCCTTTCCATTGCAAGCGCCTGGTTTAGCGCTTATTTTACCACAAAAGACCCGCAAGAAACCTATGATGCGTTTATCGAACATCGCGATTTTCTGCATGCCATGGGGGCTGAGGTAATCGTTGTTTCTGAGCAGGGGAAATCCATACAGGGCCAGATGGATGTACCCCTGCACAAAAATAAGCCGGTTTTTACTGAGACCGAGTGGAACAAGCTAGCTGTGGGTCTAGAAGAGCTGGGCCGGTTGGCCAGGGAGAAGGATATGAAGATCGTGTATCATCATCATATGGGCACTGGAGTCCAGACCTTCGCCGAAACAGAAAAACTGATGGAGCTCACTGATCCAGAGTTGGTTCATCTACTTTTGGATACGGGCCACATAGTGTTTGCCGGCGGCGATCCCGTGCAAATAGTCAAGACCTTTGGTCCACGCATCCAGCATGTGCATTTCAAGGACCTGCGTCCCACCATAATGCAAAGATCGTTTGATGAAGGGTTGAGTTTCCTGCAATCAGTTAGGCAAGGAGTATTCACTGTCCCCGGGGATGGGATGATTGACTTCACTCCGGTTATTCAGGCACTGGACGAGATCGATTATAAAGGCTGGATTATCGTAGAAGCTGAGCAAGATCCTGCCCTTGCTCCACCTTTGGAGTATGCAGTTAAGGCTAGAGAATACTTACGAGAGCAACTCGGTTTTTAGGAGAGATGAATATGGCCAGTGATGGAAAGGTGCGTATTGGTGTTATCGGTGCCGGTCGAATTGGCAAAATTCATATTGAAAATCTAGTTTACAGAGTGCCCGATGCCTTGGTGGTGGCAGTCGCAGATATCGATGTAGAGAACACGCAACAATGGGCAGCTCAATATGGGATTGAAAAGGTAGTAGCAGAGCCGAAAGAACTGATCAATGATGCCACGATCGATGCGGTGGTGATCTGTTCACCCACCAGTACACATGCAGAGTATGTAATCGAAGCAGCCCGGGCGGGAAAACAGATTTTCTGTGAGAAACCCATTGCCCAGAAACTAGATGCAACCAAGCAAGCTCTGGCAGCTGTCGATAAGGCTGGGGCGAAACTGCAGATCGGTTTCAATCGCCGCTTTGATCGGAACTTCAAGCACATTCGCCAATTAGTTGAATCCGGAGAAATCGGTGAACCGCACATAGTCAATATTACGTCTCGGGATCCCGCACCACCTCCCTTGGAATATGTGAAGGTTTCCGGTGGCATTTTTATGGATATGACGATTCACGATTTTGACATGGCCCGTTATCTGACAGGCAGTGACGTAATCGAGGTCTATGCCGTAGGTAATGTATTGATTGACCCGCAGATTAAGGAGGCCGGCGACTTTGATACAGCGGTAACACTACTCAAGTTTGCCAATGGCGCTGTCTGTACCATAGATAACAGCCGTCAGGCAGTCTATGGTTATGACCAGCGGGTAGAGGTATTTGGCTCCAAGGGGGCTGCTGCCGCTCAGAACGAAGCACCTACACGGGTCACCGTCAGCAACAAAGATGGCGTGATCAGTGATAAACCGCTCTATTTCTTCCTAGAGCGTTATATGGATTCTTTTGCAGAAGAAATGAATGACTTCGTCACTTGTGTAAAGGCAAACACTGTCCCTCCGGTAACCGGAGAAGACGGCCTGCAGTCTCTTCTAATCGCTATGGCTGCTGCAAAATCAGCTGTAGAGAATCGGCCTGTTAAGCTGTCAGAGATTGGTTAGAACTGCTGGACTTCCTTGACCCGACAAGTAAAAGGGAATACCCTTAACGCAATGGGCCTCGCCTCCGGTTATTGGGGGTGAGGCCTTTTGGTGGGAGCCAATTTGAGCTTTAGCTATACCTTACCAGCCAATCGCCTTAAGGCCAGTTGAAGAGGTTGGATGCCTCGCTGTTTTGCTTTGCAGTCCAGGGTGGGGTGCTGAGCAATGGATTCTATGGCTTCTTGCAGCACCTTGATTTGTTCTGCCCTCTTGCCCGAGTCATGCAGCATCAGGGATTCCTCCTGCTCACTTAGTCTTACTCTAAGTATGGATAACCAAGGTCAATATTATGCATACTTTTGGCTAGTCTGCATCATTTTTCCAGAACAGGAGTTGGAGTTGGCTGAAGCCGATGCCTCAGTGTTTTTGTTGGGTTGGCTGCCGGAACTTACCGCAAGGAGACTAGGTGACGGTGGAGAACCAACAACGAATAACCCTTAACTTGGAGGAGGCATTTTTATGCGATCAGTGTCAGGATGTTCATCATTAATTGCCGAACATCAAGAGGAGGCGGAACGTAAGGATAGGGCGGTCAGGAATCTGTTCCCCAACAATACTTATGTACAGCGGCTTCTCAAGAAGGCGGAATCGCTAGATGTATTATTCCTGGGCAGCAGGGTAGAGGAACAATGGCTGTATCATCCGGATTATCGGACCTTATGTATATGGCTGCCTGATCTGGGGGATAGCTCCTTATCCTATCTCGTTGTCATGTTGGCACATGAACTAGGGCATGTAATGGATTTCGATGCTAGGCCTCAGTACCTGGAGGCCATAAGAGGTCTACCTTGGTTTGCCGTACCTTCTGAAATTGAGCTCTCGGCTTTTGTCTCTGGTTATCAAATAATACGGGAATTATGTATTCCTGTCACTTTAGCTCAATACTGTCAGATGATTGATCAGCCCATGGCAAACCTAGTCTCTCAGGTCGCTAGTGGGGCATGGGCTCTATCAGACGCAGTTTGCTCTTTGGGCGAAGAACCGCTGATAAAGGCAAAGCAGGCTGGTTGAGCCAAGCCCATGTGGCCATTAACAAAATCAGCGAGCAAACAGCCAGATACAAGCATAGGCAGCGGCCACAAAACCGATGAAATCTGCCCAGAGACCAATAGGCAAGGAATGCCTGACTCGGGTAATATTGACTGCCCCAAAGTAGATGGTGATGACGTAAAAGGTAGTCTCAGTACTGCCCTGTATGGTGGAGGCCATTAGGCCCACCAAAGAATCAGGACCGTGAGTAGTCAGCAATTCTCTAAGCATACTCAGGGCTCCTGACCCGGAAAGAGGGCGGATAATAAACATGGGGACTACTTCTGGAGGAATGGACAGAATGCCAGTAATCGGAGTCAATGCTCGGACCAACAAGGCCATCCCTCCGGCGACCCGGAAAACTCGAATAGCCACGAACATCGCGATTAGGTAAGGTGTAATCCGCACAGTTGTCAGTAGACCTTGCTTAGCTCCTTCCACAAACGCTTCATAGACTTTAACCCCTCGCATTAATCCCCAAAGCGGAACACCCAAGACTACTATGGGAATAGCCCACCGGCTAATTGCCTCCATGATCTTGATCAGCATATTGGTTCCCCCCTCAAACCATACTCGACCCGAGAGATAATGCCCATTTGGGCGAGTATAACAAGCACCTGCAAGCCTTGGTACCTATCAACAGCTGCTAATGCTGTGGCAGCCTTATTGGCCTCTCGAACTTAGCCGCCGCCAACTCCAGTCGGCCGTAATAGCTGCCAGGGTAGACAAGGCAGTGGCGACTAAGGTAGGAGCAATAATCCTGGTGGGCTCCTGAGACCCCGCTGTGGCTCTGAGGGCGATCACAGTAATGGGGATGATGGTCAGAGAAGAGGTGGTGAGAGCTACAAAGGTACACATGGCATCAGTAGCTGTCCCCGGCTTTGGGTTTAGCTCATCGAGTCTCTCCATAGCCTTAATCCCTAAAGGAGTAGCCGCGTTGCCTATGCCCAGGAGATTGGCACTTATGCTCAGAATAATGGCTCCCATTGCACTGTGGTCTGGTGGTACCTCTGGAAAAAGCCGAGTCGTCAGAGGTCGCAAAGCTCTAGCCAGAAGAGCAGTAAGGCCGGCTCTTTCGACTATTTCCATCAGCCCAGACCAAAATGAGATCAACCCCAAAAGTCCAATGACTAGAGTGATGGCATCAGCAGCTGCTTCTAGGATTGCATCGGTAACTAGAGGCGCTCCATTGTTATAGGCGGCAAGGCCGATACCGCCGGCCAAGAGCAGAAACCAGATCCAGTTGATCATATGCATCCCCCCCGCTAATACTTATGCTGATCAGAAAGTATCATGTTGGTGTGTTGACATATTATTGCTCTGATATACTTTCACCCCTAACCTTGACCTTTCCTGACCAAAAAAGGAGGATTCGGGACTGATCTTGCGCAATGCTTCGGATATCAGAGCCAGGCCGGCCATTCTGGGGTGCCCTGGGTTGTCCTTATCCAATAGCTGGGTTGAATAATGGCTGCCCCACCTGGTATAATAAACACGGATGGTCAATAAAGGTCAAAACAACCGCCTGGGGTGGAGGTGGCATTCATTAGCAGTTTAGCAGATCATATCGAGCGATATATCAAAGCCTTATTGGATCAATCCGGGCAGAGCGGGCTAGAGATTAGGCGAATCGAGCTGGCAGAGTTATTTGAATGTGTGCCATCCCAAATCAACTATGTACTCAAAACTCGTTTTAGTAACGAGCGGGGATATATAGTAGAAAGTCGGCGGGGAGGCGGTGGCTATATCCGCATTCTCCGTTTGGAGCCTCAACACCAGCAAGGGATCTGCCCTTGGATATATGAGACAATCGGTGAAAGTATAGACATGGATGGGGCGGAAGCAGTGCTGGTCAGGCTCTTGGACCACGAGTACTTGAGTAGAAAAGAAGCAGTGGTCATTCGCTCTCTGTTGGCAGAGGAGATGCAGAATATCAATCCGGTCTATGCCGGCAGGATTAGAGCCATGTTACTGCGTTCCATGCTGATGGTATTGCTATATGGAAGCTAACCTTCTGCCTGTGCAGACAATAATGTAGCAGTAGAGCGACAGTGCAATAGACTAATTCAGGCTAAGTGTTCAGAGTCTCGTGGATTGGTAAGGCACACAGAGGGAGGTAAGGGAGATGCTATGTGAAGAATGCCGCAAGCATCCGGCTACGGTTCATATCACCAAGATCGTAAACAACATGAAGACAGAAGTCCATTTGTGTCAGGAATGTGCACAAGCTAAGGGTGAATTGACTTTTGTCTCCCAACCGGCGTTTACCTTTCAAGACTTTTTGACAGGGATGCTGCAGCATGCCCAGACAATATCTCCGGGCCCCGCGGTAGAGACAGCTATGGGGCGTTGCCCTAATTGTGGTTTCAGCTATGCCAAGTTTAAGGAAGTAGGACGTTTGGGGTGTAGTGTCTGCTATGAACAGTTTGAGAGTCAAATTCAACCTCTGCTGAGGCGGATTCAAGGTGGCACCGGTCATACAGGCAAAGTGCCCGGGTATAGCAGTGCTGCTATCGGATATCGCAGGCAGATGGAGGAACTACGAGAACAGCAGCGAGCGGCTATTGCCCAAGAGAATTACGAGCAAGCAGCTAAGCTGCGGGATAAGATCCGCCACCTAGAAAAGGAACTGCGGGAAGCTGAGCGGCGGGAGGACCGCTAGGCCAAAAGTGAGAGGGGGTTGACACAGGTGTCTTTGCAAGAAGCAGTGAACAAGATCCTCAGCCAGTGGATGAGGGGCCAAGGGCCGGATAGTGACATTGTCATGGGCAGCCGTATTCGCCTTGCACGCAATGTCGCCAAGATCCCTTTTCCTGACATGGCGAGTGACGAACAGCTAACTCATATCACTGAATTGGCACGGTCGGTGGCAGTACACGATAGCCAGGCCAATATGGACTACTTTAGTATTGCTGACATGCCTATCCTGGAAAGAGAGTTGTTGGTTGAAAAACACCTGATAAGTCCCCAGCAGACTAAGAATGTAAAGCATAAGGCAGTGGTGCTCCGTCGTGATGAGCTGGTTAGCATTATGGTCAATGAAGAGGACCACCTGCGTATTCAATCTATTTACCCGGGGTTTCAACTACAGTCGGCTTGGGAACAATGTGATCAAGTGGATGATGTGATTGGGGAGAAACTGGAATATGCCTTTTCTACGGAGCTAGGGTTTCTGACCGCCTGTCCCACTAATGTAGGAACAGGGCTGAGGGCATCGGTGATGCTCCATCTGCCGGCACTGGTCATGACTAGGCAGATGCAGCGGTTAGTACCGGCCATTAATAAACTGGGCCTGGCAGTGAGAGGCTTATATGGTGAGGGCACTGAGGCTGTAGGCAACATCTATCAGATATCCAATCAGCTGACACTGGGTCATTCAGAAAAGGAAATCATCCAGCATCTGGCTACAGTGGCTAGACAGATTATTGATCAAGAAAGGGAAGCTCGCCAACAGCTGGTGCGCATAGGTGAAGCGGAACTGGCAGATAGAGCTTATCGTGCATTAGGAATATTGACACAGGCCAGGATCATCTCCAGCCAAGAAGCCATGCAGTTAGTCTCCGAGGTGTGGCTAGGAGTGGATATGGGATTGATCAAGGAACTGGATGCTCGTATCCCCAGATATCTTGTGGTCTTGATTCGGCCAGCACATGTGCAGAAATTAATCGGCAGAAATATGGATGCAGCGGAACGGGATATGTATAGGGCAAGTCTAGTTCGTGAGTATATGCATACCGGTCTGCAGGAGAAAAATGCCTAGCAGAAGGCAAAAGGAAGGTGAGGGTTAATGTTTGGCAGATTCACCGAGCGAGCACAGAGAGTCATAGTACTGTCCCAAGAGGAAGCTCGTCGCCTGGGCCATAATGTGGTGGGGACTGAGCACATTCTCTTGGGCCTAGTGGCAGAAGGGCATGGTGTGGCTGCCAGAGCCCTACAAGAACTTGGTGCATTGGAACAAGTTCGTTCTGAAGTAGAGAGAGTTATCGGGCGGGGTGAGGGTATGACCATCGGTCAGATTGGATTCACCCCTAGAGCTAAACGGGTATTAGAGCTCGCTTTTGATGAGGCCCGCCAATTGGGCCATACGTATATTGGCACAGAACACATCCTCCTGGGGCTAATTCGGGAGGGTGAAGGGGTAGCGGCTCAGGTATTGCACAATCTTGGTGTTGATCTTGAGAGAGTGAGAAAGCAGGTCTTGGAACTCCTAGGTGAAGGTGCCGGGCCCCCTGCCAGTGGCAAGGCCGGTCGGGCACGCAAGACTCCGACCCTGGACCAGTTTGGGCGAGACCTAACCGATATGGCTCGGGAAGGTAAGCTGGATCCGGTCATTGGTCGAGAGGCGGAAATACAGCGGGTAATCCAGGTATTAAGCCGCCGCACCAAGAATAACCCCTGTTTGATTGGAGAGCCTGGGGTGGGCAAAACCGCTATCGCAGAAGGCTTAGCACAGCAGATTGTGGCTGGCGATATTCCTGAAACTCTCATAGGAAAACGGGTAGTGACTCTGGATTTGGGTGCTTTGGTAGCTGGGTCTAAGTTTAGAGGAGAATTTGAAGAGCGGCTCAAGAAAGTGATGGAAGAGATTCGTACCTCGGGAGATGTGATCCTGTTCATTGATGAAATGCACACAATCATCGGGGCAGGAGCAGCCGAAGGAGCCATTGATGCCAGCAATATCCTCAAACCGGCTCTATCTCGAGGCGAACTGCAGGCGATTGGGGCAACTACCATTGATGAGTATCGGAGATATGTTGAAAGAGATGCGGCTTTGGAGAGAAGATTCCAGCCGGTAATGGTAGATGAGCCGAGTGTGGAAGAGAGTATAGCGATTTTGGAGGGACTAAGGGATCGTTATGAAGCTCACCACCGTGTCAAAATAACTGATGAAGCTTTGGCAGCAGCAGCTAAGCTAGCTGACCGATATGTAAGTGATCGGTTCCTGCCAGACAAAGCCATTGACCTAATTGATGAAGCTGCCTCTAAGGTGCGGTTATCTGGCCTGGTCACACCACCCGAGCTTAAGGAATTGGAGGCCAAAATCGAGGAGATCCGTATTGAGAAAGAGTCTGCCATCAAGAACGAAGAGTTCGAGAAAGCAGCCTCACTCAGGGACCAAGAGCAGCATCTGAGAGATGAGTTGGCTGATGGCCGAGAAAAATGGAAGAACGACCGAGTAAGGCGGGAAGGTGTCGTTGACGAGGATGATATTGCTGAAGTAGTATCGAGCTGGACTGGTATTCCCGTTGTCAAGTTGGCTGAAGAAGAGGTAGATCGGCTGCTGAATTTGGAAGACGTTTTGCACCGTCGGGTTATCGGGCAGGATGAAGCGATTACTTCCATCTCCCAAGCCATTCGCAGGGCATATGCTGGCTTGAAGGACCCGAAGCGGCCAGTAGGGTCTTTTATCTTCCTGGGGCCGACAGGAGTGGGTAAGACAGAACTGGCCAGGGCTTTGGCCGAATCACTCTTTGGTGATGAAGATGCTATGATCCGCCTAGACATGTCAGAGTATATGGAACGGCATACGGTCTCACGGTTGGTTGGAGCCCCTCCTGGATATGTTGGCTACGAAGAAGCCGGTCAGCTGACAGAAAAGGTGCGTCGTCGGCCCTACTCAGTGGTACTGTTTGATGAGATAGAAAAGGCTCACCCAGAGGTCTTTAACGTCCTGTTACAGGTTCTGGAGGATGGACGCCTTACGGACGCTAAGGGCAGGACAGTAGATTTCCGCAATACTGTGCTGATCATGACATCTAATGTCGGGGCCCATCAGATTCAGCGCTCTAGTGGCAGTATTGGGTTTAGGGTAGTTGAAGACGAGGAGACTAGTTATCAAGACATGAAGCGGTTAGTCATTGATGAGTTGCGCAAGACTTTCCGTCCTGAGTTTCTCAACCGCATTGACGAAGTCATAGTCTTCCACGCACTCAACAAAGGGCACATTAGAGAGATCGTGGAGATTATGCTCAAAGACCTCAGGCAGCAACTCCAGGAACGGGGTATGTTGATATCGGTCAATGATGCAGCCAAAGATGTACTAATTGACGAGGGCTTTGAACCTGACTTTGGTGCTCGACCATTGCGGCGGGCGATTCAGCGGCTGGTGGAAACCCCTCTATCAGAAGAGATTCTGCGTGGAACCTTTACCGAAGGTGATACCATCTTGGTCAGCGCTGAGGATGGTCAATTGGTCTTCGTCAAAAGAGAAGAGGAAGTAGCTAGAGTCTAATTTGGGCTGTGTGGAGCATCGGTGTTTACTCGCCGGTGCTCTCTTTTTTTGTGCTGCTTAGCTCATACTGTTCAAATTGATATATACTAATAGGAATGCTATACTTAAAGTGATTTGCTGTGCGGATTTATGGGGGAAGTATATGGCCAGGATAAAAAGAAAATACGTTTGTCAGAATTGTGGCCACGAAACTATGCGATGGTTTGGGAGATGCCCCGGCTGTGATCAATGGAACACCCTGATAGAAGAGATTAAACCCACACAGACTTCGGGCAATCGGCGTGCAGCCAGGCAAGCAGGATTCAGTTATACCCCACCGACACCGCTCTCACAGCTGGTCGGCACATCTGATGCTCGCCAATCCACAGGCTTTGAGGAATTGGATCGGGTGCTAGGTGGTGGCATAGTACCGGGTTCTGTAATATTGGTTGGTGGTGAGCCTGGCACCGGTAAATCTACACTATTATTGCAGGTAGCGAGCTCAGTCGCTGCCGGCGGCCAGAATGTTCTTTACGTATCAGGTGAGGAATCTGGGCCTCAGATTCGTCTGAGGGCCGAAAGACTAGGCATCTTTCAGGACACGCTGCTGGTGCTCACCGAAACAGATGTCGAAGTAGTTGTCTCCCACATGGTGGAACTACAGCCATCCTTATGTATAATTGATTCCATTCAAACCATGGCCCATGGGGATGTTACTTCAGCGCCAGGAAGCATAAGCCAGGTTCGGGAATCTGCATCCCGGCTCATGGGCATCGCCAAGGAATTTGACATTCCGATTTTCCTGGTTGGCCATGTCAATAAGGGAGGTTCCATTGCGGGGCCCAAGGTTTTAGAGCATGCCGTAGATGCGGTTTTATACTTTGAAGGAGATCGACACGCCAATTTTCGTATACTACGAGCTGTGAAAAACCGGTTTGGTTCTATCAACGAGATCGGTGTTTTTGAGATGGGAGAACAGGGCCTAGCAGAAGTAGAAAACCCCTCCTCTTTTTTCTTAGCAGAGCGTCCTCTGCAGGCACCAGGTTCAGTAGTGACTGCCTGCATGGAAGGTACCAGGCCGTTGTTAGTGGAGGTTCAGGCCTTGGTAGGCCCTAGCCCCTTTGGTGGTACACCTCGTCGCCAATCCAACGGCATAGACTCCAATCGATTGTCCATGATCCTGGCAGTACTGGAAAAACGCTGTGGTTTACAATTGCAGACTCAGGATGTATATGTAAATGTAGCCGGTGGTGTAAGAATAGACGAGCCAGGTGTGGATCTAGCCGTGGCGATGGCAGTAGGCAGTAGCCTATACAATCGGGCTGTGGATGCCGATATGATAGTAATAGGGGAGATTGGCCTAGCCGGTGAAGTGCGCAGCATACCCCAAGCGAATCGCCGCCTGTGGGAAGCCTCGAAACTGGGTTTTGGAAAATGCATTATACCCAGTAGTGTCTATCGCATACTGGACATTCATCGGTTTCATCTGCAGCTAGTACCGATAGATTCAGTTGCCCAAGGATTACAGCTGGCTTTGCCTCGCATGAGAGAATAGTTCGACTTTTAGCATGAGGGGGGGACGCCTATGAATGCCAGACCAATGTTGGATGAGCAAATGATGAAGACAGTCTGGATGTTGGCACCAGGGACCATGTTATACGAGGGTTTGGAGAATATCCTGCGGGCCCGTACCGGTGCTCTGATCGTCGTCGGTGATAGTGAGCAGGTGTTGGATCTGGTGGACGGTGGTTTTCGGATCGATTCAGAGATGCGCCCTACATCTTTATATGAGTTAGCCAAGATGGATGGTGCCATTGTGCTTAGCACCGATGCCAAGCGAATTCTCTTTGCTAATGCCCAGCTGAATCCAGATCCTTTGATTCCCACATTTGAGACTGGTACAAGACACCGTACAGCAGAACGTGTGGCTAGGCAGACAGGGGAACTAGTCATTTCCATATCTCAGCGGCGCAATGTAATCACACTGTACAAAGGCAATCTTAAATACGTAATGCGGGATGTGAGTGTGATTCTTGCCAAAGCCAATCAGGCACTCCAGACTCTAGAGAAGTACAAGAGTGTGATGGAGCAAGCGCTGACCAATATTAGTGCTTTGGAGTTCGAGGATTTGGTCACTCTGACAGATGTGACACAGGTAGTGCAGAGGGCGCAGATGGTAGATCGGATAGCTGGCGAGATTGAGAAATATGTGGCTGAACTGGGTTCCGAAGGACGTTTGGTGAATATGCAGCTGGAGGAACTGATGGTCGATATTAAGGATCAGGGTTTGCTAGTAGTAAAAGACTATCTCGCCTCCGGCAAAGAAGAAACCGGGGATGAGGTTTGGGAGATCCTGGGGCAATGGAGTGCAGAGGACTTATTGGATTTATCTTTAATTGCTCGGGCATTGGGTTATAGTGGTGGGGTAACGAATCTTGATACACCGGTGACGCCTAGAGGATATCGTATTCTAACCAAGATTCCCCGATTACCCATGCCGGTAATCGAGAACCTAACCAATACGTTTGAACGGTTTCCTGACATATTGGCAGCTAGTACAGACGAGTTGGATGATGTGGAGGGGATCGGTGAAGTGAGGGCAAAGGCCATTCAAGATGGTCTGCGGCGCTTACGGGAACAGGTGCTCTTGGATCGACATATCTGAGGGACTTATGATATGGAGCAATTTGGCCTATGATGGCGAATTAGCTCGAAAAACCTCGGTAGGGGCTGGGATTGACAGTTTCTGCCGTTTGATGATAGAATATACTAGGGTTCGTATAGCCAGATTGGCTATGGAATGGAGGTCCCTTGGGTGTTTAATATTGGTGATAAAGTGGTTTATCCTATGCATGGAGCAGGTGTTATCGAGGCGATTGAGGAGAAAGAGGTCTTAGGGCAGAAGCAGAAATACTACATCATGAAGCTGCCCATTGGAGAGATGAAGGTCATGGTCCCTATGGACAACGTAGAAGAGGTCGGCCTAAGAGAAATCATTGATCGAGATGGTGTGCCTAAAGTAGTCGAAGTCCTCAAAGGCAAGAAGTCGAAGATGTCCTCTAACTGGAATAGGCGTTATAGAGCCAACATGGAAAAGATACGTACAGGTGACATCTTCGAAGTGGCAGAGGTAGTCCGTAATTTGGCGATCAGAGATGCTGAAAAAGGATTGTCAACCGGCGAGAAGAAGATGTTGGACAATGCCAAGCAGATTCTCATCAGTGAACTGGTGTTAGCTCAGGATGCAACAGAGGAACAAATCGAGGATCTCTTAGGTGAATGTCTTGGTTAAGCGTCAGGTCTAGCCTGGCGCGTTTCTATCTATAGCTCAGGTAACGCACTCGTGGGATTACTATTGTGTGAAATGCTGCTATTATTAGATATAGTACTTAGATCTTTGGATATACCCCGATATGCATGGTAATGTTCGCGGAGTGTTCGGGGCAGACTAGATAAAGGAGGTGACAATCGTGTATAGGATAATTTTACGACTTGTTTTTATCTTTATGGGTGCAGGGATTCTACATCAGGCCACAGCTTATGTGTTAAGAGAGGAGCTATGGCAAAATGCTGCACTGGCCAATGGCCGAGTCTTGCCGACAGCATCTATAGTAGGTGCTGTTCTTGGATTGATCATAGGGCCACGCATCATAGCCAAGATAGAACAACTTATGTCTCGGTTTATTTCCAGCCTGAATCGTACTTCACCCCATGAACTGATTATTGGAGCCATTGGTTTAGTTGTCGGATTGCTCATCGGCATTTTAGCCACCATTCCTATTCCCAGCCATATACCAATTGTCGGAGAATACGTTCCCTTGATCGTGACTCTGTCTATGGGTTATGTAGCGATGGCCGTAGCACTAAAAAAGAAAGAGGAATTATTGTATTTGTTTAACGTATTTCCCCGCTCGGTGGATAGGCACACCGGCAGGGAGCGACGTATCTTTGGGCCTAAGGTACCTTCGAAAATTCTCGATACAAGCGTAATTATTGATGGCCGGATCGCGGACATATGCCGTTCTCAATTTCTTGAAGGTACCCTAATAGTCCCGGCTTTTGTATTGGAAGAATTGCAGCACATCGCTGACTCTTCTGATGTGCTCAAACGCAATCGAGGTAGACGTGGGCTGGATATTCTCAACAAAATGCAGAAAGAGCCCGGGGTTACTGTCAAGATCGATGATAGAGACTTTGATGATGCCTCGGAGGTTGACACCAAGCTGGTTCGCCTGGCCAAGGCGTTAGGTGGCAAGGTCGTCACCAATGACTATAATCTCAACAAGGTCGCGGAACTGCAGGGTATATCGGTGCTCAACATCAATGAACTAGCTAATGCCGTGAAACCCATCGTCCTTCCGGGTGAAGAGATGGTAGTACATGTGATCAAAGATGGGAAAGAACAGGGGCAGGGTGTAGCGTATTTGGATGATGGTACGATGATTGTGGTTGATGGTGGGCGCAAGTATATCGGAGAAAATATCGGAGTCATGGTAACTAGTGTCTTACAGACAGCCGCCGGCCGCATGATTTTTGCTAAGCCTAAAGCGATGGAAAAGGCCTTGTGACCTATAATAGACTGTTTAAAGTAATAAACTGGATAGGGCCTCGCTGAAACGAGTGAGGCTCTTTGCATTGCGTTTGGGGATCTCTTGATCGTATACCATCTGTTGGTTTGGCTTGTGGGAAGAAGACCAGGGGAGTGGATTGGAGATGGGACAGGTAATAGCGATCGTACCGGCTGCGGGGAAAGGGGTCCGTATGGGTCTAAAAGGGCCTGGGAAGCAGTTTGTACATTTGGCCGGGAAACCGGTCCTTGCTCATACACTATTGGCTCTAGAAGCTTCTGCGCAGATCGATGGGATCATTGTAGTAATAGGTCAAGATCAGGTGAAACTGGGTTGGCATGTAGTTAACAGTTATTCTGTAGGCAAAGTACAAGCGGTGATACCAGGGGGCAGAACCCGGCAGGAATCGGTGTGGGCTGGCCTCCAGCATGTACCTGATGATACGGAAATAGTACTGGTTCATGATGGAGCCCGGCCTTTGGCAAAAACAGAGCTGATTGATGCGGCCATCCAGGCAGCTCGGACATATGGGGCTGTGGGTGTAGCGGTACCGGTTAAGGATACTATCAAGGTGCGAGATGTCGCAGGATTCGTTGCTTCCACCCCGCCTCGGGATAGCCTCTGGGCTATCCAGACGCCACAGGCTTTTCATTACAGCATATTGCATGAAGCTCATACCCGAGCCAATGAAAGCGGATGTGTGGGCACTGATGACTGTATGTTGGTCGAAAAACTGGGCAAGCCAGTACAACTAATTGAAGGTTCTTATCGGAATATCAAGCTGACTACACCCGAGGACTTGATTGTAGCTAGCGCACTCTTGGCAAGTGATGAGCCAGAGGATGATGGCCAAGAGAGACAATCCCCGACTGTAACCCGAGTGGGCTGGGGCTATGATATCCACCGGTTGGTAGAAGGCCGGCCCCTAATTCTAGGCGGTGTGGAAATTCCCTATCATCAGGGGCTTTTGGGTCATTCAGATGCTGATGTATTGCTGCACGCGGTCATGGATTCGCTGCTGGGTGCCATGGCTTTAGGTGACATTGGGCAGCATTTTCCAGATACGGATATGCGCTGGCGAGGTGCCAACAGCCTCCACCTCTTACAGCAAGTCAACAAGATCCTGATCAGAAGCTCTGGCACACTACCCAAGATCAGCCACATTGATTGCGTGATCATAGCTGAGCGTCCCCGACTGGCTCCATATCTTCTGCAGATGCGGCTCAACATAGCGGAAGCATTGGGGCTTACAGTTGATCAGGTGAGTATCAAAGCGACTACTGCAGAGGGCTTGGGACCCGCCGGCCAGGGAGAGGGGATTATTGCCCAGGCCATTGCTGCTATCTTGGCCTAGATAGCAGCCGCCAGTAGTTGCTTGAGGATGAAATGGGTTTTTCTGGTGTATGGAAGCCCTCCTTTTAGCCCATACTATCAATGCATGGAAGTAGATGGGTATAGAGGAGGGTTTTTGTAATGAGGAAATTGGTTGCCGTGTTGTGTATTGTCTTAGTCTTGACTTGCTTGGCCGGTGCATGGTCTCCATATCCATTCTACCGTATTGAGCAGGTAGTGATGGCTGGAGAAGGCATAGGGGCACGGCAGGCTCGTATCGGAGGACGAGAAGTAGGCGAGGTCTTGATCCACCGCCGGGTTGTGCTGCGTGTCAGAACTGCCGCCGGGGGTCTAAAGCCTTTTGAGAGGGCTGTCATTATCGCCCACCGGCTGGCTGGGTATTCAGGCAGCAGCTACGCACCGTATGATATATTCCCTGATGTGATCAATGGCTCGATCGTGGTCAGCTGGCAGGGCCAATTGATTGCCACAGTCGATGCCGCCCATGCCGCACTCAACTTTACTAGCGAGTATCTCCTGGCGAAGATATGGGCCAATAATATGCGGCAAGCTCTGGGCACCATCCCTGTTCCCCAGGAACAAGTATTGGATAATGGTGCAGATGGGGTGATCACTGCTTTCTGTATTGCTTCCTGGTATGGTGAACGCTTTCACGGGCGTGCCACGGCCAGTGGTGAAGTTTTCGACCGCTCGGCTCTCACGGCTGCCCATCGCTATCTACCTTTTGGCACGAAAGTTCGGGTGACCAACTTGCATAATGGCAAGAGTGTGGTGGTGACCATCAATGATCGAGGTCCCTATGTGGAAGGGCGAATCATCGATCTGTCCAGTGGTGCTGCGGCAGCGATTGGCCTCAAGGACCGAGGCATCGGCAGTGTCAGGCTGGATGTTATGGGTTCAGGGAGGGTAATATGATGGCCCCAACCATAGCTCTCTGGGGGAGAAGGCTGCTGATCGCTCTGTTTTTCATGGCCTTTCTAGCAGCGCCTGTGCGAACTGCTGAGGAAGCAGTGATCACCTGGGGTGCAGATTTGTCAGCCCAAGATAAGGCAAAAATCGTGCGGGTTATGGGCATCCAACCTGGCCACGAGCCTGTACGTGAATTATCGGTTACCAATACGGAAGAACATGCACTTCTGGGTGACACTGTACCCGCCTCATACCTAGGCACTCGGGCCATTTCGTCAGCATATGTAAGACCTTTACAGCCGGGCAGCGGGTTGCAGGTATCGACTCATAATATTACATGGGTTTCAAGGCGAACGTTTGCCCAGGCTTTGGTTACAGGCGGGGTACGAGATGCTCAAGTGGTAGTTGCAGCACCGGTGCCGGTATCTGGGACTGCGGCCTTAACTGGCATCTTTAAGGCTTTTGAAGCGGCCGTTGGTGAGGAGCTGCCTGACCAAGCCAAGCGTATTGCCGGTCAGGAGTTGTATGTGACGAAGGAAGTAGGGGAGTCGATCGGGCATGAAAAAGCCAGCCAGTTAATGGAACGGGTTAAGGAAGAGGTGATCAGTCAAAATCTGACTGATCAAGCGGAGATCATCCAGCTGATTCGTCGGTTGGAGGCTGAACTGGGGATCAGGCTATCCGACACTGATGTGAAGAGAATAGCAGACTTGATGACGAGGATGAAGAACTTGGATCTGCGGTTGGATGACATAGAAATACAGCTGGACCAGGTATCTGACCGAGTTGATCGACTACTAGGTACCCAGACCGGACTAAAGGGGACGGTACGCACCTGGCTGCAGCAGCTCATTGATCTTTTGGCTCGCTTACTGGATCAATTCCTCTCCTTTGTCGCGGGAGCGAGATCATGGGCGGCTGGTAAATGGCAAGCTATGGGGAGAATTGTTCTTACGTCTTAAGAGCCGATCAGAAAATCCGCTAGCAGAGCAGCCATACCTGCGGCTACTAGTGGCCCTACTGGTATGCCTTTGAAAAAAGTGGCTCCAATGATAGTGCCAATTACCAAACCGGTTATGCTTTCCGGATGAGTCTCCAAAAAATTGAGGCCCCGAGCACCTAGATAGGCCCCGGCAATGCCTGCTACAATGGCGGCAGCACCCTGGGGCCTAGTGACTGCGCCGATGATATCCTCTGTAGTTATTCGGCCTATGGCAAAGGGTGTCAGAATCGAGAGAATGAGTAGAGTAAGGCCCAGCCTTAGCCCTGGCCCCTCCAGATAAGGGAGGAGTTGGTCTAGGCCGATTAAGCGGATTAACAGAAGGATGGCTGCAGAAACGGATACCAGATAGTTTTCGCCAACTACACCGAGAAAGAGCATCACCAGTAAGCATATATCATGAAACATGCCATGCCCCCCTTCCTCTTTCCAACATATTCTCTTACCTCACCCATAATGCGCTGAACATAGCTGGGGAATAAGGGGTAGATGCTAAGTTTTACGCTGGTCATCAATCAAGGGGGAGTCCGAAAGCCAGGTAAAGAGGGGATGGGGCCTAAGTAAAGAAATAAGGCCCCACCTTTGTGGCGGGGCCTCTAGCCAAATTGGGGAGATTGGCCTCATTTTAGTGTCAGAGTAACCATTAGAAAGGTAACCATAGAAACCACCGTTTCTACACCGAGCCCGACAACAAAGGGTTTCAAACCCGCCTTCATCCGGGTTCTCTGTAAAGAGAGCCCCACCCCGGCAAAGGTAAGTAGAAAAGCCCAATTGGAGATATTGGTCAAAATCTTGGCTTGGGTTGGGCTAAAGAATCCCGCTGTCTTCAGTGCAGAAAGCAGCAGAAACCCTAGAACGAATTTGGGGAAACGGGCCCACAGAAAGGCCCCCTTGTTTTCGATCTCTTTGGCAATACCCCGTCGAGCATGAATCAAGGCAAACAGCAAGATCACAAAACCCATCAAGGCATTGCGGGAAAGTTTCACGACCGTGGCCACCTCAGCAGCCTGTTCGGAAAAAGCCATACCGGTAGCCACCGCTTCAGCGGTATTATCTATTGACAATCCTGTCCAGAAACCAAAAACAGTATCAGACATATGGGTGAGATGGCCAATTAGGGGGTAGATGGCCAACATGATCGCACCAAAAATGAGAATCGTCGCAATGGCATAGCTAGCGTCTTCTTCGGTAGCATTGATGGCACCAGTGGCACCGATGATAGCTGATACGCCACAGATGCCGACCCCTACTCCGATGAGACTGCCGAGTTCCTCGGAGAGTCCGGCTGCTCGAGATAGAAGGCGAGCCACAACGATCGCCAGGCAGATCTCAGCTATCACCAAAGTAATGCCTGTGGCACCAATGTTGACAACACTAGATACCGAGAACTTGGCTCCCATCAATACTATTCCGACCTTAAGCCAGAATTCATAGGTGCGAATACCGGGGACAAACACTTGGGGTATGGGTATAGTGTTAGAAACTAAGGCACCAAGGGCAATGGCAAACAGCACATATTCCATATGGGGAACATAAGCTGCAGCGATTTTTCCCAGATAGCCAATGACGAGTAATAAGGCAATGCCTGGGATCAACCGCATTCCTCTACGGAGGGGGGCTAAGGAAAGTGCAACTGATGGTAATGACTGGCGGCTGGATATGTTTTCACCAAGTTCACTCATACCACAAAACCTCCTGTGTTAATCGGTCATGCATCTTACCAGGGGACATAAGTGAGCATCTGGGTCTTGACCAGAGCGGCTATGATCAGTGCCAAGAACACCGAAAGCCAATCAAGGGATATTCGCCACTTGAACTTGGGCATTGGTACTCACCTCCTGAATATTCAACTTGAAGGTATCAGAGCGCATTCCCAGTCGAGTAGCTTCCAAAGCTAGCACATCGCCTGGCTGGATATTGCCTAGATTGGCACTGTGGCCGAGCTTGATCAAGAGTTTCTGCTGTTGAGAGACTTGAGGAGCTTCCCACATGATGCTTTCGGGGCGAGTGACACCATCAAGTATGGTTTGGAGAATATCGGCGCGGATTTTACCAGCCACGTCATAGATGCCGATACCGCGGCCTGACTCCCGGGCCTCGATGATCACTTGATAGGCTCCAGTCGCCAGATCGTCTTCAATTTGCTGGGCGACGGCCTTGGGGTCAAACGGGACATCAGTGTCCTTCTTGCCCACCTCTGTCAGCACACCCAGCCCCAGAGTGTGAGCCTTGGTAATGATCTGTCGCCTCAGTCCGGGAGCGATATCAATGGTGCCGGCAGAGACTTCCACATAGGTAAAACCGAGGTCTTGCACTATCGAGAGGAATTCCCTGATTTTACCTTGTTGGACGGCGATCTCCAATAGAGTACCACCGGGATAGATGTCAACTCCATAGGATTTTGCCAGAGAGATCTTCTTGAGCAGCTGTTCTTTAGGGTATAAGGGTGCAGTCCCAAATCCTAGTTTAATAAAATCCACATGGTCGGCAGCCAGTGATAGCCAGTGTTCTGTGGTCACCAGATCCATCCCTTTATCGATTACCATGGTTAGACCGGCAAATCTGGGTTTGGGCTGCCGACCCAGCCATGGGGGTCGAATAAACTCATGCCAAGGGTTGTGTAAGTGATAAGTCATTGAACATCCCTCCAAGTAAGATCAAGTCGGGTAGACTTAGGCAATCTGCTTTACCATATGCGACCGAGTTCCTAGTGGTCACTCGCTGATCTCACATGTTCTAGGTTTTTGGGAGAGACTATGTTAGGATATATAGAAGAAGTTTACGGCATTGCCGTGGAAAAGAGGGAGAAGGTCATGCCCATTCAGATTTATAATACCTTAACTCGCAAGAAGGAGCCGTTTGTCCCCCGTGATGCGGGACGTGTTTCTATTTATGTTTGCGGCATTACCCCTTACGATGAAAGCCACCTGGGGCATGCTGTGCCTTCCATTATATGGGATGCCATCCGCAGATTTCTTGAGTACCGGGGCTACCAGGTGCGGTTGATACAGAATTTCACCGATGTAGATGATAAAGTCATAGCTCGTGCCCAGCAGACCGGAGAAGACGTACTGGAGATTTCCAGCCGCTATGCCCAGGAGTATCTGGAAGCTATGGATGCCTTAGGAGTGAAGCGGGCCGATGTTTACCCTCGGGTAAGTCAGGAGATCCCGGCTATCATAGAGATGGTGGATGGATTGATCGAAAAGGGTCATGCTTATGTGGTGGATGGTGATGTTTACTTCGATGTTACTACATTTGCTGAATATGGGAAACTATCCGGGCAGCGGCTCGATGAGCTGGAAGAAGGTACTCGTCTAGCTGTAGATGAGCGCAAGCGACATGCCATGGATTTTGCTCTTTGGAAGAGCGCCAAACCACAAGAACCAGCCTGGGAGAGCCCTTGGGGAAAGGGCAGGCCTGGATGGCACATAGAATGCTCAGCTATGGCCCTTAAGTATTTGGGAAACCATTTTGATCTGCATGGGGGTGGAGTCGATCTGGTTTTCCCTCATCATGAAAATGAGGTGGCTCAATCAGAGGCATATAGTGGTACCCCTCCCTTCGCAAGCTGTTGGGTACACAATGGACTTTTGCATGTCAAAGATGAGAAAATGTCCAAGTCATTGGGCAACTTTACTCCCCTAACAGAGCTTCTCGAAAAATACCCAGCAGGCGCTATTCGTTTCTATGTGTTATCATCTCATTACCGCAGCCCTTTGCAGTATAGTGAGGAGAAACTTGCGGAGGCACTCCGAGGTTGGGAAAGGCTGCAAAATGCGGTAACCAACCTAGAGCATTTGATGGTCTCTGTCAGTCAGACCGAGGTATCTAGAGGTGGAGGCATTCGGCCTCTAGGCGAGAGTGCCGTTCCGGCGATTAAGCAGTTAGTGGAGGCAGTTACTAGTGCTCAGACCAAGTTTGTAGCTGCCATGGAAGATGATTTTAATACTGCTTCAGCGGTAGCCGCTCTATTCGAGTTAGTTCGCAGTCTCAACACTTTTGAAGCACAATTAGCTGATCTGACTGAAGACGAACGTCGGGAGAGTTTTCCCGCCTTACAGGCAGCAGCTAAAGTGTTCGATCAGCTGGGTGGAGATGTTCTGGGGTTAGTTGATTCAGCCCGATCAGCCTCTGGCTCGCAAGAACTACTCGGTGAACTGATCGAGCTTCTGATTGCTGTGCGGCAGCAGGCGAGAGCACAAAAGAATTGGGCTACAGCCGATTTCATTAGGGATGAATTGGCCAGATTAGGTGTGAAGCTAGAAGATTCTCCTCTAGGCACCCGCTGGAGATTGTGAACTTCTATTGTAAGACCTCTTCAGTAGGGAATTAGTGTAGGAAGTCAATGATGAGGTGTTTTTATGGCGGCAAATGATCACCATTCTACCCAAGAGCAGCCAGATCAGTCTCAGGGACTCATGGGTTTAGGGGAGGGAGTTCTGTCCTTGGAAGAACTCCGAGGATTGCCCCCCTTGGTCCTAGCCTATATCGGTGATGCAGTTTTTGAACTGTGGATTCGTCTGCGTTTGGTAGACAGCGGTTATCGACGCATGCACAATCTTCACAAACAGGCAGTACACTGGGTGAACGCTGGCAGCCAGGCCCGGATTTTAGAGGCCTGGGAACCGGTTTTGGATGAACAAGAGATGGAGATAGTCAGACGGGGACGCAACACAAGTAGTGCTGTGCCCCGGGGGGCTAAGGTAATAGACTATCGTTTGAGTACCGGCCTTGAAGCTTTGGTAGGCTATTTGTACTTGGCCGGTGAGCAAGAGCGGTTGCGGGAATTGCTGTTATTGGTGCCAGAGGCTGATATTTCCGAGACATGATGGGAAAAGGCATGAGGAGTCTAGAGCATGGAACAGATTGAAGGTAAGAATCCGGTGCGAGAGGCCCTAAGAGCAGGAGCCAAGCTGGACAAGCTGGTATTGGCTGAGGGCTCGCAGCGCAGTCTGCGGGAGATCATACAACTAGCGTCAGCAGCCGGGATCGCGATTGAGTGGCGAGAACGGGAATGGCTGGACAGAAAGAGTCGTACCCGGGCCCATCAGGGAGTGATCGCTTGGCGCAAACCCGTAGGTTATGCAGCACTACCAGATTTGATTGCGAGAGCACAGGCCCAATCTGAAGACCCGTTAATTATCATTTTGGATGGCATTCAGGATCCCCATAATCTTGGGTCTGTATTGCGCACAGCAGAGGCAGTAGGTGCCCATGGTGTAGTCATTCCTAAAAGGCGAGCCGTGGGATTGACGTCGACGGTAGCTAAGGTCTCCGCAGGCGCAGTGGAATACGTGCCGGTGGCACAAGTGACTAACTTGTCCCAGGCGATTGCGACCTTGAAAGAAGCGGGGCTTTGGGTGGTGGGAGCAGACATGACTGGGGAGAATTTGCACTTTGAGACTGATCTCACCGGGCCAATGGCACTAGTGATCGGGGGAGAGGGCAAGGGTATGGCCCGCCTCACCAGAGAGAGATGTGACCTAACAGTGAGGTTGCCTATGTATGGGCAGATCAACTCTTTGAATGCTGCTGTGGCGGCCGCCGTCATGATGTATGAGGTGGTCAGGCAAAGAGCCAGTGCTCAGGTAAACCATGGCTGAAATGCCAACCTGCAGTGAGTGTTTTGGTTCAAAACCGCTTGGACTCGCTTTCTTGACGCCCCCTCTAGGCTATTGTATAATGATTTTGTGCGTAATGGACAAGCTGAGCCCATCGGTCAGAACGCGGTATGACAGTTTTTAACCGGTAAACACCCTATGGGGAAGGCTTCGGGTGGTTCCATTTTATCACAGGGAAGTCAAGGGACATGGACCGGACTCCCCCACAGACACCTTGGTGCTCTGCTCGGGGAAGGGATTTTGTCCTGTGTTTGCTGCAGGGACAATCTCTGTTAGGCAAAATCAACCGGGTGGAGGCGATATGTTTGAGCAGTCAGGCGCAGCGCAAACTGTATGAAGGTTATATCGGCCTGGATGACGAGCAGTTAGTTGAGCTTGTACGTGAAGGCGATGAGCTTGCGCTAGAGTATATGATCAACAAGTACAAGAACTTTGTCAGGGCCAAAGCACGCTCTTATTTTCTTATCGGTGCCGATAGGGAAGACATCATTCAGGAAGGAATGATTGGTCTATACAAGGCGATCCGGGATTTCCGGCCCGACAAACTAGCTTCCTTTCGCGCTTTTGCGGAATTGTGCATTACTCGACAGATCATCACTGCGATAAAGACAGCTACTCGCCAGAAGCATATTCCTCTTAACTCCTATATATCCTTAAATAAGCCTATATATGATGAAGAGTCAGATAGAACATTGTTAGATGTCCTATCGGGGACTAAGGTTACAGATCCAGAGGAATTAGTGATCAGCCGAGAAGAGTTTATTCATATTGAGCAGAAGATGGGTGAGTTTCTCAGCGACCTGGAGTGGAGGGTGCTGATGTATTACCTCGAGGGCAAGTCCTATCAGGAAATCGCTGACAGCCTTGATCGGCATGTGAAGTCCATTGATAACGCTCTACAAAGAGTAAAACGCAAGCTGGAGCGATATCTACAGAAGCGGGATGAAAGGGCCACGGGTTAAGTCTCCTCTTTCAGCTGCATCATAGGGAATACCTGCATATATTGTCAGAGAAGCGGGGATGCCTAGATCTGATCCTGCATTATGATATTGAATCACCTTGATCAGCACGGTGAAGATAAGCCCAACGATGAGGCCTGCTCGTATTGACAGGCCTAAGCTTATGTGATAGATTCTAAAGGTAACTGACTAGGGCTGGAGGTGTGACCGGATGCGGGTAGGCATTACACTGGAATGTGGCAAGTGCAAGAACCGGAACTATCGTAGCACCAAGAATCGGCGCAATGATCCGGATCGTTTGGAAATGACGAAGTACTGCAAGTTCTGTAAAGAGCATACTGCCCATAAAGAGACTCGTTAGCTTTATACTTTCAAACTCGGCGGGTAACAGAGGTAAAATGTCATCCTGTCATGCCCCGTGTAAGGAAGTGAATCAGATGGGAGCAACGACCAAGAGTGCAAGGAAGCCTTTTTTGGAGCGGATCAGTCGATTTCTAAAAGAGGTTCGGGCAGAACTGAGAAAAGTAGTATGGCCCAATCGCAAGGAACTAACCACCTACACGATTGTTGTCATTGTATCGGTGGCAGTTGTCGCTGTGTTTATTAGCTTAGTGGATCTGGGTTTCGGTCAAATCCTTTTCCTATTGAGAAGATTAAGGGGGTGAGGGGGCCGGTGTAAATATCACCAGTGCTCCCCTTTACATCATGGATGATATCCAGGATCTAGATACTCAGTGGTATGTGATTCATACCTATTCTGGGTATGAAAATAAAGTAAAAACCAATCTGGAGCGCCGGGTAGAATCCATGGCCATGGAAGACAAGATATTCTCGGTACTGGTTCCCGTGGAAGAAGAAATGGATTTTAAAGACGGGAAAAAGAAGATCGTGAAAAAGAAGATTTTCCCTGGCTATGTTCTGGTGCAAATGATCATGAGCGATGATTCCTGGTATGTTGTGCGCAATACCCCCGGTGTTACAGGTTTTGTGGGCTCAGGCAATAAGCCGATCCCACTTATGGAAGAAGAAATGCAGACTATTCGAGACCAGATGGGACTAGAGCAACAACAGCCCAAGGTTGCCTATTCAGTTGGGGACAATGTACAAGTTATCGATGGGCCTTTCGTGAATTTCACGGGGACCATTGAAGAAGTCAACCTAGAGAGAGGCAAACTAAGGGTGATTGTCTCGGTTTTTGGACGGGATACGCCGGTAGAGCTGAATTTCGGACAGGTAGAAAAGGCGTAATTCCGTGTTAGTGTAAGGGAGGTGGAAGTATTGGCAAAGAAAGTAGCTGCCCTTGTCAAACTGCAGGTACCGGCAGGGAAAGCAAACCCCGCGCCACCGGTAGGTCCGGCCCTAGGTCAACACGGTGTAAATATCATGGAATTCTGCAAGACTTTCAATGAGCGAACTGCCAATCAGGCTGGGATGATCATACCCGTAGTGATCACTGTCTACGAGGATCGTTCATTTACCTTCATAACGAAGACGCCGCCGGCAGCTGTCTTGCTGAAGAAGGCCGCCGGACTCGATAAGGCTTCCGGGACGCCTAATGTACACAAAGTAGCCAAGGTGACTACGGAGCAAGTGCGAGAGATTGCAGAATTGAAAATGCCTGATCTCAATGCCAGTGACGTAGAAGCTGCTATGCGCATGGTGGCAGGGACCGCCCGGAGCATGGGGATCGTAGTGCAGAAGTAGAGGATTTACTCGTTGGTTGTGGGAGGAATTATCCGCTATTACCACAGAGGAGGACACAAGCAATGGCCAAAAGAGGTAAGAGATATCAGGAGGCTGCCAAAGCAGTCGATACCGAACAGTTATATACACCGACAGAAGCAGTCAAGCTGGTAAAAGAGATGGCTACCGCGAAGTTTGATGAAACAATCGAGGTAGCTTTGAAATTGGGAGTCGACCCACGGCACGCTGATCAACAAGTGCGAGGTACGGTGGTGTTGCCCCACGGTACCGGCAAGAGTGTGCGGGTAGCAGTTTTTGCTAAAGGAGAACATGCTGAGGCCGCTAAGGCAGCAGGAGCCGATATCGTAGGTGCAGAAGATCTAGTGGAAAAGGTACAGAACGGCTTTCTGGATTTTGATGTATCGGTGGCCACACCAGACATGATGGGTATGGTGGGTCGCCTAGGACGGGTGCTGGGACCGCGAGGATTAATGCCCAACCCGAAGGCCGGTACCGTAACCTTCGAAGTAGGCAAATCAGTTGAAGAACTGAAAGCCGGTAAGATTGAGTATAGAGTTGACCGGTCAGCCGGTGTACACGTAGCCATTGGTAAGGCATCTTTTAGTGAAAGAGCGCTCTTGGGCAATTTTAGAGTTCTCATGGACGCCATAATCAAGGCAAGGCCGGCTGCAGCTAAAGGTCAATATTTGCGCAAAGTGGCCATGGCGTCTACCATGAGTCCTGGTGTGAAGATTAACCCACAGGTGATTGTCAACGTGCTGACGGAGAAGGACGAAGAGGAGTAAGCAAGGCCCCTGGTGTACTCGCGTTAAGCAGGTTTGACCCATAGCTTTGGGTATGCTATACTCTAGCTGAAAAATAAATGCAAATGACTACTCGGCCAAAGACAGTCGGTGTCTTTCAGACTTAAAGGGTATCCGCCAACCGAGGCTGGAGGTAAAGTACATCGTGATTTTCTGCATGATGTGATAAGGCCCTCTAGACCAAGTCTGTGGGGTCTTTTTTATTGGCGGTAGTCGCACAGATGGAGGTGAAGAGAGTGGCAAGACCGGAAAAAGTAGCCGTAGTGGAAGAGCTTAAGGGTAAGCTCAGCCGAGCTCAAGCTGTAGTTTTGACCGATTATCGCGGGCTCAATGTGCAAGAGATTACTGAACTAAGACGTCAGCTGCGAGAAGCGGGTGTGGAATACAAGGTTGCCAAGAACACCCTGACTATACGAGCGGCAAGGGAAGTGGATTTGCCCGACCTGGAGCAATACCTGAGCGGACCGACAGCGATCGCGCTTGGGTATGATGAGCCTGTATCTCCAGCCAAGATCATCAGCGACTTTGCGCGTTCCCATAAGGAGCTGGAGATCAAGGGTGGAGTACTAGAAGGTAATGTCATAGGCATAGACGCGGTCCAGGCCTTGGCGGATCTGCCACCGCGAGATGAGTTGCTTGCCATGGTGGCCAGAGCAATGCAGGGTCCAATTGCAGGCCTAGCCAATGCATTACAGGGTATCATGCGCAATTTGGTATATGCTTTAGATGCAGTGCGTGAGCAGAAGGAAGCTGCCGGTGCCTAATGGATGGATGCTTAACCATTACAGGCAGATAGGGACAAGGATTATTATACCGGTTAAATGAGTAATTCAGATGAGGAGGCAATTAAGTTGACTAAAGAGGAAATGTTGGACGCCATTGAAAATATGACAGTATTGGAACTCTCGGAACTGGTTAAGGCTATTGAGGAAAGATTTGACGTTTCTGCAGCAGCTCCTATGGCAGTAGCTGCTATGCCCGGCGCCGCGGTAGCTGGAGCAGAAGAGGCTGAGCAGACTGAGTTTGACGTCATTCTGACCAGCGCAGGTGATAGGAAGATCCAGGTTATCAAGGCAGTACGCGAGATCACTGGGCTTGGCCTGAAGGAAGCCAAGGGCCTGGTTGACGAAGCGCCTAAGGCCGTTAAAGAGGGCGTATCCAAGGAAGAAGCCGAGGATATCAAAGCCAAGATCGAAGAAGTTGGCGGCGGTGTAGAGATTAAGTAATAGTGGTTTGATTCTTGCTGGACATTACTAAATCCGGCTGTAGGCGAAGAAAGTAGATTAGGGGCGAGATCCATCGCCCCATTTCGTTTTATTATCAACAGCAATAAGAGACTACCACGAGTCTTCGTGTTGTAACGGGGTTTCCTATATATATACATCCCTTGGTGGGGCCGTATGAAATAAGCCCCTGACATGCTTGACACACAAGAAAAGGCATGATACAATCAGTAAGTGTTATAGTAGGTGTAGTGTGCCATAATACAGGACAGAGCATTGGTGGCTTACCATTATTTGCACTCCCGACGCATATTTACAGACAAAGAGACGAATGCTAAAAGGTGTGCTTTGCGTTCTCTAAGCAAGGCCATGGGAAAAACAGGGAGAGGTCTATGCATAAGCATAGATGCCAGTCTCCCATTTCTTGCTGTAGGGGTTTGAAGGGGTTTGCCTCCTGTAGGCACGGTGCCTCTGATTCGGTGGTAGAACGGAGATCCTGAAGGAGAGGTGAGCACTTTGGCCGCAATGCCACAAGTAAGAGAAAGGCAGAAGCCAATCAATTTTGGCAGTATCAAAGAAGTGCTTGACATGCCTAACCTCATTGATATCCAGCGCTCGTCGTATGAATGGTTTCTCAACGAAGGGCTTTTGGAGACCTTTGAGGATATTTCCCCTATTGAAGACTTTACCGGGAACCTGGTGCTCGAGTTTATTGATCATGCGCTAGGTGACCCCAAGTACTCTGTGGAGGAATGTAAGGATAGGGATGTGACCTATGCGGCGCCACTAAAAGTACGGGCGCGTCTCATCAACAAAGAGACCGGCGAAGTAAAGGAACAAGAGGTCTTCATGGGGGATTTCCCTCTCATGACAGAAAAAGGGACCTTTATTATCAATGGAGCAGAACGAGTTATCGTCAGTCAGCTAGTGCGGTCGCCAGGAGTATACTATGGGCAAGAGCTGCACTCCAGTGGTAAATATATCTATAATGCTAGCATAATTCCTAACCGGGGTGCTTGGCTGGAGTTTGAGACAGATGCCAATGACGTAGTATATGTCCGGGTGGATAGGACTCGCAAATTGCCGGTGACTGTGCTGCTGCGAGCGGTTGGCTATGGCACCAATGCTCAGCTCGTTGAGTTATTCAATGATCCCCCGGCCCTTGGACCGACACTAGATAAAGACAACACTGCATCTGAAGGGGAAGGACTCATAGAGATCTATAAGCGGCTGCGGCCTGGAGAGCCTCCCACCGAAGAGTCTGCTAGGAGTTTATTTGAAACACTTTTTTATAATAACAAGCGCTATGATCTGGCCGCTGTAGGGCGCTACAAGATCAATAAGAAACTGCGCATCACGGAGCGTCTCACGGGACGGATTGTGACTAGGCCCATAGCACATCTCGAGACTGGCGAGATCTTGGTAGATGCTAATGCTCGAATAGATCGCCGTACGGCGGAGCGCCTAGTTGAGTCCAAAGTCAATGCCGTCTATGTAAGAGGCAAAGATGATGAAGAGGTTAAGATCATTGGCAATGGCCAGCCTGGTGATGATCAGCGGGCTATTACTCAACAGGATATAGTTGCTACGGTAGGTTATCTTTTTAATCTCATGTCTGGTGTGGGTAGTACTGATGATATTGACCATCTAGGCAACCGTCGGTTGAAGGCTGTGGGGGAGCTTTTGCAGAACCAGTTTCGAATTGGGCTTTCCCGGATGGAGAGGGTTGTGCGTGAACGCATGACCATTCAAGATGTGGACATTATTACCCCCCAAGCCTTGATTAACATTAGGCCGGTGGTGGCGGCTATCAAAGAATTCTTTGGCAGCAGTCAGTTGTCCCAGTTTATGGATCAGACCAACCCATTGGCAGAGTTGACTCACAAGCGGCGGCTATCTGCCCTGGGGCCAGGTGGCCTCAGCCGGGAGAGGGCCGGGTTTGAAGTTAGGGATGTACACCACTCCCATTATGGCCGGATGTGTCCCATTGAGACTCCGGAAGGGCCCAATATCGGCCTGATCGGATCACTTTGTACCTATGCCCGGATGAACGAGTATGGCTTCATCGAGACACCATATCGCCGGGTAGATAATGGGCGAGTCACCGATGAAGTACGGTATTTGACTGCCGATGAAGAGGACAACTATGTTGTCGCTCAGGCTAACGAACCCTTGGATGCTGATGGACGATTTATCCATCCCCGGGTTACAGTTCGATATATGGATCGGATTCTCCTTGTTCCGGCGGAACAGGTAGATTTTATGGACGTGTCACCTAAGCAGCTGGTTAGTGTAGCCACAGCGCTGATCCCTTTCTTGGAGAATGATGACGCTTCCCGAGCATTGATGGGGGCCAATATGCAGCGCCAGGCGGTACCCCTTTTGGAAGCCGAGGCAGCCTATGTAGGCACCGGCATGGAGTTTAAGACCGCCCTGGATTCAGGTGTGATGGTTGTTGCCAAGAACTCAGGTGTGGTGGAAAAGGTAACTGCTCGGGAGATAGTGATCCGGACTGGCGCCGGGGGTCGGGATATCTACAATTTGATGAAATTTGAGCGCTCCAACCAGGGAACGTGCATCAATCAGCGCCCCCTCGTCAGAAAGGGCGTGAGGGTCCATGCGGGTGATGTGATTGCAGACGGGCCTTCTACGGATAATGGCGAGCTGGCTCTGGGCCGCAATGTGTTGGTGGCCTTCATGCCATGGGAAGGATACAACTACGAAGATGCCATTTTGATCAGCGAGAATTTGGTCAAGCATGATGTTTTTACATCGATTCATATTGAGGAATATGAGGCTCAGGCTCGAGATACGAAACTAGGTTCTGAAGAGATTACCCGGGATATACCCAATGTCGGGGAGGATGTCCTCAAGGATCTAGATGCACGGGGCGTCATTCGGATCGGAGCCGAAGTACAGCCAGGAGATATTTTGGTCGGCAAGGTGACGCCTAAGGGCGAAACGGAACTAACTGCGGAAGAGCGTCTATTGCGGGCGATTTTTGGTGAGAAAGCTCGAGAAGTACGGGATACTTCCTTGCGGGTGCCCCATGGAGAAGGTGGTACCGTAGTTGATGTGAAGGTTTTCTCCCGGGACAATGGTGATGAACTGTCACCAGGTGTCAATCGCTTGGTACGGGTATATGTAGCTCAGAAGCGCAAGATCTCTGAAGGTGACAAAATGGCGGGGCGTCATGGCAATAAGGGGGTCATTGCTCGCATATTGCCAGAGGAAGATATGCCGGTTCTGCCCGATGGGCGGCCAGTAGAGATCGTTCTTAACCCCTTGGGTGTCCCATCTCGAATGAATATTGGGCAAATATTGGAAACGCATTTAGGGTGGGCAGCGGCAGCGAAGGGTGTACGAGTCTCCACACCGGTATTTGATGGTGCTGGAGAGGATGAGATCGAGGCCATGCTGGAAGAGGTAGGCCTGCCAGAGACTGGGAAGATCCGTCTGCGTGACGGCCGTACCGGAGAAACCTTTGAGAACGATGTAACGGTTGGTTATATATATATGCTCAAATTGGCCCATCTAGTGGATGATAAGATTCATGCTCGCTCCACAGGCCCTTACTCATTAGTGACCCAACAGCCACTAGGTGGCAAGGCACAGTTCGGGGGCCAGCGGTTTGGAGAGATGGAAGTGTGGGCACTGGAAGCCTATGGTGCCGCCTATACTCTCCAGGAACTCTTGACCGTCAAATCCGATGATGTGGTGGGCCGAGTCAAGACCTATGAGGCCATCGTCAAGGGTGAGAACATACCCGAGCCCGGTGTGCCCGAGTCTTTCAAGGTTTTGATTAAAGAACTGCAAAGTCTTTGCCTGGATGTACGGGTTTTCAGTGATGCAGGCGAAGTAGAGATTAAGGAAGTCGACGAAGACGTCAGTGAGATGGCCAAAGAACTGGGTATTGATATTCAAAGTAGAGAGATCGGTCAGGTGCGACGGCGGGGCGAGCAAGAGGACCGAGAGAATGATACAGAGGAATCTGAAAGCAAGAGATTCCGGGGTAGGAAGATGGTGCCAGATGAAGCACCAGGAGAGCCGGAGATGGAAAGTGATGGGGACGATGATCTACCAGAAGAATATGATACGGCTGATGAGGAGATGGATCCGGACACAATCAGTGAAGACGAAGCTGATGAGGTGGACTATGATGAATTGGACTATGAAAAAGATGAGTCCATTGATGAAGAAGAGGATGACTATCTGGATCCAGACTACGATGACGATGATGAAGATATGTGAAGGAACAGGGAGATAGTTTTTGCGGGGTTCTAGCGAGCTCCATCACCTTTTGTGCGAGACGGTTCTAGACAAGAGGAGTGGTTGCTTCATGATGGATGTCAACAATTTTGATGCCATTCGCATTGGCCTTGCTTCACCGGAGCAGATCCGGGCTTGGTCTAGTGGTGAGGTTAAGAAACCGGAAACAATTAACTATCGGACCTTGAAGCCGGAACGCGAGGGATTGTTCTGTGAGAAGATTTTTGGCCCTAGTAAGGACTGGGAGTGCCATTGCGGGAAATACAAGCGAGTTCGTTATAAGGGTATTGTATGTGATCGGTGTGGTGTAGAGGTTACCCGGGCTAAAGTGCGGCGGGAACGGATGGGCCATATGGAATTGGCTGCACCGGTCTCCCATATTTGGTATTTCAAAGGGATCCCGAGTCGCATGGGGCTGACCTTAGATATGTCTCCACGGACTTTGGAAAGGGTCCTGTATTTTGCTTCATATATAGTAATTGATCCGGGCGAGACACCCTTAGCTAAGAAACAGCTCTTGAATGAGCAAGAATATCGCGAATGCCGCAGCAAGTATGGAAATGGTTTTCAGGCCGGCATGGGGGCTGAGGCAGTCAAACGATTGCTGGAGGAAATTGACCTAGAGGAGCTTTCCCGTGAATTACGGTTGGAGATCAAGGAGAGTACCGGGCAGCGTCGTTCAAGAGCTATTCGTCGGTTGGAAGTAATTGAAGGTTTCCGGAAATCCGGGAATCGTCCGGAGTGGATGATTTTAGACGTAATTCCAGTGATCCCGCCGGAGTTGCGGCCTATGGTGCAGTTAGATGGTGGCCGATTTGCGACCTCTGACCTAAATGACCTCTATCGGCGGGTGATTAACCGGAATAACAGGCTGAAACGGTTATTGGAGCTGGGAGCGCCAGATATTATTGTGCGCAACGAAAAACGCATGCTGCAGGAAGCTGTAGATGCCCTAATCGACAACGGACGGCGGGGCCGCCCCGTAACAGGTCCTGGGAACCGTCCACTCAAATCTCTTTCAGATATGCTGAAGGGCAAGCAAGGGCGTTTCCGTCAGAATCTACTCGGCAAGCGAGTGGATTATTCGGGCCGCTCTGTGATCGTTGTAGGGCCGGAACTGAAGATGCATCAGTGTGGCTTGCCCAAGGAAATGGCTCTAGAGTTGTTTAAGCCTTTTGTCATGAAAAGGCTGGTCGATCTAGGCCATGCCCACAATATCAAGAGTGCTAAGCGTATGGTAGAGCGGGTTAGGCCTGAGGTCTGGGATGTCTTGGAGGAGGTTATCAAAGAACATCCGGTACTACTAAACCGAGCTCCGACCTTGCACCGACTAGGTATTCAGGCCTTTGAGCCGGTACTAGTTGAGGGCCGGGCAATTCGGATTCACCCATTGGTATGTACTGCTTATAATGCTGACTTTGATGGTGACCAAATGGCGGTACACGTACCGTTGTCAGCCGAAGCGCAGGCAGAGGCACGGCTCTTGATGCTGTCGACTCATAATATTCTCTTGCCTGCCAGTGGCCGCCCTGTTACCACTCCTACACAGGATATGGTAATCGGCTGCTACTACTTGACTCAGAAGAAAGATGGGGCCCGGGGTGAAGGCCGGCATTTCTCTTTTCCTGAAGAAGTGCATATGGCCTATGCGGATCAACAGATAGACCTACATGCCAAGATCACCGTTCGGTGGAAAGGGGAAACCCTTGAAACTACGGCGGGCCGTGTCTTCTTCAATGAGATTATGCCGGAGGAATTGGGTTTCTACAACGGTGTTGTCGGCAGCAAAGAACTAGCTAACCTAGTGGGACGGCTTTATCGCTTCTTTGGCAATACTCGTACAGCTGAAGTGCTAGATGATGTGAAACGGTTGGGCTTTCACTATGCTACCATATCCGGTACCACTGTTGCTCTCTGTGATATCACCAGCCCACCGGAGAAGGCGCCATTGATTGCCCAGGCAGAGGAGCAAGTTGAAACCGTAGAACAGCAGCACCGTCGGGGATTGCTAACAGCTGAGGAAAGATATCAGAGAATCTGTGATATCTGGACCAGGACTAAGGAAGAAGTAACACAGGCTATGCGGGACCATAGTGATGACTTTAACCCCATCTGGATGATGGCTCGGTCCGGTGCCCGTGGTAACGAATCACAGCTGAGCCAGCTAGCCGGTATGCGAGGTTTGGTAGCTGACCCAACTGGCAAGACGATTGAGATACCCATTAAGGCTAACTTCCGAGAAGGCCTGACTGTCTTAGAGTACTTCAACTCAACTCATGGTACCCGTAAGGGTTTGGCCGATACAGCCCTGAGAACGGCTGACTCGGGTTACCTTACGCGGCGGCTGGTTGATGTGGCCCAGGACGTAATCGTACGCGAGGTGGATTGTGGTACTGAACAGGGAGTTGGGATGAGAGCCATCACTGACGTGGGCCGTGACATAGAACAAGTTATCGAGCCACTCAGTGAGCGGCTGACCGGAAGAGTGGCAGCAGCCCCGATTTTGCATCCGGAAACCGGAGAAGTGTTGGTTGAAGCCAATCAACTGATCGATGAAGATATGGCTGAGGCGGTGGAAAAAGCAGGTGTAGAGGAAGCCGAAATTCGCTCAGTGCTTACCTGTAAGACTCGCCATGGTGTGTGTGCACGGTGCTATGGCCGGAACCTGGCCACTGGCAAACTGGTAGATGTGGGTGAGGCTGTAGGTACCATTGCCGCCCAATCTATTGGAGAACCGGGTACACAGCTGACCATGAGGACTTTCCACACCGGTGGGGTGGCAGGTGATGATATCACTGCCGGTTTGCCTAGGGTGGAAGAGCTATTTGAGGCTCGTAAGCCTAAAGGCCAAGCGATCATAACGGAAGTATCCGGCAAGGCCTCTATTACTGAGAGTAAAGGGGTTCGGAAAGTAATCGTAACCACAGAGGATGGGGAAGAGAAGAGTCATACCGTTCCTTATGGGGCCCGCCTCAAGGTAAGAGAAGGTGGCTACGTGGAAGCTGGGGATCAGCTGACGGAAGGTTCGGTAAATCCCCATGAGATCTTAAAGGTCAAAGGAGTGCGGGCTGTTCAATCTTATTTGGTACGGGAAGTACAGGAAGTATACCGCTCGCAGGGTGTTGACATCAATGATAAGCATATTGAAGTCATCATCCGACAAATGCTCCGCAAAGTGAAGGTTGAGAAGCCTGGAGATACTGATTTGTTGCCTGGCGGTTTGGTAGACTCCTCTGAGTTTGAGGATGAAAATGGGCGGGTAATAGCGGAAGGTGGAGAACCAGCAGTAGCCAAGCCCGCCTTACTGGGTATTACCAAGGCATCGTTGGCTACAGAAAGCTTTCTTTCCGCGGCTTCTTTTCAGGAGACTACCCGTGTGTTGACAGATGCTGCGCTTAAGGGTAAATACGATCCGCTCTTAGGCCTAAAGGAAAATGTCATTATCGGCAAATTGGTACCTGCTGGTACGGGTATGTCACACTACCGGACAGTGTATGTGACGAAGGCTGATGGGGCCGAACCTGTAGAGGTTTCGGATGAAGCCAAAGCGGAACCTGTGGGGGCCGAAGCCGTAACTGGCTAGAGGAAAGCTGCCGGCCCCCACCGGCTTTAGCCCTTGACAGGTAGTTGTGGTGGTGCTAAAATGTGTGAGTGTGTGTATTGCTGAAGTTTCGGGCCGAGATACTTGGCGGGTAGGGGGAGTGTTCCAGTGCCGGCTAGGTTAAAAGATGCCAGGCGCAAGTTGGTAGGCACCAAACGCACTTACAGGGCCTTGAAGGAAGACCAAGTCTCAGTATGCTATGTAGCCCGGGATGCAGAACCACGAGTCATTGAACCTTTACAGCGCCAGTGTATAGACCAAGGTCTGGAAATTATCTATGTAGATTCTATGAGGCAGCTGGGCAAGTACTGTGGTATTGATGTAGGAGCGGCAGCGGCCGCAATCCTCAAATAGAAGAAGAAGGGGGGAGTTAGATGCCAACGATTAATCAATTGGTGCGTCAAGGCAGAAAGCAAGTCAAGAAAAAGGCTACAGCTCCAGCCTTGCGTTACCTTCAGAACACACTCAAGAATGAGAGAGTTCTAACTTCCGGCGCGCCACAGAAGCGGGGAGTATGCACTAGGGTATATACCAGTACGCCAAAGAAGCCGAATTCCGCCCTACGAAAGGTAGCACGTGTACGGCTTACTAATGGCATTGAAGTCACTTCGTATATCCCCGGTGAGGGCCATAATCTGCAGGAACACTCGGTGGTACTGGTCAGAGGCGGCCGAATTAGAGATATCCCTGGAGTTCGCTATCATGTTGTGCGGGGAACTCTAGACGCAGCTGGTGTGGAGAATCGCCGTCAAAGCAGGTCTAAGTATGGGGCAAAACGGCCCAAGTAAAGGCTGTGATTGCATATTTAGGCCGCTTTACTGGATACTATGAGGGATGGTGACAAGGGCTAGAAGTTATTGGTCCGGTGACGCCGTCGCTTTGGCAAAGGGGGGGAATTAATGCCGAGAAAAGGTAACATACCAAAACGCGACATCCTGGCAGACCCCCAGTTCGAAAGTGAACTGGTGGCTCAGTTAATCAATACAGTCATGTTGGATGGCAAGAAAAACACAGCAGAGCGCATTGTCTACACCGCGCTAGATGAGGTCCAGGAGAAGACTGGCAAGGAGCCCATGGAAGTCGTGGAAGAGGCTTTGAAGAACATCATGCCGGTATTGGAAGTCAAACCTCGGCGAGTGGGAGGGGCTACTTACCAAGTGCCAGTGGAAGTGAGACCCGACCGGCGCCGGTCGCTGGCTCTTAGGTGGCTAGTGCTGTTTTCTAGAACCCGAGGTGAGCGGTCTATGGCCTCCCGTCTGGCGGCGGAGCTCATGGATGCTGCCAATAACACCGGCGGTGCTGTCCGAAGGAAGGAAGAAATGCATCGGATGGCAGAAGCTAACAAGGCTTTTGCTCACTATCGGTGGTAGAGAATTGCTTCGATTTTGAAGCACTGGATTTAGTTGCGATGGACTGGTTGGGAGGCTTATAGAGTGGCTCGGGATTTTCCCATAGAGAAGACAAGAAATATTGGAATAATGGCTCACATCGATGCGGGCAAGACCACAACGACAGAACGTATTTTGTTCTATACTGGTCGTGTCCACAAGATCGGAGAGGTCCATGATGGTGCCGCTACTATGGACTGGATGGTTCAAGAGCGGGAACGGGGTATTACTATTACTTCTGCTGCTACTACGTGTCACTGGCAAGATCATCGTATCAACATTATTGACACGCCCGGACACGTGGACTTTACGGTGGAAGTAGAACGGTCGCTGCGGGTACTAGATGGCGCCATAGCGGTATTTTGTTCCGTAGGGGGTGTTGAGCCCCAGTCGGAGACCGTCTGGAGACAGGCAGATCGGTATCACGTACCCCGCATTGCCTATATAAATAAGATGGACCGGGTTGGAGCTAACTTCAAAGATGCTGTGGAGATGATGCGCAAGCGCCTAGGCGCGAACGCAGTACCCATCCAGTTACCCATCGGGGCTGAAGAAAACTTTTCCGGTATCGTAGACTTGATCCGTTTGAAGGCAATTCATTACGCCGATGATTTAGGTAGTAGACGGGAAGAAACAGATATTCCCTCAGAGATGCTGGATGAGGTGGCTGAGGCTCGAGAGAGATTACTCGAGGGCGTAGTCGATTTTGATGAAGACTTGATGGTAAAGTATCTCGAGGGGGAAGAGCTTTCTGTAGACGATATTAAGAAAGCCCTGCGGAAAGGGACACTGGCAACTAAGATTGTGCCGGTACTATGTGGGTCCTCATTTAAGAACAAAGGTGTCCAACCTTTGCTGGATGCTGTAGTGGACTACTTGCCTGCTCCTAGTGATCTGCCTCCTGTAGAAGGGACAGATCTGAGCACAGATGAGCCGGTAAAGCGAGCTCTAACCGATGATGCTCCCTTTAGCGCTTTGGCCTTCAAGATCATGACTGACCCTTATGTTGGTAAATTGGCGTTCTTCCGAGTATATTCAGGGGTCTTACGAGCTGGATCCTATGTATTTAACTCCAGCAAAGGGAAGAAGGAACGCATCGGGCGTATTTTGCAGATGCATGCCAATCATCGGGAAGAAAAGGACGCTGTCTATAGTGGTGAGATTGCCGCGGCTGTCGGTCTAAGAAACACGGGCACTGGTGATACTCTCAGTGACGAGGATGAGCCAATTGTTTTGGAGTCCTTGGTATTTCCTGCACCGGTGATTGACCGGGCTATTGAGCCCAAGACCAAGGCTGATCAGGATAAATTGGGAATGGGATTACAGAGATTATCGGAAGAGGACCCCACCTTCCAGGTCCGGACAGACGAGGAGACGGGTCAGACTATCATTTCAGGTATGGGTGAACTGCATCTGGAAGTAATAGTTGACCGGCTGCTGCGTGAGTTCAGTGTTGAGGCAAATGTGGGTAAACCCCAGGTGGCCTATAGAGAAACCATTGGCAAAAGCGTCCGCAGTGAGGGGAGATTTATTCGACAGACCGGGGGCCGGGGCCAATATGGGCATGTCGTATTGGATGTAGAACCACAGGAACGTGGTGCCGGTTTCGAGTTTGAAAGCAAGATCGTTGGTGGCGTAGTGCCTAAGGAATATATACCGGCAGTTGAAGCCGGTGTCAAGGAAGCTATGCTAAGCGGCGTCTTGGCTGGATACCCGATCGTCGATGTGAAAGTCACCTTGATAGATGGTTCCTATCATGAAGTGGATTCATCCGAGATGGCTTTCAAGATCGCAGGTTCCCTGGGATGCCGGGAAGGCATCAAGAAGGCTGAACCGATCTTGCTGGAACCAATCATGCAGGTTGAAGTTGTTACTCCTGAAGAATTCCTCGGCGATGTATTGGGCAATTTGAATGCACGGCGGGGCAGGATTGAAGGTATGGAAGTGAGAGGCACAGCCCAGACGATTAATGCTTTGGTGCCTTTACGAGAGATGTTCGGATATGCTACCGATTTACGCTCCATGACACAGGGGCGAGCCAGTTACGTAATGCGCTTTGCCCAGTATGAAGAAGTGCCAGCTAGTATGATGGAAGAGCTTATCGCTAGGATATGATTGTCTGTTATGTGTTGTGTGGGAAGCTAGCTGACGAAGGGCTGGGACGAGCCTTTAGTCGGTAGCTAATAAAGCAGCGCCAGGCGCTAGATACATTGAGCCGCTTGCGAAGGAGGATATGAAGAATGGCCAAACAGAAGTTTGAAAGGACAAAACCTCACGTAAACATTGGGACCATCGGTCACGTAGACCACGGTAAGACTACAACGACAGCCGCGATTACTTTGATGCTTTCCAGGACTGGAAAGGCAGCTGTGCGGAAATTTGACGAGATTGACAAGGCTCCTGAAGAAAGAGAACGTGGTATTACGATTAATACCGCTCACGTAGAATATGAGACTGATACACGACACTATGCTCATGTGGACTGCCCCGGTCACGCTGACTATGTTAAGAACATGATTACCGGAGCTGCCCAGATGGATGGAGCTATCCTTGTAGTATCCGCTGCTGACGGCCCCATGCCCCAAACCCGGGAGCATATTCTCTTGGCCCGTCAGGTTGGGGTACCGGCCATTGTAGTATGGCTGAACAAAGCTGATATGGTAGATGATGACGAGCTCATGGAGCTAGTCGAGATGGAAGTCCGGGATCTTTTGAATGAGTATGAGTTCCCTGGTGACGAGATTCCGATTCTATCCGGTTCTGGCCTAAAGGTCTTGGAGTGCGGGGGCTGTGGCGAGTGTGAGTGGTGTGAGAGGCTCCAGAAATTGATGGATGCCGTAGATGACTATATCCCCACTCCCGAGCGCGATGTCGACAAGCCTTTCCTAATGCCGGTTGAAGACGTGTTTACTATTACCGGTCGAGGAACTGTGGCAACTGGTAGGGTAGAACGCGGCCGCATCCGGGTCGGCGATGATGTCGAGATCGTTGGTCTGCGTCCTGATAGCCGCAAGACTGTGGCGACTGGTGTCGAGATGTTCCGCAAGCTGTTGGATGAAGCTCAGGCTGGTGACAACATCGGTGTGCTGCTTCGGGGAGTTGAGCGTGAGGAGATCGAGCGAGGACAGGTTTTAGCCAAACCGGGAAGCATTACTCCTCATACCAAGTTTGAAGGAGAGGTTTACGTCCTGTCCAAGGAAGAAGGCGGTCGCCATACGCCGTTTTTCAGTGGTTACCGTCCCCAGTTCTATTTCCGGACTACTGACGTTACCGGTGTCGTCAATCTACCCGAGGGTGTAGAGATGATTATGCCTGGAGATAACGTGCGGGTGATGGGTGAACTCATTACTCCTATTGCTATGGAAGAGGGTCTACGCTTCGCTATTCGTGAGGGTGGACGCACGGTAGGTGCCGGAGTAGTAACGAAGATCCTCGGCTAAGGAAGGACCAGTGGCTATACTGCAGAGTTTAGGCCGAGAGAGTTCGACAGCAGCTGTGAAGAAGCTGATGTCCGTAATAAGGGGGATTCAGGGAAGGCGAATCCCCCTCTGTCTGCGGCAGAAATGGCCGTGTGAGTAGATGTGGCCAATAAGACGCTCTGCTTAACTTGTGATGAAGCGAAAGGTTGCCGGCCCACCTCCTGCGCCATATTATGGCAGTTGAGCTAGGGTGCTAGGGACCGGGGAATTTTCGTGGAGCATGTCTGTAGAATCAGGCGCTAGTAAGGAGGGAAACCAATGGCAAAACAGAGGATACGCATCCGCCTTAAGGCATTTGATCATAGACTCTTGGATGCCTCGGCTGAGAAGATAGTGGATACGGCAAAGCGGACCGGAGCCGTTGTTTCAGGGCCTATCCCACTGCCGACCGAACGCAACATTTATACTGTCCTGCGTTCAGTGCACATCCACAAGGACTCACGAGAGCAGTATGAGATGCGCACTCATAAACGATTAATCGACATTCTAGAGCCGACACCCAAGACGGTTGACGCCCTGATGCGACTAGACCTACCGGCGGCTGTTGATATTGAAATCAAGCTATAGAATGTCACTTTAAAGGTGCAGGCAGTGCAAGGGGGTGTAACAGATGCCAAAAGGGATTTGGGGTCGTAAGATAGGGATGACCCAAATCTTTACCGAAGACGGACAGTTGGTGCCAGTTACCGTGATAGAAGCTACACCCAATACCGTAGTTCAGGTGAAGACCGGGGAAACGGATGGGTATGAGGCCATACAAGTCGGTTTCGGTGAAAAACGTGAGAGACTATTGAATAAGCCCGCGAGAGGGCACCTGGGTAAAGCCGGGATGAAAGGTATCCGGTATCTGAGAGAATTCCGCAGAGAAGGTGTGGCTGAGTTTGAAGACCTCAAGGTGGGAGACACCATCGGGGTTGACATCTTCGAAGCAGGAGAGTTAGTTGATGTAACCGGCACTACTAAGGGTAAAGGCTTCGCCGGTGTGATTAAGCGGTGGGGGTTTGCCAGAGGCCCCGTATCACATGGCTCGAAGTATCATCGAGGGGTTGGCTCTCTGGGGGCTACTGATGCAGCCCGAGTGTTCAAGGGGCGCAAATTGGCTGGTAGAATGGGGAGTGTCCGCCGAACCATCCAGGGGCTGCAGATCGTCCGAGTGGATGAGGAGCGCAACTTGCTCTTGGTAAAGGGTGGAGTACCTGGGATTCGCGGCAGTTTGGTGAAGGTACAGGCGAGTGTCAAGAGTAGGAATTAATTATGAGAAGCCAATGCATGTATTTAGGAAAGGGGGCAGATCCGATGCCGAAAGTCGCTGTATATGATATGCAAGGCAGTACCGTGGGTGAGCTGGAACTCAATGACGAGATCTTTGCTGCTCCGGTGAATGAAGGCCTAATGCACCAGGCGGTGGTCATGTATCTTGCGAATCAGCGGCGTGGCACCGCAGCCACTAAGACCAGGGGTGCGGTCAGAGGCGGTGGTCGTAAGCCCTGGCGGCAGAAGGGTACAGGCCGAGCTCGACACGGGAGTATCCGGTCACCTATTTGGGTTGGTGGTGGCGTCGCTTTCGGGCCTGAGCCGCGGGACTATGGGTTCACAATGCCGAAAAAGGCCCGCCGACAGGCACTGAGATCGGCTTTGTCATCCAAAGTTGCTGCCGGCAACGTAATCATCTTGGATGAGCTGCAGTTAGATGAGCCGAAAACTCGGAAGATGGTCGATGTTTTACGGAACTTGCAGGTAGCAGGGAAAGCTTTGATAGTTACCTGTGATGATGGGCGGAATGTAGTGTTATCTGCTCGTAATATTCCTGGGGTAGTCACAACCCGGGCACGAGATCTTAATGTTTATACAGTATTGAACAATGAGCAGCTGGTCATAACTAAGCAGGCTTTGCAGGCCATCGAGGAGGTGCTGGCATAATGGCGGATCTGCGTGATATTATCAGGCGCCCAGTAGTCAGCGAGCAGACGATGGCTTTGATGGAGCAGAACAAATACACTTTCGTTGTAGATTTGAATGCTACTAAGCCCCAGATAAGGGAAGCAGTGGAGCAAGCCTTCAACGTAACGGTGGAAAAAGTGAATACTATGCGAGTGACAGGTAAGAAACGCCGCATGGGTCGCTATGAGGGCAAACGTCCAGACTGGAAGAAAGCCATCGTGACTGTTAAAGAAGGCCAGCGCATAGAACTCTTTGAAGGACTATAAGGGCTAGAGCTAACGACGTAGTGAGGAATTAATCCATTGAGTAGCTGCATAGCTACTGCAAGTTAAGGGACTATTGGAGTAAGGAGGGGAAAACAAGTGGCGATTAAGAAGTTCAAACCGACTTCACCGGGACGACGCAGTATGACCGGATTTAGCTTTGATGAGATCACTAAGACAGAACCGGAGAAGTCGCTACTGGCTCCCCTGTCTGGAACCGGTGGCCGCAATAATAAGGGGCGCAAGACCTCTCGCCATCGGGGTGGCGGGCATAAGCGGAAGTACCGCATCATCGATTTTCGCCGAGATAAAGATGGTATTCCAGCCAAGGTTGCAGGTATTGAATATGATCCTAACCGGTCCGCTCGTATAGCGTTATTGCATTATGCGGATGGTGAGAAACGGTATATTTTGGCCCCGGTAGGCTTACAGCCTGGGGACATGGTGATGTCGGGTGGCGAAGCTGATATCAAGCCTGGGAATTCACTCAAGCTCAGGGATATTCCGACTGGTACTATGGTGCACAATATCGAGTTGCATCCAGGCAAAGGTGGTCAGATGGTAAGGGCTGCGGGAACTGCAGCACAGCTGATGGCGAAAGAGGGCAAATACGCTACATTGCGGTTGCCTTCCGGTGAGTTCAGAATGGTATTGCTTGATTGCCGGGCCAGCATCGGCCAGGTAGGGAATGTGGATCATGAGAATATTACTATAGGCAAGGCGGGTCGTACGCGGTGGTTGGGAAGAAGGCCACAGACAAGAGGTATCGCCATGAATGCTCATGATCATCCTCATGGTGGCGGTGAAGGTAGAGCACCTATCGGTATGTCAACACCTCTGACACCTTGGGGCAAGCCCACGATTGGGGTTAAGACCCGGAAGCGGAAGCCTTCGGATAGATATATTGCGAGACGGCGTAGAACGCGGTAAGGGCGGATAGGATCAACTCCTTGCGGGAGGAGGGCCTTGCCTTCGCCTACCGCGCCAGGAAGGAGGATTGATGGATGAGTAGGTCGTTGAAAAAAGGACCATTTATAGATGATCACCTGCTAAAGAAAGTGAAGGACATGAACGATAAGGGTGAAAAGCGGGTCATCAAGACGTGGTCGCGGCGTTCGACGATTTTCCCCGAGCTAGTGGGACATACAATTGCGGTGCATGATGGCCGCAGACATGTTCCGGTATATATTACTGAGGATATGGTGGGCCACAAGCTAGGAGAGTTTGCTCCTACACGGTTGTTCAGGAGCCACGCCAGGGGAGAAAGAACAACAGCAGTTAGAGCAACCAGGTTAGGTAGCTGATTGGGGGGTTAGAGGGATGGAAGCCAGGGCAGTAGCAAGACATGTACGGATATCGCCCCGTAAGGCCCGGCAAGTACTGGATGTAATCCGGGGTAAGGAAGTAGGGGAAGCTCTAGCGATTTTGCGCCATACCCCGAAGGCTGCCTCCGGTGTCATAGAGAAGACGTTGCGGTCAGCTATTTCCAATGCTGAAAATAACCACGAAATGGATGGGGAAAGGCTTTATGTGGCTCGGGCATATGCGGATGACGGCCCGACTATGAAGCGTATTCGACCACGGGCACGGGGTATGGCCTATAGGATAAGGAAACGGACCAGCCATATTACTGTGGTTTTGGCAGAAAAGGAGGAATAGATGCGTGGGGCAGAAAGTAAACCCTATTGGTTTGCGGGTGGGCATTATCCGCGACTGGGAGGGTAAATGGTATGCAAACAAACGTAATTATGCGGACTTACTCCATGAAGATCTGGCCCTGCGGAAGCTTATCAAAGATCGTTTCTATACCGCGGGCATTTCCCGGGTAGAGATAGAGCGAGCAGCCAACCGGCTAAAGATTACGGTATACACGGCACGGCCGGGTATGGTGATCGGTAGAGGCGGCAGTGAAGTTGATGGGCTTCGCAAGCAGATCGAAGCTATGACCGGGAGACAGTGCCAGATCAATATTGTGGAAGTCAAGGTAGCGGAGCTAGATGCACAGCTGGTAGCAGAAAACATCGCGTTTCAGCTGGAACGACGTGTATCCTTCCGCAGAGCGATGCGTCAAGCACAGCAGCGAGCCATGCGGTTCGGTGCCAAGGGGATAAAGATTTGGGTATCTGGCCGACTAGGTGGAGCGGAGATAGCCCGAACGGAATGGACCCAAGAAGGCAGTATTCCCCTCCATACCTTGAGAGCAGATATTGACTATGGTTTCACTGAGGCTGATACTACCTATGGCCAGATCGGAGTCAAGGTCTGGATCTATAAGGGAGAGGTCCTTCCTGAGAAGGGAAAGCCATCAGAGGGAGGGGAATAAGGGATGCTGATCCCCAAAAGAGTCAAGTATCGCAAACAGCAACGGGGTCGGATGAAGGGGAAGGCAGTACGAGGTTCTACAGTGACCTTCGGAGAATACGGTCTTCAGGCCCAGGAACCGGGCTGGATCACCAATGCTCAGATTGAAGCTGCCAGAATTGCCATGACCCGTTACATCCGTCGCGGAGGTAAAGTATGGGTGAAGATTTTCCCGGATAAGCCGGTAACGGCTCGGCCAGCTGAGACCCGTATGGGTAAGGGTAAAGGCGCTCCGGAGTATTGGGTAGCAGTAGTCAAGCCGGGTAGAGTCTTGTTTGAGATTGCGGGTGTTACCGAGGATATAGCCAAGGAAGCCATGCGGTTAGCAGCCCATAAGCTACCGATTAGAACGAAGTTCATCACGCGTGATCAGGTAGGTGGTGAGGCGCATGAAGGCTGAAGAGATCAGAGCCATGACATCGGAAGAGTTGGGGCGAAGGCTGGATGATCTTAAAGAAGAATTATTCAATTTGCGATTCCAGATGGTGACAGCACAGCTCGATAATCCCATGCGGGTCCGAGAAGTGCGCCGGGACATTGCTCGAGTAAAGACGATTTTGCGAGAACGGGAGCTAGGGATTGCCCGCTAATGTCCCATGAGGAGGGGGTGCGAATATGGAAGAGAGAAATCTGCGCAAAAGCCGGATAGGGATGGTTGTTTCCGACAAGATGAACAAAACTATTGTGGTGCAAGTAGTACGGCGGGTGAAACATCCTCTCTATGGACGAATTATACAGCGTAGAACCAGGTTCAAGGTTCATGATGAGAATAATACCGCCGGTATTGGAGACCGTGTGCGGATTATGGAGACTCGCCCGCTTTCCAAAGAAAAGCGGTGGCGCTTGGTGGAGATAATCGAGAAGGCCCGCTAAAGGGGTAGCTTCGATACCATATGAGCTAGCAGCTCGCTGATAGATTTGTGTGGTGGGGAAAGGAGGTACGGGTCATGATTCAGCAAGAATCGGTAGTAAATGTAGCTGACAATTCGGGTGCTAGAAAACTGCTCTGTATTCGCGTTCCAGGTGGGACTGGCCGACGCTATGCCCGTATTGGTGACGTAATTATTGCAACTGTCAAAGAAGCAACGCCCGGGGGCGTGGTAAAGAAGGGCGATATCGTCCAAGCCGTAATCGTACGGACCCGCAAGGAAATAGGCAGAAAAGATGGTACGTATATTCGCTTTGACGAAAACGCAGCAGTGGTTATTGACAATCAGAATAATCCTCGTGGTACCCGCATTTTTGGGCCCGTGGCCCGGGAGCTTCGGGATGCTAATTTCATGAAGATCTTATCTCTCGCTCCAGAAGTGTTGTAGTTTCCATGGGAAGGAGGTTGGAACCAATGGCCGTGAAAGTTCACGTCAAGAAAGGTGACCGGGTTTACGTTCTTTCGGGAGAAGATAAGGGTAAATCCGGTAAGATACTCAGGGTGCTTCCCAAGACAAATAAAGTAATTGTGGATGGTATCAATATAGTCAAGAAGCATACCCGGCCGACCCGTACCAATACCCAAGGTGGCATTGTCGAGAGCCCCGCGCCCATGGATGCCTCTAAGGTGATGCTGATTTGCCCTAGCTGCGAAGAGCCCAGCCGGGTAAGAAGAGAACGGGGCAGCAGTGGGGTTGTGCGGATCTGCAAGAGGTGCGAGAGACCCATAGACTAGGGGTGTGGAAGGAGGGACGCATAATGCCACGGCTGAAAGACAAGTATGAAAAGGAAGCAGTACCAGGGTTGATGGAGCGGTTTCAATACGATAACGTGATGATGGTTCCCAGAGTCAATAAGGTAACTATCAATATGGGAGTCGGTGCAGCAGTTGAAGATGCCAAGGCGATGGATTCTGCTGTAAAGGATTTGACAACTATTAGTGGGCAGAAACCGGTGATTACCAAGGCAAAGAAATCGATCGCTGCCTTTAAGATCCGAGAAGGTATGTCGGTAGGTTGCATGGTAACATTACGCGGCGACCGGATGTGGGAGTTTTTGGATAAGCTGATTAATGTCGCCTTACCTCGTATTCGGGACTTCCGTGGAGTATCTCCCAGGTCCTTCGATGGGCGGGGTAACTATACGCTGGGAATCCGTGAGCAGCTCATCTTTCCGGAAATTCGGTATGATGACCTTGAACGGGTACAGGGCATGAATATTGTGATTGAAACGACAGCGGAAACTGATGAAGAAGGCTTAGAAATGTTAAGAGCTCTGGGAATGCCCTTCCGTCAGTAGCACCTGCTAAGCTGCAGGAAGAGCAACTGGAGAAGGTGGGACTTGAGGGTAATCGCGAAGGAGTGATATTGTGGCGAAGAAGTCAAAGATTATCCAGGCTAGGAGGGAACCTAAGTTCTCTACACGCCGGTATAATCGTTGCCGCATCTGCGGACGCCCCCGGGGCTATATGCGTAAATTCGATCTATGCCGGATCTGCTTCCGGGAACTGGCCTCCACAGGTAAGATGCCGGGCATCCGGAAGGCTAGTTGGTAAGAAAGATCCTGAGGAAGGGGGTTGCGCAATGGTAATGACAGACCCAATCGCTGATATGCTGACGCGCGTCCGCAATGCAAATAGCGCGAAGCACGACAGTGTTGATATCCCCGTCTCCAAACTAAAGGTAGAGGTGGCGCGGATTTTGAAGGAAGAGGGCTATGTCCGGGATTATAAGGTAATCGACGATGGCAAGCACGGATTCCTGCGAGTCTACCTGAAGTATGGGGCCAACAAGCAACTGGTCATCAGTGGCATAAAGCGGATTAGCAAGCCTGGGCTGAGGGTGTATGCTAAGAAAGACGAGATTCCCCGGGTGCTAGGGGGATTGGGGATTGCGATTCTGTCTACTTCTCAGGGAGTAATGACAGATAAGATGGCACGCAAAGAGCGGATAGGTGGAGAGGTCCTCTGCTATGTTTGGTAAGCAGTTAGCAGAGGACGATAGAGCTAGAAACACAGATAGAGGCAGCAATTGTCTTGATTCAGGAGAGAGGAGGGGCAATCGTGTCCAGGATCGGTAGAATGCCGGTAGAGATTCCGGATGGGGTAAAAGTGGATGTTGCCGGACAGACAGTGACCGTGCGGGGACCCAAAGGCACTTTGACTCAAGAATTTCATCCGGATATGGTTATTGCCCTGGAAGGGAATGTCCTCACTATAGAGCGGTCGGGTGATGATAAGTCCAAGAAAGCTTTGCACGGCTTGACCCGCAGCCTATTGGCCAACATGCTAGAGGGTGTCACCAAGGGCTACCACAGAGATCTAGAGATTAGTGGAGTGGGATACCGGGCAGCCATGCAAGGGAACAAACTGGTGTTGAGCATGGGCTATTCCCACCCGGTTGAGATGGAGCCCGCACCGGGCATTGAGTTTGAAGTCCCGGCACCAACACGTATATCAGTTAAAGGAATAGACAAACAACTGGTAGGCGAAACCGCTGCGCAGATTCGTGCTGTACGGCCGCCAGAGCCTTACTTGGGTAAGGGGATTCGGTATGCCGGTGAGCACATTAAACGCAAGGCGGGTAAGGCAGGTAAAGTCTAAGAAGAGGTGAAGGTAAATGCCAAGAAATAAACGCACAGTCGCCCGGCGCAAGCGGCACATCCGGCTCCGAAACCGGGTTATCGGCACACCGGAGCGGCCCCGCCTCAATGTCTACCGCAGCCTGAAACACATTTATGCACAGATCATTGATGATACTGTAGGCACGACCTTGGTGGCAGCCTCTACCTTGGATCCTGTACTCCGGGAGCGGCTGGAGGAAACGGGTAAGAGTGATGCGGCTAAGGCGGTAGGAGAGCTGGTGGCGCAGAGGGCTTTGGATAAAGGTATTAAGCAGGTAGTTCTTGACCGGGGCGGCAATAGGTATGCTGGGCGGATATCAGCCCTGGCGGACGCAGCCCGAGAGGCAGGACTAGAATTTTAGAGGAAGGGAGGCAGAAAGCATGGCAATTGGAAGAGACCGGATCGATCCGGATTCCCTAGGTGATCTGGAAGAAAGGGTAGTTAGTATTAACCCAGTTTCTAAGACTGTAAAGGGCGGCCGTAATAGAAGCTTTAGTGCCCTAGTAGTAGTCGGTGATGGTAATGGGCATGTAGGGGCTGGCCTTGGCAAAGCCAAGGAAGTGGCGGGTGCTATCCGCAAGGGTGTAGATGAAGCCCGAAAGAATATGATCTATGTTCCCATAGTTGGTACTACCATACCTCACGAGATCAATAGCAGATTCAGCGGGGCGCGGGTGTTCCTGAAGCCAGCCGCGGAGGGTACAGGGGTCATTGCGGGTGGGCCGGTACGTGCAGTTTTGGAAGCAGCCGGTATTAGAGATATATTGACGAAGTCGCTAGGATCCTCCAATCCCATCAATGTCGTGACAGCCACCATGCAGGGGCTGCAATCCTTGAAAACGGTGGAGGAAGTAGCTCGGTTGCGGGGTAAGGCCGCAGAGGAGATCCTCGCCTAAGAGCTTGGTTAAAGGGGGGCAGGACATGGGTGCTAAAAAGTTGAAGATTACGTGGAAACGCAGTTCCATAGGCAGTCCTGAGGATCAGAAAGCCACCATTAGAGCTTTGGGTTTGAAGAAACTCAATGACGAAGTAATCCATGATAATACTCCTGTAGTTCAGGGGATGATTTTTAAGGTACAGCATCTTGTGGAAGTTACAGAGGTAGAGTAGTGTAGGGGAGGTGCGAAGAATGAGACTGCACGAGCTAAGGCCTGCGCCAGGAGCCCGCACCGATGGAAAGCGGGTGGGCCGTGGCATCGGGTCTGGTCTGGGCAAAACCTCCGGTCGAGGGCAGAAAGGACAGAAATCTCGCTCCGGCGGTGGTAAAGGCCCTCACTTTGAAGGTGGCCAGACTCCCTTGCAACGTAGATTGCCCAAGTACGGTTTTACTAACATCTTCAAAAAAATGTATGGTGAGGTAAAACTCGGGGATCTGAACCGTTTTGAGGAAGGCACTATCGTTACTCCTGAGATGATGGTGGCGGCGGGTATAGTCTATAAGGCTAGCCCAGACGGGATCAGGGTCCTGGGGAATGGCGATATCGAAAAGGCATTGACAGTTCAGGCCCACGGATTCACAAAATCTGCCGCTGCCAAGATTGAAGCCGCCGGCGGTAAAGTAGAGGTGATCTAGGTGCTGCAGGCCATGCGTAATGCCCTGCGGATTCCTGATTTGCGCCGCAGGATCTTGTATACGGCAGCCTTGCTCATAGTTTACAGAATGGGCTCCTATGTGCCGGTGCCAGGAGTGAATGCAGAGCTGTTGGCTCAGCAACTGGGCACTACCGGCGGCAACATTTTTGGGTTCTTGGATCTGTTTGCCGGGGGGGCCCTGACGCGGTTTTCGGTGTTTGCTATGGGAGTAAACCCCTATATTACAGCGTCCATCATTATTCAGTTGCTTACCATCGTTATCCCTGCTTGGGAGGAGATGGCTAAAGAAGGAGTCGAAGGACGCAAGAAGCTGCAGCAGTACACGAGATATGGGACTGTGCTGCTATCAGTTATTCAGGGATTTGCCATTACCATGACAGCTCGAGCCTATGGTGTAGTCAGCAATCCTGGGTTTTTCAATACCGTCTTGATTATCACTACCTTGACTGCAGGGAGCAGCTTCCTCATGTGGCTGGGAGAGAAGATAACCGAGAAAGGCATTGGTAACGGTATTTCATTGTTGATTTTCGCTGGTATTGTGGCTCGTTTACCGGGCCAGGCTTGGGGCGCGCTCAGGGCTGTAGGCGCTGGTGGTATTAGCATTTTGAGCTTGTTGGCCTTTGTAGTGTTGGCGGTCATAGTAATTGCCGGTATCATTATGGTCCAACAAGGTCAGCGCCGAATTCCCGTTCAGTATGCCAAACGAGTGGTAGGGCGCCGTATGTATGGTGGTCAGACTACCCATATTCCCATGCAGGTGAATCAGGCGGGAGTGATTCCGGTCATTTTTGCTTCTTCCGTACTGAGTTTTCCCTTGACGTTGGCACAGTTTATTCCCGGCATTGCCGGTCTTGACCGTTTCATCGGATATGGTTCGGTTGGTTACAATATTCTGTATGTACTGCTGGTAATGTTCTTTACCTACTTCTACACGGCAGTTACTTTCAACCCGATGGAGGTAGCTGACAACATGAAGAAGTATGGAGGATTCATTCCGGGTCTGCGACCTGGGAAGCCAACTGCCCAGTATCTTGACCGGGTTTTAACGAGGATTACCTTGGCTGGTGCCATCTTCCTAGCTATTATTGCTGTCTTACCGTATATAATGGCTACTGTAACGAGAATGCCTAGCAGTATACTCTATTTTGGTGGTACAGGTCTTCTAATTCTGGTTGGTGTCGCGTTGGATACTATGAAACAGATAGAGGCTCAGTTGCTCATGCGGCACTATGAAGGGTTCATCAAGTAGGGACGGAGAACGGTTCGCCCCAGTCTCGATGTATGCAAATGGGGGGACAAAATGATAGTTCTTAAATCAGAGGATGAGCTGCGTGCAATGCGTAAGGCTGGTCAATTAGTGGCTCAGACCCATGCAGTTGTGGCAGCTGCAGTTCGACCGGGAATTACGACTGCGTCCCTGGATGCTTTGGCAGAACAGTATATCCGTGACCATGGTGCATTACCGGCCTTTAAGGGATATAATGGATATCCGGCCACTATATGTGTGTCGATCAATGAAGAGGTCGTGCACGGGATACCAGGGACTAGAATGCTGGAGGAAGGCGACATCGCCAGCATTGATATTGGAGCGGTATTAGATGGGTTTTACGGCGATATGGCTCGTAGCTACCCGGTGGGGGAGATCTCTACAGAGGCAGAGCGCTTGCTTTGGGTGACAGAGCAGGCTCTGGCAAAGGGCGTTGCTGCAGCTGTAGTTGGTAACAGGTTGTCAGATATTGGTCATGCGGTACAGAGCTTTGTTGAGGGCCACAACCTATCGGTGGTGAGGGATTTCGTTGGGCATGGTATCGGCAGGAGTATGCATGAGGCGCCACAGATCCCCAACTTCGGTCGGCCAGGACGTGGACCCCGTTTGAAGCCAGGGATGGTGCTGGCCATAGAGCCTATGGTCAATATCGGAGGCTGGGAGGTCATAGTTCTCTCAGATAACTGGACTGTGGTTACAGCCGACAGGAGTTTGTCGGCACATTTTGAGGATACAGTGGCCGTCACAGAAGAGGGTCCTCTCATCTTGACGCAAGCCTAGCTCAGCTTACCGTTTACACTGGGTAATGTGGAGGTATGCAAAGCAGTCGGTTGAGGGGGAGGGAAGCTTGTGGATGCCCAGTTGGGTCAGCTCGTCACATCCAGAGCCGGCAGGGACTCGGGTCAACAGTTTCTAGTGGTAGGTTATAGTGGGCAGAGAGTACTGGTGGCCGATGGTAAGCTGCGGTCTGTGAGACGCCCGAAAGAGAAGAACGTTCGGCATATATGTCTGCATGAGGTGGTGGCGGAAGACATTCGCACTAAACTGGCAGCCAGCATTTCAGTTAGTGATGCCGACATCCGGGCCGCATTGGACAGGTTGCAACAACGTGATGAGGAGGTTGACTGACAGTGGCGAAACAAGATGTTATTGAAGTTGAAGGCACGGTGGTGGAGCCTTTGCCGAATGCTATGTTTCGGGTAGAGCTGGAAAATGGCCATAAGGTTTTGGCTCATATTTCCGGCAAAATGCGGATGAACTTCATTCGAATATTACCCGGTGACAAAGTAACGGTGGAGCTTTCACCCTATGACTTGAGCCGTGGACGCATAGTTTACCGAAAAAAATAGAGGAGGTGCTGGCAGTGAAAGTGAGGCCAGCGGTCAAGCCTATCTGCGAAAAATGCAAGACCATTAGGCGCAAAGGTCGAGTTATGGTGATCTGCGAGAATCCAAAGCATAAGCAGAGACAGGGTTAAGGTGGGAGGTGAAAGTATATGGCGCGTATAGCCGGTGTAGATATACCGAGGGATAAACGGGTAGAGATAGCCCTCACCTATATTTATGGGATTGGTCGTTCCATATCCAATGCGATTTTGAGCGAAGCCAATGTAAGCCCTGATACTAGAGTTCGCGATTTGACGGAAGAAGAAGTCAGCCGTCTTCGAGAAATAATTGATAGAGAATATACAGTAGAAGGCGACCTGCGGCGAGAGGTGTCACAGAACATTAAACGCCTCATGGATATAGGTTCATACAGAGGCTATCGGCATCGCCGGGGATTACCGGTTAGGGGCCAACGCACTAGGACCAATGCTCGCACCCGCAAGGGGCCGAAGCGGGCGATTGGCGGCAAACTGCGACGTAGTTAAGCTAGGGAAGGAGGGTATGGTAATGGCGAGACCAAGACGAGGGGTAAGGGCCCGCAGACGGGAGCGGAAGAATGTTCCCAGTGGGGTAGCTCATATTCGTTCCACTTTTAATAATACGATTGTGACCATTAGTGATAGGCAGGGGAATGTGATCTCCTGGGCCAGTGCTGGTCATATGGGCTTTAAAGGTTCCCGCAAGAGCACTCCTTTTGCAGCAGGCCTTGCTGCAGAAAATGCAGCTAGGGCTGCCATGGAACACGGCATGCGGGAAGTAGAAGTGTATGTTAAGGGTCCGGGCGCGGGGCGTGAGGCGGCAATCCGTTCTCTACAGGCAGCTGGTCTGGACGTGAATTTGATTAAAGATGTTACACCCATTCCTCATAACGGGTGTCGGCCACCGAAACGCCGGCGGGTCTAAGTACCTGTAGGGCATTGCCTATCTGCAGGTGCATGATTGATGGTATAAATAGGTATTATAAACAAGAGCTGGTTTAAGTGAAAACTGGAGGTGTTAGGTTTCTATGGCCAGGTATACTGGACCTGTATGCCGGTTGTGCCGGCGGGAAGGTGAGAAACTCTTCCTCAAGGGTGATCGGTGTTATACGGAAAAATGCGCCGTAGAAAGGCGTTCCTATCCACCGGGCCAACATGGTCAGGGGCGTCATAAAGTATCAGAGTATGGATTGCACTTACGTGAAAAGCAGAAGGTGCGCCGTATCTACGGTGTTTTGGAGCGTCAGTTTGAACGCTATTATGATCGAGCCTCACGGCAGGATGGGATTACTGGTGAGAATTTGCTGCGGATTCTAGAACTGCGGTTAGACAACATTGTATATCGTATGGGTTTTGCAGCTTCTCGGAATCAGGCAAGACAGCTGGTATTGCATGAGCATATTGCTGTCAATGGCCGGAAGGTTGATATTCCGTCCTACGAAGTGCAGGTAGGCGATGTGATTACCGTTCGGGGAAACAGCCGTGACCTACAGGTGATTAGAGAGAATATTGAAGCTGCTGAGGGCCGTGCTGTGCCGGAATGGTTGGAGGTAAACTTGGATCAAATGGAAGGCAAAATCCTTGCCGTACCCACCCGGGAACAGATGGATATTTCCGTACAGGAACACTTGATTGTAGAGTACTATTCCCGGTAATGTGTCTGGGTAGAGTACTGACTCGGGATGCGCAGCCGCTGGATCGGGGTCGGGATGGCGATCCTTCCAAGTGGAAATGGCCTTATTGGCCATGCCCATTACAAGAGTTTGGAGGCCGAGTCGTAAGATTGACCGGCCATGGATGGCTGGGATGCCTCTAAGTCCGGCTGCCTTGTGTCGTTAAGGAGGGTTTTGCAGATGCTCGAAATAGAAAAGCCCAAAATCGAATGTCTAGAATTCGATGAAACCTATGGTAAGTACGCCGTAGAACCGCTGGAAAGAGGGTATGGGATAACCCTGGGGAATTCACTGCGTCGAGTCTTGTTGTCTTCCTTACCGGGAGCGGCAGTAACCACGATCAGAATTGATGGAGTATTGCACGAATTCTCCACCGTGGAAGGGGTAGTAGAAGATACCACGGACATAGTTCTCAATCTAAAAGAGCTCGTAGTTAGGCTGTATTCCGATGAGCCGATTATGGCACGGATTGAGGCTGAGGGTGAAGGAGAAGTGCTGGCGGGGGATATTATTCATGGGCCGGATGTGGAGATTGTCAACCCTGATCTACACATCGCCACTTTGGATAGCAATGGCCGTCTGATGATGGAGATTGAGTTGAGTAAGGGCCGGGGATATGTTTCTGCAGATCGAAACAAGAAACCTGATGATCCGATCGGTGTTATACCGATAGATTCGATTTTTACGCCAGTAAGACGCGTCAATTATACGGTGGAAGATACTCGAGTGGGACAGATTACTGACTACGATCGCCTGATCTTGGAAGTCTGGACAGATGGCAGCATCGCACCTGATGACGCCATTACCGTAGCAGCGAAAATCCTTACCGAACATTTGCGGCTTTTCCTCGAGCTGACGGATACCGGGGATGAGCTGGAGATTATGGTGGAGAAGGAAGAGGAAGAAAAGGATCGGGTATTGGAGATGGCTATCGAAGAGCTGGATCTTTCCGTACGGTCCTACAACTGCTTGAAGCGGGCGGGAGTCAACACCGTAGAAGAATTGACGCGTAAGACCGAAGAGGACATGATGAAAATTAGGAATCTAGGCAAGAAGTCCCTCCAAGAAGTGAAGGAGAAGCTGGCGGCCTTAGAACTAACTTTGCGAGAACCAGATGAATAGATAGGGTTAGGGTTTAGGGGAAGGAGGGTTTCAGCATGAGACAAGCGAAACTTGGACGCGATGCCGGCCACAGGCAAGCCCTGTTGCGCAATTTGGTGGCTTCGGTGCTTATGGAAGGGCGGATCCAGACCACCGATGCTAAGGCTAAGGCGGCGAGGCCTTTGGTGGAGAGAATGATTACCTTGGGCAAGCGGGGAGATTTACATGCCCGACGCCAGGCTGCGGCCTTTTTGGGGCAAGATGAAGCCGTGGAGAAGCTGTTCGCTGATGTCGCTCCTCGTTATAGGGAGCGCAGTGGTGGTTATACTCGGATTATGAAGGTGGGGCCGAGGCGAGGAGATGCTGCCCCAGTTAGCATTTTGGAGCTAGTCTAATACCGGTACTCTCTTTTGCGACAAGTGAGCTCCAGGAAGTGCTCAAAGCTGCAGGGTTGTAGCCCTGCCATTTGGGAAGAGAGGCTCAGGGTTGCGCAGTTGGGGTCAGGGGTATATATGCAGTGGAAGTGAGCGCGGAGAAGTCGCAGAGGGTAGTTCCTCTGCGTCGCTTTTTGCAAAACGGCTTGTCGAATCAAAGCCAGGTTGGTTGAAGAAGAACTCCAGGCAGAGGAGATGGGAAAACGGTCGGGGGGAGATGTCTAGTGGGGCTAGAAAGCTTCATCGAGCTTGAGAAAGTATGCTTCTCCTATACTCGGGAACAGGGGGAACTGGACGAGGCGGCCCTAGATGAGGTGACCCTGTCTATCTCCTCTGGTGAGTTTGTGGCGATAGTGGGACACAATGGTTCGGGCAAATCTACCTTAGCCAAGCATTTGAATGGTTTGCTCATCCCTACCGATGGTGATGTATGGGTAGCCGGCATGAATACCAAGGACGAGCAATATCTTTGGGATATTCGACAGACAGTGGGGATGGTATTTCAGAACCCAGATAATCAAATTGTTGCCGCGACCGTGGAAGAAGATGTAGCCTTTGGTCCGGAAAACCTCGGTTTGGATCCTCAACTAATTCGGGCCCGGGTCGATGAAGCACTAGCCATTGTCGATATGTCTGAGTATGCAAAAGCGGCGCCCCATAACCTATCTGGTGGGCAAAAACAGCGGGTCGCTATCGCTGGTGTCATAGCTATGCGGCCCCGCTGCCTGGTTTTAGATGAGCCCACAGCCATGTTGGACCCGGTGGGACGTCGGGAAGTACTGGATACTGTTAGGCGCTTGAACGAAGAAGACGGGATCACCGTTGTGCTGATTACCCATTTCATGGATGAGGCGGTCCAAGCCGGCCGGGTAGTGGTAATGGATGCAGGTAAGCTCGTGCAGCAGGGTTCACCGGCAACAGTATTTCAGGAAACGGCGTTGTTAAGAGAACTGCGGCTGGATGTGCCACCGGTAATCGAATTAGCATCCCGCTTGCGGGCCAGATCGATTGCCTTGCCAGAAGGGATCTTAACAGTAGATGAGATGGTGACAGCGTTATGTCAATTGAGATCCGGGGCCTAACCCACATATATGATGCCGATACCCCCTTTGCCAGAATCGCTATTAGGGATATTGAGCTAACCATCGATGATGGTGAAGTCATGGCGATTATAGGGCATACGGGTTCTGGTAAGTCCACCTTGGTTCAACATTTTAATGGACTGCTGCGTCCTTCGGCAGGCAGCATAAAAATCGACGGGGTGGAGATTGGTCGTAAAGGGGTCGACTTGCGGAATATTCGGCGCAAGGTAGGCCTAGTTTTCCAATATCCTGAACACCAGCTTTTCGAAGAGACGGTATGGGATGATGTGGCATTTGGGCCCCGTAATATGGGCATCTCCGATGAGGAAGTCAAGAGCCGGGTGGAGAGAGCCCTGGCAGCGGTGGATGTGGATGCTGTTTTGGCTGAAAGGTCCCCATTTGAGTTAAGCGGTGGCGAGAAACGGCGGGTAGCCATAGCAGGGGTATTGGCTATGGAACCATCTGTACTGGTTCTGGATGAACCTACAGCTGGTTTGGATCCGAGGGGCCGACAAGAGCTGCTCAGCCAAATTGAAGAATGGCAGAAACAGAGGAATCTTACGGTTGTCTTTGTCTCTCACAATATGGCCGAAGTGGCGAGGCTGGCTGATCGGCTGGTGGTTATGCATCAAGGGGAGATAGTCATGGAAGGTCCTCCCAAGACTATTTTCGCAGAAAGGGAGCGTCTAGAAGCAATTGGGTTGGGCGTCCCCGATATGACGGCCTTGATGCAAAGACTGAGGGCGAAAGGCTGGGACTTGCCGGCCAGTGCCTTAAGTGTCCCGGAAGCGGAGAAAGCTATCATGGCGGTTCTCGCCAAGGAAACGAGGGTTGGTACCGGTGCCGACACTTAGGAGTATCACTATTGGACAGTATATCCCGGGTGCATCTTTGGTGCATAGACTAGATCCTCGCACCAAGATCTTGATCACGTGTTTCTTGGTGGTGGGCTTGTTTTTCATTGATAGCTTCTGGGGCTATGGTTTGGCGGCCCTGTACATCGGAATAGCTGTTCTCCGTTCAGAGATACCGGTTCACTATCTTTTTCGAGGTTTGAGGCCGGTGATAGCCATCATTCTCTTGACCTTTGCTCTGAATTCTTTTATGACGGAGGGAGAGGTTCTGTGGCAGTGGAAGTTTCTGACACTGACTCGGGAGGGCCTTTCCAGGGGTGGCATGCTGGCCATTCGCCTGATCCTCTTGATTGTGGGGACCTCAATTCTGACCCTCACCACGTCACCCATTGCTTTGACAGATGGCCTGGAGAGCTTACTACGACCTGGTAAGAGACTGGGGATTCCGGCCCACGAACTGGCCATGATGATGACCATTGCTTTGCGCTTCATACCCACTCTTTTGGAGGAGACGGAGAAGATCATGAAGGCACAAATGGCCCGGGGCGCGGATTTCGAATCAGGGAACTTGCTGCAGCGAGCCAAAAGCCTCTTGCCGCTCCTGGTGCCGCTGTTTGTCAGTGCTTTTCGCCGAGCCGACGATTTGGCAGTGGCAATGGAAGCGAGATGCTATCGTGGGGGAGAAGGTCGCACTAAGCTGAATCAGCTGGTCTTTAAGGCAGCTGACTACCTGGTCTTGATCGGCAGTGGTCTATTCATTATGTGGTTAGCCTGGGCTATGTAGTTTGCTGACAAACAGGTGCAATAGGGCTGAGATCAGGCATTTGGTATGCTAACTTGTATGGGTGGTGATATTAGGCCTAGTCCAGTGAGGTGTTGGTGTAAGAGGTGAGAGGGAATGCCCGGTCAGAAACGCAATATCCGGCTTGTCGTGGAATATGATGGTACCTCATATCATGGATTTCAGGTACAGGACGATACTTCACTGCCGACAATCCAAGGTGAGTTAGAAGCAGCTATTGCGATGATCTGTGATGAGCGCATACGTATTATCGGCTCCGGCCGCACTGATGCGGGAGCTCATGCCTTAGGGCAGGTGGTGAATTTCCATACACATGCTTCTGTGCCCACAGAACGATTCGCGGCAGCACTCAACAGTGTCTTGCCCAGGGATATACGGGTAAAGCAGTCGGAGAGTGTACCACTTTCTTTCCACGCTCGCTTTGATGCCATCGCCAAGACATATGTCTACATTGTGGACAATCGGCCGCATTGCAGCGTGTTTCTGCGCAATTATGTCTATCATGTGCCACAACCCTTGGATATAGCCGCGATGGAGTGGGCTGCTGGGTTGTTGGTGGGGACGCAGGATTACGCGTCCTTTCAGACTAGTGGCAGCTCAGCAAGAACGTCAGTCCGCACGATTGATCAATTGCAGGTCGAGACAGAGGGAGCTGTGCTGAGGTTCACTTTGCGGGCAAATGGGTTTTTGTACAATATGGTCCGCAACATTGTGGGGACACTTTTGGAAGTGGGTAAAGGCAGATTGCTACCGGAAGAAGTAGGTACCATTATTGCAGCTCGTGATCGGTCACAGGCTGGTCCCACAGCTCCGGCTTGCGGCCTCTATCTGGTAGAGGTGGAGTACTGCAAGTAGTGCCATGAGGCTGGTGGTAGCTACTAAATGCTTGACACCAGTATTGCGCTGTATTACAATTGGAGACGGTAAACTCGGCGAGATGCAGCTGAGATTTGCCGAATAGTTTGATCATAACCGGTTCTTAACTATCCGCTGCGGTACACAGCCCCGGCCGCTGCGAAGTCGGTTGAGAGCGGTTACTATACAACCGTTCTGTCAAAGGGGGGAAATCTGATGGAAAAGAATAAGACATATATGGCCAGGCCCGCGGATATCGAGAGGAACTGGTATGTAGTCGATGCTGAGGATAAGGTGTTAGGCCGCCTGGCGGCGGAGATTGCCACCATACTCCGAGGCAAGCATAAGAGCCAATTTACACCCCATATAGACACCGGTGATTTCGTCATCGTTGTCAATGCTGAGAAAATCAAGCTTACCGGTAGGAAACGTGAACAGAAAACGTACTACTGGCATACCGGTTACCCAGGTGGATTGCGCAGCCAGACAGCAGGTGACTTGCTGGCTAAGAAGCCCGAAGAGGTAATTCGCAAGGCTGTTTGGGGTATGATGCCCAAGAATAACCTGGGCCGGAATCAGATGAAGAAGCTGAAGGTATATGTCGGTCCGGAGCATCCCCATATGGCTCAGATGCCCCAACCACTGGAAGCCCAAGAGGCCGCTAAATAAATAAGTTTGAAAATCTAGATAGTTGTACCGAGATGATGCCAAGAAACGAGGAAAGGGGGGATAACTAGGTGGCTAAAGCACAAGCAGAGCTAAACCAGTACTATGGTACGGGACGAAGAAAGTGTTCTGTTGCCAGAGTTTACCTGAGGCCAGGGACCGGCAACATTATCATAAACCAACGGCCAATAGACGAGTATTTTGGCCGTGACGTCTTGGAAACCATCTGCCGTCAACCCCTGACACTGACCGGGACAGAGGGTAAGTTTGATGTGAAGGTGAATGTCAGAGGAGGCGGTAAGTCTGGGCAGGCAGGAGCTATCCGCCATGGTATTGCCCGGGCGCTTTTGGAGTATGATGGGGATCTCCGCACCTCACTGAAGCAGGCAGGGTATTTGACCCGAGATCCACGCATGAAAGAGCGGCATAAGTATGGTTTGAAGAAAGCCCGCAAGGCTCCGCAGTTCTCCAAGCGTTAATGACTATTGTTATGTGTATAAGGCGGTCTTTAGCCGAACAGGCAGAGGGCCGCCTTTTTTGTTGGGGTTTTCGAATTCCGATAAAGGGGTAATGCATATATGGATCGAGAGACTATTCTATCCATGGTTCGGGACACCAAAGTCGTAGCTATTGTGCGACGGGTACCGGCTGATTATGCGTATGACATAGCAGCCGCACTGGTAGAAGGAGGCATCCAGGCTCTCGAGTTCACTGCCGAGACGCCCGGCATCACCAGGATAATCGAAGATGTGCGAAGACGTTTGCCGGATAGTATTGCTGTGGGAGTGGGAACGGTACTGGATGGAGAGACCGCCCGCGTCATGCTCCTGTCTGGAGCTGATTTTATCGTGACACCCACAGTCAACCAGACTGCTATTGAGGTCTGTGGACGTTATGGGAAACTAGTCATGCCCGGAGCGATGACGCCAACAGAGATCCTAACTGCTTATGAATATGGGGCAGACTTAGTGAAAGTATTTCCGGCAGGTGTGCTTGGCGTCAGCTATTTTCGCAGCCTACAAGGTCCCCTGCCACATATTCCGTTGATGGCTACGGGAGGTATTTCTGCTGACAATGCCCAGGAGTTTTTGCAAGCCGGTGTAACGGCTTTAGGGGTAGGCGGTTCTTTGGTCCCGGCCCAGGCAGTGAGAGCAAAGGATTATCAGGTTATAGAGAAGGAAGCTAGGCGCCTCATGCAGGCAGTTTTCGAGCACGAATAGAGGAACTTAGGAAGGGGGTCTGTGGCAGTGCACGATGATCGCATTCATGTCGGTGGCGATCTGGATCCGAAGTCAGCCGCATATGATATCGCAATTGTCGGGGGTGGGCCTGGTGGATATGTTGCCGCTATCTATGGGGCGCGACAGGGAGCCCGTGTGGTATTGATTGAAAAGGATACCCCTGGGGGTACTTGCCTTAACCGGGGATGTATTCCGACTAAAGCTTTAGTTCGAACAACCGAAGTATACAAGACTATGCAGGAGGCTGCCAGATATGGCTGCCGTGGGGAAAACATCCAGGTGGATTTTGGACGGGCAATGGCTCGCAAGAATCGGGTTGTGTCTGGCTTAGTCAAGGGAGTAGAATCACTGCTCAATAAGCACACAGTAACAGTGCTAGGCGGGTGGGGGCGGCTTGTCGATCGGGAAACTGTAGCAGTCAAAACCACAGATCACGAAACTCTGGTTAAAGCTAGACATATAATCATCGCTACTGGTTCTGAGCCGGTGAGTTTACCCATCCCTGGGGCGCTCGGCAGTTACACAATCGATAGCACTCAAGCTTTGGAACTCCAAGAACTGCCTAGCAGCATGGTGATCATCGGCGGTGGTGTTATTGGAATGGAGTTTGCCTTTATCTTTGCCCGGTTAGGCGTAAAGGTAACAGTTATTGAGTACCTAGATCGGATATTATCCCTGCTCGATCATGACCTGTCCCAAGAAGTGTTCCGGAGTGCTAGAACAGCAGGTATTAAGATCCATACTAGTGCCAAAGTCACCTCTATCGAAGAAGGGGCGGATGGCCAGGGTGTGGTGGCTTTTGAGCATGCTGTCACCGGTGAGGCTTTTCCGGAGCTCTCTGCGGAAAAAGTGCTGATGGCTGTGGGTAGGCGGCCTTTTCTGGAAGGTGTGGGTGCTGCTGAGCTGGGAATTGAACTTGATGACAGCAGCGGAGGCATCAGGGTAGATGACAGAATGCAGACCAACATAGAGAATATTTATGCCATTGGTGATGTAACTGGCCAACTGATGCTGGCCCACGTGGCCTCTCATCAAGGCATAGTGGCTGTTGACAATATCTTAGGACAACATAGTGTGATGGATTATCGTGCTGTGCCCAATGCTATCTTTACTGATCCAGAAATAGCAGCTGTAGGTATCAGTGAGGATGAGGCAAAGGCGCGGGGCATAGCGGTGAAGGTGGGGCGCTTTCCCTTTGCCGGCAATGGCAAAGCACTTACTCTAGGCATGAGTCGAGGCTTTGTTAAGTTAGTTACCGAGCCAGATACCGGTATCATTATTGGGGGAAGCGTAGTTGGTCCGGGAGCGACTGACCTCATCGGAGAGATCACCTTAGCAGTACAGCATAGATTGACGGCCAGGCAAGTGGCGAGGACTATTCATGCTCACCCGACATTGCCGGAAGCGATTCTTGAGGCCGCGTGGGCAGCAGAAAGCGGGGCCCTTCATCTTGCAGATTGATTGGCAGACGGCAAGCATCATTGTTTCTAAGTCTTATGACCCTTGGTACAATCTTGCCATAGAGGAAATGCTGCTGCATGGGACCAGGCGTAAAGATACCATCCTATATCTATGGCAAAACCACAATACTGTAGTTATTGGTCGTAATCAGAATGCCTGGAAAGAATGCCGCTGGGAGCTGCTCCACCAGGAGGGAGGCAAACTAGCCCGTCGCTTGTCCGGAGGAGGAGCAGTATTTCATGACCGGGGCAATCTCAACTTTACCTTTATCACTTCCCGCAAACAATACAATTTGGAAAAACAGCTGGAGGTCATTTTGGAGGCCGTGGCCGGGCTGGGTATTCCGTGCGAATTCTCCGGTCGCAATGACATTGTCTCCACAGGGCGGAAGTTCTCTGGTAATGCCTTTTACAAAGATGGCGATCGAGCCTATCACCATGGTACCATCTTGGTCGCGGTTGATTTTGCCAAACTAAGTCGTTATCTTCAGGTCTCTAAGGCAAAGATGGCCACGAAGGGTATTGATTCAGTGCAGGCCCGAGTGGTGAATTTGGGGGACCTAAAGCCAGGCCTTACTATAGCCCTTGTCCGAGACGCATTGAAAAGTGCCTTCCGCAGGCTCTATGATGCCCAAGGGGGAGAAGCACTGCTAGAAGGCTGGACCCCCCCGCTGCGGGACCTTTATGCGAAATACTCATCCTGGGAATGGCGATTTGGTCAAACTCCGGCCTTTGATCTGGGTTTCGAGGAACGCTTTCCCTGGGGAGGTGTAGAGTTGGCTCTATCTCTGCGGGCTGGGCATATCCAAGAAGCCTGGGTGTTCTCAGATGCGATGGAACCCCACCTCATACGGGCCATGGCCCCTCGATTGAAAGGGCTGCCGCTGGAGAAAGGCGCGATCGCGGCAGCATTAAGAGAACTCGGTAATACATATGACCAGAAGACCATCACGGAAGACATAATCCAGTGGCTGTACAGAGCTGAGCTTTAGCTATAGACTGCTGCTTTGCCAATCAGTCATCAGCCGAAAGTTGGCCTCCTCCCCTTGGTAGGCGCTCTCATAAAGGCTCTGCAATTGCTTGTAGAAATCTCGGGTGGTTTGATCTGGTGAGATCGGTGGGCCCAGAGAGATTTGCCCTTGTACGTCTCCAAAATGGCCTGTAAACCCGCGAGCGACCATGGCCATTACTGCTGCTCCAAAGGAGGAACCCTGGGCCGTTGAGGTCACTTGTAGGGGCAGACCGGATATGTCAGCCATCATCTGCAGCCAGAAAGGGGATTTAGTAAAACCGCCGGTGGCCCGAATAGTGTGGGGCATACCCATTACCTCTATAACTGTCCGGCACATACTGGCTGCCTGTAGACATACCCCCTCGAAGAGAGCCCGAGCTATGTCTTCTAGGCGGTGGCTCAATGTAAGGCCGAGCAGGGTTCCTCGAGCTGAGGGATTCCAGGTAGGACTGCGTTCGCCGGCTAGAAAAGTCAGGAACAAGATTCCCCTAGATCCTGGTGGTGAACTCGCTGCCAGCTCTGTGAGGCTTTCAAAAGCAGGCTTGGCATCTGGCCACAGCCTTTGGAACCATTCCAACATATTGCCACCATTGTTGGTTGCCCCTCCTACCAGCCATGTGTCTTGGGCTAGATAGTAGCACCAAGTACTGCCCTGAGGATGGGTTCTTGGTGTTGGCGACACTACTCGGCAAGCAGCACTAGAGCCGATCATCAGAGCCATATCACCTTGGCTGACTGCCCCGACACCCACATTGGATAAGGTGCCATCGGTACCTCCTATAGTTACATATGTATCAGGGGAAAGACCGAGGGCTCGAGCTAGCTTTGGCTTGAGCCTACCAACTAGGTCGGTGGGTTCAGCTAGGGGTGGTAGGCAAGTTTGTTCAATCCCCAGTTCTCCCAAAAGGGAGCTATCCCAGCTTTTTGTCTGGGAGCAAAGCAAGCCCGTGGATGAGGCGGTACTATAATCTGTGGTCAGCACACCAGTAAGATGGTAGATAACGTAATCTTTTAGAGACAAGAAATAGCGAGCTGCTCTCCAAACCTGAGGCCGCTCTAAACGGAGCCATCCCAACTTGCTGGGCCAGAAGGCTGGGTGAGTGGGACAGCCTGTACGATGGTACAATTCCAGGCCGAATCGGGCCTGCAGTTCTGTGGCTATGGCCGTACTTCTTAGATCAGACCAGAGCCAGGCATTACCTAAAGGCTCAATCCGCTCATTGCAGACTAATAAGCTGTGCATCATACAGGAGAACCCAATGGTCAATGGTCGTAGAGCCGAACCAGCCTGCTTTGCAGCGGTGCAAATGACGTCGGCAACAGTGGTCACGACGACTTCGGGATCCTGCTCTACCCAACCAGGTCTAGGGGTCAAAACGGACAGGGATTGTGAAGCCTCACTAATTGGCTCCAAATCTTGCCCGTAGATCACGACCCTCACACCGGAAGTCCCAATATCCACTCCCATAAATTGCTCAGACATATCTATCACTCCCCTAGCATCTAATTCTGGGATACCTTTGCATCTACCTGCTGGGACTGGAGCGGGAAGCGATCAATGCCTGGCTATCCTTCGGTTATGTCCAGGTCGTCATCGGTTTCAATAACACCATCTGCATCATCAGGCAAGGTTGTAGATTCCGGTGCGGGTGACGGCTGCTCTGGTTCCGTGCAGGGGGCATATTCTGTGGGTTCGGTTCCCTGGATAAAGGCACTAGCAACTGTCCATTCGCACGTGGGGCCTGCTAAGAGGCCGGAAAAAATGTGAATGGGTACTCCGGTGATGATCTCCGGTGGTATGGGGAAATCCCAGGGGGGTTCATCCGCCAGGGCGGTATTGATAAATTGGGCCCAGATAGGTCCCGCCAAGGTTCCTCCGTAGCCTGGTAAAGGTTCTTGCTGATCATCCCCTAAATAAACAGCTGCTACCAGGCTAGGGGTATAGCCGGTAAACCACAGACTGATCTTCTCATCAGTTGTACCGGTTTTGGCGGCAGCGGGTCGGTCGATAGCCAGATGCCTGGCAGTGCCATATTCGACAACTGCTTTGAGCATATCCGTTACTAGGTAGGCAGTGGTTTCTGTGAGCACTCTGACTCCCTGGGGGTGATGGTCTTCCAAGACCCGGCCTTCGCGATCCAGGACTCTCTGAATAGCTTTGGTCTCATAGCGGATACCACCATTCGCAAAGGGCACGAACGCTCCAGCTAGCTCCAGGGGTGTTACACCCTTTGTTATGCCTCCCAAAGCGAGGGAGAGGTTTCTATCTTCGGCAGTCAAAGAGGTGATTCCCATCTTCTTGGCTAACCGCATGACCGGGTCAAGACCCACTTGGTAGAGTGTCCACACAGCGGCATTATTTAGGGAATAAGCGACAGCGTGTTTCATGGTGACCGGGCCCCAGTATTGGGCTTGCCAATTGCCCGGTTGATAGCCGGCATACTCCTGGGGTATATCCTGTACTAAGGTATTTTGCTGCCAGCCCGCCTCTATGGCAGCAGTGTAGACAAAAGGCTTAAAGGCAGAGCCGGGCTGGCGGTAGGCTCCGGTAGCCCGGTTGAATTGTGACTCAAGATAGTTGCGGCCTCCAACCATGGCTCGGATGTAGCCTGTTTGAGGATCAATGGCGATCAGGGCTCCCTGCAAATCTTGGTCGGCAAACGCAGCCTGAGCCGCCCTCTGATAGTCGGGGTTGAGAGTGGTGTGTACCCGCAGTCCCCCTTTATAAACGAGGTTGGTGCCATAACGGTTCTCTAATTGCTTTTTGACATAGTCAATAAAGTAAGGGGCAGGCCCCCGTTCACGGCGGGCAAGTGCAAGGGGGGTTGTAATGGCTGTTTGGTACTGTTCCTCTGAAATCATATCCAGAGCAGCCATGCGCTCTAAGACAAGATTACGCCTCTCAAGTGCAAGTTCAGGGTGGGTATAGGGATTGTAGATGGTGGGGGAGCGGGGAATCGCTGCCAAGAGGGCACTGTCTGTCAAATTTAGCTGATGGGAGGACTTGCCAAGATAGGTACGGGCTGCTGTCTCAATGCCATGGCTGCCCTCACCAAAATAAATCTGATTTAAGTATAGTTCCAGAATTTCTTCCTTGGTATAGCGCTGTTCCAAAATCAGTGCGAGCACCAATTCTTCCAGCTTACGGGTCCAGGTCTTCTTGGGCGTAAGAAACAGGTTCTTGGCTAGCTGTTGAGTAATGGTGCTGGCACCGAGTACTTTCCTGCCGGCTCGTAGATTGACATAGAAGGCTCTGAGGATAGCGACAGGGTTGAAGCCTGGATGTTCATAAAACCAACGATCTTCTATAGCGATGATGGCATGGCGCATATGCAGAGGCACGCTCTCCAAGGGTACGTACTGGGTAGGCCCTTCTCCGAGGGTGGCCAGAATCTCCCCATTATCGGCCAGGATGGTAGCTGCTTCCATGGGGCTGGTAGTTTCAAATTCCCTCAACAGAAACCAGCCCCGTATGTACCAACCCAAGAGTATGACTATGGGGAGGATTAGGATCAAGATTAGTAGTGTGCGATAGCGCTGCCAAAACTTCCCTAGAGATGCCAAGACCATCACCCGGAGCTAGTATTGGTCAAACATTCCCGTCCGATACCTTGCCCAATCAGGGAATGGGCCAGAAGGTGGTAGCCATCAGCAGCGGAATGCCTGATTAGAGAGGCGAGCCTTTGGTGATTAAGCCAATGCTATATTGGTTGGTGGATAAGTTAAACCTCAAAGGGTATGCTTTTTGTTTCTCGGTGGAAATCAAAGATCATGAATGCGGCCATAGACCCATACATTGATACAAACCTACTAAGCGAGGTGCGATGCATGGTGTCTTGGCAGATGTGGTTTGCATTGGCGGTAATGCTATATGTGGGTCATATATTTTCAGTGGGTTGCTGCATGGGTGAATTTACTGTGTCGGCCTTCGCATCTAGTGGATTGGCACTCTTGGCAATAGACCCGGAAGCCCAGTTGAGATGGTTCCTGGGGGTATCTCTGGTCTGTATCATCTGGTCCCGCTGGGGGGGTGGTGGTTCCTTGTGTGGACGGATCGGTGCTTTTCTCCTACAGGAATTTGCCAGACTGCGGAGAATTACGGCAGGGCAGATGAAAGATGGAGGTTCGAATATGGCAACCGATCTAATTAAGGAATTTACGGAAGAAAATTTTAGTACTGAGGTTTTACAGAACCAAGGTATGGTCCTGGTGGACTTTTGGGCAGAATGGTGTGGCCCCTGCCGTCGTATGGCGCCTATTGTAGAGGAATTGGCTCAGGAATATGATGGGCAGATCACTGTGGGCAAGCTCGATGTAGATGGTGCTCAACGGATAGCGGGTCAGTATGGAATTCTAAGCATTCCTACACTGGGGTTTTTCATCAAGGGTCAACCAGTTGACCGTATGGTAGGGTTGCATTCCAAGGAAATGATCAAGCAGAAGATCAACGAATTGTTGGGTTAGGGAGGGTTCCAGCGCCAATAATGCCCAGCAGGTCCATAGCCATACGCACGGTTCTGTGAGAGGGACAGCACTAAAGCTGATCATCTAGCGCTGTCCTACTCGATGATAGTGGATAGTGGCAAATCTAATTACCCTTGCCAGGCGGTGGCTAGTGGCAGTGCTTCGACCCGCCTAGCCGTGATGCTTTTGGCATTTCCCCTCTGCTCCAATTTCCCCCAGACAATCAAGGCTGGTTCCGTAAAGATGATATGCCCGTATTTCTGGTAGACATCCTCAAAAATAGTAACATCGATCATGCCAAACTCATCTTCTAGAGTAAGGAAGACCACAGTCCGGCCACTTTTTGTAGGGGGCCGATGTGGCCTAATTACGATCCCGGCAGCACATACGTTTTTTGCGGGAGGGATTTGCTCTAACTGGCGACTATCTGCCACTCGGCGGTGTTCCAAATAGGGCCGCAAAAATGCCATCAGATGGGTGCTAGCATTAAGCCCCAGCACAGAGTATTCTTGCAGGAACTTCTCCCTAGAGGAGAAATCTGGTACCTGATAGGAGCTGCTTTCCTGGAGAAGCTCCGGTGCCCCTCTCAAAAACAGTGAAGGCTGATACTGCCGGGTAAAAAGTTCCTGGAACTTGCCCAGATCCCACAGCAATTGACGCCGGTTGGGGTGGAGCTGATCAAAGGCTCCGCAGAGTATTAAATTGGTGGTAATGTCTTTATCTAGATGTGTACGCTGGCAAAAGTCTAGAAGGGAGCGATAAGGCTCTTTAGACCTTTGCACTAGGATTGTCTGCACTGATTCCCTATCCATTTTGGCTATTTGGGCTAGAGATACCCGGATGGCAAGTCTCGGACTTGTTAGGTGGCCATGGGGTGTGTTATCTGGCAGCAGCTCTTCTACAGTAAACCTCTCCATACTGATATTGATGTCCGGGGGCAAAATAGGTATATTCCGCCGGCGGGCTTCTAAACAGATGGTATTGGGTGGATAAAAACCCATGGGTTGATTACTGAGAATGGCTGCATAGAAATGAGCTGGATAGTGTTCCAGAAGATAGCTAGTCTTATATGCAGTATCCCCGAAAGCTGCAGCGTGGGCTTCACAAAATCCATAACCGGCATAACCTACTATATACGAAAAAATGGTCTTAGCTACTTCGGGCTCCACGCCATTGGTAACAGCTTTAGTTATAAATTCTTCGCCAATGGCATCCATTTCTTTTTGAGAACGAAAATGGGTCATGACTCTGCGCAACCGGTCAGATTCCCCTGGGGAAAAACCGGCAATAGTTGTGGCGATCTCAATCACCTGTTCTTGATACAAGACAACACCATAGGTCTTGGCTAGAATCGGTTCCAAAGCAGGATGTATATAGGTAATCTTTTCTTGGCCGTGTCGACGGGCGATAAATGGTTCTACCATATTGCCTTGAATGGGACCAGGTCGGATCAATGCCACACTGGCAATAATGTCCTCCATGTGATTGGCGTTTAGGCGAGCTTGTAAAGCTCTTTGAGCGGGGCTTTCCAGTTGGAAGGCATCAATAGTCTTCCCCGAGTTGAGGCGTTGGTAGGTGGCAGGATCATCTAAGGGAATATCCTCGTAGCAAAAACTAGGGGAATTGGCTTGATGAGCCTGGATATTGATAGAAACCACCGTATCTTCTACTGCAGACAGAGTGCGTAAAGATAATAAATCAAGTTTAATGAGTCCGAGGTCTTCAATGTCGTCTTTATCAAATTGGGTAATTAACACTCCCTTGGCCGCCTCTTGTAGAGGGGTGACAGTTGCTAAAGGTTCTCGACAGATAACTAACCCTCCGAGATGAGTACCAATAAATCGAGGAAACCCAGCTGCCTGCTCACAAAGCTGAAAGAGCTGCTGATATTTCCAAATTGGTATAGAGCTTTTGCGGATCTCAGGGAATTTGACTAGTGCCTGTTGTATGGCATCAGCCGGTATGTGGGGAAAGCGTTTAGCTAAGCTATTGACTTCCTCTGGCGGAAAGCCCAGTGCTTTGCCGAAATCCCTCAAGGCAGATCGGGCGCGAAAAGTGTTAAATGTACAAACCGAAGCTACATATCCCTGACCGTATTTATCATACACATAGCGGGCTATTGCGTCCCGGTAACGGGCATCAAAATCTATGTCGATGTCCGGTTTTTGAGCCCGCTCTAGACTGAGAAAACGCTCGAATAAAAGTCCTCGGGCGATGGCATCGACTTCAGTGATTTGCAGGCAATAGACCACTGCCGAATCCGCGGCTGAACCTCGGCCGGCATAGCGAATTCCCCGCTTCTGGGCAAAACAAGCAATATCCCACATAACTAGAAAGTAGTCTTCAACCTGCAAGCGGGTAATGATCTCTAGCTCATGTTCTAACCTCTGCCCAATAGGGGGGGTAATAGTCCCATAGCGTTTAACTGCCCCTTGGTAGGTGAGTTTCCTTAAGTAAGCAGCAGAAGATAAACCAGGAGGAGTGGGAAAAGCGGGGAAAAGGTGTCTTTTCAAATCCAAAACCGGTTGACAGCGGTTGGCGATCTCCTGGGTAGTTGCTACGGCTTCCGGATAAGCAGTGAGGAGCTCTGCCATTTCTGCCGGTGATTTTAGGTAATTTTCTGCATTCAGACGCCGCTCAAGATGGACGTCCTCCAGTTGAGTCAGGGTGCGAATGCAGGTAAAAGTATCGTGTAAAGGGAAATCCTGTTTATAGGCATAATGCACATTATTGGTGGCTACTACCTTTATTCTCAGATCTGCTGCTAGCTCCACTAGGGCAGTATTTAGTTGGTCGGTATAAGGCAGCAAATCGGCAATCAACTCTATGTAGAAGTTATCCCGCCCGATGATTTCCAGGTAACGCTTAGCAGCATCTCGGGCAGTACTAGACTCTCCGTGGAGAATCAAGTAGGGCACTTCCCCTCGGCGGCAGCCGGATAGAAAGATCAAATCTTGCCGGTATTGGGCCAAAGCCGACAGAGGAACCCGAGGATTTAATCGATTGCCGTATTGATAAGCAATAGTTAGCAGCTGACAGAGATTGGCATAGCCCGTCGGGTTTTGCGCTAGGCAGATCAAATGATGGCTATTTTCTAAGGTGAGCTCCGCTCCTTGAATTGGCTTAATTCCAGCCGCCATCGCTATTTTGTAAAACTGGACGGTGGCACTGACATTATTATGATCAGTAAGAGCCAGTGCTGCTGCTCCGAGCTCTGCAGCCCGTTGTACCAAGGTAGGTATAGAGCTGGCCCCATCGAGAAAAGAAAAGGGCGAATGGACATGAAGATGGATAAAGGCCACCCAAGAACACCTCGTTTTCGTTGGAAATTAACAAGAAATCCAAGCAGGAGCAGGATTTCTCCGGTTTTGTAGCCAAGTCAGTTAAAGTCAACTATAGTATGTTGCCTGCTCGAAAGAGGGCAACATAAACATCAGGAACTGCGAAAGGGGATAAAGGTGCAACGGTAAATGTTACCGGCACCGCGCATCATGGTCACAAAACGAGTTTTCTCTGGTGTACAACCCAGCGGCTCCCTAACCATTGGTAATTATCTTGGAGCCTTACGGAATTTCGCCAAATTACAGCATGAAGCAGAATGTCTTTTTTGTGTAGTAGATCTACATGCTTTAACAGTCCCTCAGGATCCCAAAGAGCTCTATCAGCGGACACTAGATGTCGCTAGACTCTTTGTGGCATGTGGTATTGATCCCGAACAGGCGACTATCTTTATTCAATCCCACGTACCGGCTCATGCCGAGCTGAGTTGGCTGCTGGAATGCAGTACTTACGTGGGCGAATTGCGGCGTATGACCCAGTACAAGGACAAATCAGCAAAACAAGAAGTAGTCACCTCGGGCCTATTTACTTATCCAGTATTGATGGCAGCTGATATCCTCCTCTACCAGACCGATGAAGTCCCGGTGGGAGAAGATCAAAAACAGCATTTGGAGCTGGCCCGGGATATAGCTATCCGAGTCAACAACCGGTTCGATGAAGAAGTCTTTAAAGTACCCGAGCCATATATTCCACCCAAGATCGCTGGTGGCCGGATCATGAACCTACAAGATCCTACCGAAAAGATGTCCAAGTCTGCAGAGAATCCCCGGGGGAATATTGCCATACTCGATCCGCCCGATGTGATCCGGCAAAAAATCCGCTCAGCGGTCACTGACTCGGGACGGGAAGTATATTACGATGAAGAAAACAAACCGGCCATTTCTAACTTGATGGTCATTTATTCCCTTTGCTCTGATCAGTCCTTAGAAGAGATCCGGGATCATTATGCAGGCAGTGGCTATGGTCAGTTCAAAAAGGATTTGGCTGAGGTTGTAGTAGAGACCTTGAGCCCCATTCAAGAGCGCTTTAAGGAGCTTTCTTGCCCCGGGGTGATTGAAGAGATCCTGGCTCAGGGAAGGGCGAAGGCCGAACCGTTGGCTTTACCTACTTTGGAACAGTTCCAGGATAGGCTTGGCCTCTTGCCTTTACTTAAGTCTTAGATAGTGAATCAGAACCTTAATCATAGATTTTATACAACAGCCACTGACCAGTAGCTTGGTGGTGGAGTTCATAGAGCCCCTGAGTATCGGTTAGGACCTGATAAACCGTTATTTCTGGGGCTTTTTCCCACCATTCACCGCTTTCCCTCCAGCTGTCAATGATCCGAGCAATAGTATGGAATTGCTCTCCCCAGAAAAAAGCAATGGGCTGCCCCCCTTGACAAGTAACCTGGATAGATGTATTGATACGACGGGCCAAAATGGTTGCCTCCTATCTCCTAATGGCCTCCTAGTTTGATAGCTGATCATTGATGGTTTGCCAAAAGCTGTAACATCCTTTCCCGACGAGGGATAGAGATATCCGCAGCCACAAAGATACTATTGGCTCCGAATCGGGCCTGCAGTGAGGATAGGATTTGCTGCAACTCCCGCTGGTGTTGGGCCCCGAAAATTTGAGAGGCAAAACGCAGTTGCCCTAAAGATGCTGGTTTGAGCCCCATTAACATTAAACGTATACCTGTGATGGGGGCAGGCCAGGCTTTCTGGGTCAATAGGCCCTTAATTGCCTGTAGAAACTGGTTTGCGGTTTGCAATTCATCTTTGAACGACTTATCCCAACACTGTTCAGGCAAGGTATCGTATTGAACCAATAATCGCAAGCGGGTGCAGGCTTTAGCCTGTCTTTGCAAGTCGGTGACCGCACTTTCGATTAAGGGCAGTAGATGGATAGTTAATGCCTCCCAGCTTTCATATCCCTCTACTTCAGGTGGTAGTTGAAAATAAGTTTGGATTGCCTCAGGTGGATAAACACCTTGCACACTAGTGTGATCTATACCCCGAGCTGCATCATAGAGTTGCTCTCCGGCCTCACCTAGCTGCTTTTGCAGCTGCAGCTTTGGCACTTGTCTCAACTGACCAATGGTATATATCCCGAGATTTTGCAGCTGCTGATGTATTTTATCCGGCCAAAGCCATAACCGGTTTATTGGTAAAGGTGCTAAAAATGTCTCCACAGCTGTCCGGGGGATGATTAGGCAGTAACGGGCTGTGTTTGCTATCTTTGTCTTTGCATTGCCTTTTAACTCCACGGGAGAGGAGTGTTGCCCTCGTCCTCGGTGCCAAGTGAAAGGTTGTTGTACAGAGGTAGGCTGATGAGCTGTTTCCCCATAGGCGATTTTAGCTACCAGCTTGCTGGGAGCTATGCCTATATGAAAAGGGAACTCCAATTTCCAACGAAGCTGGTGGATGATGTTCTCACTAACAGCTGTTAGTTCTCCCTGACCGGATAGATCCAAAAAGGCACTATTATGGCCTTCTGGTTCAACTAAAGGGGTAAGATCGGCACAGATGTCCCAGAACTTTTCTGCTGCCGGTACAGGATCGGCTTGGGCGTCTATGATTTGCAAATCAGGACAAGCAAGGCGAGCCTGGCGCAGTCCCATATTAGTAGTTATATGCAATCTGGCTGCTTGAGGAGAAATATCGATAATCCTCTGGGCACGAGTAACCACAAAGGGCTGTTGCCAAAGACGGTGGTTGTGTTTAGCTTCCAATAGTGCATAAAAATGGTGTAAACGGATGTATGCTATTGATGGGACCAACTATTCCACCTCCGTGACGAACTAACCTTCTTGCAAACAATTGTTCGTATAAAGAGTATACGCCAGAGATTTGGTGGTGTCAAGGAGAACAACCCTGGCCTAGCCCTGTCATTTTTTGGCATATACGTCTAGAAAGGACATGTCAAGAATTAAGAAGGCCTTTTGGCAAGATTGCGCAGCCAAAGAGCAATTTGAGGCCAGGCACTTAATGCGGCTTGACGACCAGCTTCGATCATTGCAGGTACTTTATCTACGTCAGTCAAGGAGGCACTGCCGGTACGAGGCTGAATTACCACATCTGCTGTTTGCTCTAAGCGGATATCGGTACTGCTTTGGCCCATAATGTCCAGGGCTTGCAGTAGGATCTCCAAAATGGTATCGATCTGGTCGCTAGATTGAGCGTCAAACCCTAGATCGACTGCGATGACCAGATCTGCACCGGCCCAGCGCAGGAGATCTGAGGGAACGTTGTTTTTTAACCCACCATCCACCAGCAGCCACTCCTGCCATATGACCGGGTGGAAAATGCCGGGGATCGCAGTACTAGCTCGAACGGCTTGGGCTAAAGTGCAATCTGAGGTAAAGATGATTTCCGGTCGCTGTGAGCTAAGTTGGGCAAATCGAGGAGGGCAAAAACAAACTAAACGACCACTACAAATATCGGTAGCGGTGACGAAAAGGGGGAAATCTATCTGGTGAAAATCACGGTTATTACTCAAACGTGACAGCAGTTTTTCAAACTTCGTACCTCTTATTAATCCCAGAGGGGTGGGAGGCAGCCAACGATGGGGTAATGAAAACCGATCCAGGATATCGCGGGCAGCCATCCAGAAGAGAGTTTTTATATCAGCGACATAATCGGCGTAATCAGTAATGGTCACTTTGGATAAGAGGTTGCTCATGTCCTTAGGTGTCCAGCCCAAGGCATATAGCATCGCGATAATACTGCCGGCACTGGTCCCAGCCACTAGATCAATTTGTAGACCTTTAGACTGGAGTATCTCCAGCACTCCGATGTGGGCAGTGCCTCTGAGGCCTCCCCCACCTAGGGCTACCCCGATAACAGGTTGTTGTCTACGAGGCTTGCCAAGGCTAGTTATAATTTTCATGATATGGCCTCCCCACTACGGGCTTATTGTCATATCATCATATGGTAAATGGTGCAGGAAGTTGTGATGGGGAAGCTCACAGTCATTGGAACTTTCACCATTAGATACCAAGGGCAATCTAGTCCTCAGAAAGGAATTTGGAGCATCCCTATGGAATGATAGAAACTAGTGAAGGGACAGCAAAATTAGAACCCATATCTAGTTCATGGAACGCCAATGGGGGCATAAGAATGGAGTGAACAGGGAGAAACCAGGAAGGTCCGGGGTGAGAAAAGTGGATGCCAAGCAACGTGCGATTCTGGAGTTTAGCCAACTGTTGTTGAAGGATCCATCCAGTAAGGTGTTCTTACACCGTCTCTTGAACAACAAGGAACTCATGGAGAAGATGGTTTTTGTCCTGAACAGAACAATGTTGGCCAATACTTTGCTGGTATCGGAACTGGGAAGCTCACGGATCGGTTTTCAACTGGAACTGGGGGCCAGGCGCCAGGAAGAAGTATCCCTGGTTAATGGTCGGCTGGTACGGCACGTAAAGCGGACCCGCAGGCTTTGCCTCAATGATCCCATGGAAGCTTGGGAAGCATTAGGGCATTTTGAGGGTAGGCTCTATACCCAGTTTTGCTTTGCCGGTGAGGTTCCTGAGTGGTACCTGGAAGTAGTAGAACCCAACCCGGCCCTGCCGGTGGAGACTGGGCCCGCGACAGAGGGCGAAGATACTGCCGATATTTTCCGAGAACAGTTGGATATAGCCATTTGGATTATCCTGCTGCGGCAGGAGATTGACGAGGCGCTGGCTAAGAGACAGCCCCAGCGTTTTTACCAAGCTGCCAGGGTATATAATCAGCTAAGAGAACGGTGTCTTTGGGAATTTGAGTAGAGAGTAGGATGCTAGTCTTCCCTCCTAGCTGACCGGTGGAAGACGGCAAAAAGGCAGGATTTTGACAGCACCGGTCGAATAAAAATATAGGTGAGGGAATTGGTTCGTAGAATAACACGACCACCGATGGCGTATACCACACGCTGGATTAAAACAGCCAGGCGGCTCCGTTCTTTTCCCATAACCTCCGTCTGTACCTGTGGTGCATACGCCTTTGTTTTGATCTTGAAAAGGGGATGATGTTTTGCCTGTGACTAGTGCACCGAGCCAGGAGAAACCTCTATGGCGTGAGTTAGTGGAGACTGTAGGGGGAGCTGTCATCCTGGCTCTTTTTATCATGACCTTTATTGCCAGAGCCTTCACGGTAGATGGGCCTTCCATGTTACCTACCTTGCATACCGGTGAGAAGCTCTTGATAGACAAAGTTACTTACAGATTTCGTCCTCCTCAGAGGGGAGAAGTGGTGGTGTTTCGCTATCCAGCTAACCCCAGGGAGCATTTCATTAAGCGGGTGATTGGCATCCCCGATGATATCGTCAGTATCCAGGGGGGCAGTGTATATATCAATGGCCAGATGCTGGAAGAGGATTATCTCTCAGAAAAGACCCGGGGGGATATGGCTCCAGTGAAGGTGCCCCAGGGAACAGTCTTCGTCTTAGGAGATAATCGCAATAACAGTCATGATAGCCGCAGCAGACTAGTTGGGTTTGTGCCCTATCGATTAGTGGAAGGGCGAGCTGTGTGGCGGTATTGGCCTATCACAGCTATTCATGTTATGGAACTGCCACCGGTCTTTGCTCAATTTAAGTGAAGTAGAAAGAGATGCGAAGCACTTCTATGGATATAAGCAACGTAATTGCTCAAGAACTGAAGATCAGGCGAGATCAGGTGGAGAGTGCAACTCACCTTTTAGATGAGGGTAATACCATCCCGTTTATCGCTCGCTATCGCAAGGAAGCAACTGGAGAGCTTGATGAAGTGGTCTTGCGTAGTATTGAGGAGCAACTTCGCTACTATCGCTCCTTGGAGGAACGCAAGAGCGAGATTCTGCGGTTGATCGAGGAACAAGGCAAGCTCACTGAAGAACTGAAGCAAACTATCTTGCAGGCGGCTCGGCTCCAGGATGTAGAGGATTTGTATCGCCCCTATCGGCAAAAACGCCGTACCAGGGCCACCATGGCAGAGGAGAAGGGGCTCAGGCCCTTAGCAGAGCTCATATTTAAACAAAAGCTTACAGACGGAGATCCAGATGCTGTTTGTGGTCCCTATGTGCAACCCCACAAAGGAGTAGGGTCTGTGCCAGAGGCCCAGGCCGGAGCTTTAGATATTATCGCGCAATGGATAGCTGATGACGCAAAGATCCGTTCCTTGGTTCGAGGCATCAGTGAGGCAGAGGGACTGCTAGCCACCAGGTGTCGCCTACCAGCAGAACCGTCTGGGGAGCTGCCGGTAAGCAAGTATGAGATCTACTATGATTTTTCTGAGGAGCTGGGCCGCATCCCTGCTCACCGCATTCTAGCTGTTAACCGTGGTGAGAAAGAAGAAGTGCTGCAGGTTTCAGTGGTAGTGCCTGAAGAGAAAATCATAGAGGCCATTAGCCAGCAAGTCATCCACAATCCCAACAGTCTTTTCGCGTCAGAGCTTCGGGCAACTTGCCGGGATGCCTATCAGAGATTGCTAGCTCCATCAATAGAAAGAGAATTGCGCAACCAGCTGACGGAAAGAGCGGAGCTTCAGTCTATACAGATCTTTAGCGCGAACTTGCGGCAGCTTTTGCTGCAGCCGCCCGTACAGGGCAAACGGGTTATGGGGATTGATCCCGCCTATCGGACGGGGTGCAAAGTAGCCTTGCTCGATGAGCAGGGAGACCTTCTATGTACCTCTACAATTTATCCTCATGCTCCCCAGAGGCATTGGGAAGAGGCCAAGGAAGAACTGCTTTATCTGATTGAAAAATACGCTATTGAAATTATTACTATCGGCAATGGCACTGCTTCAAGGGAAACAGAGGTATTAGTGGCAGAGGTGATTGATGAATCTGCTCGAGAGCTGCATTACTTAATCGTAAATGAGGCAGGGGCTTCCGTATACTCGGCCTCGGACTTAGCTCGAGAGGAATTCCCTAAGCTGGATGTCTCTCTCAGGGGGGCTATTTCCATCGGTCGCCGTCTCCAAGATCCTTTGGCGGAGTTGGTTAAGATCGATCCCGGCTCCATAGGTGTCGGCCAATACCAACATGATGTCAATCAAAAACGCCTGGGAGAGAGCTTACAGGCCGTAGTTGAATCCTGTGTCAATTACGTGGGAGTAGAGCTGAATACGGCTAGCCCTGCATTACTTCAACATGTCGCAGGCATTTCTACCACTTTATCCCGGCGGATAGTCGAGTACCGACAAGCCCAAGGCCCCTTCTATGATCGGAAGCAGCTGCTGGAGATTCGGGGGTTGGGTGAAAAAACATTCACTCAGTGTGCCGGGTTTCTGAGAATTAGAGAGGCGGCTAATCCACTGGATAATACACCAGTCCACCCTGAGTCCTATAGTCTGGCAGAGGCAATCCTAGAACAAGCCCAAGTGCCTCTAGAAGCTCTTGTAGAGAGCGCTAGTACATCGACACCCCAATTGCGCACAGGTCTAGCCAAGCTCAAACCAGGAACAGTGGCCCGGAAGCTTAATGCTGGTCTTCCCACGGTCCGGGATATCATTGCCGCTTTGTTGCAGCCAGGCAGAGATCCCCGGGAGACACTGCCCAAGCCGCTCTTCCGCAAGGACATACTGACCCTGGACGATTTGAGGGATGGCATGTTGTTATATGGAACTGTCACCAATGTCGTCGATTTTGGGGCTTTTGTTGATATAGGCGTGGGTCGGGATGGTTTGGTGCACATTTCGCAAATGAGCCATAGTTATGTATCCCACCCCTTGGAAGTGGTATCAGTAGGAGACATTGTGCAGGTCCGGGTCCTAGATGTTGACCAGCAAAGAGAACGAATTTCCTTGAGTCTGCTCATATAGGGATGTGAAGCTCTTGAGTCAGCAGATATCACCAACACTTAGTGCAAGAGAGCGTAGATTGATTGGCCTTGAGTATGCTCTGATCTTCATGGCCAACGGTGCCATGTTTCCATTTTTTAACCTCTATTTGACGAAAAACCTTGGTTGGACGGGTACCCGGATCGGATCATTGGCGGCTTTATGCAGCTTACTGGTCATGTTGACTCAGCCGCTATGGGGTAGACTTTCTGACGCATCGAGCAAGAGTAAGGTTCTAGCTCTAGCTCTGGGCGGGAGTTCGTGCCTAACCATCCTGCAACCCATGGTTGCAGGCACCAGTTTAGCCGTTTTTGTCACTTTACGGCTCTGTCACGCGGTTTTTGCAGGTTCTATTGCCTCGATGTTTGATGGTATTGCCCTCGATATTCTTGGAGCTGATAGGAATACCTATGGTCGGTACCGCCTGTGGGGTTCATTGGGCTTTGCCCTAGCGGCACTCATCTTTGGCAAGGTCTACGAAGCTCTAGGTTTTACCAGCATGTTTTTCGTTTATGCAGTCATAATTGGCGGAGCTTGCTGTGTAGTGCTCAGGTTTGACGCCAACCCAGATGTAGATGAGCCAGAGAGAAAGTCCATGCAATTGGGGCCGGTTCTGGCGAATCCAGCTTTGCTCGTACTCCTGGGTGGTATTTTCCTGGTAATGACCCCTACTGCCGCCGGCGAGAACTTCCTCTCCATATACTTAGATGCCATAGGAGGCTCGACCGGTCTGACCGGTTATGCCTTTGCCACGATGGCTTTGGCGGAAGTACCTATATTCCTTATTGCACCATGGGTAATAGATCGGTTTGGTTACAAGCCGGTATTGGTGGCTAGCACTGCTCTCTTTGGGCTGAAACTCGTGATGAACGCTCTCTTTCCCATCCCTTGGCTGGTAATACTACTCCAAGCTATGGCTGGCATAGGTTTTGCTCTTTTTCAGGTATCAGCCGTGCTCATGGTAGATGCACTAGTACCCCTCCAGTTCCGCTCCACAGGGCAAGCGGTGCTCGCCACTGTCTCCTGGAGTCTGGCGGGGATATCAGGTAGTCTAATTTTCGGGCGCCTTTTAGATACAGCCGGGATTTTGGCCGCGTTCCGTATTGGCGGCTATGTAGGGCTTTTGGGCGCCTTGTTTATTCAGCTGTTTGTCCCTAGTGGGGAGAAACAGCAGCCGTCGGTGGAAATTGAGGCTTAGGCGCATATTGTCCGCAAAGAGGGGAGTCCCGTCAAGCTTATCGCCTTATCTGATAGAAACGGTTCAGTTACATTGGCCGACACTGCCGAAAATCTGCATCTTCTCTGCTACAGCCTCTTGGATAGCTTCTCTTACTAGCAGCATGAATTCGGGAAAGCCCAGTCTCTGAGGCAATGTATCAACTGTACGGATCCTAGCCATAGCTGCTTGGGACATATCGGTGTAGACGTTGATCTTAGCAATACCGGCAGCTATGGCTTGCCGGAAATCATCATTAGATAGACCGGAGCCACCATGCAGCACTAAGGGTACCCCCGTCAAGTCCCGGATTGCGGCCAGGCGCTCAATATCTAGCTCGGGTGTGCCCTGATAGATGCCATGGACACTGCCTACGGCAACGGCCAATGCATCCACCTCGGTCTCGGCAACGAAGAGCTCAGCCTCCTGCGGATCAGTAAATAAACTCGGATCAGCAACCCCTGGGCTAGTATCATCCTCGCCACCGGTCACGTGACCTAGTTCTGCTTCAACTGAGACATCTACTGCATGGGCCATGCGGGTGATCTCACGAGTCTTGGCGATATTCTCCTCCAATGGCAGAGTAGAACCATCAAACATGACCGATGTAAAGCCATTGCGCAGAGCTGTGACAATGGCGGGGAGACTCTGGCCATGATCCAAATGCAATGCTACAGGGACCTTGGCTTTCCGGGCAGCCCTGAGGAGAATAGGGGAGAATTCTTCAAGATCAACAAAAGGGAAATGAGCTTCAGCCACACTGAGAATGACCGGGGAATGATGCTCCTCCGCTACCTGCAAGATGGCCTGCAGTGTTTCCATGTTCACGACATTGAATGAGCCCACCGCATAGCCATGGTGAAAAGCAGCGGAAACCAGTTGCTTTAGATTGACTAATGCCATAGTCTGTGCATCTCCTTTAGGTGTACAAGGGTGCTGGCAACAGTTACTTGTTATTCTCGGCCCATTGTGCCATATAGGCGACATGAGTAACAATGTAACCGGCATGTTCCAGATCCTGACGCACAGCATCAACATCGGTGGTATCCAAGCGTAAGACAATGGCACGCTTTTCTCTTCCCTGGTGGAACGTAGCTAGGCTGATAATGCTGATACCGTGATCTCTAATGATCTTGGTAATGCCTGCCAACATGCCGGGTTTATCTTCCATCTCCAAAGAAACTCTGGCTCCATTGCTCCTTAGTCCCATGGAATCGATAAAGGCATCGAAAATATTGGTCTCAGTGATGATCCCTACCAACTTGCCGCTATCTAGTACGGGTAAACCGCTGACAACATTTTCCCGCATGAGTACGGCTGCTTCCTCGATGAGGGTGTCAGGGGTAACGGTAACAGGGTCGGGTGTCATGACATCCTTGATCCTCATCTTGGAAAGCAGGTAATTCATCTCAAATACACTTAACGTAGTGGCGGGGGAAGGTGCAATCCTCAATAGTTGTGACTCAACCACAATACCGATCAGTTTGTCTTTGTCCAATACCGGCAGTCGTCTGACCTTATGCTCTTGCATGAGCTTCAGGGCATCTAGAATCCCCATATCCGGGGCAGCCGTAATTGGATCAGGTGTCATTCGGGTCTTTACCATCATGGTGGAGCCCTCCCGTCTTTTCGCTATCTCTACTTCAAGAATTCCGTAATAGGTGGTGAAATCCTGCTTTCAGAAGGTTACACTGCGAAAAGGATGAACATATGCATAAGGTACGACAAGGTTACCTTGTCGCAGGGAGATAACATGATCAGTATTTACTGGGTGTCCCATTTGGAGGTCAACTATCATGAAAGTAGGGGAGTAAGATGAGGAAGACGACATACCTGACAATAGATGATGGCCCGACCGAAAACACGATAAGGCACGTCAACTATTTGAAGAGCAGATCTATCCCAGCCATCATGTTCTTTTTGGGCAGCAGCATTGAACGGCAGAGGGAGGCGGCCATTTACGCGGTTAAGCATGGTATCATCGTCGGTAACCACAGTTACAGTCATCCGAAGTTCTCCGAGATCTCTTTCGATGAGGCAACACTGGAGATTAGGCGACCAGAAGAACTGATTGACCAGGTCTATAGAGATGCTGGATGCAAGAGAATGTATAAGCTGTTTCGGTTTCCCTATGGCGATAAAGGCGGAGCAAATAAAGGAAAACTTCAGGAATTTCTTAGATCTGAGGGCTTCATGAAGATTGACCCGGCGGGGATCACTCATCCTGCATATTACGAATCTCAACTGGATAAAGACTGGGATGTATATTGGACTTTTGACTATGCCGAATATGCCATACCTGAGGGAGTGGGTACTCCGGGCCAAGCCGGCATTCTAAACTATACCAATGCCATGAACTTATGGACAGGAGGTAGTCCACTAGACCAATCATCAGCAGAGATCATTTTGCTGCATGATCATTCTACTACGGAAATGCGCTTTCCAGGCTACTTCAGTGAGTTGCTGGATTATACGATCGCCATGGGTGCAGAATTCAAAATGCCTGGGTTTGTGCGAAGTAGCTTGCAGGCCTAACAGATATGGTCTAGAGTATGTCCCATGGTGATTGCCTGTTGGCCATATTAGAGGCAGAGCCCGGTGGGTATCACTTATACCCAACCGGGCTCTGCTTGTGTCTGAGGCTAGTAACGATTATTCGCTTAGCTTGGTTGTTGTCTTATTTTAAGACAAACCGATAACATCCTGAACCGCCCTCGAAGCGATAGTAAGGTTCGCCACTTTCGGTGACGAGCTTGAAATCGCCGCTTGCGATAGGCTTACCATTGACAGTGGCCTCGAGCGTCTTATAGTTCAGCTTAGGTACATAGAGGGTAGCCGAGGTGTTGACAGGAATGGTAACCACCATCTCGAACCCACACTTGCACCGTTTCCAGCCGGAGCTTATCTGACCTTTAAGTGTCCGCACAGAGGCAGTTGCATGATCGAGAGCCGCTGGAATGGCGGGCTTGATGATGACTTCTTCCCAACCTGGCTTACCTAACTGGATACCAGCTAAAGCCCGGTAGAACCAAGTATCCACCGAACCAAGCATGATATGGTTATGGGAGTTCATACCCGTGCCAGTTAGCTTCTCCCATCTCTCCCAGACGGTGGTGGCACCTTCTTTGATCATATAGCCTAGACTGGGGTAGCTTTCCTGAGCCATCATTCGATATGCTACTTCCTTATACCCAAACTTGGTGAGAGTATCTAGCATGTAGCGGGTTCCGACAATACCGGTATCGAAATGATAGTCGGTATTGCGAGTAATATCTCTGACAAGATTAGCGGCGACACTTTCTTCCGCTTCCTCTGGTGTCAGGCCGAACTGTAAGCCTAGTACGTTGGAGGTCTGGTCATTGTTGCCATAGGCTTTCGTTTCTGGCCTAAAGTACTTCTTGTTATAGGCCTCTCTGATACTCTCTGCTTTTTTCTGAAAGCGAGCAGCGTCCGCCTTTTTGCCAATGACTTCAGCCATCTGTCCTAAGCGCATCACATCGTGGTAATAGTAGAAAGCTGAAGTTAGCTCCCGAGGATTGCGCTTGGGAGGTATACTGCCGGGAGGACACCATTCGCCGTATTTGACGTGAGTGACTAGCCCATCTTCCTCAATGGATTCGAGGAACTCTACGTATTTCTTCATGCTGTCATAGTGTTCCTTGAGTATCTCTACATCGTGATAGTAACGATACATCTCCCAGGCCAAGGTGACATAAGCAGTTCCCCAGGCGGGATCAGCGGGGTAGAGTGGCCAGTAGTTCGGTATTACGTCAGATAGACTTCCATCCTCTTTCTGAGCGTCTTTGATATCCTGCAGGTATTTGACATAGAAGCCAGCCATATCGAAGTTATAGACAGCTTCTTCTGCTACTAGCTGGGCATCGCCCATCCAACCCATGCGTTCATCTCTTTGTGGGCAGTCAGTGGGTACACTCATCAGGTTAGCTAGCTGTCCATAGATAATGTTCTTGTGGATCCGATTGAATAGCTGGTGAGAGCTGGAGAAGCCACCAGTATGCTCCACAGCAGTGTGCAGGAAACAGCCTTCCAGATTATCGATTCCCGGAGTTCCCGGAAAACCTGTAACTTCTACATATCTGAACCCATGGTAAGTGAAGCGAGGCTCATAGACTTCGACGCCGCAACCCTTGAGGGTATACGTGTCGCTAGCCCTTGCGTCCCGGTTTATGCGGGTTTCCAGGTGGCCACAGTCATCTAGTTCCTCGGAGAACCGCATCGTGACTTTAGTGCCTCTTGGGCCTTCTACCTTTAGTCTAGCCCAACCAGTGATATTCTGACCCAAGTCATAGATGAAGACGCCTGGCTGAGGATTGAAGATGTCTACTGCCTGTAGGCGCTTAGTTATCCTAATGGGAGGCATCATCTGAGCTCTCATAACGCCACCAGGTGCTTCGACTTCGACTGCCGGTGCCCAACCAGTATCATCAAGCCCAGGCTGATCCCAGCCATCGACTTCATTGCGGGCATCGTAGTCTTCACCATAATAGATACCGTTAATCCCGACTGGGCCTCGCTTTACTTGCCAGGTCGTATCTGTCAGGATCTTGTCTTTGGTCCCATCGGTATAGGTGACATGTAATTCTGCTCTTAGGGATGGGAAACGGTCATATCCGAGCAGCTTGTCTCCGAGAAGGTCGCCTCCTCGCCTGCTAAAAGCGCAGTATCGGCCATTACCAAGCATTACTCCCATGGCATTAGTCCCTGCCTGGAGTGCATCAGTAACATCATAGATAGAATACAGTACTGTCTTGCGGTAGTCGGTTTGGCCAGGCTCCAACACCCGGTCGCCAACTTTGTCACCATTGATGCGCAATTCGTAGTAGCCTAGGCCTGCGATATATACGCGGGCTGCTTCAATCTCTTTTTCTACATCGAATTCCTTCCGCAAGAGACTTCCCGGGCGCAGCTTGTACCCAGCTTCGACGGTAACTGAATCGGAGGAAGCGTCATCTCCATTGGCGATCCAAGCAGCATCCCATTCATTTTCGTTAAGGAAGCTGGTTTCGAAGACAGCAATTTCGCTAAAGGGACTTGCTACGTCGTTGTTGTCCCACCAACGAACACGCCAATAATATGGCTTGCAGGACTCAAGTTTCTTGCCGTCATAGACGATATTGATCGAACGCGAACACTCTACTTTACCGGTATCCCAAATGTTCCCCTCTTCCTTAGCCACAAGGGCCTTATCGTCAGAAACGATTACCTGATATGCTCGTTGACACTGATGGGCCTCATCGTGTGCTAAAGCCCAGGATAATCTGGGATTAGGTCGATCGATACCTAGTGCTTCTCGAGAATATTCACAGCGTAAATTCATCGGAGCCTTTGGACCTATTGTCCCTACCTTTGTCAAGAGTGACATCCCCTTTCTGTTATTTGGTGGTTTCTCTCATTGATTCTTACCCGGTTAGCTTATCCATACAAACCCCAATAATTGGCCAACAAATCAAAAGCAGGCCTGAGTGGGGGGTCTGCTCACGCCGTTGTTATAGCAAAGGTCACCTCCTTCAGGTTGAAAAAGGACTATGAAAAAGCAAGTATATATGCAGAGCGTGGATGCTGGAAATGACTTAGGCTGTCGTCTTTTGTTTTTGCTCACCATACAAGTGGCATCTGACTTCCCGGCCATCCTCAAACACTACTTCGGGCTCTGCAGTTTGACAAATATCCCTTACAGATGGACACCTGCCTGCAAATTTACACCCTCTGCGGGCAAATTCCTTAGATTCAAGGCCAGATAGTTTGACTGTCTCCAATTTGTTGGTTGGATCCGGCTGTGGGACCGAGTTCCTAAGGATTTGGGTATATGGATGAAGTGGATGACCCAGTACCTTCTCGACAGGCCCCAATTCGACTATAGTACCTCGCAGCATAATCGCAATACGGTCACTTATATAATAAGCGGTTGCTAAGTCGTGAGTAATATACATGACGTTAATGTCAGCTTTTTCCTTAAGCTCCTTGAACAAGTTTACTACAGACATCCGCAGTGAAGCATCAATCATGGACACCGGCTCATCAGCTACCAGCAAGGAGGGCCGAGTCATGAGGGCACGAGCTACAGACAATCGCTGTAATTCGCCTCCTGATAACTCGTGGGGATATCTGTTTTCAATATCTCTAAGCGTTAGGCCAACCAACTGGAGATTTTCCTCAAGGAAAGCAGCCGATTCAGCCTTGTTCTTTACCAAGCCGAAATTGATGGCGGTTTCAAAAAAGTAGTCATCTACTTTGTTGAGAGGGCTAAAAGCATCAAATGGGTTTTGAAAGACGGGTTGGACTTCCTTCATAAACCACAGACGATCTCTTCTGCCTTTGATTTTCGTCACATCTCTATTCCTAAAAGTGATACTGCCCTCGGTTGGCTCGAGTAAACCGAGAATCATCTTAGCCAGTGTTGATTTGCCACTTCCACTCTCACCGGCTACAGTAAAAATCTCGGTGCCACTGCCGCCAATTTCCACATTGGCCTTGTTGACCGCCACTAGTCTACTCTTAGAAAAACCCATTCCAGTAACGAATACCTTCGAAAGGTTACTAGTTTTCAGAAGAACTCCATCTTTATGAGGCATGTGTACCCTCCTCTGTTGCAAGGAAACAGGCTACTTTATGGTCATCAGCTATGTTTACCAATGGGGGACGATGTTGTTTACACCGGTCCGTCCTGTGCTCGCAACGGTCCAGGAAGCGGCACCCTACTGGTGGGTCCAACAAGGATGGTGGCCTGCCAGGTGAGCTGATCCGATAGGATTTATCGCCTATCCTTGGTAGTGAATGGATAAGATAGTACGTATAAGGATGCTGCGGATTACCGAAGATTTTCTCTGTTGGAGCCTCTTCGATGATTTGCCCAGCATACATAATCGCGATGCGATCAGCAAGATTTGCATGAATGCCCATATCGTGAGTAACTAGTACCAAACTGTTTTTCTCTTCTTTTTGAATTGTGCGAAGCAGGTCGATGACTCCTGATTGAACTATGACATCCAAAGCCGTTGTCGGTTCGTCAGCAAATATGACACGGGGCTTTAGAATAGTCGCCAATGCTATGGTTACTCGCTGCCTCATTCCCCCAGACAGCTGATGAGGATATGCATCCAGGACTTCAGCAGGGAGTCCAAGGCCACCGAGATGGTTAGTCACTAGGGGTTCGAATTCCTGCTTGGTGGTCTGGGGGCGATGAGTCTCGATAAAATCCTGAAAGGTCTTTCTGATCCTTCGCAGAGGATTTAGTACACTCATGGAGCCCTGAGGAATATAGCTGAGCTCCTTCCAGCGAATTTGGCGATATTCATCATCACTCAGCCCAAGCAAATCGATCTCTGCATTGTTGTGGTAATAACCAACGTTGCCATTTACAACCTGTAAGGGAGGCTTGATGATGCCAAACAACACTTTGAGGAGCGTGCTTTTACCACAGCCCGACTCACCGGCTATACCGAGTATTTCATCTTGATTAATTTCTATAGAGACATCATCAACGGCATGTACCGTTCTTTGGATGCCATAGGATTTGGTCATATAGTAAGCTCTAAGGTTCTTTCCTTCTAGCACCGTCGTCACGTTCTCACCCTCCAATGCTCAGTCTCTGAATCCTGGTCCTAGGATCAAGAAATTGACTCACGCTGATGGACAGCATATAAAATGAAAGAATTGTCAGTATTGATGCAATCACCGGAGGGGCTAGCCACCACCAAGTACCTTGAAGCATTGCCTGGTAGTAATTGGCCCAGTAGATCATGGTGCCGATGGTGGGTGTTCCTAGGTTCGACAACCCCAGTACTGATAGAGTGATTTCGGTGCCCAGTGCCCACAGAAAACCGCTGATAAAATCAGCCATCATATAGGAGATCAGGAATGGGAAATGCTGTTTCCAAATGACTTTTAGTGTATTCATACCACAGTAAACCGCCGTATAGGTAAACTCCCTTTCCCGTAGACTAAGCACTTGTGAACGATAACGCTTTGAGGGCCAAGCCCAGTCTAAAACCCCTAATAAGAATGCAATGGTCACTGTACTCATGCCGCCTCGGAATACGAATGATAATAAGATCAACAGGGGCAGGCGAGGAATTACCACAAAACTATCCGTGATTGTCGATAGTACCCGGTCCACAGGACCTCCCAGGTAGCCGGAAATCATACCATTGAGTATGGCAATAAACCTGGAGACGGTGGCTGCAATGAGTCCAATCAGCAGCGAATTCCGAATGGCAAACGTTAGTTGCCAAAAAATGTCCTGTCCCAAAGCATTAGTGCCCAGGATGTGCTGTGATGACGGAGTGCGGTTGCGAGGCGCAACCCGCCTTGCTGTCTGTTCATATGGAGAAACGAATGAAAGAGTGACAAGCGCCAACAAACACACCAGGATAATAAAACCTACACGAAATCGTGAGTCAAACAAAAACAAATCTCTGATAATGGCCACGTTTATTTTCCCCCTGTCAATGGTATCGTACCCTTGGGTCAAGAAGCGGGTACAGCAAGTCAATGACCAGCGCACCGGTTGCTATGCCGATGATGGAAAAAATGGATATGCCCACGATAATATTGAAGTCCCCCTGCAAAATCGCAGAGTAGAGAACTTGCCCCAATCCAGGATAGGAGAAAACAAACTCCGTGATTAGAGCTCCACCGAAGATCGCACCCAGAGACAAGGCCAAATCCGTGGATTGTGGAAGCAAAGTGTCCCTAAAAATATATTTGAACATGATCTTCTTACGCGGTAAAGCCGCGATTTCGGCATATTGGACATGATCACTACCAATGACAGATGTAACCAAAGCTCGCTGACTAATAAAACGCCAACCCGTAGTAATAAGAATGAGCGACAGGGCTGGTAGGAAACCATGCCGTATAACACTGCTTATGAAGGCCCAATTGAATCCAGGTCGGATGCCAATGCCAACGGCCCCACTGAATGGGAAAATCGGGAAGGTATACGCAAAAAGAAATAATAGCAGCAAGGCCATAATGTAATATGGGATCGGGTAGATACACATTATGATTGCATCAACAACTTTGGCCCACCTTTTTTCAGAGAAATACCCAGTCAATGTACCCAAAGTGATGCCCAAGAGCCAAGCTATTATTGTGGACACCAGCATTAATCCGATTGTCCAGGGCATAGACGTAGCGATCACTGAGATCACCGGTGTAGGGAACATGACTAATGAAGGTCCTAGATCACCTTTGAGTAGATGCTGCCAGAACCGAAGGTATTGTTGACCAAGAGTGCCCCTCAGGCCGTAGAGATCCATCAATACTTCTTTCATTTGCATGATAGCTTCCGGATTGGCCATTCCCAGGGAGGACATGCTGCTCAGTGTTGTCTGTACAGGATCCGTAGGGGAAAGCCTGGGGACAAGAAACACAACGGTAATACCAACTACTATGACGACCAACCATTGGATTAAGCGAGGAAGGATGTACCTCTTAAATAGTTCCATTTGAGCGCCTCCTACCAATAACTCTACTGGTTTAAAGGGAATCTCTCCCGGGGGAACCGGGAGAGACTCCTTTTCAGCTTCAATTACCTCCCAGTTTTTTCAAGATATGGGTAGACGAATCTACCACCCATAAACCAGTAATTTGGCTGGCCATATGGGTTTTCACTGGTTGGGAAATTGGTCCAATAGTATTCATCATGAGTGATGAATTTCTTGAAGCTGAGTGTATGGATCCCGTACATGTTTTCGGTCCAGTCTTTGAAGAATTCCTCTTCTAGGCCTGGTACCTTGGGATCGCTTGGGTGCAAGACACCGAGCTGGTCCACGATATCATCGATTACGTCAGACTTAATCCGCATTAGGTTAGTGGTTGAGGCCTCGCCTCGAGGCAGGTAGAAGTCTGAATGGAAGTTATACATGAATGGCCATTTATCTGCGACGAAGTTGGCATTACCGCCTGCAGCTTGACCCCATGTGGTGCTGATCTCGAAATCGCCCTGATTCTGCCTTGTATAGAATGGGTCTCGCTCCAGGGTTTCGATCTCAACTGCGATCCCGAAATCTTCCCAGAAGTCCATTGCACCCATACCTATACGGTAAGCATCTGCTTCGTCAGGAGCGGCGATCATGGTGATCTTCCAAGGAGTGCCGTCTGGCAGCAGCCATTGGCCTTGCTTGTCCTTGGTGAAGCCATTCCGCTCCAGAAGTTTGGCTGCAACCTCTGGTGCATATTTCCACCAGCCAACTCCGAACATGTTGATAACTGCGTCCTCATCTGTTGGGACAGTATATCCCTCTTTGGCAGCCCAGTCGGCAATCCTAAATGGAACTGTCTCATCGAAGGGGGTGAAGTATTCGCCATTGCCCAGATCCAACTTGAATTCTCTTAGCCAGGGCACATATTGCTTATGATAGTGCTCCATGTGGAAGACGGAAGCTGGCTGAGGTATGGGGGTAACTCTGGTCACACCGCCAACATATTCAGTCTGGATTTCGACAATATCCAAAGCTAGAGCAAGTGCCCAGCGCACGTCTTTGAGGTTATAAGGGAAGATTTCCTGGTTGATGGCAAAGACCCTGGTATCAGCCTCATCGGTCCAAGCCCATGGGAAATCCTTATACCACGAGCGTGCATGCTTATTTCTACGGATAAGGGCGTCAAATGCCTCATAGTCGATGTCCATCAATAGGTCTAACTCATGATTGTTCATGGCCATTACTTTTTTCTCATTGGGGCCATAGAAAATCGTCAGGATATACTTGGGTCCTGGTTTACCTGTGATCATGCCAGGAGTGGTGCGCTGCCAATCGTCTCGCAGCTCCCAGAGCTCCCAATACCCTGCACGGTCGTAGTCTTTGGGAACATAGGCACCCAAGCTGACCATGGGATCAAATGTATATGCCATGGGATTCTCTACGTTTTCCCAAATATGCTTTGGCTGCATATACACGCCAGCCCAACGAACCGTGAAGTTGTAGTGAACCCGTGGGTTTGGCTTGGTCAGAACGAATTTTACAGCATAGTCGTTGATTTTCTCGACAGCTTCTACATAGACGTTCAGCTCTGCTGACCATCTCATCCCTGGATTGTTCTTGAGGAGATTGATAGTCCATACCACGTCATCAGCGGTGAACTCTACACCATCACTCCAATAGATGCCTTCCCGAAGATTTACTGTCATTTCAGTATAATCGTCATTATAAATGGGAGGCTCTGCAGCTAGGGAGTTGATCCATTCACCAGTCTGCTGATCAATGTACCATAGGGTATCATATCCAAAAGCGTGGCGGGTTGCGTCGGTTCCAGCTGATGTCCAGACATTGAAGTTGCCTGGTATACCATAGCGGAAAATCTGGTCTACAATTAGTGTATCCTGACGGGCTACACCTGGTGGCAAAATGGCCTGAGCTGGAGTTGCCATTACCATCATGGTTACTACTAGTAACATGCTGATAAGCCATGAGCGTAATTTCATTATTTAATCACCTCATTAAAATATGCTCCAATATCTCAGTTGCAACAAGGGTTCTGTGTGGCCTATATGCCCCCTTTCATGCAGCTGGTCTTACCTACAGCCGCAAGAGTTAATTGCATGTTTCCTACTGTCCCTTCCCATCCAGATTCCTAAACCATGTATTCTAGTATTATCTGTGATGTCCTGCTAATCGAGGTAGTTTTTATGTGGTTTTCTTGTCTTTGGTTGATAGATCTGGGGTGGTATCGGAAATGTATCATACTCTGATTAAGGTAATGCGAAAGTAATATAGAGGGCTTCATGCCCGAAAACAGAGTCTATGTAAGCATCAAATGCGGTGATGTACAGCCTTAGGGTAGGTGATGGTAGGCTGTAGTATCAGGTTGATCTGCCAACAAGGGATATGGGCAATAAATGACTAATATCTAACTGCGCACTAGGTTTATGCACTAATCAGGAATTAGTTAGGAGCTGAGTTTATGGACATACGTTTCCCTAAAGAGAAAAAAGCACGGGTAATCGTCAATACAGATGCTAAGAATGAAGCTGATGATCAATTTGCCATTGTCCATGCACTGTTAACACCTTGTTTCGACCTGCATGGGATCATTCCTGCTCATTTTGGCACACACAAGACTGCCAAGAGTATGGAAGCAAGCCGGGCCGAAGTGGACAAACTGCTGGAGCTGATGCAGTGGCAGGGAAAGGTGGTAGTGAGGAACGGTGCTCCTAAGGCTATTCCCGATGAACAGACTCCGGTACCTTCTCCTGGTGCAGAGCTGATCATCGAAGAGGCGCTGCGCGATGATCCGAGACCTTTACACGTTGCTTTTTATGGACCTTTGACTGACATGGCATCTGCCCTGCTGATGGAACCGAAGATTGAGGAACGGAATATTCGAGTGATTTGGATCGGTGGGGGGCCGTGGCCAATCGGAGGCCGAGAATATAATCTTTCCAATGATATCAATGCTGCCAATGTTGTCTTTCGTTCTCAACTTGAGGTTTGGCAGATTCCCAGTACTGTATACCGGCTCATGCCAGTGAGCTATGCAGAACTTATGGAGAAAGTCTATCCTCATGGCCCGTTAGGTCGCTATCTGGTCGAACAATTAGTAGAGTGGAATATGCAGAACGTGGATGGGCATATAGAACATAGATCCTTGGGTGATTCCCCAGCTGTAGGTGTGATTATGTATCCAAATTGCGGCCGTTGGGAATGGCGCCCGGCTCCTGAATTCGACCAACAAATGCATTATCTCCATACAGGAGCGAATCGGCCGATTCGGGTTTACGAGTCTGTTGATGCTAGGTTTATTCATGAAGATTTCTTTGCCAAATTGGCTCAATTCGCCAGGCAGTAGGAGGCACAAAACTAGGATTAGAGCGAGGGAGGACACTCCATGACTTGGAAACTAGAGGAATTAGCCGGCTCAGAGTTTAGATGCCAGTGTGGTCATACCCATCGGGTTCCCATTCAGAAGATACGCATGGGAAAAGATGCCTTAGGCCATCTCGAAGAAGATATTCCGGAAATGCACCTATCTGGAAAGGCACTAATAGTTGCGGATGAGACTACCTTTGGGGTAGCTGGGCAGCAGGTCGAAGTAGCATTACAGCAGGCCAGGGTCGACTCAGACCGGGTAATTCTACGCCCTCGGCATAATCTACAGCCTGCCAATTGGGTACTACCGGATGAACGCAGCTTAGGTGAAGTCCTGCTGAAGGTTCCCGAGGCTCCCGGATTTCTGGTGGCTGTCGGTTCTGGTACCATCAATGACGTCACTCGGTTCGTGGCTCACAAAACGGGGATGCCTTTTGTGAGTGTAGGCACCGCTGCTTCTATGGATGGATATGCCTCTACAGTGGCAGCCCTATTGACTGGCAGCTTTAAGAAGACAGTTCCGGCAGCACATCCCCTAGCCATCTATGTTGATCCAGATATATTGGCTACTGCTCCTTTGGAAATGGCTGCCGCTGGTTTTGGCGATCTATTGGGGAAATCGATCGCATTGGCTGACTGGAGGCTATCCCACATTATCAATGGCGAATATTATTGCCCAACCATTGCCGGGATAGTGGAGCAAGTATTGGCGACAGCTATCAAGGATGTTGCGGCATTGAGCTCAGGTGACCCCGAAGCTTTGTTGCGGTTGACAGAAGGGCTGATTTTGTCTGGAGTAGCTATTCTCATGTTTGGTGATTCGCGCCCTGTATCGGGAGCAGAACATGAATTGGCTCATTTTTGGGAGATTCAGGCTCTTGCCCATGGGCGTTTGTTTTACCATGGGGATAAGGTTGCCATTGGCACACTCTTGATGACAGAAATGTATGACCGGGTCCTGTCCATAAAGCCCGAGACCCTGGATTGGGAGAAAATCTACAGGGACAGGCCACCAATCACATCTTATATGGAAACCCTTCAGCAGGATTTTGCTGGGGCATGGGAGGCTTTGTACTCACCTAACTGGAAGCAGACCAAGCTGGAAGAGCTAAAAAGGCCAACCGGGAATCTTCTGGCAGCCAATTGGGATCGAATCAAGGAGGAAGTTCCTCAGTCACTTCTAAAAATGGATGAAATACGAGGCTATCTAGCGGCTTTAGGTCTATGCCAAACCCCGCAAGAGCTTGGTATCAAACGAGAGTGGCTGGAAGCGTCCCTAAGAAGTGGTAGAGAGATGAAGCCTCACCGGTACACAATAATGGATCTTGCTGCAGAGATGGGTTGTCTGGATATTGTCAGTAATGAGTTATTGAAGAGCGTTGTGTGATGATGCCCAGTACAAGCCGATCTAGGCACCAATCTTCTGCTCATGAATAACCAATGAAAAGGTGTGAGACCAGTGCATGAAGTAGATCTTTCACGCATGAGAGCGGCTGTCAAATGTCCTCTTCGCCTTCCTCCTAATCGGGTGCGACGCACTTATAAAGGAGGGGCTTTGCTGGAAGCGTTTAGGGGTTATCCCCACCCTAGTGATGATTGGTATCCTGAGGACTGGGTTGCATCTGTAGTCCTTTCACGTACCCGGGTTCACCCAACAGAGGGCATAAGCATGGTTAGTGATGGTGAAAATGAATGGGTATTGCGAGATTTGATTGAAGCATTCCCCGATGAAATGCTCGGTGTTGAACACGTACGGCGCTTTGGAGCCACCACGAGGTTATTGATCAAGCTCATTGACTCCAGTACCCGGTTGCGTATCCAGGTCCATCCTACGCGTAGTAAAGCGAAGGAACTGCTCAATTCTGAGTATGGGAAGACTGAATCTTGGGTGGTGCTGGCAACTCGAGAGCTGATTGGGGAGAACCCGTATCTCCTGCTTGGATTTAAGGAGGGGGTATCAGCGGATGACTTCCGCAAGGTGGTCTTGAGTCAAGAAGAAGAGAAGCTGATTGATATGCTGCATCGTGTGGAAGTAAGACCGGGGGATGTGTTTTTTGTCAGGGCGGGAATGCCTCATGCCATTGGGCCAGGGGTATTTATGGTGGAGCTGCAAGAGCCCTCTGACCATACCATCTATGTCGAGCCCGAAGGAGATGACTTGCTAGCTGAAGGAGATGCTAACAACCTTGGCCTCGGTTGGGATGCTGCCTTTGAGTGTTTTGAGTTTACAGGCCTTAGCCGTAAGCAGATGATGGAACAGTGTAAGATACCACCACGTGCTCTGACTAATGAGGCTGCTGGCCAGATCGAGGATGTGTTGTATGGGCAGGACATCGAATCGTATTTCAGTGCTAAGCGGTTGCGTGTGCTGCGTTCCATAGAAGTACAGTCTGACGGTTTTTGTGCAGCCGTTATCCTGGAGGGAACCGGTGAAATAGTGGGCAGTGGCTTTAAACTACGGGTTGTCAAAGGTGATACTCTGTTCCTGCCAGCTGGTCTAACTAAATATGAGTGGTGCTCTGATGATGCAGAAGTCCCATTGGAGATTATCACCTGCCACCCGCCCCGATCACGATTTGCGTAGGTAGAGGACTAATAACCAGATAAAAAGACAATCCCTCCTAAAATGGAGGGATTGTTAGTAATGATTACAATATCGTCCGCTAGTCTATACAGTGCCTTATACCTGATGAAGGTTTGATATGGCCAAATTGAAATAGGAGATCATCCATTAGGTCTCAATATACTGAATTGCATGGGCATGAAGACAATCCCGTAAAGCTTCATCTATAGGGCCATCGGTAATTAACATATCGAGCGTGTCCAAAGGGCCTACCCGTGCAACTGCACGCCGTCCGTACTTGGCTTGATGCGCTACTCCGATCACTTGACTTGATACATTCGACTTGATTTGCTTAAGGTTCACCTGTAGGAAGTTGCCGTCCATAATGCCATGTTCTGCTGAAAAGGCGTCTATTCCCATAAAATAAGTATCTGCCCGCAACCTGCTATAGGCTCTTTCGGCATCTGTTCCATAAAGCATGGCGCTTTCGTGGTTACAGAGTCCGCCGATTACTAGAAGAGTGATTCCAGGGCTTCCCAATAGCTCGGCTGCGACCCGAATACCATTGGTAATCACTGTAATATCCTCCCTGACTCTCAGATATCGTGCGATGGCTAAACAGGTAGAGCCTTCATCGAGGATTACAGTATTCCCGGGTTGAACAAGGCTGGCGGCTTTCATGCCAATGCGGTCCTTTTCCTTTTGATACTGCCGTTCTCGTTCACTCAGGCGTAACTCTGCATGGGTATTGACTTCTAGGGAGACAGCCCCACCATGAGTCTTGATGATCAGCCCATCTTTCTGAAGGCGGTCTAAGTCTCTTCTAATAGTAACTAGAGAGACATCAAAGCGTTCGGCCAGGTCTCGTACAGTGGCAGCACCGTCTTTGGCCAGGATAGCCAATATGTATTGCCTGCGTTCTTCTGGTAACACATGATACCTCCATCCGAAACAGAGCGTATAGTACCATGCCTCTTTCCAGTACTCTGTATTCCCATTATATACATTATGTTCAGTTAAGGGAAGAAGCATGGCTTGATGCGTTCGCAAAAAGACATAAAACGCCAAAGAGGTGCAGGAACGAAAAGGAAGAATGATCTAAACCAACAAAGCATGGGCTGACAGAGCAGGAAAAAGCAGCTAGATATGGAAGCATGTTAAAGCAATCTACCTGAAGAGTGACCCCCAGAGACAAACATAAAGGTGCAAGTGAGCGAGTGTTATGTTCGCTTAGTCAGTAGAAGGAGAGAAATGCAGATGACTTCGGAAGGGTTTGATTCTATTCACCACCAGGCTTCGGCACAGGGATTACAGCCAGACCTTCCTACTAAGAACCAGTTGAGAGATCTATATGCTCAGAGCTATCGCTCCCGTATGGCTGTACTGGAGATGACTTATCAGGCAGGGATGGGTCATATTGGGTCAGATTTTTCCTGTCTGGACATTTTAACGGCCTTGTATTTTGGTG
>JAAZMR010000033.1 GCA_012798695.1 Bacillota bacterium | reverse complement strand
GGCTCGAACCTGACGGTAGTCCATGTTCAGGTTACGTTCACCGTGTGCGGTCATGAAGTAGATCATTCCCGCCTTACCATGAGTCAGGTCGCGAATAGCGCGAGTGAACGCTTGCTCCCCTTCGAACTCCTGCACCTGGGTAGTCTGCGAATAGGTGAATATGTCCCAGGCGTATACCTTACGGACCTCTGTTGGCGTTTCGAAGACCACCATGTTGGCCATGTCAATGTTGAAGCGCTGCGCTAGCGCCGGGTTTTTGTTGACATCGACCATTTCGTACCTGAACTTGTCAGTGACAAGCGAGTACTCTTTGAGGAGTCTGTTGACTTGATCTCCCTCGTAGCTTTACTGTACGAAAGCGTAAGCTTTGATAGGTTGGTCAAGTTCCTTGAGGATAGAAACCGTCTGCGGAGCAAGGGTAAAACGCTTGTTGGCTGTCAAGTCCCAACGCAGGCGGTACTGACTGCCCAGCATGTTCGCAAAAAGCACGATGGCTATCACGGCAGCAGTGAGCAGGATGGCGTTCGTACCATAGCGGAATGAACGCGCTGTGGCTAACTGCTTCCAAGCGTCGCGCTGCACATACAAGCCGCAGGCTATAGCTGCTACACCCAGCACACCGAGAACGAGACCTATCCACTTGAGCGTGCCGCCAGCAGCAATCAGGCCGACCGCGACCAGAATAACGATGAGACTGGCGATCGTGACTGGAAAGACCCAACCGGTACGTTTAGACAACGTGGTTAGTATTTTGCTCATTAGCTCAACCTCCGTCGATCTACGGTACGGATAGTGAAGAACAGAAATAGGAAGACGAAGCTTACGTAAAAGAGGAGATCACTGGTATCCAAGACGCCACTAAGAAGGGTGTCAAACCTACCCAGTAGGCTGATTCCCTCTATGATGCGGCCCAACATGCCACCCAAAGCACTAGCGATCCATGTTAGGAGCCACAAGCCCAAGAGGATGCCGAAGGCGATCACCCCAGCCACAATCTGGTTCTCACTGAGTGAGGAGGCGAAGATTCCGACAGCCAGGAAGGAGGCTCCAAGTAGGAATAAACCCAGATAGCCAGCGAAGATGGGGCCGCCTTCTGGATCACCAATGATATTCAAGATGATGGGGTAGATGCCCGTCATGAGGAGCATCAAGACCCACACAGTGAGCACAGCCAAATACTTACCTATGACAATCTCAGGGATAGTCAGCGGTGAGGTTAGCAGAAATTCATCCGTGCCCAAGCGTCGTTCTTCAGAGAGAGTACGCATGGTCAGAAGGGGCGCGACAAACAGGAACGTCACGGCCAGGTTACCAAAAAGAATCGTCATGTCGGCTAGTTGAGTTGAGAATAAGGCTATAGAGAAGATATAGCCGGCCAGCACCAGGAAAGCCGCGATTACCACATAGGCGATTGGCGATCGGAATAGGCTGGAGAGTTCCCGGCGCCAGATAGTTACCACACTATTCACTACCGTTCACCTCTTCTGCCTCTGGATTCGCTGTAGAGCGCCAGCTGGACTCCAAACCGATATCTTCCTCTGTCACCAACTCCAAGAAGACATCTTCTAAGCTCATATCATGGCTCTTCAGCTCCAAGATGGGCCAGCTAGCGTCCGCCATGGCGAAGAAAAGATCACGCCGGATATCGGCATCCTCCCGGGCCTGGACCTCAAAGAGGCGCCCTTGCTCATCATCTTGTGGTGTTACGGATACGCCAGCAACCCCCGGATCATCATGAAGTCTGGCTATGACCTCTGTAGGAGGCCCGTCTACACGCACGAAGACCCGTCG
>JAAZMR010000064.1 GCA_012798695.1 Bacillota bacterium | reverse complement strand
TCAACTTCTCCATGTAGTGTCTCAGCTTCTGGTTACCTGGGAGTGGCACATTCTCCTCAACCCAATGATAATACTCAGTGTACAGGTCTGTCAACCTACGGAACCAGGTCCAGCGGCGCCAAGCTTGTCCGAGCAAGATCACGATGACCAAGAGGTAAACATTGGACATGAAGTCACCAGCCAAAAACTGCTTGAGGCCATCTGTGACAACAAACCTGCACACCATAGCCCAAAGGATTTTTGGGATGTTCATTCTAACTCCTCCCCCATTATCTGATCCACATATTGGCGGGTAATCGCAGCATGCCTACCAGTCACCATACTTAGAAATTGGCTGGCCACTCGCCATGTCTGCCAAGGTCCGGGCGGCTTCCCAGCATCCACCCAATCCTGGAATCGGCCGGGAGCACCGGTTGCCTGTCGGGCATATTCCAGACAAAGGTTGATATTCGTTCGGCCGGCATTATAAGACGCCAAAGCAAATTTGTGTCTTTCTCGAAGATCTGGTATCTCCGCAAATCTACCCAGCAAGAAAGTCATGTAAGCAACACCAGCTTTGATGCTAGCCTCGGGGTTAAAGGGGTCACCTTCCCCCCATTCCCGCCAAGCTGCAGGCATGAACTGCATGAGCCCCTTTGCCCCATGGGAAGAGACGGCTCTCGGATTCGCTTCCGACTCAGCCAACATCTGGCGTTTGATCAGTTCCCAGTCCAAATCGTATGCTTCTGCATACCGCTTAATTAGCTCATCATACTGATCATGTTTTGCCTTGCCGTCGGTGGTCAACTCCTCTCCTCCTCCGCTCTAACTTACTAGTAGCATATTCGGAGGTAAGGCCTGGTTAGAACAGATGGTAACCAACCATCATCAGGGGGTATGTCAAGACCCGTACCGGGGAAACTCGGAATTCATTCCTAAAATGAAACCGAAGATTGGGGAAGTAGCATTCGAACTAGGAACTGAATACTGTGTAGCAATAAGGCAGCTAAGTCTAGGAGGTGATACCGTGAGCATATCCTGCCCACCGGGATCAGTACGGTATTTTATTAACCCAGGAGATACCTTTTTTAGTATCGCCAGAAGCTTCAACACTACAGTAGAAGCCATTGCAAGTGCCAATCCAGGCGTAAACCCTAATGCTTTGCAGGTAGGCCAGTTCGTCTGTGTTCCTACTGCCAGACCACCGACAACCTGTCCAGGCCGGGTCTATACCGTGAGAAGTGGTGATACTCTGTTTACCATTGCACAAACTCAAGGCGTATCGCTCGATGCTTTGCGCGCGGCCAATCCGGCAGTAGATCCCAACCGGCTATCCATCGGACAGCTGCTGTGCATACCAACAGCTCCAGCTCCAGCCCCAGCCCCGGGAGTCTGTCCACCCAATACCTCGGCATATTCCATAAGGGCCGGCGATACGTTCTTTACACTGGCACAACGCTTTGGAACCACTGTTGAGGCGATTAGGCGAGCAAATCCAAATGTCAACCCCAACGCACTCAGGATTGGCCAGCAAATCTGTATACCGCGCTAGGGGCCATATCCTGAAAGCCTCACTGAATTGGGGACTACTAACCAAAACAGGCCGGATCTGTTGAGTGCTTAGCACACATTGGACCCGGCCCGTAGTAGTATAAATCCATCAGCGATCACTTGCTTATTTGATAGGAACTAGTGCCCCCTGCCGATCGGCTGATACATATTCTGCTTCAGCTATCTTGATCGTCTCCATGGTGCTTTCCGGAGTTGCGATGACAATAGGTTCATCATCTAAGATGGCATCAGCAAAATACTTGATTTCTCGGTAATAGCCCAAATCTGGGGAGAGCTCAGGCCGAAAACCCTTGCCATCTTTGGGATTCTCAACCAGAACCCCTTTTTCAAATACCAAATTGCCGCTCTCGAAATTTACCCTATAGACCATGTCAAAACCAAAATCGCCCTCTAAAGTCCAGTCATCCTGAGCATTGACGACTTTCCCATCACTATAGATGTAGTTGGTTGAAACAGCATCATACCCACTCCCCGGTATGATATTACGGGCTATAGTCGATACCTTCTCTGGTTTGCCGAACAGCCAATTGATCGTATCCACATCATGAATGTGCTGATCCAGCAGGCATCCACCACTTTTTTCCTTGGTCAATAGCCAATTCTCATATGACCAGCGCGGGGGCGCACCACCACGGAAGAAATATGCCGAAACCACTTGACCCAAACGTTGGGATGTGATAGTCTCATACAGATACTCATATGCTGGCCAGAATCTCAAACACTGTCCGATCATCAGCTTCTTGCTATTCCTCTTGGCAGCATCGACCATCTCTTGACACTCTACCGAAGTAAGTGCCATAGGTTTCTCGCAGAGAACGTGCAAACCCTTATCCAGTGCCTTTATTGAAGCTTCTGCATGCAGATAGGTTGGTAAAGCAATATCTACATAGTCCAATTCCTCTTTGTCCAGCATCTCATCAAAATCTGTATATAGGCTATACTTGCTGAAGTCGTAGGTGCCTGTACCTACATCGATATTGCCTTTGACGAAAATATTCTTGAACTTGTTAGGGTCAATATCACAAATCGCTGTCAGTTTAACAGGAAATCCCTCTGCCTCTAGCCTCAGATAGTTGTCCAAATGTCCTCGGCCCATAAATCCAATACCTACAAGCCCCACCTTAAGCATCCTACTGCCCCCTCCCGGATTTTTCCATGCCCGAGTATCAATTAGCTGTTTCCTAAAGAAGTATTCACCCAATATCGAGGACTCTCCTGCCCTCTTTGGGGAGTCGTAAGTAACCGAACCTCTAACCCTCTCTGTCTAAGAACGCAGTTTTTTGGCTGTAGCCAGAAAATCTTTCTCCAGCTCCGGGTAAGCCGGGTCATCCTTGGGTATTGTCCCTAGCTCAGAACCGAGCTGGGCCAGCCTTGTTTCTAGAAGCAGACGTTCTTCAGGGGACAGGCTCCTGACAACCTTTTCTTCTTTCCTGGCTTTCTGCTTAGCCAACCTTGCTTCATACTCTGCAAATCCCCCCGGATAGGTGACCACACATTCATCGTCTATCGTGATAACCTTGTTGCTGATTCTGCGAAGCAGATAGCGATCATGGGACACCAAGACCAGTGTGCCCTCATAGGCAACCAACGACTCCTCCAGCGTTTCTCTGGACGGCAAATCCAGATGGTTTGTTGGTTCGTCAAGGAGGAGCAGGTTGTGGCTAGACAAGAGCAGCTTGGCCATAGCTACTCGCTTCTTTTCACCGACACTCAATACACTAACGGGTTTACCCAAATCATCAGAGTCAAAGAGCAGATTCGCCAGGAAAGTTCTGAGCTTCGTTACCTCTTCCCTAGTCTGCCGGGGAAGTACCATGAGCATCTCTTCCATTACTCTATTCTCTGTATCTAACTGTTCCATCTCTTGATCCAGGTACCCGATGGAGGCACTAGGAGACACCCAAAGCTGGCCTTCACTAGGTTCCTCTCTCCCCAGAATCATTCTTAGAAGTGTAGTCTTACCAGTACCATTGGGGCCAACTAGAGCGACTTTGTCACCCCGCAAGATGGAGAAGCTTCCCTGCCTAAAGAGGACCTTGTCATATGATTTACCAAGGTTTTCGGCAAGCACCAATCGCCTGCCACTATCCATGCTCTGGAAGCCCTGTAGTGTTATGCTTTGCTCTGATCTAGGTTTGGCGACACTGGAAGCTTTCATCATCTCCAAGCGTTTGATGTAGGCCTTGCCTGTCTTTGCCAGTTTCTTGGCTTTTCTCCGGTAGAAATCGTGCTGGCCTGCAATCCGGTGGCTTTGCTCAAAATGCCGCATCTGCCCGTCTATGGCAGCCTCCAACTGGCGTATTCTTTTCTGCTCTGACTCATATTGGGCCATCTGCTGTGCGAAGGCCTGGGCCTTGGCCTGCCGATAAGAGCTGTAGTTACCTGGGTATTCTGTGACACCATCCTGGCTGAGCTCTATCACCCGCGTAGCTACACTGTCCAGAAAAACCCGATCATGAGATGCTACCAGCACACTGCCCGGGTAGTCTAGCACGAATTTCTCTAGCCATTCCAAAGCAGCTATGTCCAGATGGTTAGTGGGTTCATCGAGCAAGAGCAAATCTGGCTGAGAAAGCCAAGCTTTGGCCAATGCCAATCTGGTTTTCTGACCGCCACTGAGACTCGGTGTGACCAGATCTGCGTCCCCTTCACTGAATCCGAAGCGGCTGATGGCCTCCGCCGATGTCGCCCGGGCCAGTACACCTAATCGATGAGTCTCTTCATTGAGAATGTTCCGGGCAGTAGACAAACCAAATCTCGGCATCTGGGGCACATATTGGCACAGCACCTGTTCCTGCAAGAGTGTGACTGTGCCGGTATCAGCTGTTTTCACACCGGCAAGTATCTTCAGTAGTGTAGATTTGCCTACTCCATTTGGGCCTACCAAAGCCACCTTTTCTCCGGCCTTGAGCAAAAAACTCACATTGGTGAATATCTGATGGAAACCATATGCCTTGGCTAGCTTATCTACCCGAACGATTGGTTCATACATACAAAGAAACCCCCTTCATGATGGGGGTGAGACTGCAGCCGACCTTTCGCCAGACCATACCCGTGCGAATAGCCCTTAGATCAAACAACGGCGGCCCTAGCCACCGTCTGCCTTCGTGGATAACTTGTATAGATCTCTCTTAAGGAGACATCGATCCATGCGAAACAGCCGGACACCCTGCCAATCTCACCAAACTATTGGATTGCATTGGGATGTAGGCAAATGCGCATGGCTCTCTCCTTTCACGTCCATTACTCGTTTGACTATAGTTTACCACAACCTTGGAAAATATCAACTGTATCGACAATGCTCCTATCTATACCGATGACACCTTCCCATAAACAAGGATTTGCCCTTGCCTCATGGAAATATCTATTCGTCTAACCAACGGACAGCAGAAAGTGAGTGAAACCTCGTGAACAGCTTGTATGCCAACCCACTCTACTACGAAATAGCTTTTTCCTACCGGGATATACCGTGGGAAGTAAAGGTCTTGCAGCAAGTGATCCAAACTTACTCCCAAATCCCAGTTACAAGAGTACTGGAATTCGGCTGTGGTAACAGCCCCCACATGCAGGAACTGCTGAAGCTTAGCTACTCATATATAGGCATAGACCTCAGCCCGGAGATGCTGCAATACTCTCAGCGGAAAGCAGATAAATTGGGATACCAGGTTGAGCTTCACAAGCAAAATATGGTCAGCTTTGGCCTGGAGCAGCCGGTAGATTTCGCTTATACTATGTTGGGCTCTCTCTATGTGAAAAACACAGAGGAGCTGATCTCCCATTTTTCGGCAGTCAGCAAAGCACTTAACCCAGGAGGGCTTTACTTTCTGGATTGGTGTGTCGATTTTGGCTGGATAGCTGATAGTGATGATTACTGGACTGCTCGGCGAAATGGTATTACAATCGATGTGCGCCACTCAAGTAGGTTGATCAACTGTATCGAGCAAACCTTCCAGGAGAATATTGAACTTGTGGTCGACGATCATGGCATCCTCCACCGCATTAAGCAGACTAGTACCAGACGGGCCATCTATCCCCAGGAATTCCTGTTAATCAGTCAGCACCACGGTTTTGAATTCATCGGGTGGTGGAATGATTGGGATCTCAATTCACCACTGACCGGTAGTGAAGAGATCATCACCAGGCCCATCAGCGTTCTCCGCAGGAAATGAATTGCTTAACTAAATCAGCCTTTGCCGGATGATCTCCCGATAATTATGACGACAAGAACCCGCCATCTACAGGGAGCACAGCCCCTTGTACATAAACAGCTAAGTCTGAAGCGAGAAACAATGCTACCCGAGCCACCTCATCGGGAACCCCCCAGCGGCTCAGAGCCAGCCTAGTTTGAAAGTCATAACCGGTCTTAATTAGGTCGACCTTGAATTTCTGAATAGCCATCTTCATCAGGCGCTTCGTACTAGGGGTCTTGATGGCACCAGGAAGAATCACATTGATCCGAAAGCCATGGGGTCCATAATCTCGGGCCAAACCTCTGGTCAAAGCAATGACACCAGCCTTACTTGTCCCGTATGCCACTAGATCCTTCTTGAAGGGCAATATCGCCTCTATTGTGGATACGTTAATGATAACACCACCCGTGCGCAGGCGCCGCTTGATGAAATTTTGGCACATCCAAAAGATGGACTCCAGGTTAACAGACAGGGTGGTGTCCAGGAAGGTTTTATCTATATCCAGGTAATCCTTCAGGGCATAGACGCCGGCATTGTTGATGAGTATGTCGGGTAGGTCTTCATCCCTAAGTGCGGTCCAGAACTCATCGATCTGGCTCTTACGCTCTAGATCCACCTGGGCAATAGCAGCTTCTGAACCCTGCTCTCGAAGCTGGGCAGCGAGAGCCTGCAACCCAGATTGATCGATATCCAGTAGAATACATTCAGCACCCGCATCGGCAAACCGTATAGCCATGGCTTCACCTATACCGGATGCAGCTCCGGTGATCAGTACCCGCTGTCCTTCCAGGTTGAGGAGTGCGTTAGTGGAAATAAAATCGCTATCTTGGCTCACTCAAAAACCCTCCTTGCCTATTCCTAGCAGCATCGAATATCGATTTCTCATTCTTTTGTCGCTCCTCCCACTACTGCTCTGAGTGCAATCTGAATAGTTATTCTGGCTCCATCGGTTATGATAATAGTGGTTCTCGAAATTGGTTCCACCGTCCCATGATCTGGCAAAGGCCAACAGCGGCTAACCCTGGCTTGCTAATGGCGGGAAAACCCGGGCGAATATGTAAAATCGCCCGGCGCAAATGTACAGGCTCAGATTGGCACAGGTGATACTCACCCCTAATCATTAGCCACTGCTGGCGCTCTTCCTGCCTAAAGTCGCCCCATACGCAACAATTCGGAGATTTGTGACTTGCGGCAGAAAACTAGAGTAAACTCCATTCTCGCCAGCTAGGCCGTCCTCTTGGCACTTGGATCATCTCAACGCATATGGTAGACTTGCCTTGGTCATTCTTCTATCGGGAGGGAACTCTAGTGCACAGAGTTTATGAGGGAAAGACAAAAGATGTGTTCATCATGGAAGATGGTAATATCATGCTGCAGTTCAAAGATGCGGTAACGGGAGCCGAGGGCAAGATCGATTCCGGAGCCAATGCAGTCATTGGCGATATGGCTGGCAAGGGAGGAGCTTCCCTACGCCTAACGCTTTATTTCTTTGAGCTGCTTCAAGAAGCGGGCGTACCTACACATTTGATCGGAATGGGGCCAGTGAAAAACAGCCTGATCGTAAGAGCAGCCCGATCGTATGGCTTGGAGGTAATTTGCAGGGAAAAAGCCTGGGGAAGCTTCGTGCGGCGCTATGCAAAGCATGTTGCCCAAGGAAAACCACTGCCTTCATTGGTGGAGTTTACCCTGAAAGACGATGAACGGGGAGATCCACTGATTACCAAAGAGGCACTTATCGCCCTGGACATCGTCGGGGTAGAGGTCGCGGCATACATGGAAAAGACAGCTCGTAAGATCACCAACTTGATCAAAACAGACCTCGCGGGCAAGAAACTGGAACTGATCGATATCAAATATGAGTTTGGTGAAGTGGATGGCCAGCCCATGCTCATTGATGAGATATCAGGCGACAGCATGAGAGTGGTAAAAGATGGGCGGGTCCTTCTCCAAGACGAATTGGCTGAGGCTATTCTAGGTTAATAGCCTCAGCCTTCGGGCACTACTTCCTGTGCATTTTAAACTCAAGAAACAACTCATTATAGTGAGCCAACATGCGCCTGCCTAAGTTCTCGTATAGCTCCAGCTTATCAGTTATCTCAGGGCCGGGATAAAATCTCTCGTCTGTAGTGATCTCCTCCGGCAGATACTCCAAGGCGCCCATATTAGGTGTGGAATAGCCGACGTACTCTGTGTTTTGAGCAGCCACCTCCGGATCTAGCATGAAATTAATAAACATATGCGCGCCTACCACATTCCTCGCTGTGGTAGGGATCACCATATTATCAAACCAAACATTGGTGCCTTCTTCAGGGATAATATAATCCAGTTTGGGATTTTCATCAATAATCAAAGCCGCATCACCAGACCACACTAGCCCCACGGAGGCTTCTTCATTGACCAGCAGCATCTTGATTTCGTCCCCGACAATAGCTTTCACGTTTGGAACAAGATCAAACAGCTTCTGCTGGGCTTGGCTTAGGTGTTCAATATTGGTATCGTTTAGGGAATAACCCAGACTATCTAGGCCTATGCCAATCACCTCTCGGGCACTGTCCACGAGCAGAACCTCATTGCGCAGCGACTCATCCCATAGATCGTGCCAACTAGTTAGGTGCCTGCCTCCGAGCATTTCAGAGTTATAAATGATCCCCAATGTCCCCCAAAAATAGGGGACGGAATAGCGATTTCCCTCATCGAAAGCCAAGTCGAGGAAACGAGGATCGATGTATTGTAAGTTAGGCAGCAGTGAATGATCCAAAGGGATCAGCATTCCCTGTTCCTTCATCTTGTTGATGGCATAGTCCGACGGAATCACTATATCAAAGGCATTGCCTCCGTGAGCAATCTTGGTTAGCATAGCCTCATTGGACTCAAAGGTTTCATAGATCACCTTGATTCCCGTTTCCTTTTCAAAGGCTGAGATCAAATCTGGATCGACATAGTCACCCCAGTTATATACGGTAAGGGTCTCCCCTCCCGAATAGCCATGAAAGGTGTTGAGACGAGTGGTGACATACATAAACAGCAAAGCCACGACAAGTACCGTGACAAACATTTGAACGACCTTTTTCACTCGTCCCTCACCTCCCATCTGATGGGCTTTAATCCACGGGTACTGATAGCATAATACCCGACTACCAGAGCTAGGGTAACCAGGAAAATCAGTGTGGATAATGCATTGATGGTCAAGGAAATACCCCGTCTAGCCATAGAGTAAATCTCCACTGATAGTGTAGAAAAACCGCCCCCGGTGACGAAGAAAGTGACAGCAAAATCGTCCAATGAATAAGTCAGGGCCATGAAGAACCCAGCCATGATCCCTGGAGTGATATACGGTATGATCACACGTGTCAGTACGTCCCAGCGGTTAGCGCCTAGATCTCGGGCAGCATCGATTAGGGTCGGACTCATCTCCTGTAGTTTAGGGAGAACCATCAGCACTACGATAGGCACACTAAAGGCAATATGGGAAATCAGCACCGAAGCAAAGCCCAGCTGCATGCCAATCGCCGTGAAGAGAATTAGAAAAGACGCTCCGATAATTACGTCAGGACTGACAATCATCACATTGTTCAGGGTCAAGAGCGTACTGCGCACACGCCTGTGCTTTACGTTGGTAAGAGCTAAGGCACCGGCAACCCCGAGCACCGTGGAGATAACCGCTGACAGCAGTGCGATGATCACGGTGTTGAAGAGAATGATCAACAACCGGGTATCCTGAAAAACTTCACCATACCACTCCAATGTGAACTCTTCAAATCCATACATAGACCCGCCACTATTGAAGGAGTAGTAGACGAGATACAAAATGGGAGCATAGAGAATCACGAACACAAATCCAAGATAGATGGTAGGTAATCTGGACGCCTTCCCCATGCTACTTCACCCGCTTTCCATTTTCTGTGAGCAATATGGTCAGACCCATAGCGATGACGAGGAAAATGGCTAAAGCTGAGCCCATCCCCCAATCCTGGGTTACCAAGAAATGCTGTTCAATGGCAGTTCCCAAGGTGATTACGCGGTTCCCGGCAATCAAGCGAGTAATCATAAACAGCGATAGTGCTGGGATGAATACCGCTTGGCATCCTGATTTGACCCCACTTAAGGTTAGGGGAAATATTACTCGGCGAAAAGTGATCCAGGCCGATGCCCCCAAGTCATAAGCAGCCGCGATGAAAGATGGATTGAGTTCCTCTAGTGCACTAAATATGGGTAGAATCATAAATGGAATGAAGATATATACAGCCACGAAAATGAAGCTGAAATCCGTAAAGAGAACCTGTCTTCTGCCAACCCCGATAATGCTCAGAAAAGCGTTGAGCGGGCCATAGGTCCCCAATATGCCAATAAAGGCATAGGTCTTCAGCAACAGATTCATCCACGATGGCATGATAATCAGCAACAACCATAGCTGTTTATGCTGAGTCTTGGTGAGTAGGTAAGCCGTCGGATAAGCGATCAGCAGTGAGACGGCTGTGATCAGAAACGCATACCAAAAAGACCTAAGTGCCATACTCAAATAGATCGGTGAGAAAAACCTTTGGTAATTGGTAATGGTCAATGCTCCATCTATATCAAAAAGGGAGTAGTAGCCCACAAGGATGATGGGGACTATCACAAACAAAATCATCCAAATCCCATACGGAATCAGGTATAGATTGCGGGTTCTATTCTCCATGGTGCACCTCCCCATAAGACTCCAGGCGCTTATCAAATTCGGCTTCAGTTTCACCTAGTCTCATGACATGAATATCTTCTGGCCCAAAGTCGAGTCCAATCTCGTCACCGACAATCGCCTTCTCCGTTGAATGTACAAGCCATTCATTGCCTTCTTCATCATAGCAGCAGATCTCATAGTGTACTCCCCGAAACAGCTGGGAATCAACCCGTACCTTGAGTTTCCCTTGCTCTTTCGTCGTCAGGTCAAGATCCTCAGGACGAATCACGATCTCCACCGGTTCATTAGGGGCAAAACCCATGTCCACACATTCGAAGCGATGACCCACAAACTCCACCAAGCAGTCCTCAATCATCGTGCCAGCAACGATATTGGATTCCCCAATGAAATCAGCTACAAATCTATTGATCGGTTCATCGTAGATATCAGTGGGCGTCCCACTTTGCTGGATACAACCATTATTGAGCACCAAGATCTCATCAGACAAGGCCAGTGCCTCTTCTTGATCATGAGTAACGAAAACGAAAGTGATGCCCAGGTTTCGCTGCAATTCCCTGAGTTCGTATTGCATCTCAGACCGCAGTTTCAAGTCTAAAGCTGATAAGGGCTCATCCAAAAGCAGCACTTCCGGCTGATTCACAATAGCCCGGGCAATGGCCACCCGCTGTTGCTGCCCACCTGACATCTCCGAGATCTGACGGTGCTCAAACCCCGTCAAGTTAACAAAGCGCAGCACTTCCTGCACCTTGGTGATAATGACATCGTTGCTCATTCGCCTAACCCGTAAGCCAAAGGCTACGTTTTCAAAAACATCTAGATGGGGAAAAAGTGCATAGTCCTGAAATATCGTGTTTACCTTGCGCTGACGCGAAGATATAGTGCGAATCTCCTGGCCATCAATATAGATTCTGCCTTTTGTAGGTTCGGTGAACCCAGCAATCAAACGGAGGATCGTCGTCTTTCCGCATCCGGAAGGGCCGAGTAATGTATAGAACTTTCCTCTCTCCAGTTCAAAGCTGACATCATCGAGCACAGCGGGGCCATCGTCATACTGCTTAGTAACACTTTCGAAGCGGACGATTATGTTCTCAGCTATCGTAATCTCCCCCTTACTAAATGGATTTGGGGCAAGAAATGTGTCGGGAACAGCCTATCATCTACTTGCCGCGCCAGAGTATTATATACCATTATCCGGGGACTGCAATACAAAAAAACTGAATACACACCACCTGATCGCTATTAGAATTCGAGGTACAACCATAGAATGTCCTGCAAATTTATGGCAGCATTTGCTCAACCCCCATTGGTGGCTGCCCCCACAGCATCTACAGCAGGCCTTAGAGTGATCCAATACAACCTTTACGACAGATCTCTAAAGCGGCTGGGAGGGTTTGCCCGATATGAACAAGCTGCTATAATGGACTTAAGATAGGATGGTAATAAACATAGTGATGCATAAAGCGGAGGGGATGTAGTGAGCCCTGGCGAGATATACCTGGGTATCGATATCGGTGGTACGAAGACCAATATCGGACTCGTAGATACCAAAGGGACAGTACTTGCACAACGCAGAATACCTACGAGCACTAACGCCCATTGTCAATCTGCAGAACAAGACCTACAAAGCATTATCCAAGGTACTCAGGAACTGATCACAGAGCTAAACAGTAAGCCAACCATCCGCTCCATTGGGATTGGAGTACCCGGAACCGTAGATCGAAGTCTGGGGGAGGTTGTTTTTGCTCCCAATTTGAATTGGCGCCATGTTCCAATTCGGGACTTCTTCGCCAAGACATTTGATCTGCCGATCTGTGTCGGCCAAGATACCGAAGCAGCAGCTTGGGGGGAGTTCCTCTTCGGTGCGGGAAGAGACATGCGCGATATTGCTTGTATAACTATCGGCACTGGAATTGGCTGTGGTCTCGTCATTGGTGGTCAATTATATAAAGGCCGCTTCGGTACAGCCGGCGAGATTGGCCATACGATGGTTGAAAAAGCTGGTCTGGCGTGTAACTGTGGGCGCAGCGGGTGTGCGGAGGCCTATGCTTCGGGAACCGCCATACTCAAGCGTTTTAGAGAAGCTGTGCAAGCTGGCCAAAAGTCGTCTCTCCTGCAGCACATGGAACTAGATAAGATCACCACCCGTGATATCTTCTCCGGAGCCAAGGCACATGATCTGCTTTCAGAGGCAGTTATCAAAGACGCCGTGGAGTATTTGAGCATGGCCTTGACTAATCTTGTCAACCTGATGTGCCCGGAGGCCGTGATTCTGAGTGGTGGTATCAGCCAACAGCGCGAATTATTTGTGAACCCTCTGATCGAGCAAACCTATGCCCGTATGTATAGTGTGCTGGTGGATAAGGTTAAGATTACAACTGCTGAACTGGGAACAAATGCTCCCTTGATTGGAGCAGCCATGTTATGTAAAGACCCATCATATCAAGGTAGTATGGGAAAGGAAGGTAAATCATGATAGCCATCGGTTCGGATCATGCAGCATTTCAGTTTAAGGAAGATATCAAGGCATACTTGGACGCGAAAGGCATCAAATACCAAGATTTCGGTTGTTTTTCCAAAGATAGAACCGACTACCCTATTTACGGGGAGAAGGTGGCAAATGCGGTAGCCAGCGGCGAATGTGAAAGAGGATTGCTGTTCTGTGGTACCGGTGTAGGAATCTCCCTGGCAGCCAACAAAGTGCCTGGTATTCGAGCCGTAGTCTGTACTGATTGCTATTCAGCCGCCCTCTCACGCCGGCATAATGATGCTAATATCCTGGCTCTGGGAGCGAGGGTAGTAGGAATTGATCTGGCTAAAATGATTATTGATACTTGGCTAAATGCTGAATTTGAAGGCGGGCGCCACGCCGACCGGGTAGCGATGATATCTGCTATCGAAGCCAAGCATTGTGGCAATTCATAAGTAGTATGCTATTTTGCTATTAAGAAACCTCTCAGAACTGGGGCCTTGCACCGTAGCTCAAAGTAGGCCCCTTTTTGTTTCAAGAAATTCATCTCCTAACCCTTGACAGAAACCCCTGGATAGCGTATATTTTGGTTAGAAGTTAGTCATGCCTTACTTTCTTGTGCAGCTGTGCGAGCTAACTGGAAGAGTATACCCGGCGTACCCAAGAAAGGGGTGACACTGTGAAGAAAATATCGCCCTCGTTGGAGGATTACCTGGAAGCCGTACTCAAGCTAGCCGATGCGGCTAACGGTGTGCGCACCACCGATATTGCCACAGAGTTGGGAGTATCAAAAGCTAGTGTAAACCAAGCCATAGGCCTCTTGTCAGAACGAGGACTAGTCACCCAAGAACGGTATGGACCGGTCTACCTAACTAGTAGCGGGAGGCTCCGAGCTCATGCTATCTACAGAAGGCATCAAGCGATTAAAGCATTTCTTATAACCATCTTAGGTGTTGACGAAAATACTGCAGAAGAGGATGCATGTAGCATAGAACACGTCATTAGCAAAGAGACCATGGCGCGTATGGTGGAATATATGGAAAAGGGGATGGACACATGAGTGACAGTATGCAGCTCCTACCACTAGACACTCTTGGTCCGCAGATCCAGAGCATCATAGTTGGCATTAATTGTCAGGGATGGGTAAGGCGTAGGCTAATGGACATGGGGTTGACACCCGGAACCAGAATCATGGTCGAGGGGACAGCTCCCTTAGGAGATCCGATTATTGTATGGGCGAGAGGATGCCGCTTGGCATTGAGACGACTAGAGGCAGCCCAGATCTCCGTCAAACCTTGCCCAGGAGCTATCCTCCAGCCTGTAGGTCAGCCACATGGAAGATTACCAAGAAGAGGGCTGCATAGACGCAGATGGGGGCATGGTGCCCCAGGCAAAGGACGAGGTCGGCGTGGACGTAGGGGAAGTGGTCCCAAAGGCATATGAATTTTTACGCTCATAAGTTAGGCTCACCTAACTTAGGCGAAGAATCACCGGTTAAGGGGAGGATGGTTGTGAACGCGATAGCTGATACCACACCTATGCAAGCTAATATACCTGTAATAGCGATTGCTGGCAATCCAAACTCAGGCAAGACCGCCCTGTTTAATGCCATCACTGGATCCAGGCAGCATGTAGGCAACTGGCCTGGGGTGACTGTGGAAAAGAAAGAAGGGCTGATCAGACAAGGCGACCAGCAGGCCTTGCTAGTTGATTTGCCCGGGACCTATGCCTTTAGCTCACGAGCACTAGATGAAACTATCGCCCGTGATTTCATCGTGAACCAACATCCGGATGTCGTCATAAATGTTGTGGACTCTACCCACTTGGAGAGAAATCTCTACCTGACATTGCAGTTGCTGGAGATGGACGTGCCAGTCATAGTCGCTTTGAATATGTTCGATGAAGCTGAGTCTTTGAACCTACAGATTGATATTCAACAACTGTCGAGGCTGTTAGGGACAGAAGTTATCCCAACGGTTGCTATTCAGGGTAAAGGTATAGAGCAACTGGTTCGTTCAGCCATGAACACTGCATTAACTGATCCCGACCACAGGAATCAAGGGATACCCTCCACTTCCGAAGAGCGGGTGCCGTATAAGCTCGATTATGGGACTGCTATTGAAGCTGAAATCACATTGCTGGAGGAATATCTGGCCAAGACAAGTGCCGTTAATCAGGAACGCTATTGGCGCTGGCATGCGATCAAGCTGCTGGAAATGGATGCAGGCATGAGAGCACAGGTTGAATCCCAGTTGGACAAGTCCAGGACAGTTACTACCGATACCCTAGAGACTAGATTAGCCGCTGCCCAGGCGCGGATTCGTACCACATTGGAATATGAGCCTATCGACCTGATCACTGAAAAACGCTATGATCAGGCGGCGAAAATAGCTCAAGCTGTGATCCGGGCGGGAGACGCGACGGTATCATCCTCCTATGAGATCGACAAGATCATGCTCCATCCTTGGCTGGCATATCCGATTTTTCTGGGTGTAATATGGATGATGTTCCGATTTACCTTCACCCTCAGTCAGCCCCTAGCTGACTGGTTCGTCACTCTCTTCGAGGCATTGGGGACCATAGTAAGAACAGTGTTAACAGGGCATGGTGTTCCCCAGATGTTAGTGGATTTCCTGGTCGAGGGTATCATTGCTGGCCTGGGAGCCGTCCTTGAGTTTGCCCCACCCATATTTCTGCTATTCTTCGTGATCTCCATCCTCGAAGACATCGGTTACATGGCCAGGGCAGCGCTTCTTTCTGATCGCCTCATGCAGGCAGTAGGACTGCATGGCAGGGCGTTTGTCCCTATGATACTTGGATTCGGATGCAATGTTACCGGCATCTTGGCCACCCGCAGCCTTGACAGTCCCAGAGATCGTTTGATCTCTATTCTCGTCAATCCCTTGATCTCTTGTGCCGGCCGCTTACCTATATATGTGCTGTTTGCCACAGCCTTTTTTAAGGGAAAGCGTACTCTTGTTGTGTTTTCCTTATATATTCTGGGTGTGCTCCTGGCCGCTTTAGCTGCCAAGGTACTCAGTCTGTTTATTGAGCCTGACACCTCCTCCACATTTGTGTTGGAGCTTCCGCCGTATAGGGTACCAAGGCTCTCGGCTGTGCTCACCCACACATGGGAAAGGGGCAAAGAATTTCTACACAAAGCCGGTACGGTAATACTACTAGCCGTAGCTCTTGTCTGGTTCTTGGCCAATATGCCTCCCGGTACCGGTCCTGGAAGCCCTGATTCCTTCATTGGGCGAATTGGTACCGCCATTGCACCAGTACTACGACCAGCCGGGTTTGGCACATGGGAGGCTGCCGTAGCCCTCATGTTCGGAGTTGTCGCTAAGGAACTGATTATCGGCACCTTGGGAGTGCTGTACGGCGCAAGTGATGCTACATTACTACAGGCCATTCAACAAGCATGGAGCCCGCTCTCAGCCTATGCTTTCATGGTAATGACATTAGTCTATATCCCGTGTGTAGCAACGATTGCTTCTATTCGCCGGGAAACAGACTCATGGAAGTGGACAGCTGTCGCAGTGGCTTATACACTGGTGCTGGGGTGGATATTGGCCGTCGTGGTATATCAGGTTGGGATGTTGATCGGCTTGGGTTAAGATTCACATGATCTTGCGGCAGACGCGACTAGATCCAAAGCTTAGGGCGGGAAGCAGTGGATGCCAGGCGCTGCCCACACCAAAAACGGAGTAGGGCAGCTCGGCTCCTGATCATCTTTCAACAAACCCGAGTTCCTGCAGCCACGCGGACACTTGAGATTCAGCATTCCCGCCGCCGCTTCCATAGATGGCTAGACCGGGCATCATTGTTGACTGTGGGCACAGCTTCACAATGTCCCTCTCAACTCGACCCGCTCCGCCTCCGCCGTGAGTACAGAACGGCACAACAGTCTTTCCCGATAAATCATATCCCTCGAGGAAAGTCGCAATCGGAGGCGCGATCGTGCTCCACCAATTGGGCGAGCCGACAAAAACCGTATCATAGGATTCAATGTGCTCGATTTTGGTTTTTAGCTCGGGACGAAAGCCCGCCTGAATCTCCTTTTTTGCCTGCTCTACGACTGCGTTATAAGAAGCTGGATACGCTAGTTCCGGTTCGATTTCGCAAAGCGTGCCGCCGATTTTCTGCTGAATCAGCTGGGCGATTTTCTCTGTGTTCGCGGAACGAGAGTAGTAAACGATAAGAATGTTTCTATCCATTCGATGAACCTTCCTTTCTATCATATCGTTTTTGACTCGACACAAGGCCTATTTTTCGGTCCGTTTTTGGCAAGCATCCATGCCAATACGGTTTGTGCGGATGCTGCATTTTTTGCCGCCATGTCTATGACTATTTCGACCAAAGTTTGGTTGATCCGTCGCCTGGTTAAGCATTCACCTTCGACTTACCATCCTTATGGAAGTATGTACATAGAGAATCCCGCTGCAATCCCTCTTTTACAATATTTGGCTAACCAATGGGATAATTCCTCTATTCTCCTATATTGTTTGGCTTTTCTTAGTCCCCGCCCTCCTGTCTAGGAGGGAGGAACGACAAGCCCGTCCATGTTCAAGCCACGTTCTATTAGTTTCAATCCTCTCCTTCCTGTCTAGGAGGGAGGAACGCCCGTCCAGGGCGTGCCGGATTGATGACCAGCGGTTTCAATCCTCTCCCTCCTGTCTAGGAGGGAGGAACTCTTTAACGTTGGTATCATAGATGGTTTGTGAACGTTTCAATCCTCTCCCTCCTGTCTAGGAGGGAGGAACAAACGTATCTTTAGATAGGCGTCATCCATACCGCCGTTTCAATCCTCTCCCTCCTGTCTAGGAGGGAGGAACGTCTATACTTGGGTAACCTTTGGGTCACCATCGGGGTTTCAATCCTCTCCCTCCTGTCTAGGAGGGAGGAACCTAAGGGCTTTGTGCCTGGCAGTGCTACTCTAGTTGAGTTTCAATCCTCTCCCTCCTGTCTAGGAGGGAGGAACAACGCAGATTTGATTC
>JAAZMR010000114.1 GCA_012798695.1 Bacillota bacterium | reverse complement strand
CGCAGGCCCATATCAGCCTCATAACCAAATTCCAGCAGGCGGTGAATGGTCTGGGCACGCCGACCGGTGGTTTCTGCCAGGCGTTTAGCAGCCCGCCCAGTGGGCGAAGCGAGCAAGGTTTTCCAGCCCCAAGTATCATACATTTCCAGAATGACACGCACAATCGTGGTCTTGCCTGTCCCGGGCCCCCCAGTAATAATGAGTAAGGGCTTTTGACACGCTTCCAGGACAGCTGCCCGCTGCTGGTCTGCCAGCTGAAGCCCAACCTTGGATTCCATATCGGTCAGCAAGGGACCTAAATTGAGTGGAAGCGTATCTTGAGCAGCGGCGATCTGAGACCATTCCCGCAGACGCTCACCAATCTCCTGCTCAATGGCCTGAAGGAAAGGTAAGTAGATGACCTCTTCTCCCCCAATGCTATCACTATTTATAGTTCCAGCACTGGTAAGGGCTCCCAGTTCCTGCCTGATCAGATTCGCAGGCAGTTCTAGGATCTCGCTGGCTTTCTCCAACAGCTCCTCTACGGGCAAAAACACATGCCCTTCTTCTAAGCCTTGTTCCAGAGTATACTTGATCCCTGCCCGAATCCGCTCTGGTGCTTCATTGGCGATCCCTAAGTTACCGGCGATGCGATCGGCGATGCGAAAGCCAATCCCAGTCACCTCATCAGCTAACCGATAAGGGTTTTGCTTTAAGACAGCAATGGAGTCCTGCCGATAGCAGCGATAGATCCTGTTGGCATAGGCCGTACTAATCCCTTGCCCTTGCAGAAAAACCATGACATTTTGAATATCCTGCTGCTCTGCCAGCCCCACTCGAATGGCCTCTGCTTTCACAGGCCCGATGCCCTCTATATCTTGTAGGCGCTCTGGCTGCTGATCGATAATCTCCAGTGTTTCCAGACCAAAAGCCTGCACGAGCTTGTCAGCGGTGGCTGGCCCTACACCTTTGATCAGGCCTGATGCCAGGTAATTCTTGATGCCTTCGATAGTGACCGGCATGATTGGTTCTGCTTCCTCTACCTGAAACTGCCGCCCATAGAGGGGATGGGTTGTCCACTCTCCCCGCAGCCTAAAACTCTCTCCCGGATGGATCGAAATAAATCTGCCCACAGCAGTGACCGGTTCCCCAAAGCTCTCTACCGCCAGCCGCGCCACTGTATAGAGATTTTCCTCATTGCGAAACGTGATGCGCTCAACGGTTCCTTCCAAGATCTCCAAATCCAACACACTTCTCCCCCCGGATCTACCAGCTTCATTGCATTGTTCCTTACAAGTACAGTCAAGTCCTGCTGTGGGGCACCTAGGGGGCATGAGAGACTCAATCAGAAGGTGTTTCGCCGGCCAAACCATAGGCAATCGCCCAAAGGGCAATCTGAGTTCTGTCTTCCACCTGTAATTTCTTATAAATATTGGTCACATGGTTTTTAACCGTATGCGGGCTGATGAATAAGCTGTCGGCAATCTCGGCATTGGTCATACCGGTAGCTATCAAGGCGAGAACTTCTACTTCCCGAGGGGTAAGCCCGGCGGGAAACCCATGTTTGCACTTTTCCTCCGGCAGCGGCTTGCCAGATTCATTGAGCTGTTTGAATTTGCGTGCCTTTTCCATCGGTAGTCCCCCGCCCCTCTTCCCGCTTACTCCATCCTATTCAGGGGCAGGGGGATTGGTTCCCTAGCTGATAACTAGCTGATCACCGATGGCAGTTGCCGTAGCGGCCACACTGCCGGGGGGCAGTTCGAGGACGGCATAGGCTTCTTTTAGCATAGGGCCGCGGCGATTTGGCGGCAGGCACTCTATTATATGTATTATTTTATATTGCCGATTAAGGTAAACAGCATCAAAATCAAACCACATACCATAGCTGTGAATACCCCGACAGGGATACAGCAGAAGGCCTTCACCTTCAGCCAGGCCTCGCCTGCCCAAAAGCCCTTTAGCCCTGGTCCAGAAAGAATCCGCTTTGCGTACCCGCTGGCCTAAAGCGACCCCCCGGGTCTTGTTGATGACCTTCACCCATCGGTTTGGCATTACTTTTCTCCTTCCGATGCTGCAACTCTCCTATAGTTCAGGTGTCCAGGGCATAGCCGTGACTTCGAGATCCACCCTAGTCATGGGAATCCTAGCCTGTACCTCGATGTGCCATCCATCTGGTGGGCTCATCAGGAATATGGCTTCGGGAGGCAAGCTTTCCACTTGCTTCACCACCACCTGATAAGACCCAGCCGGGATGTTTTCGATCTTATAATATCCCGTAGAGCTATTTACCAGGGTATCCCAAGTGCTTGTGCCGACTACACCCACGGTTATACCCTCAGGTAGTGCTGGTTGCCCCATTAGGTCATAGTAGGCCACCCGACCATCAATGCTGGTCAAGCCGGCTCCCCCACCCCCAATGCCACCTGAGGAACAACCAGCAAGAACTAGCGGCACGCAAATTAGCCATATAGAGAGCAGCTTTCTGCCTTGCGGCATCCTATCCTTCCTTTCACCGTAGGATGACCAACCTTCCTTGAGCTTTGACACTTCTACCCCCAGCCAAGGGACGGGCTTTGACTTGGTAAAAATACAGGCCATTGGCTGCGATGCGGCCCCGGCCATTGCGGCCATCCCACTGGAAATAGTGCCGGCCTGCGGCTTTTCTCTCTGTCGGTAGGATCCGCACCAGATTACCGGCCACATCATAGATGCGAGCTTCCACCAAGGCAGACTGAGTAATGGTAAATCCCAGTCTCAAAGGCCGGCTCATGGTCCAGGGGTTAGGATAGGGCAGTACATCTCTTAAGGACAGTTCTCCTCCCACTGAAGTGGCGTGTACCTGTAGATGTTTGATTTCACCGGAAGCTAAGCTCAGGGTCCGGGTTCCATAAGCAGTGAGCAGGAGTTGACTCCCGGTAGCCGGATCGAGCAGAGCAAGCTGCCACTGGCTGGGTTCCCAATTACCAGCCCAAGAAAGCACTACCTCTTCGGTGTTTGCATCATTCTCGATCAAGATATCCCAGACCAGCACTTCATCCAAAGTCCGGTAATCAGCTGCTAAGCGCAATCCATTTTGTGCACCTAGAGCTTCAGCTGAATTGGATGACACCGCTTTGGCTGCTGCCGCCATGGCACTTGGTTTTGACTCGAGCCAAAGGGTGGGCCCCCCGGCAGGAGGCGGTTTCTCCAAATCATGCTCTGGATCAAAACCTCTTTTCCCGCCTGGTACTACTCCTAGGTAGTTATACCGATCCTGTATCTGGCCAGCCACTATGGATAACTGCATGCTCCAGCTGTTGGGCTCCAAGCCTGACGTTGTCTGGACACCATCTGCGGCGGCCAAACCGCCTCGCCGGACCGGTGACGCTGCCGCCACCCCCTTAGTTGAAGCCAAGGATTTACTGTTGCCCGAGGCTGCCGCGTCCGCGGGAATCACTACCTCAAGCTGACGCCGAGCCAATACCCAATAACCAGACCAGGGCTGTAAGGTCGTGCTGGGTAGATAGCCACCATCTCGATATGTCCAAAGGCCCCGAGATATCCAACCTTCCTTCACTGCCTCCCACCACGTAAGAGAGCGACCCTGATCGACCGTGAATTTGACGTTGTCCCACTGCACAGGTTGTAAGAAAGGACACCCGATCTGATTCCACCCAACCTCCAAGGGGAACTGGAAGCCTTTGGCCGGGTCATAGGCCTTACCGGTAACCTCTATACGCTTAGGCGTATCGGGTTTCCACCAGTAACCGCGATAAGGGGTCACCCGTTCCAGGTCCTCTCCTGTATAGATATAGCCGGGCCCTGTATTTTCTAAGTAACCCCACCGAGCTACAGCAGATTTGAAGATACGAGTGGGATCATCCTGAAAGGGTGTCATTGGCACAGACACCATTTGCAGCCCCGCAGGGAAGCTGCCTTCTACCGTAATATTGTACAAAGGATCATACTCGATTACGGCCATTACATCTCCGCGAGCAGCACCTGAGTGATCATAGGCAAAAGCTTCAATCGTGTTTTCTCCCACAACCAACGGCACTGCTATGGAGGTGGCGAATTTGTCAGCATCTAGCTTGGTGGCATAGTGCTGCCCATTCACCTTAACATCCACTCTGCCAATCTCACTGAGGAACTCATTCCTGATGGTGCCCCGAATTACCTGAGCATCTACGTTGGTGGGGCTGGTGATTTGCAGATCCAATACCGGCTCATAGGTCACTTTAGTCTGCTGTTTTGTCTTATTGCCGGCCCCATCATAGGCAGTTACCTCCAATACATTGACACCCTCCCGCAACCGGGGGATCAGAGCTTTCCACTGAATTCCATCGAGACCGGCCCGCGTGCTGCCCAATAAAGTCGTCTCTCTAACCAGCACGAACCCTCCCACCAAGTGGTCATCTTCTACTGTGCCCCGGGCAATCAAGCGATTGGAATAGACGGTTTCATCATTTCTCGGAAATATGATGGTAAGGACCGGAGGAACGCTATCGATCACCAGGCGGGTGCGAGCTATGTCACTCAGCAACCCAGGTACTTCCCTATCCTCAGCTACCACTTCTATGCGGTATGTGCCATCAGCTAGTACCTGGCCACCAGCCAAACGGGCGTTCCAAGTCCAGCTGTGCTGCCCATCCCGCAAAAGCTTGTCCGCACCTTGCCACGTCTTACTCCACAGGACTCTACCCTTGCTGCCCATCAACCCATTAATATCAATCACCCTAGCTGTGAGCTCACTGGCCGTCTCGGATAGGCTGTAGGTTACATGCATTTCAGGCACTCTGCCATATTCGTCCACAACTGGTGAAAAGGGGCTAAGTGTATTGATGCTGACCACAGGGGCAGAGATGTCATCTGCCGTGCCCCTGATGGGCCTCGAGGCCAAAGGCAAGTAATTGACTAGTCCTAGATAAGAGCGATCCCGCCGATCCATGATATAGGCTTCGATAATCTCCGGTTTGACTGTATCCCACCAGTTATTACTGGCATTTACTTCCCCGGCATTATCGTCATTCCAGATATACCAGAATACCTGGCGGGGATCGGTCACTATTTCGGGATCATAAAAGAAGTTGTTATGGTTAATGCGGATCGGCTTGCCCCTAACCAGATATACCCCATAATTATTGGGCTGACGAATGCTAAAATCATTGTATTCAATGACATCTTGCCTACCCCCGTCATTGATAATCCCAAACACATTACTCTTGATAGCATTGTGAGTAATAGCCACACCCTTTGATAGGAAAGAGTAGATCCCCCAGGGATTGCTGATCACGGAGTTCTTGTGTACAGCCCCTTGAGAGCTATCTAGGTAAATGCCATAATCATTGCCACTGAGGATATTGCCCTCTACATTGAAATCAGTGGTTTGCTCTAGATGAATGCCGGTGAAATTGGAACTAAAGCGACTATGCTTAATCACAGGACTGCCGCCCGACACATAAATGCCCCGCTGCGCATTTTCTACTTCAGCGTATTCCATGATTACTCGGCCACCATAGTATCCATCGACCCAAATGCCACCCCAATCACCGATAGCCCCATTCTCAGACAAACCAAAATAGACCCGCTTATCCTTATTTCCTTCTACCTGCAGCGTCCCGAGCACCCGCAGTACTCCTCGATTAGTATATGGTTGGGAGCTCGGAAAGCGGCGAAAGCGGACTTCCGTACCGGCAGCAATAGTCAAAGTCGCCCCTCGAGCTACGATGATATCTCCACTGACAATATAGGGACTGCTTTCCGGTACCCAGCGAACACTGCTGGAAATTCTTCCAGAGACTACCGTAGCAGCGGTTACCGAGAGGGAACAGCAAAACAGCAGCATGTAGATTGCAGCCAATACAGCTAACCATCCTGATTTCTGCATTTTTGACCAGCTGCTCATTCTTTTCATGGGTAACTCATCCTAGTCAAAAGCACTAACGCGTCATCTGGCCAAAGGTCCCCAACAACTGAATTACCGCCGGCCCGAGCAGCACAATAAATAGGCTGGGAAAAATAAAGAAAACCAAGGGGAAGAGCATTTTTATCGGTGCTTTCATAGCAGCTTCTTCAGCTCGCTGCCGACGGGAACGGCGCATCTGTTGAGCCTGTACCCTCAAGACATTACCAATACTCACTCCCAGCTGATCTGCCTGCACAAGGGCAGCTACAAAACCGGAAAGCTCCTTTACCTCAGTACGGCCACCTAGATCCTTGAGGGCATCACGCCGGGGTTTACCCATCCGAATTTCCTGCAAGACCCGCTGAAACTCTTCTGCCAGCGGTCCTGATTCCCGGGCGGTTACCCTAGCTAGAGCAGCATCAAAGCCTAGACCTGCTTCTACACTGACTGTCAGCAAATCCAGAAAAGAGGGTAGTGCTTTGCGCATAGCTCCTTGGCGGGCCTGGATGCGCCCTTTCAACCAGAAATCCGGTATGAGCAAACCAAACCCAAAACCGACAAAGCTAAACAGCATCTGCTGTTTGGTCCCCTGTGTGAGCAGGAAAAAAATTAAGGTCAATGCCACCATGACCAGCAAGTAAAGAGTAATAAACTGGCCGGTTTCTAAGCCCCCCGGGTTCCCGGCCAAGATGAGCTTGTAGCGTACGGAATTGCGCCAGCCTACAGGTGTGATGCGGATTACCCAACGGCTCAGATCAGTCAGTAATGGCAAGACTGCCCGCTGGAAAAAGGGTTCTTCGGGTACAGATATAGAAGCAGCTTGTGCAGATTGGCCAAATACCCTGTCAAGACGGCGATCTACCCGCTCTCTGGGTTCATACATGGCTATAGCCACCAGATAAACGATTACCGTTACCGTGATGGCGATGGCCCCTAAAAAGAGAGGCATATGAACCCTCCTTCCTAGACATTGATCTGTATGATCTTCCGGATGGCAAAGATCCCTGCCAACTGACCGACAACCCCAATACCCACCATGGTCTTGCCCAAAGGATCGGTAAAGAGAAGATTCAGGTATCCAGGATTAAGCACAAAAATGAACCCACCTATAGCCAAGGGCAAGAGACAAATGATCACACCAGATATGCGGCCTTGAGCCGTAAGAGTCTTGATCTCACCTTGAATTCGCACTCTTTCCCTGATGGTTTCGGCGATGGTATCAAGGATTTCCGCCAAGTTGCCTCCTACCTGCCTTTGAATAAGTACCGCGGTAATCATCAACTCCAGATCCTCATTGCCGGCCCGCTGGCCCATGGCGGCTAGGGCTGTTTCCACAGGGATACCCAGATTCATCTCTTGTAGGGCTCGCCGGAACTCCCGGGAGATAGGTGGAGTCATTTCCCGGGCTACCATCTCCATGGCCTGCAGGAAACTATGACCGGCTCTCAGAGAATTGGCCATTAGGATCAAGGAATCGGCGATTTGACCACTGAGAGCCGACATCGAGGCCTTCTCTTTGCGCAAAAGGTAAAACTGGGGCAAAATGAGTCCTAAGAGCAAGAAAAGCAGGGTCTGCAAGAGCCGCCCTCGCGTGAAGATGAGGCCCAGCAGACCGGCAACTAATCCAGTGAAGGCATTGAAGGCCAGAAACTCACCTTCTTTGAGGGGAATGCCCGCTCGGTGGAGCCGCAGGCCTAACCCCCCGCCCGGTTCAACCGAGGTAAGTTTGCCCCAACGCCCTTGCCACCTGTGCCAAAATCCCGGCTTATCTTCCTGCCCTTGGGTATCCCGCAATGGCTCACTTTCTGCGGCAACCCTGCCAAAGGTGGCCCGCTCCAACCGGCGCTGCAGCCTGGCTTCATCCAGTTGTGCAGCCAACAGAAAGTAGGCGAGACAGGTAACAGTTACAAAACTGATCAGCACCCAGATCACAGGCCTTGTGCCTCCTTAATAGCCGCCAAATAGTTCCGGTCCCAACCTGATCCCGGCAGCCTCCAGCCGATCCATGAATTTGGGGCGAATACCGGTGGGATAGAAACGGCCTTGGATCTTACCAGCTTCATCGACACCTAGCTGCTCAAACACGAACACATCCTGCAAAGTGATCACATCTCCTTCCATCCCCTGAACCTCAGTGACCTGCACAATCTTGCGGCTGCCATCCCGCAGGCGAATGGTCTGGACAATCACATCAATGGCAGAGGAAATCTGCTCCCGAATGGCTCTTACCGGCAGCTCCATCCCGGCCATCAGTACCATGGTCTCCAGTCGCGATAACATGTCCCGAGGGGTATTGGCATGACCGGTGGTCAAGGAGCCATCATGGCCGGTATTCATGGCCTGCAGCATATCCAGGGCTTCACCACCCCGGACTTCCCCTACCACGATTCGATCAGGCCTCATCCTCAAAGCATTGCGTACCAAATCCCGAATGGCAATAGCACCTTTTCCCTCGATGTTAGGAGGTCGGCTTTCCAGGGATACTACGTGTTCTTGCCGCAGCTGCAGTTCGGCAGCATCTTCAATGGTCACAATCCGTTCATCAGTGGGGATAAAGGAGGATAACACGTTCAGCAGAGTCGTTTTTCCGGAACCCGTTCCCCCAGACACCACTATATTTAGTCTCACCTGAACACAAGCTTTCAGAAATTCTGCAACCTCCGATGTCAAAGTGCCGAACTCGATTAAGTCTTCCACCGTAAAGGGATCAGCAGCGAACTTCCTAATCGTGATCACCGGACCATTGAGACTGAGCGGAGGGATGATGGCATTAACTCGGGAGCCATCAGGCAGCCGGGCATCAACCATCGGCATACTCTCATCGATGCGGCGTCCTAAAGGAGCCACGATCTTTTCAATAATGTGCATCACATGGGCATCATCCCGAAAGCCTACATCGGTGATCTCCAGCCGGCCCGATCGCTCCACATAGACTTGTTTAGGGCCATTGACCATCACTTCGGAAATGCTGGGATCGGTCAGCAGTGGGGTAATCGGGCCAAACCCCATTACCTCATCGATAATATCGGTAATGATCCGCTGTCTTTCGGTGTTGGTCAGGTGAGGAGCCTCTTCGTCAATGATCTGCTCAACGATCTCTTCTAGCTTTCGTTCGAGCTCTTGCTTCTTGGCAGGATCTTCCGACCCAGTCAGCAGGGATGGATCTATTGCAGCCACCAGTTCCTCATGGATCTTGCTTTTTAGCTTTACGAAAGGATCGACTTTGCGACTCATCACCGGCCTAGTTGGTGGGATCGCCGCGGCTGGCTGGGATTGCTCGGCGCTTTTTGTAACCTGCACATTGTGTTTTTGCTCCAAACGCCTCAGTAAAGACACTTTCCCAGTCACCTCTCATTACAAATAATCATCCCTCATTCGTCTCTCTACACTTTCCATATTTGGCTATGTACCACCATGCCGTAAAAGCCTACCTAGAAGGCCCCAACCCGGTGCTGCCTCTGGAGTATCAGCCTCAGTATCACCGGCTAGTTTCACAGCCAACTGGCGAATTCCCCGGCTAAGATCGGATTTTGCGTTAGACAGCACAAAGGGAATCCCGGTATTGGCTGCCTGGACTGCCAGGCGTCCATCACTGGGAATCTTGGCCGAAATGCTGATACCCAGCCTTTCTTCCAGTTCAGTGGCCTTGATGCCAATATCATCGGCGGCCCGATTGACCACCAGTTTGGTCTTGTCTGCCGGATAGTCCAAGACTTCCTGCATGACTTCCAGACAAAGCCGTACATTCTTGATCGTAGGAATATCCAAGGTAGCAATGATCGCAATATAATCTGATTCATCTAGAGCCGCTAGGATCGGCTCATGGAAGCTCTGAGCAGTATCAATGACCACGTAATCTGCCAGTTGCCTTAGGGTACCGATCAGTTGTTTGACATGGCTCCCTGTTACCAATTCCGCCTCTTCGGGCCGCGTGGGTGGAGCCATCACCCTAAGGTTAGGTGAATACTGGTAAAGACAATGTTGAACTTCATCTCTGCCCCAATCAACAGCTTGGGTGAGGTCAACTATAGTTCTGCGGGGCACAAAATCGAGTAGTACCGGTACATCGCCAAATTGCAGGTCCAGGTCAACTATGATCACGTTTTTCTCCAATTCGTGGCTGAGGAGAGCAGCCAAATTAGTGGCGATGGTGGTCTTGCCGACCCCACCTTTGGCACTAAAAATAGTGATCACCTTTCCACTATAATCCGGGGAGAGCGATGAATCCTTGTCTAAGTGCAGCCAGCGTCTAGACTCCAGTTCATAGGCATTATGAAGAGTGTGCACCAGTTCATCACCACTAAACGGTTTGGTCAAATAATCCCTAGCCCCTGCGGCCATGGCTTGCCTCAAATATTCCTGTTCCCCTTGAACAGACATCATCACGATCACAATGCGGGGAAGCTCGGTGGAGATCACTTCGGTGGCGGTGATACCATCCACCGGACTCATGTTGATATCCATCAAAATCACATCAGGCAGCAGCGCTCTTGCTTGGGCAATCGCCTCTTCTCCATCAGCTGCTTCGCCGACGACCTCGATATCTTGTTCAAAATCCAGCAGCCTCTTGAGGCTGTCCCGAGTAGGAGCCGAATCATCAGCAATCAAAAGACGCAACCGCTGGCGCACAAGTGAGTCCCTCCCTTCTTTGTATATCCTCATCTCGCCAAAGTTCCTGATCCATAGCTGGTTCATTGCCCCTGAGGATGTGGGGTGTAACGAAGAAGATCAACTCTGACTGATCAGTCTTGAACTGCTCACTGCGAAACAGCTTCCCGATAATCGGCAGATCACCAAGCAATGGCACTTTATGTACCTGCTGTGAGTCAGTGTTTGCCAAAAGGCCGCTGATCACAAAGGTCGTACCATCTTGGATATAGACTACTGTCTCTGTCCTCCGAGTTTTCATGGCCGGCAGTGTCAAGGAATCAATGCGGATGCCATTCGCCCAGTCCAAAGTAGAGACTTCCGGTCTTACGATCACCTCAACAGCATCTTCATCTACCACAACAGGCAGGATGTTGAGCTTAACTCCATATTCCTTCCAAAGGATCTGCAAATCTCCATCCTTAGGGACTGTTACCGGGATCTCGCCTCCCGACAAGAACTCAGCTGCCTTGCCACTAAGAGTAAGTAGGCTCGGTGCAGCCAGAAGCCGGGCCTTACCCTCATCGATTAGTGCTTCCAGTCTAGCTCCAATGGGATACAGCCTTTCTAAGGGCTCATCAATCATCAGTTCTCCTATATACACAACATCGGGAATGAGTACTCCCCTTTCCAGGGAGCCCCAACTGATGCCCACTCGATCTAGATCCACTCGGCTGGCCTCTACTACCTTGACCTTAAGCAGTACCTGCAGAGGTGCCTCTACCCGAATCAGGTTGATCACTTCTTTTCCGAAAGCACCGGCGATTTTCACTGCCCGTTCCAACTCTTTCTGATCGGAGACAACGCCTTCTAAGAGCAGTTTTTCGCCAGCTAAATTCACTTGGACTGTGGGTAGAGCCAGAACCTCACTGATCATTTCACAAAGCCCGGGACCGGGGATCTCGGCTGGGGGGAGTATCTGTAGGCGGTTGACTACCATATCGGCGAAGAGCCCGGCTATGGCTTCCGCTCCCTGGGCTTCTAGTTCATTTTGCACGAAACCATCCAAAACGGCTGCGCCTTGTATCATGTGCACAACCACCCCGGATAGGCCGACGGCGTTTTCGATTTCTCGAGCTGCATCAGTTTCATGTTGTTCAGCAGATCCTTCCAAGGGGACCGCCATGCCCTCTGGCTCGGTTCCTTCTGAGGCTATATCACTTGCTTCCATCGCCACCGTGGACTGCTTGGGTGTTGCTTTAGGCTCTCCCGACGGTTCGACGAGTGCCATATCTGCCGGTTCCGTGGGCTTCACCTGCTCATTCGCCTCTTCTACTGGGGAATGCTCAATTTGAATAAGGGTCAAGAGAGGCACCTGAAAAGTAGCGGCGATGCGCTCTGCCCTCAGTTTGCGAAACTCGTTGGGCACCTGTCCTTCAATCACAATCAACCCATTTAGTTCGAAGATCTGGAGGTTTTCCTCGCCCAAAGCCGCCTTCATATCTGGAACTATCTGGCATAAATCTGGTGTAGTCACTTCCGCATCATCTAGTTCCGTGAAGCCATCAACATGATCTGCTTCCAGTATATCTGCCTTGAGTTCCAGCAAATCTACAACTTCCAGCCCTAAAGCCCGGGCAACAGCCACCGCCCGCCGCCGTGACAGCTCAGAGGCAATTTCCCCCTCCAAAAGTACAGTGTTGTGTACTAAGGTGACCTGGATATTCGGGTCATTGATATATCGCACCAGCCATTCTCTTTCCTGAGTCAGGTGATCAATCGGCTGGTCTTCCATCTGCAATAAATCCACGATGCGCACTGGATATAGCTGAGCTATGGCGATGAGCCGCTCCCGAGCATACTCGGATTTCACCATACCCTCCAAAAGTACCGTGTCCTGAATAACCCGCAAAGAGACATCGGGGTCATCGATTTCCTTTTTCATTTCCTGTACCCAGGCATGAATATCTGGCTCAGCGATTTCTGTGTCAGCAGGGAGTGCTTCTACAGGTTCTGGCGCTACTGCTTCAGTCATACCAGAATCATCCCCCGGCTTGGCTTTTGCCACAGCGCCAGGCTCAGTTATAGGAGAGTCACTCTTGGCTACCACATCAGTAGTGCCTGCCGCAACCGGTGAAGGCTTCTCCTGCACCTGAATTAGGTTAACTACCGGTTGACCAAAGGCATGAGCAATGGCAGCAGCTCTTTCCTTTAAGGCAAGTTCAGGGACCTCGCCCTCCAAGAGGAAGGTTTGATCGGCAATCACCCTCACTTGGATAGTAGGAATGGCAATATGTTGAGCGATCTCCCCAGCTAACAGCTCCATGGGCTGCTCATCAGAAGGGATCTTCAGGAAGTTGAGTACCGGCCGGTTAAAGGTAGAAGCTAGCAGTTCTGCCCGGTGACGTTCCTCTAGAGACGAGGTCTCCCCTTCTAGCACTAGATAATCATTAATCTCCCTGATTTGTATATCTGGCCTCTGAATAACCTCGGCTAGTTCTTGAGCAAGATCTGACTCTGCCAAGGCCCCCGTTACCTGCAGCAAGTCAATTACTTCACCATAGGCGCCTGCCAGCTTGAGAGCCCGCTCCCGATCTGCATTGCTCTCAATGATGCCATCAAGAATCACTTTTTCATTGAGGATATGGATCTTGATTCCCGGTAGATTCAGCTGCTTCCTCAATTCCGCAACTAAGGCATCTGGGTTGGGGACCACTCGTACTCGATAGTAAGCCACTCCATTGTTCTCCCAAATCTGCAGAGTGGTAGTCCCCACATTGATTCCATTGACTAAGATCTGCTCGGTATTGACAATTACTACATCAGCGATCAGTGGATCTGCTACGGCTACTCGTTTGGGCTCAAAGACAGGAAGTAGTAAAGACTCCCCCCGAGGTAGAACTAATAGCTCACCATGAGGGGGGAGGGTGAAGTCTTGGGACTCAGCTACACCAGAGAAAAGCGCAAAAAGAATGATGAGAATAAGTATGAGACCGGGCCACTTTCTGCTTGTAGTCGTCACCACAACAATCCCCTTTACCCTAATTTGATTTCACCGATACTAACTCCCGGTCTGTGCCCCGGATAATCTCCACCTGATGATCCTGAGGTGGCCTGGCTGGATGAGATACCGTTTTGGGGGGTGCTATGGTTTTCACAACCACTTGAGGGGCCGCTTGGGGAGCTGCTGTCTTAGCCAACTGGTCACTACTTGTGGGGTTTACCCATTCCCTATTTGCCGCAGTTACCGGCCGCAATGCCAATCTGAGCACTCCGGTTTCTTCAGCTAAGGTCACTTTTTGGGCTTCAGCCAAGGTAACCGCTAATGTAACCGTAGTCGTCACTTTAGGCTTTTTGTCTACTTGTTCTTCCATGTCCTGAGCTATAGCCAGTATCTCTACATCCTGCAAGACGGTACTGGTTACCGTATCTTCCAGATCCGGATCCTCGATGGTAGCCAAGATATCCACCCGATCCCCCGGCTTGACGAAGCCAGCTACACCCACAACCTCATTGACCGCCACAGAAACCGCCCGCTTACCGCTGGGGATAGCGAAGGAGAGGGAGGGTCTCACCCCAGCCGGCAAGAGACGGTTGCGCAGAATCTGTTCCCCTTGAACTATGGGAGTCTTGGTGATTCTTCCAATGACTTCACTGGTTGTAATCGCGGCTTCCGGATGCAAGGCTGTCTGGGCAATCTGAGTAAGACGCACCATGTTGGCACTAACGGTAGTGCCAGAGGGTATGTCAGCCATGGCAACCACTACCCCTACTTCCTTGACCTGCTGGACACTATCGGTTTCCATAGAACGAATATATGTATAAGTCAATACAGCCGCCAGCAAGCCCAAGGCGGCAGCAATCAAAAGTAACTTTCTTTTTCTCATCCTGGCCCCTCCCTCTAGCTGCTCCTTACCGGCGATAATTACTTGACAAGTTTATATCCCCTCAGGCCAAAATCTCCGGCATCCCCCAATTCGCCGGTGACCACGATGGGCAGAAATCTGCCGACAACAGCACTGTCACTTCCTTGAAGCGTACCCTCCAGGAAGAAGGCAGCAAAGCCCACAACCTCCACTTTCTCACTCCGCCCTTTTGCATCCTGAAAGGACTTGATCACCGGGGTGATGACCACTCGGCTGCATCCCTTTTCCACATGTTCCCAAGTACATTTGGGATAGTGTGGACACTGATTGATCCTGGTTCTGACTGCCTTGATGGTCTTTCCCCGTATATTCCCCGGTTCGGTATCAATCCAGTCTCCTACTTCCAGCACCCCTTGATAACCATATATCAAGTTTTCTTCATAGTCGGAGGCCCCCTGCCCACCTAGAGCTAGTGCTTGGAAATTGCCGCGAAAAGGGCCCGGTTCAACGTGAGGGTCAAGTTTCAGGATATATTGCTCGCCCCAGATAAAATCTTGTGCTTCTATGCCGAAGGGCACAACACCCCTATAGGCACGAATACTACCTACTCGAGCGGTAGCAGAGGCCGTTATGCGCTGCTCGGTTCTGCCAAAGATTCGGGCTAGATAAAGGTGTACATCCCGGAATGCGGTAACCTGGACTTCATGATCATTATCGCGCACTAAGACACTCACTCCATCCCGGTCAGCCCCATTGGTAGCGGCATAGCGTTTGGCGTTTTCTATGGCCATGGTAGGGCTGTAAGGTAGATCCTGCACTCCGGCCAAAGCCGCAGCATCCACGGCATTGACCAAGGCCAAACGGTTGATGTATAAAAGGCCCACATCGATTACTAGAGCGGAAAAACCGAGAAGGACTACCAAGAAGAGTGCAGTCATAACTAGGACGGCACCAGCATCATCGCCGCTGGAGTGTGTTCTATGGAGAAATGCTCGGTGTTTCTTACCCAGCATGGCTTTGCACCCCCAGGCACTTGCTACCTACAGTTATCTATTCGATGCGCATCGTGGTTCTGCCGATTACAGGAAAAGGGTCTGGCAGAATCCCAGAGAAGAAGGGAACCACTAAGTGCACATCGTGGGAAACAGAGACTTCTATATGTTCACCAATAAACCGCTGCCCCTTATCTGGTAATACCTGAATGCTCAGCTCCTCATCAGGGATAGATGCAGCCGCGGCCCTCACCCGCGCGGTGATATCCTTATCCTCATACCCCAAAGCTCCCACACGGGCCCCCTCCCGCGAAGCATGGAGTACTGTGAGATAGGCGTGGCCGATGCGGCCAAACTCCACCGTTCCCAAAAGCAATGTCAATAAGATGGTTAGGACAAGGGCCAGTTCCACTAAGGCCTGACCCCTGTCATCCCGCCCCCAAAACCTTTGTGTCATGCTAAACCCGCCAATTCTGCGAGAAGTAGAGGAGACTGTCGCTGAGACTCACAACAGCTCCTTTGCATGCAGTGAATCATCTTCTCAGAAACCCACTCAAGTTCCTAGAGTTGTTGTCTCCGCCCCAACCTTGTTTGCGATTCCCTGGAAGAGGCCGCTTAAGTCCGTACCTAAAGCACCTAAAGCTATGATAACCCCTACAGCCACCAACGCCAATATCAACCCATACTCCACCATACCCTGTCCTTCTTCATCCATGACAAACCAGGTCTTCAGATAGAACCATAGTGTTGATAACATATTTGCTTACCTCCTCTTATGTAAAGCCGCAAGCCCTTCACCTCCTGAAAGGCAAACCCTTCTCCAATCAAAAAGCCCGTTTGCTGGGCGGCGGCCTGGACAAACGGGTTCCTTCTTAGGTGGATACGGGTGATATACGACACACCCATAGCCGGGTGATTATCCCGTTCTTCGGCAGCCCGACCATCATAGCAGTTCCGCGGCACTCTGAACCGCTTTAGATTCGTGGCTTTGCGTCCTCTTCTTTCGAAGAGTTTGCCTTTATCGGAAGCTAGGTTTTCTTGTTATATTGATTTTCTCATAAGGCGAGCTGGAAAGGAATCCTGCGAAGGGCTTAATTCAAGAGGGAAAGAAGCACTAATGATCCGGTTCTATTTGCTGAAATATCTGTAAAAAGGACTTTTGCCCTACTCCTTCCTGCCTAAGGCTGCCTCCACGAGCCGAGTAGTGCAACCTTGAGCTAGGAGTTGAGAACAGGTGGAATTTGCGCAGGGGATGCAAAGGCAAGGGGGCGGGGGATGCCTTTGCATAGATATGCTAGTCCTCTATGCGTCGACCATTTACCCCTTTCTTCAAGGCATAGACAGCGGCCTGAGTGCGGTCAGCCAAATCCAGTTTCCGCAATATGTTGCTCACGTGGTTTTTGACTGTCTTCTCACTAATCACTAGGGTGACGGCGATCTCCTTATTACTTTGTCCACCCACGATACATTCCAAAATCTCCCTTTCTCTGGCCGTAAGGCGAGCAAGCAACCCCGGGTCTCCGCTGTCGGGCTCCTCAGATTTTGAGTCATCAGTAATGGCTGAGCCTTGCCATTCTCTAGTGGCAGCTACCTCCTCCCGAACCTGGGAAAGTCGTCCGAATTCCTCTAATACTTTTTCCAGTAAGGGAGATCTGAGATAAGCATGTCCCTGGTTGACCGTGCGAATCGCCTCCGCCAGATTGGATGGATCCACATCCTTGAGCACATAGCCGCTGGCACCTGCTTGCATGACCTTAAACACATATTCATCATCATCATGAATAGTCAGTACCAGAATCTTGCTCTGTGGAGCCACTTCCTTGACCATGCGAGTGGCTTCCAGGCCATTGAGGCCCGGCATATTAATATCCATCAATATCACATCAGGGTGTAGCTCTTGGGCTAGGGCCACTGCCTCTTCGCCGTCGGCTGCCTGGGCTACCACCTCGATATCCTCTTCTAGTTCCAAGATACGGCACAAACCTTGCCGCAGCAGTGCATGATCATCAGCAATAAGTACCTTTATCCGATCCAAAAAGCCACCCTCCTCTTTTAGATATGTATTACTCTTCGGTATAGCCCAGTGGTATACGAGCAGATACTGTAGTGCCTTCCCCAGGCATAGAGACTATCCGCAGTTCTCCACCTAGTAGATCCACCCGCTCCTCCATGGACATCAACCCATAACTATCTGCATTCCTGGCCCTTTGGCGGGCTCTTTCCAGGTCAAAACCGACACCATCATCTTCCACTTGGGTGTTTATGAGGTTATCAGTGAACTCCAGTCTGACCATGATTCGATTGGCTTTAGCATGTTTGCGAGCATTGTTGACCGCCTCTTGGATTAGACGAAAGACGGTAACCTCCACCGTCCCCGCTAAGCGCTGCTCTTTGCCGAGAACAATTAGATCGGCATTGATGCCTGTTTCTTCCTTGACCGATTCCATGAAACGACGCAGTGTTGGAGCCAGGCCCAGATCATCTAAAGCCATCGGTCGCAAATCAAAGATTATCCGCCGGACATCGACCAAGGTTTTCTTTACCATAGTTTTCAGTTCTGCAAGCTCCTGGGCCAGTTCATTGCGGTCAGCATCTAACAGCCGTTCACAGATCTCTGCCCTAAGAACCACATTGGCCATGGACTGAGCCGGCCCATCATGAATATCCCTGGCAACACGACGACGTTCATCTTCTTGAGCTTGGATGATCCTAGTAGCCAGTACCGACTTTTCCTGCAGGCTCTCGATCTGAACTAAGGCATCTTCCAGATTGCCGGCCAGAATGTTCATAGCCGCGCCGACCTGTTTCACCATATTCTCGGCCCTAATCACCAGTTGGGCCAAGTTGCGGAGACTGCGCTCTAGCTCATCACGCTTTCGCCGCAGAGCCGCCTCTCTTTCTCGAGCTACGGCAACCTCGATCTGCAAAGCCTGAGCCTCATGATAAGCTTGTTTGATCTCCTCTTCTCCGTAACGTTCGAAATCCCTATTGACGATAGCCAAACGGGTCTTGGCTTTCCGCAATTGCTTTTCCAGCAAATCCACTTGTTTTACACAGGTTGCTGTCTCATGGCGAATTTCCTCAGATTGGATCTGCAACCGTTCATATTCATCTTGTGCCGCTTCCGCAATGCCAGATATCGAGTCTCGACCATCACGCAGGGCCGCCACAGTCTGCTGAAAAATTTGATCAATACCCTGCATATCTATTGCCGGTTTGCGGGCCATAAAAACCGCTCTCCTTTGTCTGCCACTCAACCTTCTCACAGACATTCGCTACCCAGAGCAGCAGCTCCTGCCCCATTTTCGTTCCAGGACTGCAAAACACCACCAGAGGCAGCTTCTACCGGCTGCCTCCACTCAGTTGGTATTTATTGTTAGCCCCGTGCCGATTTCAAAACACCGGCACATTCACAGTGACTGCCCCGCTCCACAGGTATGGCGGCAATCATCTTATATAGGAGGTCTTTCAGTTTATGGTTATTCTCCTCAAAGACCTTCAATACTGCTTCATGGCTAACAGGCTCAATGGATGGATCATCCTCCAAGCCAGCATCATAATCAGTGATCAATGCAATATTAGCGTAACAGATGCCTAGTTCCCGAGCCAGCATCCCTTCCGGGTATTGGGTCATATTGATTACTTCCCAACCATGACTTTGAAACTCTCGGCTTTCTGCCCGGGTCGAGAAGCGGGGTCCTGAAATAACTACTACAGTTCCCTTTTCATGAATAGGGATTCCCAGCTTCTTGCCCTCAGTGATGGCGATCTGCCGCAGTTCTTCACAATATGGATCAGCAGCACTAATATGTGTCGTAATCGGCCCATCGAAGAAGGTATCCTCTCGACCCCAGGTTCTGTTGACAAACTGGTCGGTTACCACAAAGTCTCCCGGTTTGATATGAGCCTGCAGGCTGCCTGCCGCGCAAGGCCCAATCAATCGAGTTACACCTAGCTCGCGCATGGCCCATAGGTTAGCACGATAGTTGATTTTATGAGGAGGGAAACGGTGATCTTTCCCATGCCTAGGAAGAAAGGCCACCCGTTTACCACGAATAGTAGCTAAAGCAATTTGATCACTAGGTGGTCCATAAGGAGTCTCTACCCAGACTTCCTCCACATCGGGTAGGAATTCATAGAAACCTGATCCGCCGAAAATGCCGATATCCGCCTTATGTGTCAATTAAGCGACCTCCTTTATCAGTGGGCAAATAGCAAAGTGGGTGGCGATCACCCCACCACCCACTTATTCTACTCATGACCATCAATCTCCTAGCTAGAAGGCGGGAACCACGGCACCCCCGTATTCTTCTAGTAAGAAATCCCTTACCTTATCCGACAGCAGAGCCTCAGAAAGTTTTGCTAGATCCCCCCGCTCTAGGTCACTCTTGCGGACAGCCAGGACATTAACATACGGAGACTCACTGCCCTCGATAAACAGAGCATCCTTTAGTGGTGCCAGACCAGCCTCTAGGGCATAGTTGGTATTGATGATGGCCAGCTCTACATCGGGCAATACCCGGGGCAGCTGCGCAGCTTCGAGTTCGCTGAACTTAAGGCCCATAGGATTGGAGGTGATGTCCAGCAAAGTTGCGGTGATGCCGGCCTCAGGATCTAACTCGATCAGGCCATTTTCGGCCAAGAGTAGTAGAGCCCTCCCTCCATTGACAGAATCGTTAGGAATGGCGATACGGGCACCTTTGTTTAACTCGTCGAGCTGCGTGATTTTCTCAGAATAGGCACCCATCGGTTCGATATGGACTTTGGCGGCATAGGTTAGATCCAGCCTGTGATCCTGACTGAAGGTCTCCAAGTAGGGAATGTGCTGGAAGTAATTAGCATCGAGCTCTCCTTCGGCCAGGGCTAGGTTTGGCTGTACATAATCAGTGAACTCAATGATCTTAAGCTCGATCCCAATCTCCGCTAGGTCTGGCTTGATCAGATTGAGGACCTCAGCGTGAGGCCGAGGAGTAGCCCCTACCTTCAATGTTTCAGCTGCGACCTGGAAAGTGCCGCCTAGGAGCGATAAGCCGATTATCAAGGTGATTACCAAGACTTTTTTCATGTAACTAAACCTCCCAAAGTAGAATCATTTTTTAGATAAACGATTGGCAGCCCAGTCTCCCAGCATCTGCATTGCCTGTACTAAGACGATGAGAATGATCACCGTCAGCAGCATGATATCCGTCCGGAAGCGCTGGTATCCGTAGCGAACGGCTAAATCGCCCAATCCACCTCCTCCTACAGCCCCCGCCATGGCAGAATAGCCAATCAAGTTGACTGCCGTAATAGTCAACCCCAATACCAAGGATGGCAATGCTTCAGGAATGAGTACCTTGCTGATGATCTGAAGCGGTGAAGCGCCCATGGCTAAAGCCGCTTCCACCACACCATCATCGACTTCCTTGAGCGCTGTTTCCACCAGCCGAGCCACAAAGGGAATGGCTGCGATAGTCAAGGGCACCATAGCTGCGGTTGTTCCGATGGAAGTACCGACGATTTTCCTAGTGAAAGGAATAATCGCTACCATCAAGATAATGAAAGGTATTGAACGACCGATGTTAATAATTGTGGCTAGGACACGGTTCAAAGCTTGATTTTCCAATACGTGGCCCTGTTCAGTAGTAACCAAAATAATCCCTAGAGGCAGGCCCACTAGCTCGGCAAGAACTACCGCTACTCCCACCATATAAAGAGTCTCACCTGTAGCCTGCCAGAGCAGCCGCCAAATCATGGGGTTAAGCATCCCACAACACCTCCACCTGCAGATCCTGGCCTGCTAGAAACTCCGTGGCTTCACTTAGTGCAGTACTGGCACCGGATAATTCTACTACCAAAGTCCCGAAAGGTGTATCTTTGATGTGATCAATACGGCCAAACAGGATATTGGCTACCACGGGGTAACGCTGCATGAGGGCCGCCATAATCGGTTTTCCGGCTGAAGTACCGATAAAGGAGATCTTTAGTAACATGCTGTCCCCATTGGCGTGCCGCTCCAGAAGGTCTGGTGGAATCTCGATGTCGATCACGCCCCGCACTAAGCGGCGAGCCTGGTCAGTTTTGGGTGTTGTGAACACTTCCAGAACCGGCCCGTTTTCCACGATGCGGCCATCTTCGATTACCGCCACCCGATCACAGATCTGTTGAATCACCGGCATTTCATGGGTAATAAGTAAGATAGTTAGTCCCATTTTGCGATTAATGTCCTGCAGCAGATCTAGAACTGCCGTAGTTGTTTCTGGGTCCAAAGCCGATGTTGCTTCATCACAAAGCAAAACTCGCGGTCGATTAGCTAAAGCTCGGGCTATACCTACCCTCTGCTTCTGTCCCCCACTGAGTTGAGCTGGGTAGCTGCTCGCCTTATCCTCTAATCCAACTAACTTCAGAAGCTCCAAGACCCGCTCTTTGATCTCGTCTCCGGAGACACCAGTGATTTCCAAAGGGAAAGCAATATTGCCAAATACCGTCCTAGAAGACAAGAGGTTAAAATGCTGAAAGATCATGCCGATGTGTTGGCGAGCTGCTCGAAGCTCCCGATTGCCGAGGGATGTCATATTGATACCATTGACCATGACCGTCCCCTGCTGGGGCCTTTCCAACATGTTAATACAGCGAACCAAAGTGCTCTTACCTGCACCACTCAGGCCAATGATGCCAAAGATTTCCCCAGGCTTGACTTGCAGGCTGACATCGTCTAAAGCCCGTATCTCCCTCTGGCCATCAGTGAATATTTTGGTTAAGTGGCGAATCTCAATCAACTCCCCCACCCCCTATAAGCTCAGACAACTGCTTAAAAAAATCCCCTTCCAGACGGAAGAGGATTTATATAATACAACTCCGTCTCTCATCTCTCAGTGCCTAAAGGCACTTGCAGGAATTGGCACCTTGCGCCAAGCGCCGGTTGCCGGGTTTCATCGGGCCAGTCCCTCCACCTCTCTGGATAAGAGCAAAGAACTTACTCATTTGCAGTTTTTGTCGTTAGACCAAGTATAGCAGTAGCAGTTTTTCCTGTCAACAGCTATTTTTGGGATTGTGTTGTGATTAGGGGGTTCAACCCTGTCGGTGACCATCCCTAGTCTAACCGCGAGTGGGGCTCTGCTTATCCTTTGAAGGCTTTTTCCAGAGCATCCACCAAATAGTCTCTCTGCTGGCAATTCTCGAAGAAAAAGGCCTCCTCATGCATCTGCCGAATCTCATCTACAGACATGTCTCTAAACCTAAGGGCATAGAGCGGTGCCAGAAAACTTGCTATCGTGCCATAGACGGCTTCCTGTCCAAGGGAACGCTTTAGGCCCATGGCATCCAGGCTGGAATCTTTAAGCATAACCATCATTAAGTCAACCACCTGGGATATCTTGGTGGTCAGAGTTCCTGTACTACCAGTAGTCCATCCATCTAGGCCTAGGTTTTTCTTCATCTCAAGTATCGGCCTAATCCGGCACATATACTCACTATCTGCCTTGGGCACCGCTAATCCTTGCACATCTACATCTTTATATGTCCAAATAGTCCAGTGCTGATCATATTTATTGAAGATCTGCAGCTGATCTTCCAAAGCCTTCAGGCGAGCCAAATCACTGGGGCTTGGATTTGCTGCCCCATTATCATAGAGGGCTCCAAATTCACCCACCCATCCCGGGACACCTTTATCTAGCATCCACTGAGCTCTTTGTAGGAATGCTTCCTCTAGGTGCTTGGCATCGGCATATATTCCAAATACTGTCCCCGGATAGACGGTGGCACGGTGTGTAGGCAGGCTGTAATTATGGCAGCTATAGACCAAATTATCATCAAAGGGATCATCTAGGCCATCGAGCTTCTGGGAGTAAGTATTGCCTTCTAAGAATATGAGATGGCGCTTGTCGACCTCCCTGATCGCTCCTACCCATTCCCGATACAGCCTGTTTAATATGTCAAAGTTGGGGGCATTCGGCTCATTCAGCAGATTGTAACCAGCCACTGCCGGTTCATTTTTATAGTGGTCAGCTATATATCTCCATAGGCCAGTAACTCTCTCTTGATAGTGCCGCTGGGTCCACATCAAGGAAATCGCATGCGGGTTGTCGGAATGCCAGCCCTGATTTTGCCAACCAGGAGCCGCATGTAGATCGAGAATCACGTAAATACCATGTTTCTTGGCAAACTCGATAGCTCTATCGAGAAATCGGAATCCCTTCTTGTCATAGACCCCGGGATTCATGTCATCCTCAAAATGTCTGTAGTTGAAGGGAACACGCACTACTGTCGCACCCTTCTCTTTGAGAAACTTGAAGTCTCCTTCGGTGATGAAAGATTCTAGTAGACTCTCAAAGAATGCTTGGTAGCGTTCTTCACCCAGAACATCTCGAACAGCTCGCCTTACATTGCTTTCCGTACCTGGGTAACCAATGATGAAGTTCTCCATATTGAGCCAGCCACCAAAACACACACCCCGCAGAAAGACCTTCTCTCTACGCTCGTTCACAATATACTTTCCACTCACTTGTAGGAACTGCATAGACCGCCATCCTTTCCATAGTGTGGCTTGTTCGTCATAATTGCATTAACTTGCGCAGTGTCGACTCTTACAGGTGTTACTATTTTGCGATTTCAGGTGCTCGCCCAGAACCATGGGATGGACGGGCTAGGGGTACTGATCTAACTTTATCCCTTCAGACCAGTGATCACTATGCCCTGTATGAAATACTTCTGCGCCACGAAAAACAGGACCATCGAAGGTATTATACTTACGCAACTGACTGCCATGAATGAATTCATGTAGATGCCTTCCTGTGTTCTGAAAACATTTAGCCCTAGAGGCAGAGTAAACAAGTCTGTCTTGGTGAGGTAGATCAGCGGGCCCAAGAAGTCGTTCCACCTTGCGATGAACTCGAAAATGGCAATGGCCACAAGGCCAGGCTTAATCAACGGCAATATTATGCGCCAGTATATGCCAAAAGTGCTACACCCGTCTATACGAGCGGCTTCATCTAGCTCCCGTGGTATGGTCATGATGAGCTGACGCATCAGGAAAATGTAGAACCCCGAACCGCCCAAAAATGCTGGTACAATAAACGGTAGATAAGTATTGATCCACCCTAGCTTATGGAACAATACAAACTGAGGTACCATCACAACCGGATAAGGCACCATCATCGTGAATAGGACGAGAAAAAAGAAAAAGTCCCGCCCCGGCCAACGCAATCGGGCAAAGGAATACGAAACTATAGGAACAGATATTACATTACCCAAAATAGCTCCTAAAGCAATCGTCAGGCTGTTGCGCAGAAACCGACTAAATGGATAGTATTCAGTCCATGCTTCTACATAGTTATGCCAGAGAGGTGGCTTAGGAAGCCACTGAATCGGGTAGGTAAATACCTGGTCATTCGATTTCAATGAAGTAGATATCATCCAAAACAACGGAAAAAGAAACATAATCATCCCGGCTATGATCAGTACATATACCAGAATACGGCTGATTGTACGCTGCAGAGAAACGCTGTGTCTCCAACTCCTCATCTACCCTAGGCCTCCTTGGTAGTGAACCCACACATCAGATGTTCGCAAGATGAAATAGGCGATTACAGCAACAATGATCGCCAATATCCAGGCCATTGCTGAGGCCATACCCATCTGCAGAAAACCAAAAGCTTTTCGATACAGATACAGCACGTAAAACAGTGTGCTATTGAGAGGCCCTCCCTCGGTCATCACAAAAGCCTGTGTGAATACCTGGAAGCTACCGATAATCCCTGTAATCAAGGTAAATAGTAGTACCGGGGAGATCATGGGTAGTGTGATGTAGATGAAATTTTGGAAAGCATTCGCTCCATCTACACGGGCAGCCTCATATAACTCAGTTGGCACGCTCTGCAGGCCAGACAAATAGATGATCATACTACTACCGGCCCCCCACAAACTCATGATGATGAGGGCCGGTTTAGACCAAGCTGGATCACTGAGCCAGTTTGGTCCCCAGATTCCTATCTTCTCCAAGGCAATATTGAGCAGGCCTAAGCCCGGGTCAAAGATCCATATCCACAAAATGCTCACAGCCACTCCGGAAAGAACTGAGGGCAGATAGTAGATCGTGCGAAAAAACGTTAATCCCTTGATATCTTGATTGAGTAGTAGCGCGATACATAAGCCGACTATCATGCCCAAGGGAACGGAGAAAGCCGTGTAATAAAGGGTATTGTACAAAGATTTCCAAAACAAATCATCGTCGGTAAATAAATGTACATAGTTGTTCAGCCCGACCCAGTCCATCCGACTATAGACATCATAGTCGAAGAAGCTAAATACTAAAGACGCGATCGTAGGATATGCATAGAAGACTGCAAAGCCAATGAACCATGGCAAGGCAAATAGATATCCTTCCAATGCCTCTTTATGAGATTTTCGCATCATTGATACACCCTTTACCGTAATCGATCTTTATGGCATCATATTGCAGGTGCGGAGGGCTTAACAGCCCTCCGCTTATTACCATAGATTACTCCCAACGGGCGCCAGTCAGATTCTTTCTCCACTTGTCTCCTACATCTTTCATCGCTTCTTCAGGAGTCTTCTGGCCCATGCAAGCCGCATCGATATTGTCTCCCAATACTGTGTTCAAGTACTCGAATTCGGGATATATGCGATTCGGCTCACCATATTCCTCGCCCAGTATCGCTAGATCATTAATGACTGGATACTTGTTGATGACTACATCCACGGCATCTTCTCTTGCCGGGACGGCATTTAGATGAGCTGCAAGGGTACCCATTCGCTCCGCTGTGGCAACAAATTCAATCAGTTTCCATGCCTCATCCGGATGTTTTGACTGAGAAGATATTGTCAGCCAGTTCGTGTACGTAGACACGACCTTCTTCTTCCTACCTACCGGTGGAATAGTAATGCCGACATCATCTAGTTCTTGTGGGTTATAGATAATCATCTGGAAGATATTCCAGGGACCGTGAGCCATGGCTAGTTTCCCAGCTGGGAAATTCGGTATGGTACCACTGGGTAAAGGAGCTGTCCCGGTAGGATATACAGCCTGATATAGATCTGCTAGGAAACGCAGAGTCTCCATCCCTTCCGGGCTGTCAATCATGATGTTCCTATCCTCATCGAAATAGTCTCCACCATTCTGCCACAGAAATGTCATGAATTCCTGAACACCGGCTAGCCCCTGTAGACGTGAGAAATCATAACCTGCCCTTATGAGCCGGCGCCCTTCACGAACGGTCAGTTTCTCGGCATAGTCTTTGAGCTGCTCCCAGGTCTGTGGGCCCATCTCTGGATCTAGACCTGCATCCTTGAAGAACGATTTCCTATAAAACAGAGCTCGAATCTCTGTATACATGGGAATACCGAAATGCTTTCCAGCCCAGGTATTTGAATGCCAAGCATACGGGAACACCTTATCTCTGCCATCCCATGCAGACAGGTACTTATCAAACCCTTGATATATCTCTCCTCTGAGATACATGTCCAGAATATGTTCGGAACCAGCTTCATATACATCTGGTGCCGCACCTGCTGCATAAGCTGCAGTCAGCTTCTGGGTTCTCTGAATTCCCCAACCCATTTCCTGATACTCGACCTTGAGGTGGGGGTATTTCTTCTCAAAAGCTGGGAAGACTTCCTCTCGATACCACTTAGAAGACTCTGGAGTAGCGGCAGAAACCCAGAACTGTAAAGTTGTCTTCTCGGCCGCCATTGCAGTAATCGCAAGGCCAGAGATTAACAAGCAGACGACCAAGGCCATATATAATACCTTTTTGAACATTTTACTACCTCCCATTATCATTAGTAACCCCACGGGACTTCACCAAAAGCTTATGATTTCCCAAAAGATAGTTCCAAAACATACATTTCTGCATCGCTCACAACACTCCCTAACCCATAAGTTTTCTCCCAAATCACCCGTACCTTTCACACACGTCGCTCTTCCTAAAAGAATCTGTACCCCCCTTCTCTTGGTTTGTATACTAGTTTTATATCTGTATTATATGCTTTTTGGTCTGATGTATAAGACATTCGTCCCGTTCTATTTGATTCCTCCCATATACAGCATTGTATATGATTCTTCATTAAGAATTTCGTTCTTTGTTGGTTGACCATATAGTAAATTGTCCCTGGCTAACACAGACTTGCTCAACCGGCCATCTACAGGATGTTTGAGGCGCCGAGGGAAGGCATTTCTAGATCTGTCCACGAATGTTTTCTTAGGTTTCCCCATGCACCTTAGTTCATGACGATTACCATCTATGATGAGGATTCTCCATATCAGTCAGACAAGTTCTGAAAGCCCGGAGAACTACTCAAAAGGTGAGGAGGAGTATTGATGAATTCTGTCGCAAATCCCAGACCCCGCGTTATTGTGACTACTGATGGTGAGATCGATGATCGCTGTTCGATGGTACGTTTCTTACAATATGCTAATGAGTTTGAAATTGAGGGGATTATCAATAGCAGCTCGATGTTTCACTGGGACGGTCACGACTGGGAGCCACCTGATTGGATCGAACGATGGATCGATCGATATGAACAAGTCTATGACAATCTGAAGCAACATGCTGATGGTTATCCGGCTCCGCAGTACCTCAGGAATGTCACGTTTGTGGGCAACACCTACCACGTAGGGGAGATGGGAAAAGAGACACCTGGTTCGAATCGTATCGTGGAAGTACTTCTAGACGAAAAGCCTGGCCCAGTATACCTACAAGCATGGGGTGGTACCAACACTATCGCGCGAGCCCTTAAAACCATCCAAGAACAGTATTCGTTAGAGATAGAGAGAGTCTCCAAGCAAGCTATTCTCTACGTGATCCTGGATCAGGATCGTACACTCATGGAATATATCATTCCCAATTGGCCTACAATCCAAGTTTTGAATAGTATTCAGCAATTCGGATGCATCGCCTACGCTTGGAAAAGAAGCATGCCACCAGATGTGGCAGAGTACTTTCGGGGTCCATGGATGGAGAAAAATATCTTGAAAGGACATGGTCCCTTGATGGCCTTATATGAGGCATATACAGAAAACCACACCCAAAGGTTTGCTGACACTACTCTAGCATTTGAGAAAAACGATTTCCGTTCTGAGGGTGATTCGCCCGCATTCATGCATCAGATTGATGTTGGCCTCCGTAGCCTCGAGCATCCCTCATATGGTGGATGGGGTGGACGCTTTGTCCAGATCTATCCCTTTGCAGACACGCCCTTTACCAATGGACCAGCGCCGCTTTACGGGAACCATTGGCTCAATGCATGGGATGATGGTGACATAAATAAGCCCATCTGGCGCTGGGCGAAAGCGTTCCAGAACGATTGGGCTAGCCGCGCAGACTGGTGCATAATGGACTTCAACGAAGCCAATCATCCTCCGGTCGTGCACCTAAACCACCCGGAAGATCTTATAGTACGACCTGGAATGACAGTTGGGCTAAGCGGTACAGCCAGCGATCCAGATAACGACTCACTCAGCTACCGCTGGTGGCAATATGGTGATGCGGATACATACCATGGTACAGTGGATATTCGTAACGCAAACAATAAAGACGCTTACTTCATTGTCCCTAAAGACGTGATTCCAGGAGACACCATCCATATCATATTGGAAGTGACCGATTCCGGAACTCCACCACTGACAAGGTACCGGCGCGTTATTGCTACTGTAGAGTAATGGCTTGTTATCCGAAACGTTCGGCGGCATTGAAACAGTGATCAAAATAGTGGCAGCCGAAAGGCTGCCACTACCCCAGGAATGGCTTTAATGCTGCTCACAGGCACCAATCTCTTCTTGAAAGAAACCGCGTTTCACCAATTACTGCTGCTAACCGATCACCCATTATGTTAGCCCTTGACAGCACCAGCTGTAATCCCAGAGACGAAATACCTCTGCAGGAAAATATAGATCAAGAGTACTGGAACGATTGATATTAATACACCAGCATTAATCACCGGATAGGACGAAGAAAACTGCCCCTGGAAATACATCATCCCTAAGGGAACTGTTTTCCACTTATCAGAGTGAATAAAGATCAGGGCCATCATAAATTCATTCCATGTACCAAGGAAGTCAATTATACATAAAGCAGCCAAAGCCGGCTTTGCCAAAGGTAGAATGATGCTCCAATATATCCTGGCATCTGAGCAACCATCGATATATGCTGCATCCATCAGTTCATCAGGTATGGTACGGAAAAAGCCGCGGCATACTAATATCTGTAGAGGCAGCCCGTATGCTATGTACGGGAAGAACAGACCTACTAAAGTATCCAGGATACCAAGTTTGTTCAGTAAAATAGTGTTAGGTAATAAGGTGACGTGTATTGGAATTCCAATCCCTGCTAAGAACAATAGGAAAATCGTATCACGTAGACGAAATTGCCATTTCGCCAAGGGAAAAGCGGCCATGGACGCCACGAGAATCCCTGCCGGAACCTTGATGAGACTTATCAATAGACTATTACGATAGTAGACATTGAAGCGTCCAAGAGACCAAGCCTCACGAAAGCTCTCTAGATGAATACTCTCCGGTAAAGCGAAAACACCCCTCATGACAATATCCTTCTGAGTTCTGATTGCGGTAAAAATTACTATGGCAAACGGAAACAGGAAAAGCATTGAGACTAGTATCAGAACTAGATATAGAAGAATGGTTTCGCCCTTATGTCGAAAGTTCACTTTCATACCCCCTAGCCAAAAACTATCGTTGTGACATGACTTTAATATATGGGAACACAATGATAAGGCTAATTGCAGTCATTATCCACGCGATAGCAGATCCGTAGCCAGCCTTGTTATATAGAAACGTGTTGAAATACATCCAGGTTGCTAAGACCTGTGTGGCACGACCTGGGCCACCCCAAGTCATAGAATAAACCAGATCGAAAACTTTCAATGAATCAACTACGACCAAGGAAATCACGATAATGAAGGTCTCTCGTAGTAGAGGGATTGTGATATGTCTGAATACCTGAAACCGCCCCGCTCCGTCAATCTGCGCCGATTCATATAGTTCCTTTGGGATGTCCTGCAACCCCGCCAGGAACAGAATCATCGGAAATCCAGTACCCTTCCAAATTCCTGTAGCGATTACTGCATACAGAGCTGTCTTTGGATCCGCTAGCCAACCTCGAGTCCATGAGTGTAATCCAACCTCTCTCAAGGCAGCATTGAGAGCACCAAACATCGGGTTATAGATCCACGCCCAAATAATACCCACGGATATCATCGGCAATACTGCCGGGGAGTAAAAAATCGAGCGAAAGAGGGTCTTGCCCGGAATATTCTGGTTCACAGCAACCGCTAACAGCAAGCCCAAACTAACAGGGAAGATTAGTGAAAAGGCGATCCAGATTAGGTTATTCTTCAGTACTCTATAGGACACGGGATCCTGGAAAAAATTCACATAGTTCTGGAATCCAACAAACGTCATTTCGGGAGCCAATCCATTCCATTCATGCAAACTGATAGCGAACGAATGCAGCATAGGATAGATCATGAAAACACCGTAAATCAATAATGCCGGAAGCAAGAACCAATAACGTTTTGCCTGTCTTAGTAACTGCATAGTGTCTAGCACCTACCTATCCACTAATTGTCGACTCCGGTAGAGTTGAGTAAATATCCTGGTCCCGCACGGTTGTGTGGGACCAGGACCTGATCATATCAATCTAGTCATCTCTACTAGCGGCTAAGCCACTGTTCCACAGCTTTCTGGAACTGCTTTGCGCCTTGTTCAGGGGTGATATCTCCGATTACGAGCCCATCCTGGACTTCGAAGAAATCATGCAACAGCTCAGCTTGGAACACTTGGTCAGAAGGAGGATAAGTATCCTCTAAAGTAGTTAGAACCTGACGCCACTTATAGGTGTTTGGCAATTCATTCTTGTCAGGTGCAACTCCGATCGTCCCAGTACTTCCGAAGGCTGTCCCCAAACCCCTCTGCTGGATTTCGGGCTGAATTACCCAGTCAATGAAAGCGGCCGCCTCATCCTTGTGTTTGGAGATTGAAGAGATCATGAACTGCTCCGGGAACCCAGAGATCCTAAGGGGTTTATGCCCGGTCGGGTTGAGGAAGAAACCGAAGTTAAAGGGATCCTGTCCATCGCCAACCAGTGTTCTCTCCATCCAACTTCCCTCAAATACCATTAAGGCAGCTCCTTGATACCAAGGCATTCTGGCATCATCAGGGGCAACTGCTAGGAAGCCAGGAGTGATCCACCCATTGTCAACCCACTTCTTGAAGAGCGTAAAGGCTTCTACTACCTCAGGACAATCCCAACTGGTTTCTAGGGCATTGAGTTTATTGCGCAGTTCTGGACCCGCGGCGTACTCAATCAGGAAATCCAAGAGGCGCATGGTCTGCCAATCGTATTTCCCACCTAAGGACAGACCGTATAAGCCCCTTGCCTTAGCCTTTTCGCAGATAGCCTCCAAATTCGGCATAGGTGGTCGGTACCTCTACGCCGAGTTCCTCAAAGAGGTCAACCCGATACCAAAATGTCATCCCATGTGTTGACATAGGTACACCATATACCTTGCCATTCCGCTTCAACGCTTCTACTGCCCAGGGGATTAGTATTTCATCCCAACCATATTTCTCATAATAAGGCTCCAGAGGCTCTGCAAATCCTGAATCGATGAAGTAGCCGGCTAATTCTCCACTCCACTCAAAATAGACGTCAGGACCGCTTCCTGCTCCGAACCCTGTCTGCAGGACTTCCTGGTAGGTGGCAGCTCCTGCACCTGCGGTTACCTCATGAACGATTTTCACATTGGGGTTTACTTTACTGTATTCAGCAAATAGCTGATCCAGATACGGCTTTGCTTCTCCACCCCATACGGTCATAACTCGCAAAGTAATGGGTGCCGCGTACGATTGTACTGCTCCTATTGCCATGATCAATAGAGTCAGCACTACTACCGTTAATCTGAAGTTCCACGACTTAGTCTTCAATCTATTCAACCCCTTCTTTAATGGTATTCGCTTCGCTCCACAACCACCCAAACAACGAAGTCTCATGCATCTACAGAAACCACGACTCGCCCAGATAGTCTATGCGCATCTCTCCTTTCTTCAGTACGACTCTTGCTCCAACTCCAATCACTTTCTGGCAAATAGCGCCAATTTAGCGAAGAAATCTTCGTGGATAAATCGTGCATCAACAGACTCATAAACCCGAATCGGCCTATGAGCTCCTGTATGGATATAGTGCATCTGTTGGTCGAATTCCGGAGCCGGGCGCCAATTCCAACAGCCACAGTCTGGATACATGATCACCCCTACAGCCGGGGAATCACCCAAGGAGCGATGTTCTATATGACCAGCAACGTTTGCTGTATTCCACTCCAGCAATTGCTCTACCAAATAGCGACCTAATGGACCATGGGGGTAAACTTTTTCCATGAGCTCTGCATAGCTGACTGGCATCAATCGATATACAGTACTGGGAATCTGCCATACCTCAAGTCTAGACCGAAAAACTACATTGGCAGCATTGATATCATTGGAGAGATTGTACTCTCGGCCTCCAATCGGCCATGGCCCCCCACCAATCCACACCACGCGAATATTTCGTTCTTCAATCTTGGGCTCCATCAGCAGAGCCGATGCCATATCAGTCAAAGGTCCATAAAAAGCCACGTGTAGAGGCCTCGGATCATCACGTAGTGCCTCTTCGATAATGAGCTCTGCACCAGGAGATGGTACCGGTGTCTGCTCGTCTGGGATAGCACTAGGAGCACCGTTTTTTACTACAACCTTTCCCTCCCACTGCATCAGCTCAAGTAGCTTATCCACTTCAGCTCGACTTGCTTCCATGCTTCTTGCAGTTTTCCGAGTCCCAAAGTGGGCAGGAATGATACCGTGAAGATCAAAGCTAGGTGTTAGTAATGCATGTACAATAGCGAACTGGTCATCAGCTTCGTTTTTTGCATCAGTATTCACTATCACCCTCGCTTGCTTCTCTTTGGGAAAGCGTATGTCCATGTCTTCAACTCCTTGCACTTTTTTGTTTTCTTAACATATCCCTCACCAACATGAGGGCAGTTACCATATAGATACTATTACGACCAATTCAATGAACGTTTTACTGCCTCATGCCAGCGGCTTACCATGGGCTCCATTTCCGCAGACGTCTTTTTGGGCACATAGTGTTTTCCGGATAAGGATCTATGCAACTCCACGAGTTCGCGACTGCTCCAGAGGTCGGCAACCAACCCAGCCATAGTCGCGACTCCCCTGGCCGACGCTTCAGGGTTCATTGCGGTAATAATCGGGCGTTGCAGAAGATCTGCTTGCAGCTGCATCAGATAGCGATTGCGTGAACCACCGCCACTGCAATAAACTACTCCACCTGCATCAGAGGTAGTGGCATCTATGACATCAAACACATCTCTTACTTGCAGAGCTATAGCATCTAGTGCAGCTCGCACAATATGCTCTCGCTTGGTGCCCCTGGTAATACCCACAATCACGCCCCGAGCTGAGGCATTCCACCAAGGTGTCCCTAAGCCGGCAAAGGCAGGCACAAAAAACACATCACCGGCATCGGGAACACTTTGTGCCAAGGCTTCACTTTCTGCCGCATCGGAGATGATCTGTAACCCCTCTCGTAACCATTCAAGGCCGGCACCAGTACTATGTATGATTCCTTCCAGGGCATAGAAGGTCTCACCATGAACTTGCCAAGCTACAGTTGTCGCCAGGCCGTTCTCTGGAGGCCGCGGTTGCTTCCCAGTATTGACCAAAATGGAAGAACCCGTACCATAGGTTACCTTGGCATCTCCCGGTTCAAATGCCGCCTCTCCATAAAGCGCAGCTTGAGAATCACCCATAATGGCTAAAATCGGTATACCCTCAGAAATGCCTTCCACTTGGCTGGTAGTTGCCAGCTCCCCACCACTGGGGACAATCTTAGGCAAACACCCTAGCGGCACATCAAAGATTTCAGCCAGAGTCTCGGACCAGCTCAAAGTATGAATATCCATTAATTGCGTTCTAGCCGCATTACTTACATCTGTTACATGCGCCTTGCCCCCGGTGAGGTTCCAGACCAGCCAGCTATCAACTGTTCCCAAGCAGACCCTATCTTGCCGAGCAAGTCTGGCCACACCATCGACTGCTGTTAACATCCATGCCATCTTAGTAGCTGAAAAATAAGGATCGATAGGAAGGCCTGTCTTGGCTCGGATGAGTTCCTCAAGGCCTTCGGCCTTTAGCCCATCACAGATCTTCTCGGTTCTGCGACATTGCCACACGATAGCCGGATGCAGGGGCTCACCGGTTGTGGCATCCCACATGACCACGGTCTCCCGTTGGTTGGTGATAGCCAAACCGACTATGTCCCGTGACATCGCCCTCGCTGCGTCAATGACTTCAGCTAAGACCACCCGTGTACTCTCCCATATTTCCATCGCATCTTGTTCTACCCATCCGGGGTGGGGATAGAACAAGTTCAGCCGGCGATATGCCTGCTTGATCACCTGCCCATGCCCATCCACAAGCAGCGCCCGAGTACCTGTTGTACCCTCATCTACTGAGATAATGCAAGGCTCGCCCACGGAAGCTCCCCTTTCCACTAGCTGTTCAAAATGCTCATTTGCCTTCTAACTTTATCGACTAGTTGCGTCGGATGAAAGCCTGTACGCTTTCCGCTATCTTGCTTGCTGTTAGCCCATAATGCTCTCGCACAGCATCTGGTGG
>JAAZMR010000080.1 GCA_012798695.1 Bacillota bacterium | reverse complement strand
TTCATATTGAACGGTCAGGTCTTCCAGAACCGGTATCAAGGTCTCCGGAACGAACCGCCCGCCAAATTCATCATAATAACCACTCTGGTCAGGATACACTTTGTTACCTCCTCCATCTATTTCAACCATGTTCGGGCCGCGCCCGGGATACGAATTCTTCGATAAGCCAGCGGTCTTTACTTCCGTTGACCTCAACTCCACTGGAAACATCGACCGCAAACGGCCTGAGCAGCCGAACCGCTCCAGCGACGTTACTGCAGTTAAGCCCTCCCGCCAGAATAACTCGGGAGTCTGAATCCAGAACCGACAGGTGCCGCCAATCAAAAGTCCTGCCCGTCCCCCCGTAAGACCCTTCCTGGTAAGTGTCGAAGAGGTGGGCAAAAACCTCATACTTTTTTACGCCCGCCAATGACTCACGGTCCTTAACTCGAAACGACTTGATGACTGGCACTGCCCACTCCTGACAATATTCTGGGCTTTCCTGGCCATGAAACTGTAGCATGTTCAGCCCGGTATGCCTGACCGTATATTTTACCTGCTCGAACTCCTCGTCCACGAATACTCCCACTTTAATAATTCTGGCCGGCAGCCGGCGTATAATACGGGCAGCCTCGTCGACATCCAGGCGTCGGGGGGAAGGTGCCAGAATAAATCCTACCGCCCAGGCCCCGGCCTTGACCGCCCAGAAAGCTTCCGCCACCGAACGGATGCCGCAGACCTTGACCCTGGTCATCGCCGGCTCACCTCTCCATACTCTGCCAGTTCCCTGACTTGAGCCCCTATATCACTCGCGGTAACCAGAGCCTCTCCCACCAGGGCTGCATCGAAACCGTGTTTTTCCAGGGCGTACATATCATTCTGACTGCCGATGCCGCTTTCCGCAATACAGTATATTCCAGCAGGAACCTGCTCAATCAATTCCAAACTTACCCGGGTATCGACTTTGAAGTCCTTGAGGCTGCGATTGTTTATACCTATTATCCGGGTTGGCGTATCCAGAGCCATCCGCAGCTCCTCCCGGTCATGCACCTCCACCACTGCCTCCAGCCCCAGCTTATGGGCCAGTTCCACAAATTTCGGCAGAGACTCCCTCAACAGGAAGGTAATCAGCAGCACCGCATCAGCCCCGAGCAGCCGACTTTCGTATAACTGAACTTCGTCTACCACAAAGTCCTTGCGCATAACTGGTACAATCGTAATATCTTTTATTTTCTCAATAAAAGTCGGATCTCCTCTAAAAAACTTTTCTTCGGTGATGACCGAAATTCCTTTGGCCCCGTTACGCTGGTAGATTAGAGCCAGTTCCGCCGGGTTCAGGTCGGGCAAAAAAGTTCCTTTAACCGGAGAAGCCTTTTTCACTTCGGCCAGCAGCCCCACCCGACCATCCGTGTTAAACAACTCTAAAAAATTCCGCACCCGAGGCAGGGAGTCAGCCGCCAGGAACTTTTCCCGTATCAAATCCCTTTGACGGTTAATCGCTTCCCGCCGGGCCGCTATAATCTGCCCTAACACTCTCTCACCCGATTCACCTGGGTTAACCTGACCAGTTCGTCCAATTTCATCGAGGCCCGCCCGGAATCGATGGCCTCGGCCGCCAGAAAGATACCTTCATCAATATCTGATGCCGTACCTGCTGTCATCAGTCCGGCCGCGGCATTGAGAAGCACTATCTCCCGCGCCGGCCCCGACTTACCGGCCAGAACCTCTTTTAATATCCGGGAATTTTCCACCGCATCCCCACCGCGGATTCCATCTAACCCGGCTCCATCTGACCCCTGAACCGTACGTTCCAGCCGGGTAAGCTCGATCTGTCCCCGGTCAACTTTAGCCATATAGGTTATTCCGGTATGACTTATTTCATCCATGCCATTATGGGCATGAACCACCAACGCTCTCTGGCGTCCCAGCCGGGCCAGGGCTGCCGCCATCGGTTCTATCATGGCCTGGTCGGAAACCCCCAGCACCTGAAAACTGGGCCGAAAAGGATTGATCAGCGGTCCCAGAAAATTAAAGGCAGTGGCAATGCCCAGACTGCGCCGCATGGCACCAAAATGCTTCATGGCCGGATGAAACCCGGGAGCAAACAAAAAGGTGATCCCCACCTCCTCCAATATCTGCCGGGCCTCCTCCAGGTGCAAATCCACATTTACCCCCAGGGCCTCCAGCACATCCGCACTTCCGGTGCGGCTGGTAACCGCCCGGTTGCCGTGTTTGGCCACCCGTACCCCACAGGTGGCACAAACCAGAGCTGCGGCGGTAGAAATATTGAAAGTACCCAGACCGTCTCCTCCCGTGCCCACAATATCCAGCAGTCCTTCCATTTCATCCTCATCGTCGTATTTCAGGGCCTGATCCAGCAGCGCACTGGCAAAGCCAAAAAGCTCGTCACCCGT
>JAAZMR010000094.1 GCA_012798695.1 Bacillota bacterium | reverse complement strand
GGAGCAGTCCGCCGACCATAGCTCCTGGAATATTCCCGATTCCACCCATAATCGCGGCAGTAAACGCCTTAAGCCCATAAGTCCACCCTACAGTGAAGTGGATTTGCCTGTAATACAGGCCCAACAACACGCCTGCTGCAGCGCCCAAAGCCGGTCCGATTAGGAAAATAAGACGGATTATCTGATCAACGTCTATCCCCATAAGTCTGGCAGTATCGTGATCAATGGCAGTCGCCCTAATCGCTGCACCTACCGTCGTGCGCTGGACAAAAAGGTATAACGCAATCATGAGGCAGAAGGAAACAGTCAGGATCAGCACCTGCATGAAGTTTATGTAGATACCCCCTACCTGCCAGGTAACATCGGGAACAGACCATGGAGGGTACGCCCGGTAGCGCGGCCCCCAGATTAGCATTACCGCGTTCTGTAGGAAGATTGAGACACCAATCGCAGAAACAACTGCAGTAAGCCGGCTTGATCGCCTCAAAGGGCGATATGCTGCCCGTTCTACAATAACCCCGAGAAGAGCCACGCCTGCCATGGACAACACGACGATAACAATGAGGGCGGCCCACAGCGGAATAGCTCCTCCCAAAAGTGCGCTGCTGACCAAGGTAAATCCCAGGTACGATCCGATCATGAAGAAATCCCCGTGCGCAAAGTTGATCATCCTCATTACACCGTAAACCATGGTATATCCGAGAGCTACAAGAGAATACACTGCGCCGACTGTAAGTCCGTTGACAAGCTGTTCTATGAATAATGCCATACCTTTCGCGTGGGGGCTTCGCCGCAAGCAGCACCCAAGCAGCACAGGCACAAGCCCCCACGCAGGCACCTCCAATCTTACCCAAGTTCTAAGGCGGCCCTGTACCCAGCCTGGGTACAGGATACCTTCTTGCTACACCGACATCTGTGGACACCAAAGGTACGTCCTAAATCAGACTTGCACCCCTGGATATAGGGCGGGTCCTAGTTGTTCCGGTGAGCAAGCCTATGGCTGATATGGTTGGAACTTTCCGTCTTCAGTCACTTCGTATGCCAGGTATATGGCACCTGCTCTGTCCCCAACCTCATCAAACCCGATAGGCCCCGTAATCCCGGGTAGGCCTTCCATCTTGTCTCGAATATAATCAGCAAGCACCTTGGAATCAGTGGATCCTGTGGCGTCTATGGCTGCAGCGATTGCCTTAAGCGCATCAGCTGCATAGACAGGCCATGGACTGCTTGGTGGGACTCTATGTCGAAGAATGTATTCATCCAGAAATGCTTTGGATTCAGGGTACTTGAGGTCTGTAGGCATTGGTTCTTGAGTCATGAGAGCGCCTTTTGCCACATCGATACCGGCAATCTCAACGAATTCATCGTTTATCGCTGCATTACCCCCTACAAATATGGCCTTGCTCCCCAAGCCTCTCATCTGCCTGATAATGAGGCCTGCCTCCGGATAGTATCCGGTGAAATAAAGAACATCAGGATTTGCCTTGTGCATCCTGCTAAGTAT
>JAAZMR010000127.1 GCA_012798695.1 Bacillota bacterium | reverse complement strand
TTCCTGCCACTGTGCCACTATGCGCTATGGTCACTCCATAAGCACCCTGCTCACGTGCATATCTGGCCACACTGCCTAGTTCCTGCTTATGCAAAATCGCTTGATGCAGCAAAGCACTGAGAGTAGCCCCTTGCGCGATCATATTTCCGTCTCCCCACCTCACTCCTTGTCGGATCATCTCCAGAGCCCGTGCGATGAGGGGGCCTTGCTCTCTTACTATTGGTAGGAATGGGGAATTGTCCTGGTACCAATTATCGGAGCTGATCTCGCCTCCCCAATCGAAGACCATTACCTGTAAAGGAGGTGGTTTGCCTATACCGCTAAGTATACTGCCCTGTATGTGGTCAACGATAGTCAGCTCCGGGAAAATAGTACTATCGGTAGGTTCAGTCCTAACAGCAAACTGAGTAATTTCCACTGGATTGGGGACCCGCCCTAAGGCCAAAGCAGTGGCCGCTAGAGCCGCCCCGATATCCGCCGTACTGCTGCCCATTCCCTTCCCAAGAGGGATGGATGATTCAATCTCCAAATCCACTGCCCAAGCATCTTCCTCCCAGGCCTCGAGAGCCGCTGCAATCGCCTGGCGGGCTTTAGGCCAGCGAGTGTCGCTATTCTGGAATTGAGTCCCCTGCCCGTGCCCCGACGGATAAAGACATACCTTAGCTTTGCTATATAGATTAATGGGGCAGCTAACCAGGAAGGCCTGGTCCCCTATGAGCCCCTCTACCAATTCGCCACACGCTCCGGGTGCCCAAGCAGTCCCCCGCTTCGGTATGACAGTCTGCTCAAATGTCACAGCCACCCTCCACCGATGAGTAAGCCGATGAGTTCACCGGCTATGATCACAGCACCTAATACGTCACCAGTGACGCCTCCTAGGCGCCTTTCTGCCACCTTACCCAAGGCCAGTACTATGATCAGATTGCCACCCAACAATTCTAGAGTCTTCCATCCCAGAACCGGCAGACTGACTGCCATAGCGATCACGGTTGAGATAGTCACTTCTCTAGCAGAAATCCCAGCTGTAAAGGCCTTAGCCGTGCCTCCTGTCTTCCTAGCGTAGGGAAATATATATGTACCGATAACAGCATTCCATCGACTCCAAGCCAAGATCGCTACCAGCCAGGCATTCTTCTCAAAAGTGGGCAAGGCTAGTAGGCGATTGAGTAGAACATACTCAGTCAGCAGTCCCAGGCAGCCCCAGATCACTGCGTTAGCGCCAACCCGACTGTCTTTCATGATGTCTAGAGCTCGCTCCCCGCTATGCCCGGACAGTAAACCATCGGCAGTATCCATCCAGCCATCCCAGTGCAAATTGCCAGTGAGAAGTACCAGTGTTGCGATCAGCAGCACTGCCGATACGGTTGAAGGGAAAACCTGAGCTGTTACCCAATGGGTACCCACCAATATTAACCCAAGAAAAGCTCCTACTAGCGGGAAAGCGGCCATACAGCGAGCTAGATCCTCAGCGGTGGTCTCTCGCTGAGCTCGGGTAAATACCGGCAACCGTGTGAGGAACTGCAATGCCCAAATAAACTCCATGGTCAAAACTCAATCCCCTTTCGTACCTGTATACCTTGGTCGTAGGGGTGTTTTATCGCCACCATATCAGTCACAAGATCGGCTGCCTCCAGCAATTCTCTGGGCATACTGCGCCCTGTAAGGATGATCTCCACACCTCGAGGGCGCTGGGCAATTAGCTGCAAGACCTGTTCGAGCTCAATCAGGCCTACTCGGATGGCATGGCTGATCTCATCTAGAATAACAATGTCATGTTGACCATCATCAACCACTTTGACAATCTCCAACCAACCGGTTCTGGCCAGATCTCGCTCATCTTGGCTGGGTTCCCGCTGTACGATGAACTTACCGGAACCAAATTGGCGAATGGTAAAGTCCGGGGCCAATCGCTCTACGGCTAGGAGCTCCCCCGTTTCTTGACCTTTGATAAACTGTGCCATATAGACTGTCAACCCACGCCCGATGGCCCGTAGGGCCTGTCCCAAAGCTGCTGTAGTCTTCCCCTTACCATTACCTGTATATACTTGCACAAGCCCCAAATCCAAATGCCTATTTGCCACCGCCACGTGCCTCTCCTCCCAAAACCTAGAGCAGTATTTGACTGGGATACCACACTTCCAACCCAAAAGCCGTCGGCTTCAATATGCGTGTGTCCCAGATTCACCCTAAACGACCCAGATGATCGATCCAGCCAGGATTGCCAAAATGCCGCTCATCACCATTAACCAGCGAGTTTGATTGATATGGTTGGGGATGAGCGCGTTACCTGGGTTGCCTAAGTAAGGCCGGAAAGACACTGTTCCCTGATAGCTGCTTTCCCCCCCAAGCTGTATTTGCAGCGCCCCCGCCACCGCAGCTTCCGGTAGTCCTGAGTTGGGACTAGGGTGCTTGCTGCTATCGCGGCAAAGGATTAACCAGCAGTTTTTAGCATCCAGACTCAAAAAAGCTGCGCTAACGGTCATCAATAATCCAGTCAGGCGGGCAGGAATGTAGTTGACAATATCATCTACCCGGGCTGCCGCCCAGCCAAAATCCCGGTACCGCTCATTCTTATATCCAACCATAGAGTCCAGAGTATTGACCGCGCGGTAGGCCAGGGCCAGTGGGGCTCCCGCCAACAGGGCATAGAACAGTGGTGCGATAACCGCATCGACCGTATTCTCAGCCACTGACTCTACGGTCGCCCGAATCACACCGGCTGTATCGAGCTGGGCGGTATCTCGTCCGACAATTCTGCCCACTGCTTTGCGCGCTTCTGCTAGATTATCTTGTTGAAGCCAGTGTTGAATCTGGCCAGCCTCTGTCCAGAGCCCTTTAGCAGCAATGGTGGTAGAAATCAGCCAGATAGAAAGCAAATGTGCCAGCACCCCGTGGATATGGGCAGCCATCAGCAATAAAGCATACCCTACCCCAAACGCAATACCGACAACCCCTAGAACCAGTAGGGTTCCGGCCAATTTTTGCCCTTGAGCATCCTGGTCGTCATGCCAGAGAAAACCTTCGCCCCAACTGATCAACTTACCCATTAAAATTACCGGATGGGTCACAAAACTCGGATCCCCAAATAAAAGGTCAACAACGAAGGCCATTACTGCTTGCATAGGTTGGCCTGGTATCAACACATCCCACACTCCCGTATCCCCAGCTAAGACCGCAACCTTCGGGGTTACCTCTCACTTTGAGATTTTCAGAACATCATGTTCGGCCCGATGGCAAACCGACTATTTCATATAGTAAATCCATAGAAATAGATTCTCTTACGATCTGGGCCAGTCGATCATATGTGTCCTGATAAGATGCTTCTGTGGACTTGATTTGGCCCCCATTAGTGACATGCAATTCCTCTGCTTGAGGCAGGCAAAGATCACTTATATGAGGAATAACCCCTAAAATCGGCCGTCTGATCTTTTCCTCCAACATCAAAAGCCCCGGTTCCAGTAAGGAAATCTCACCCCTAAACTTGTTGATCACTACTGCTTTAATCCGGTTTCTCTCCTCTGTAGTGAGCAACAACATGGTACCAGTAATATAGGCAAACACTCCGCCCCGATCAATATCACCAACTAGAAGCACAGGTGCATCGGCTAGATTTGCAGCACCCATATTCACTAGATCATGCTCCCTCAAATTGATTTCAGCCGGACTGCCGCCACCCTCAAGCATGATAATGTCAAACCGTCGCCTTAATCGCTGTAATGCGTCGGCCACGATGGCCTTGCCTTGGGTTCGCTTGAAATGAAAGTATTCTTTGACTGACAGCTTCCCTATAGATTCGCCCATAACAATCACTTCGGCTACAGTATCGGTGATGGGTTTTTGCAGTATCGGGTTCATCTCCGGACAGGGAGGCACTCCCGCGGCCTGAGCTTGCATAGCCTGAACGGCGCTGATCTCCTTTCCTCCCACGGTAAGAGATCTTGAACCCATATTCTGAGCCTTGAAGGGAGCCACCTGCCAACCATCTTGGGCCAGAATCCGGCAAAGAGCAGCCGTAATCAGGCTCTTCCCTACACTAGATGCACATCCTTGAACCATCAAAGTCCGTCCCATAGGAGTCATCTTTTCCTCCTCAGATACCTCTTTCTAGCAGCTGGTATATCTGATCCATATCTAAGCTAGCTCGTACAGCCGCGGCCCATCTATCTAAGTGTTCGTCCCGCTCTTCAGCGTCTAGTAGATCAGACCTCTGATCTGGTTGAAGTAATGGCTGTGCCGTCCTAGCTGTACTCATCTCGGGTAACCCCATGGAGTCCTCTTCTCCCAAGGATAGGCCTGGTACATATGGAATGACTCCCAAAATAGGCTTGCCTGTCATTGCCTCGATCGCTTCAAGCCCAGGTACCAAGATGTCAAAATCACCCCGGAACTTATTGATCACAAAACCAGCAATATGCTGGTTTTCTACTGTATCCAGCAGCTCACAGGTTCCGACCAAGGCAGCAAGAGCACCGCCCTGATCGATATCAGCTATCAGAAGGACAGGGGCTCCAGCCAAACGGGCTACACCCATGTTGGCCAAGTCCCTATCCTTCAGGTTTATTTCTGCAGGGCTGCCCGCGCCTTCAATGATGATCACATCATATCGCTGTCGTAAGTGGTCCAGTGACTGGGTGATCACCGGCCAAGGCCCGTCTGGTAGTAGGCCCTCGATATCTTCCGAATAACCACCTTGCTCAGGCTTCCCACTGATGATGATCTGAGTTCGGCCCCTGCCACACGGTTTAAGGAGGAAAGGATTCATGTGACCGGTGGCGAGGATCCCGGCGGCCTCAGCCTGGATCCCCTGAGCCCAACCAATCTCTCGACCATCAGCTGTGATATAGGAGTTAAGCGCCATGTTCCATGCCTTGAAAGGTGCTACCCGCAATCCATCTTGGACCAAGATCCGGCACAAGGCAGCAGCCAGCAGGCTCTTGCCCACACCGGATGCTACACCTTGGACCATCAGGCATTTGCCCTGCAAACTAACCATCAATCTAATTCCCCCCGGTAATGAACGACTCCAGAAGAGCAGCTCTTATCCCTTATTGAAACAGCCTAAGCTAGACGAGCGGTAGAGCCGACTCTTGGCCATTTTTGATCAGTAGTGGAATACCCGCTACCACCAAATACACCCGGTCAGCTGCCGCAGCCACCATCTGATTAGCCCAGCCCAGATAGTCACGGAAGGCCCGCCCTAGGGCAGAAGGTGGAACAACCCCCAAACCCGTTTCATTGGTCACCACAATGGTCGTCACCGATGCTGCCGCTTGAGCCTGCAAAAATGATGAGACAGTATCCAGGACCTGTTTCTCTACTTCCAGCTGTGTGGGGTCATTGCTGCCAGCATATTTAAGCAGAAGGTTGCTGACAAAGACCCCCAGGCAGTCAATAATCACTGTTCGAGTGCCTGCAGGCAGCTTCCGCAGAGCTTCGGCGAGATCCCACGGGGCGTCAATGGTAACCCAATCTGCGGGCCGTCTCTCCTGGTGCCTGCTGACCCGTTCCAACATTTCTTCATCTTCTATCCTGCTGGTAGCAATATAGGCTGCAGGACCACCTATTGCCAGTGCCATAGCCTCGGCTAGACGGCTCTTGCCACTACGCACACCACCGGTAACAAGAATCAGTTGATGTGAGTTCATTGAGTGAATGCCTCCGGATAAATGGCCTTTGCCAAAGCCTCTAGGCCGTCAACTATGCGAGGGCCGGGGCGGACCAGGATATTCTCATCTTCTATCTGTACTATACGTCCTGTGCGTACTGCCTCCATCTGCCGCCAACCATCTCTTTCTGCAACCTGAGCCGTGGACATGGCACCATGAGCATAGATAATCACATCTGGATCTGCATCAATGATCTCCTCCAGATTTGCTACAGGATAGGGGTTGCCACTGTCCGCCATGAGATTGATGCCACCGGCCATCTCAATCAGGTCATGTATAAACGAACCGGGGCCGACACTAATCGGTGGGTCATACCATACTTCATAAAATACTTTGCGCGGTGTATCCTTAGCCCATGGTTGAACTACTGCTTTGATCGCTCTAATGTGCTCTTGTAGCTGTAATACTATCTTCTCGGCTGCCTCTGTGCGGCCAGTGACCACTCCCACTAACTTGATCGCGGCCAACACGTCAGCAAGGCTGCAAGCATCGAGGACAACCACCTTTACTCCCAACTGAGTGAGTTGCTTAGCTACCTCATCCTGTACTCCACCTGTAGCAAAAACTACATCTGGCTCTAGAGCCACTACGCTCTCTATGCTGACTTCCGAAAACCCACCGGTTTTCGCCTTACCAAGGGCTGCTGGGGGATAATCACAGTAAGAGGATACCCCGACAATATGGTCTGCCAAGCCCAAAGCATAGAGAATCTCAGTATTGCCAGGGGCCAAGGAGACAATGCGAACCGGTATTGTCTCAAGGTTCACGGTTCTACCCACCTGATCGGTGACCGTCAATCCTTGCTCAGCAGCATAGATCAAAGTCGAAAAAGCAAGCACAATCATTATAGCGATTAAGGCAATCTTGGTCTTTTTCAATCGAGCACTAGTATCCGACTCCTGGAGAGCCGATACTAGCTCCCCCCTCTCCTAGATTAACTGCTTGTTTGCCTATCTATTTACCTATTCAAACTGGGGGCCAGGGCCTGGATCTGGGGCCGCCCGGTCACGAGATTCTTGTACACAACCACATCTATCCCATAAACCGATGAGATGATCTCCTCGGTCAGCACCTCTTCAGCAAACCCCTCTGCCGCCACTCGGCCTTGAGAGAGCAAGAGCAAACGATCACAATACTCGGCAGCCAGATTGAGATCATGCAAAACAGCGATACTCACTAATCCTTCCTGGATGGTCAGCGTCCTCAGTAGTTCAAAGATCTCTACTTCGTGATTAATATCTAAGGAAGCTGTAGGTTCATCCAGCAATAGCACCTGGGGTTCTTGGGCAAGCGCCCTAGCCACAATCACCCGCTGTCTTTCCCCTCCAGACAACTCCATGATCGATCGCTTTGCCAGAGGCAGGACACTCGTAGCTCGCATGGCTTCAACCACAATCTCCCGATCATGCTTAGTCATGGCCTGAAAACGGCCTAGGTAGGGGCTCCGCCCCATTTCCACGATTTCTTCTACAGTAAAATCAAACCTGATCTGGGTTTCTTGAGGCACTACAGCCATAGTTCTTGCCAAGGTGCGATGGGACCACAGGCTGGTATCTTCCCCATCAATCAGAACTCTCCCCTCATCCGGCACAAGGAGCTGGCTGATCAGCTTCAGCAGCGTGGTTTTTCCCGACCCATTAGGGCCTATGATCCCCAGCATTTCCCCGGATGAGACCGTGAAGCTTATATCCTGCATAATTGGACGTATATCGTAGCCAAAACTTAGATTTCCAACAACCAGTTGCTTGGCCATGAGTAAAACACCACTTTACTGAAATTTCTCGGGATGCAAAATCGCCGCCAGATCTACCAAAGCATCAGCTAGTCTGGGGGTCGTCCGCACGAACGGATCAGAATCTACCTCTACCACCCGACCCTCTTTTACTGCACTGATTCCCTGCCATGCACTTCTAGCCATTAGTTCATCCCTATAGGGCCTGGTCAACAGAATTACATCTGGGTCTCTTTCCACTACCAATTCGCTGCTGTATTCGATCCAGGCACCACCGGCATCAGCGGCAAGATTGTGTCCACCGGCTAATTCTATGAGCTCCTGCATGAAACTACCAGGGCCACACGTCATCAGGGGCTCATCCCACACTTCGACGAAAACCAATGGTCTAGCCTTTTGGGGAAGATCTTGAATAGCTGTCTGTACATAGTGAACTTGCTCTTGCATCTCGGCTGTTACCCGAGTGGCTGCACTAATGGCACCGGTTGCCTGTCCCAAAAGCAGCATGGAGTCCATTACTTCCTGTAGGTTGGCGGGGTTAATGGCCAAGACAGGTAATCCCAGCTCTTCTAACTTGACCATATAGTTTTTGACCAATTGGGCATCACCAATGATCAGATCCGGTTCCAAGAGCAGAATTGCCTCATAGTTCAGCTGAAAGGCATCTCCGACTACTGGTTTGCTCTGGGCCGCTGCTGGATAATCACTATAGTTGCTCACCCCAACTATCTGCTCATCCAGGCCGAGAGCGAATAGATTTTCCGTAACACTGGGAGTGAGAGAAACGATTCTCTGGGGAGGCTTTCTTATTGATATTTCCCGCCCCAATCCATCAATAACAACTACTGGGAAACCTGTCCCTGGGCTATCTTGGGCTAAAGTAGGCCCTGGCAGAACCAGAAACATAATCACGGCCATGAGTAAGAGAATTCTTGAAGCTGAAATCCGCTGAAACTGCATGTGAATCACCTCTCTTAGGTTTGTCTTGGGTATTATAGGATCAAAAAATCCTCTACCAGTAAGGTGAGAGGACTAATTCACTTGGCGTGATGCGCACTATGGCATCAAGCCAAGTCTGCGTGTACCGTCCCCTTTCCGCGAAGGTTACTGGTTCAATCCTCAGGCAGGTCTCCTGGCTACCGGTTCATCATCTCACCATACCCTTCCCCGCGAGCAGCGAGTGAGTATTGGTCATTCCCCAGCGACAGTGGCGCGACCGCGTGGTTACGAGCCCAAAGGCTCGCCCAACTTCCCTATTCTCCCCTGATATGGGGGCACCTGAGGTACACTATTCATTTTTCATGGTAGTGGTCTAAGCGACCACCGATATTGCCTAGCATTCTCTAGGACTTCTTCGGCGCTGCATGCTCAAATCCTGCTAAGATTCCACTTATATCCTAGCCCCTAATTATACTCCCGATTCAGCAAGTCGGTACATCTACACACGGGCTCTAGCGAGTCCGCAGCTGCCGCACCAGCTCGATCTCCGTTCCATACTCCAGGTAGTTATTTACCGGCGTCTCCAGAACAAAAGGCAGATTTCTCAAGGCGGGATGATTGATTATCTTAACAATCCCCTCTATCCCTAGAGTGCCCTGGCCGATATTTGCATGGCGGTCAGCATGACTGCCCCGCTCTTTCTTGGAGTCATTTAAGTGTACCAGCTTGACCCGTTCTAGGCCAAGACCATCATCTAGCCTTTCCACCAATTGGTCTAGACCTTCTATGCTGGTTAGATCGTGACCTGCCGCCAGCAGGTGGCAGGTATCTAGACATACCCCTATCTGCTCAGGCCAACCCAGCCTCGCAAAGACCTCCTCCAATTCTGCTAGGTCTCCACCGATCTCCGTACCTTGCCCTGACATTGTCTCCAATAGTAACGCGATATTGCCCCCCTGATATCCCTCGAGGACATATGTAAGGGCCTCGACGATGCGTCTGATCCCCATCTCACTTCCATCCCCGAGATGGCTCCCTGGATGCAACACCAGATAGTCAACTCCGGTCTGATCAAAACGCTGCAGATCTGCCAGTAACGTAGTCTTCCCGAAGGTATAGATATCTGGCCGATTAGTCGCCAAATTGATCGTATAAGGCATGTGGCCAACTACACATTTAACACCTGCAGCTTCTCGGAGTTGCTTAAATTCTTGGACCTCCCTTGCCAGAATATCCCGAGCCCTACCTCCGCGGGGATTGCGGGTAAAAAACTGGAAAGCATTGCCTGCTATAGCTTTTAGCTGCTCAACAGCAGCAGGCATTCCCTTCGCTATTGATAAATGAGCACCAATAATCATCTCTACCTCCATGATCAACCAAAAGAGTGTCACTCTACCAGTATGGTGTTCCAGATACACTGGGATAATATGCTTGGGCCACCTTGAAGTGAGCCCAAAACCAGTAGAGGAGGCACCACCACTTGGCCAAATCCAAACGCCGAAAGCGTCAAGATCAACAGGCTTCCCAACAGCCTCATCAAAATACCCAGCAGATGACTCAATACGAAGTTGGTGAACCACTGACTGACCCTGAGGTGCAGCGATTGTCCCAACAGGTAAAGCCAAAAGCAAGGGGAAAACGAAACCAGCCCTGACAATGCACGCCACCCACATAGCACTCAAAGCTGACGGGCAGTCTGATTGCAGCCAGAGAGTATTCGTATGCTCTCTGGCTCTCTTTTCTAAAGAGAGGTGTATATAGCCATAGATCACAATACCAAAGAGCCACCCAATAATAAGCTAAAACACTGTCATAAGTGGATCGAAACCACGCTCTTAACCAAGACCGATGCAAAAACTCTAGCTATAGCAGGATTGCTCGCTGGAGAAATACCTCTGCTCTCAGCCATCAGCCTATGGAGCATTGCGGCCATGATCATGCAGGAAGGGGCGCTGTCCCAACGAGTCTCCATTGTTCTCGGGGCCATGGTGCCCTGGCTCCCCTTTATCGCGATCTGCACCCTACTGTCTCCAATCGCTGCCCACTTGGCGCAGTGGGGTGAGCGGCGATACGGCCGTGGTCGCCTCGCAGCATTCATAGCTCTCGTGCCGGTAATGCCGGTGATTTTGGCCATCTTCCTTAAGCCATCGATTCTCACTTTTGGCCCCTTTTTGGGAGTAGTATCTGTCTGGCTATTAGGCGAGATCTGGTGGCAGCTGTTGATCATCTTCTTACGGCACCTGGTTACTTTCGACTATTGGGCACAACTAGAACAAGAAAGCGAACCTCGGGCCAGTGACTGGCTCTACGAGCACCGTGCTTATCTAGAAATAAAGAAAACGGCCCTGATCGAGCGTAAGCGCCGCTGGGACGATATGGCTAACGATACTCCCCCAATACCCAGCCTAGAAGATAGCGAGCTACAGCAAGAATCCTTGACACTAGGCTCCCCTTTCGCTGATCATTGGATACGCCATTGGGCCATTCCTCTAGTGATCGGCTGCCTTTTCGTCGGATCAGCTCTCTGGCAATACCTAAACAGGGTCTCTCGCCCCGACACAGCTATCACCCCGGAGCCACCCGGCCTAGTCTTTTGGTACCAGGCATTAGAACCTGAGGATGCTCTATTGCAGAACCTAGTTACAGCTTACAATACTCTGGCCAATACGGATGATGGCAGGCCCATGGTCCAAGGTTGCAACCAGGCCGGAGATTTCGCGCTGGAGATCTATGGTGCATTCCTCACAGGCAAAACACCGGATCTTATGCTTGTACCTGCTGAACTAGCCGAGCAGTTGTCTACTAGTTGGGGCAGCGATGCTGCAAGAGACAACTCTACAGAATCGACTGGTTTTGCGGAACCACTCATGGGATCATGGATTCCCCTTTGGCCTGATCATCTTTGGCGACAGCGCCTAGCCCTAGTCATCCCCCCCACAACCAGGCTCAAACAGGAGGCGGCAGCCTTCGCTGATTACCTGCATTCTGAGCTAAGTGCTTATTGAAGACCCATGAAACACCCTCCAAAAGCCTTGTCGGTATTGTCTAAGACCTATCGTTTTTTATTTCCCGAATCAAAGCAGGGATCACTGCCTCTACTTCCCCCACTATGCCGTATGTAGCCACACTGAAAATCGGGGCATCTGGGTCCCTGTTAATGGCCACGATTATGTCCGCAGATTGCATGCCCACCAGATGCTGGATGGCACCACTAATTCCACAAGCAATATAAAGTTTGGGTGCCACGGTGCGGCCGGTCTGCCCGACCTGATGGGGATAGCTTACCCAACCCGCGTCGACTACGGCTCGGGATGCACCTACCGCTCCACCCAAAGCTTCGGCCAATTCTTCGACCAAGCGGAAATTCTCAGAGTTGCCCAATCCCCGACCACCGGAGACCACTATGTCGGCCTCACTCAGGTTGGGCCCCATAGTGCTTTCATTAGCGACTTTCAGGATACGGGCCCAAGGGTGCAAGGCAGGCAAATCCACCCTGATGACCTCTCCTCTCCGACCTGGATGCCTACTGGATGGCTGGAAAACTTTAGGACGCACTGTTGCCATCTGCGGCCTGTGGTGGGGACATCGAATGGTAGCCATCAAGTTGCCCCCAAAGGCAGGGCGGGTTTGCAGTAAATTACCGTCTTCATCTAGGGCAAAACCCGTACAATCCGCGGTAAGCCCAGTTCTTAGGCTGGTTGCTACCCTTGGTGCCAGAGAACGACCATGGGCAGTTCCCCCGATCAACAGAATCGATGGCTGATACGTCTGTACTATGTGTGCAAGTGCCTCTGAATATAGATCGTCTCGATAACTGCTTAGCTCCGGCGCTGCAGCCAGATAGACCAGGTCTGCCCCGAACTCCATCAGCTCTTCGGCAAGGTGCTCTACTTGATCACCCAGTAATATACAAGCTAAAGGCTCTCCCAGCTGGGAAGCAATGTTTTTGCCTTCACCGAGGAGTTCCAGAACTACGCTAGCTAACTGGCCTTCTCGCTGTTCTGCAAATACCCATACTCCCCCCTTGCCTTGATTATTCTGTGACTCCGTTTGCTGGCTCAATGGTTCTGTCTTTTCGTCTCCTACCATATGAATGGCGTTTGTGGGGCAAGTTTCCACACATGCGCCGCATAGGGTACAGCTCTCATCAAACTCTGGGCCCTCTTCCCCCAGAATGATAGCCCCAAAAGGGCAGTCCTCCACACAAGCCCCACAGATTGTGCAATCCTCGGTTCGAACTCTGATCTCCATACTCTCGTTCCTCCTGATACACTTTCCTCGTAGGAATATCTAGAGCGAGCGAAGCCGATCCCAGAGAGCGGCTGCCTGTTCACTAGCTGTTCCTGTTAACATATCGCCTTGACGATGTCTCTCTGGTTCAAAAGTACGCCACACCTGTGTAGGCGAACCTTTTAAGCCAATACGCTCTTCCTGTGCTTCAATATCCTCCGGTCCCCATACCGGGATCTCAGCTTTTTTGGCTCGCATCATACCCCGCAAACCCGGTAGCCGCGGTTCATTGATTTCCTTAACGACTGTAATAACAGCCGGTAGCCCCACCTCAACAACTTCGTAACCGGTGTCTGTCAGCCTTTCCACTACAAGCAAGTCTGGTGTGATCTGATCAATCTTTCTTACCTGGGTGACATGAGGAATCTCTAGATTGGCGGCTAATCCCGGACCCACCTGTGCTGTATCTCCATCCGCTGCCTGCTTACCACAGATGATCAGCTTTACATCGTCGAGTTTGCCAATGGCCTGTGCCAAAGTATAGGAGGTCGCTAAGGTATCGGCACCAGCGAATTGCCTATCACTGAGCAGGACCCCATTATCGACTCCCATGGCAATTGCATCACGGAGCGCTTCGGCTGCAGCCGGTGGCCCCATGGATAAGGCAGTCACCTGTCCACCTTCAGATTCCCTTAACCGCAACGCTTCTTCCAACGCATAAAGGTCAAAGGGATTGGTGATTTTATCTACACCTTCCCGGATCACCAGGCCAGTATCCCGATCAATCCGGGCCTGGCTTGGATCGGGTACCTGTTTGATACAAACAACAATATGCATATGGTACCTTCTCCCCTTTATTACTTACCTTGACGGGCGGCTTCCTTGATCAATTCCAGAGCAATGATATTGCGCTGAATCTGATTCGTACCCTCATAGATCTGAGTGATCTTGGCATCACGCATCATTTTTTCCACCGGATACTCCCGCATGTATCCATATCCCCCAAGAATCTGCACCGCATCAACAGTCACTTTCATGCACATATCGGAGGCGAAAAGCTTGGCCATAGCTGACGCCTTGGATACATCCCTAGCACCACTATCGACCAGCTTTGCTACAGAATAGACCAACGCCCTAGCTGCCTCGATCTGAGTTGCCATATCAGCCAGCATGAACTGTATCCCCTGAAAAGAACTAATGGGCTGACCGAACTGCTCTCGTTGGCGAGCATATTGCACAGCTGCATCGAGGGCCCCTTGAGCAATCCCGAGGGCTTGAGCTCCAATCCCCGGACGCGTCTTGTCAAAGGTCTTCATAGCTATAACAAATCCCAAGCCTTCCCGCCCCAGCAGATTATCCGCGGGAATACGGCAATCCTCTAGGATAACTTCACGAGTAGCCGATGCCCTGATGCCCAGTTTCTTTTCTTTTTTGCCGAAGCTCAAACCCGGTGTACCTTTCTCTACGACAAAGGCACTCGCTCCCCTAGGTCCCTTGGTCTTGTCGGTAACCGCGATCACTGTATAAATATCGGCTTCTCCGCCATTCGTGATCCATTGCTTGGTACCATTCAGCACATACTCGTCCCCATCCCGGGTGGCTGTTGTAGCGATTGCTGACACATCACTACCCGCATTGGCCTCGGTCAAAGCAAAGGCCGCCAGACGCTTACCACCTGCGATTTCGGGCATATAGCGCTTTTTCTGTTCTTCAGAACCATACATGAGAATAGGAAAACTGCCTAAGCCACTAGCAGCATAGCTTACAGCCACACCGCTGCATGCTCGGGATAGCTCTTCTACCACCAATGCCTGCTCAAAGACACCGCCACCTAACCCGCCGTACTCTTCTGGAACCCAGACAGCGAAGAGATCAGAGTCGGCTAAGACCTTCATAAGGTCCCATGGGAACTCTTCCTTCTCATCTAGCTCTCCGGCCACTGGCTTAATCCTCTCATCGGCGATCCGGGCAGCTAGTTCTTTGATCATTTGCTGCTCCTCAGTCAGGAAATAATCCACAGATCGTCCCTCCCTTAGTACATACTTATATGAGCTGGTCCTAACTTGTTTTGATTTCGCCGCAGATCATTAGAATCCTGCCTACCAAAAAAAGGCCGCAGCCTTTACCTCGAAGCTGCAGCCTTGTCTGTTAAGCACTAAAATATGCAAAGAGGTAGTATCAGGCAACCCCAATGAGCCGTTTTGCTACATCAACAGCGGTACCGGAATCAGGGGCATAACCATCTGCTCCGATATCATCCGCGAAGCTCTGGGTCACCGGCGCTCCACCCACCATAACCTTCACACTATCTCTAAGACCGGCATCAGCTAAGGCTTCGATTGTCTCTTTCATAGTCACCATGGTAGTGGTCAACAGAGCGGAAAGTGCCACATGTGTAGCATTATGTTCCTTAACAGCCTCTACAAACTTCTCTGCAGCCACATCCACACCTAGATCAATTACCTCAAAACCGGCACCCTCCAGCATCATGGCTACCAGATTTTTCCCGATGTCATGGAGATCGCCCTTCACTGTTCCAATACAGACTGTACCCAATCTCTCGGCAGCCTCTGCTTCACTCAGTAAGGGTTTAACTATGGAAAGACCAGCCTGCATAGCTCGAGCTGCGATTAGGACCTCGGGAACATATATCTCGTTCTTCTTGAAACGTTCGCCTACAACGGCCATTCCCGGCACGAGGCCTTCCTTTATGATGTTGCCGGGAGTAATCCCCTCGGCCAAGGCCTTTTCAGTCAATTCCTTTACTTTGTTAGCATTGCCGACCACTAAGGCATCTGCCATTTCCTGTAGAACTGCCATGTACCTTCCTCCTCACATCTAATCAGTATGGCTTCGATTGGCGCTCCTTATACACTTTGTGCTTCACACTGCCTGATCCCTTGGTACCTTTTTGTCAATTTCGGTACTATCTTGCGAACTCAGTGTGTTGGGAGGAAATAACATGGCATCCATGAAAGCTTCCTGAAAATCCGGCCGGCCAGATAGCTCCACATATTCGATCTCTGATGCTACGCGACTTGCTTCCTCGAGACTGGCCTGAGAGATTAGGCAAAGGCGGGCACCTACCCGCGCTGCATTCCCCACTGAACGAATTCTATCCAAAGGAATAGTGGGTAAAAGGCCCATTCCCATAGCACTTTCCTTGCGAATGTAATTACCAAAGGCACCTGCTAGCAGGAGCTCATCGATGTCGTCATCCTCGATACCCAACATCTTTTGCAGAATCTTGGTGCCTGCACGAATAGCCCCTTTGGCGAGCTGCAATTCCCTGATGTCTTTTTGTGTTAGTACGATGTCTTGACCATCAGCTGTTGCATCAGCCCATGCCACCACGAATTCATTGCCCATCTCACCGGGCCTTATACGGTCTAGCAGCTGTGGCGATAACCCGTCCACTTCCGCAGCATCCTGCAGCCTACCTGTCTGATCGATGATGCCTACTCGCAGCAGCTCCGCCACCAAATCAATCAGCCCCGAACCACATATCCCCCTGGGCCGCGTGCCGCCGATTACCAAGCTATCCATATCTTGATCGATTTCCACAAATTCAATTGCACCTTCACCAGCCCGCATGCCGCTACTGATCTGCGCTCCTTCAAAGGCCGGGCCTGCCGCAGTGGAACAGGAAACCATCTTTCCCTCATAGGACATTACCAGCTCACCATTGGTACCGATGTCGATCATAACCACCCGGCGAGACTGCTTTGCTAACCCAGTAGCTAAGACAACTCCGATTGTATCAGCACCTACAAATCCGGCTACATTTGGCAAGAACGTGACTACTGCCTCGGGATGTACGTCCAAACGCAATTGTGCAGCGATGACGTCAATCCGCTGACTAAAGGCAGGGGTATATGGTGAGCGAGCAATATAGGTGGGTGAAATCCCCAAGGCAAGGTGCTGCATACAAGTATTACCGACCAAAACTACCCGACTGATTCTCCCAGGCGAAACTCCAGTCTTCTTCTCTAAATCTGCCACAATCCCATTCAGCGTGTCCACTACCGCTTGCTGCAAACGTCTCAGCTGAGCAGCTCCATTAGATGCATATTCCACCCTGGAAATCACATCGGCTCCGTAGGCAGCTTGGCCATTGAGGCGGGCGGCCACGGCTAGTTCTTTGCCTTGCCGTAAGTCCACCAATCCACCGACAACCGTTGTGGTGCCTATATCAATGGCTAGGCCATATAATTCATCGGTAGTATCGCCACTTTCAACAGCAACTATGTGATCCTGCCAACAGGTGACGGTCACCTTATGGTCTCGTCTGCGGAGAACCTCGGGCAGATCCGTCATGACTCTCACGGGGATTTTGCCAGCGGGCTGCCCCGACTTATGGAGAGCCGCCAGCAAACGTTCTCGATCGCCGGCCGGTGTCTCTAGCTGCGGTTTCTCCACAACCAGATATCGCTTAGTAATATCTGGCTCTACCGGCACCGTCTGGTCAGTACCCTCTGTGAGTATCTGTACCAGCTCCGTCTTGCTGGTAGGTATCTCTACCTGGATATCTCCCTTTGGTCGAGCATAACATGCCAGCCTTACACCTCCGGCTAGCTCTTCCTTGGCCAAGAGCTGCTTTTCGCTCTCGGAAACTTCGTTCAGTGGCCCGCATATGAGTACTTTACAGCGTCCACAACGCCCCCGCCCTCCACAGGTGGCATCGATTTTGACATCCGCTTCCCGGGCAAGGCCCAGTACTGTCTTATCACCGGTGGTGGTAACTTGCTTCTGCCTTTGTTGCCAGCTATCCCCACTTTGCTCCTGCCATATGAATGTCACTCGCATCATGTTCCCACTCCGTTTCTGGGCTCATATGTTAACACATCCGGCGATCCATTCTATGGAATCACAAAGTCCTTTGGGCGGCAATCACCGTGTTACGCAGTAGCTGGGCAATGGTCATCGGCCCCACTCCACCGGGAACAGGTGTGATATAGCCTGCCACTTGTCGGACTGATTCATCTACATCTCCACATAGAACACCATCGACACGGTTCATCCCTACATCAATAACTACGGCACCTGGCTTAACCCAATCCCGTTGGATGAAACGAGCCCGCCCTATGGCTACCACAAGAATATCAGCCTGACGACAATGCTCCTCTAACCCCTGGGTACGGGAATGACAGATTGTGACAGTCGCATTACTCTGCAGCAAGAGGCCGGCCATGGGTTTCCCCACGATATTGCTTCTGCCAATAACTACAGCGTTCAAGCCTTCTGGTTGAATCCCTGTGCGGTGCAATAATTCCATAATTCCCGAAGGAGTACAAGGCACAAAACCTTGCCCGGCTAGCCCTGTCCATAGACTTCCCACATTAACTGGATGAAACCCATCAACATCCTTAGCTGGGTCAATCACTCGCAATACTACATCTGAGTCAATATGAGCCGGTAAAGGCAATTGAACCAAGATTCCATTAACCTCGGGATCGCTGTTTAACTCTTCAATCAGGGCTATAAGTTTGGCTTGTGAAACATCCTTGGCAAGCGCTTTTACCTCCGAACGGATTCCAACTTCCGCACATGCCCGTTGCTTGGAACGCACATAGGTCTGAGAAGCTGGATCATCTCCAACCAGAACTACAGTCAATCCTGGAACTATGTCCTGTTTTCGCAGTTCATTGATTTCTGCCTTTAGCTCTCGCCGAATATCAGCAGCTATCGCTTTACCATCGATGATTTGGGCCCCCAACATCAATCCCCCCTGGATAGGTCTCTCTGGTGTTCTCTGCAATCTAAACTCATCTTCTACCAATCCTTGCGGTCTAAGTGCTGCAAGTAATGATCTATGGCCCGAGCCGCTTGTTTCCCGCCTCCCATAGCTTCAATTACCGTAGCACCACCACTAATTACATCCCCCGCAGCGAAAACTCCTTCTCTACTGGTCTTGAATGTCCCCGATTCGATGTCAATAACTCCATGGGCTCCGACTCTTAGGCCCGGGGTCGTCTGAGATATAATGGGATTGGGGCTCTGGCCGATGGCGATGATTACCGATTCCGCTCTTAGCCATTGCTCAGAACCGGCTATCGGCTGCAAGCTCTGGCGGCCATTGTCACAATCCTTGCCCTGTGCCATCTTGACACACTCTACGGCTTCCACCCATCCCTGGCTGTCCCCTCTGAGACGAACAGGGCTGGAGAGGAACTGAAACTGCACACCTTCCTCTTCAGCGTGTTGAATCTCTGCTTTTCGGGCGGGGAGATCTTCGCGAGACCGCCGGTAAACTATTGTTACTTCACTGCCTACGCGGATGGCAGTACGCGCCGCATCCATGGCTGTGTTGCCTCCTCCCACCACAACCACGTGTTTCCCTAGGTATAAAGGGGTATCTACCTGAGGATACAGATAGGCCTTCATCAGGTTCACCCGTGTCAAAAACTCGTTAGCAGCATATACACCGTTCAAGCCCTCGCCTGGTATGCCGAGAAATTGCGGCAATCCAGCTCCGGTTCCTAGGAATGCTGCTTGAAATCCCTTTGCGAATAGATCATCAATAGTAAGAGTGCGACCAATTAGCACATTGGTCCTGATCTCTACTCCCATCTGCATGATCGAGATAAACTCATCGGCTAGAATGGCCTTAGGTAGCCGAAATTCGGGAATCCCGTAAGACAACACCCCTCCAGGAGTATGTAGTGCTTCGAAGATAGTTACTTCATACCCGAGGCGACCTAGTTCTGCAGCGGCCGTCAGCCCTGCTGGACCTGAGCCCACCACCGCCACCTTACCTTTCCTCTCTACGGTTCTCATTGGCTGTACCTGAGTACGATGCTCTCTCTCCCAATCAGCTGCGAATCGTTCCAGATTGCCGATAGCCACCGGCTCACCCTTACGACCCAATACACACTGACTCTCACATTGTATTTCCTGAGGACAGACTCTACCACACACCGCCGGCAGAGTGTTGTCCTGGCGAATAATTGTCAAAGCCCCGGCAAAATCTCCAGCTGCTAGTGCATCTAGAAAACCGGGGATATTGATACCCACCGGACAACCCTTTATACAAGGATGCTGGCGGCATTGCAAACAACGGGCAGCTTCCCGACGGGCCATTTCCGGTGAATACCCTAAGATCACTTCCGAAAAGCCTTTTACTCTATCTTCCGGGGCCCTAACCGGTATCGGTACCCGCTGCAGCCGCGATTTGCTGGAACTTACTCCTTCGTGATAAACCCCTACTCGTGACACCGGCCATCACACCCCTTCCCTTCCCTCTCTTTCACAGGCAAACTTGCCTCGTACTCCAACCTCTCATACAATCGAGACCGGCGCAAAAGGGACGTGAAATCTACCAAATGTCCATCAAATTCCGGCCCATCCGTACAGCAAAACTTAATCTCATCTCCAACCCGCACCCGACAGGCGCCACACATGCCCGTTCCATCCATCATGATGGGATTTAGACTAACCACTGTCTTGATCTCATATCTTTTGGTCAGCTCTGCCACTGCCTGCATCATCGGAATAGGACCGATGGCAATCACTTGATCGAGATGTATACCATCATCGATTACCTGTTGCAGCAAATCAGTCACAAATCCTTTATGTCCATAGCTGCCATCATCGGTCGCTACCAAGACTCGGTCACTTATGGCCGCTAGTTCCTCTTGGTAAAACAAATGGTCCTGATTGCGGACTCCCACCAAAGTAAGCACCCGGTTGCCTACTTTCCGATGCTGCCTAGCCTCGGGGTATATTATAGCGGTTGCCACCCCACCTGCTACACAAGCGATTGTCCCCATCGGTTCAATAACTGCTGGTTTCCCTAAGGGACCCAACAGATCAAGGATACTATCCCCGATCTCCATAGCAGCCATTTGCTGGGTTGTATGGCCAACCACTTGAACTATCAAAGTGATGGTTCCGGCATCGCGATTCCAGTCAGAAATACTTATAGGAATCCGTTCTCCTTGCTCATGGAGACGCAATACTACGAATTGTCCTGGTTGGGCCTTAGCTGCTACATCTGGTGCCGCTATAACGTATCTATCTACATTGGGGGCGACATTATCTTTTCGCAAAATCGTGTACACTCATTGTTCCTCCTGTATCCTCATGACACTGTCATTAGCTATTCCAAATTCTCAGGTTGCGTACCTCCTAAAGGAAAAAAGCTCGGGGAAAAAAGGTTTATTGGCTATAGTATAACACTTGGAGGCATGTTGGGGAGTGCTTCATTTGGGAGGAAACAGAAATCAGCGGAGTAGGCTCTCCGCTGATCGTAATCTCTGCTCTATACCAAAAGCGAACTTAACGAGCCAGCTCTTTGGCGTTAATCAGTCCACCAAGCCTCTCCCAGCTGTTCCTCTAGTACTACTTCTTTCAGAAACTCCACTGCTTTGGAGAAACCTTCCTCTATTGACGCAAGGGCATCCTCGTGCTCAATGCTAAGGACATAATCATAACCTACGAGCCTAAGAGTACTCACCATGTCCTTCCACACCTTGTAGCCGTGGCCATATCCAACCGATCTGAACAACCAGGATCGCTTAGACAACTCTGTATATGGAATGATATCTAGGTTGCCGTTTATGGGCCCATTCCAAGAATCGATAGCTGTATCCTTGGCGTGGAAATGGAACATAGCGTCTTTTTCACCTAAATATCGAATGGCCTTGACCGGATCGATTCCCTGCCAGAAAAGATGGCTAGGATCGAAATTCGCCCCAATAGACGGTCCTACAGCATCTCTGAGTTTGAGCAGCGTATATGGGTTATAGACGGAGAAACCTGGGTGCATTTCAAACGCGATCTTATTGACTCCGTGATCCGCGGCAAACTTGCTTTCTTTCTGCCAGTAAGGGATCAGCTTCTCTTCCCACTGCCACTCTAGGATTTTTAGAAAATCGGTAGGCCAAGCACAGGTCACCCAGTTGGGGTATTTGGCACTTTCCTGATCACCGGGGCAACCTGAGAAACCTGTCACGATTTCGATGCCCAGTTTCTCTGCCAAGAGGACAGTGTTCCGCCACTCCTCATGAAACTTCTGGGCGACATCCTTCTGGGGGTGAAGGGGATTGCCATGGACACTGAGACAACTTATGAACATGCCCCGATCATCTAAAGCTTTCTTCCAATCCTTCAATTTGCGCTCATCAGCGAGTAGCTCTACCGGATCGCAGTGAGCATTTCCTGGAAATCCGCCACATCCGATTTCTACTGCGTTCAAACCATAGCTCTTGATCTTGTCCAAAGCTTCTTCAAAAGGCAGTTGTCCAAACAAGACTGTAAAGACACCGATTTGCATATGTTGACCTCCCTATCATGTTTGTCCATTGCTCAGCCAGCATGATCATCAGAAAGGCTGTCATCTTGCCTTCATTTGTCTCTTCGTCATCCAAATAGCTATTCCTCCCGTTTCTCCTCACTCCAATAGCGCCACCCGTACCAGCTTAACCAAACTACTGCTATAACAGCTACCACCGCTATAGTCAAAAGGTTGAAATATCGTTCAATAAATCCAACTACCCCTTGACCATAGAGCATGACCAAGATGGCTTCTGCGAAGAATCGTGTGCTTCGGCTAAGCATAGATGCCAGAATAAAGGTTCTTAACCGTAACTGAAATGCTCCTGCAGAGATCGTAAAAACCTTGTAAGGAATAGGAGTAAAACCAGCAATGCCAATGGCCCAGAAATCATATCGGTGATATAGGGTTTCTACCTGTTCCAGCTTGTCTCGGGATACTAGCTTCTCTAACAGGGGTCTACCTCCCCAACGACCCAGTAAATAGCCGATGATCGCACCCACAACTGAACCTACTGTGGTCAGCCCGGCAAAAAGCAGGCCTCTTTGGGGGTCAAGCAATACCAGAGGTATTAGCATCGTGTCAGGCGGAATAGGAAAGAAAATCGATTCAATACCTGCCAATATTAGGAGATTGGTCGGATTGAGCACACCTGTTAGATGACGAAGCCAATCAAGAATTGCCATTCTGCACCGCTCCTGCTGCTGCCTTATGGCGTTCTTTTGCGACCAGATAAACTAACCTCTATTAGCCTATTATACCTGATTACATCCCATGCATAGCCCAAGAACAATGCCAAAAAGCCACCGGCAAATCCGGTGGCCCCAGCCTGGTGCGCCTAGCAGGACTCGAACCTGCGCTCCCGGCTCCGGAGGCCGGTGCTCTCATCCGCTGAGCTATAGGCGCCTGTGCTCAATAGGCTGCTTTGTAATTATAGCAGAAGAGCAGTTACTTTTCAATACCCTGGGGGCCAAATTATGCTGCAACCGATTCTAGTTATCGCATTGGTTCATCTGGGGATCGGCTTGTACAGTAGCCGACTGGCTGGTCACACCAGGCCTAACTGAGCAGTTTCTCTCGCCCCACAGGCAGAGATAATTCCAAAATATCCCGAGCCGCTATGACACCACTAGCGGAGGCTTGAATTAGACCCCGAGTGATACCGGCTCCATCACCAATGGTATACAGGTGCTCTATCTCAGTTTTCATGTTTGGCTGGACATCTACCTTGGCTGAATAGAACTTGACCTCAACCCCATAGAGTAGCGTATTGCGGGAATAAATCCCTGGGATGATATTTTCCAACGCTCTTAGTGTCTCTACAATAGACATCAGGTAACGGTGTGGTAAGGCATAGCTGAGATCCCCTGGGACAGCACTAGCCAAGGTCGGGATAGTGGTAGACTTCTTTAATCGATCTCGGTCAGTCCGCCGACCTTTCAAGAGATCACCTAGACGCTGTACCATTACCCCGCTTCCAGTCAACATATTCGCCAACCGGGCGATATACTTGCCATACTCAATCGGTTCATTGAAGGGCTCTGTGAACCTAGTAGATACTAACAAAGCAAAATTCGTATTGCGGGTTCTCAAATGAGGACCACTATAACTGTGTCCATTAACTACAGCGAGATCTCCTTCATACCGCTCCTCCGACACTACGCCTCCGGGATTCATGCAAAAGGTACGAACGCGGTTATCGAACGTGTCAGAATAGTATACTAGTTTAGCTTCATACAAGTCTCGAGTCAAGTGATCCATAATGGCATTAGGCACTTCCACTCGTACACCAATATCTACCTCGTTATTCTCTGTCTTGAGATTTAGTCGGCGGCTTTCGTCCAGCAGCCAACCCGCACCACCTCTGCCTGGGGCTGCGATTACGTATTTCGCCCCTACTTCAATAGGTTCTTCTCCCTTGCGCTGCAACCATACCCCCGTCACTCTCTCTGCCTCTACAGTGACCTTCAGTACCGTGGTCAATTCCATAAATTCAAAGTTAGCTCGGGATATGAGATACTTATACATTTCTTCCAGCACAAGCAAAGATTCATCGGTGCCCAAGTGCCGCACAGGACAAGGTATCAGCTGTATATCATACTTGGAGGCTTCATACATGATATCTTCCACCGCTCGTTCATTGAGACCGTAAATCACATCAGGAGCCCCAAACTCCTGATAAATACCATCCACATAGTCAATCAACCCCTGAACTGTATTCTCTGGAAGGTAATCGGTAAGCCTACCACCCACAGCAGGAGCTAGACTCAGTTTACCATCACTGAAGGCCCCACCTCCGGAAAAGCCACTGGTAATAGCACACGGATCACAGGAACGGCAGAAGCCTGTTGCACGAGCTGGACAGATTCGCTGATCTAGAGATCTGCCCTTATCCACCAGCAGTATTGACAGTTCGGCCCTGTTGCGAGTCAGTTCCATAGCGGCAAAAATGCCGGCAGGCCCGGCACCGATAATAATCACATCATAGTATGTCCGCACGTTTCTTCCTCCTAGACCGGTTTTTCCTCTGTACAAATAGGCTCCCCACAGTATCTAGGCTGGCCAACAAGACTTCTTCTACAGACTCAATGCCCCGTTCCTGCAAACGGGAGGTTAGCCACTCGTGATCCAGATCGGCCTGTTTTAAGTTAAACTCGTTGACGACTCCATCAACTACAAGGATCAGCGGCAAACCTTCGTATTCAGTTTCTATACCAAGATCGGCTGGTACCAAGGGACGCTGCTGGGACTTAAGGATCACACTGAGCTCACCATTGGTTTCCAGAATTGCCACCTCGACATCGGCAATATTGCTTACACCCTTAAGGCGCAACTGCAACATGAGATCACCTAGATTATATCGCACCCGGCGCATTTCACTTTCGATAATCTCACCACCCCGAATTATAATGCTGGGAGTACCGGTAAGCAAGAGCCGTACAGTTTCACTTTTCAAGGTAGCATAAGAAACTGTAATCTCTGCCACCGTCAAAGTTAAGATAGGTATAAGAGCATCCAATAAGCTGATCTCGGGGTTTTCCATAGGTAATGCTGCTAGCTCTGCGATCATGATGGTGACTACCAGATCAAAAGGAGAAAGAGACCCGATTTCCCGCTTGCCCATGATCCGCAGCAGTAACAGCAAGACTGCATAGAAAATCAATGTCCTGGTCATAGACACACCTAGGCTCAATCCAGTTCTACCTCCATCACTAGTTGTCTCCTCTCAATGATATGCAATACCAGTGGCGAACAAAAATCATAGAGGCCAGCAAGGGGTCTTGGGGCTGATAGACTCTGGGCGAGCCTGCCACCTACCGGCAGAAAGGCGTATGCGGGTATAGTGGCTCGAACTACTTGAGTTTCGAATCAGGGCCGAAAGACATTGCCGACCTCTGCCTCTAATATGTCTTGGTTACACATGGGGTATACAGCAGCACCACCGGTAATTTTTGGGTATTATGGGGACATGACAGGTGCATAAGATTATGCAAAGAAGGTACAACAGATACTTTGCCCAAGAAGGGGGATACCTGCACATTAGATCACTGGATGGTGTACCAGGAGATACAAGCTGTTTGGATTCATATGGAGAGGGATGGGAAGATGAACCTGGATGGAAGCGAACTGCAGAATCTATATGCCCTGGTTCTTGCTTCAGGATGGAAACTGCTTTGGTCGATCGTTGTTCTTATTGTTGGGAAACGCCTTGTGCAATACCTAGTAAATGTCGTAGGGGGCTCAATGGATAAGCATCATGTTGACGAATCTTTACACACATTTCTTATCCCCGCTATTCGTCTCAGCTTATATGTAATTCTTGGTATTATCATCGCCTCTATGCTCGGTGTGGAAATGGCCTCAGTCATCGCATTGTTGGCCTCCGCCGGATTAGCTGTGGGCTTAGCATTACAGGGCAGCTTAGCCAACCTCGCTGGAGGCGTGCTGATCATGGCATTACGACCTTTTAAGGTTGGCGATTTTATAGAAGCAGCAGGGTACTCAGGGACCGTTGAACAGATTCAGATCTTTCATACCTATCTGCGCACCCCTGATAACCGGCGAGTCATCATTCCCAATGCACAGCTTTCTAATACCAGTGCTATCAACTACTCCACCAATGCCACTCGCCGTCTAGATCTGGTATTCAGTGCCAGTTTTGACAATGACATAGATAAAGTCAAGGAGGTACTTGGCCAGGTTATCCAAGGTAATCCCTTTGTACTGCCAGATCCGGCACCTCAGATTGTGATCGGCGAGTATGGAGACCATGGTTTGAACTATTTTGTGCGCGTCTGGGTTAACCGTAGTAATTATTGGCCAGTGCGTTTTGATATATTGGAGAGGGCGAAAACCGCCTTCGATCAAGCTGGCATCGAAATTCCATTTGCCCAAATGGATGTGCATATTAAGGGCGACACCAGTATATAGCCACTATCTTGCTGATGCTCTTTCGAAAGAGCATCAGCAAACTCCCTCTTTACATAGCAAAGCGATCGCGATATAATGGGAATACAAAAGTGATGAGGTCGCATAGCTCAGTCGGTTAGAGCGCCACGCTCACATCGTGGAGGCCTCTGGTTCGAGTCCAGATGCGACCACCATAGCTAAAGCCCCATCGGACGATTCCGGTGGGGCTTTCTCGTTATTCTAGCCCGCCATCCAGTAATAGGGCAAGATAGCAGCGATCACAAAACTCCGCACCTGCATTACGCCCTGGTTGCGGAGTTACTTGGAGCCGGCGAGCGGAATTGAACCGCTAACCTACGCATTACGAATGCGTCGCTCTGCCGATTGAGCTACGCCGGCAATAAAATGGAGCGGATGACGGGATTCGAACCCGCGATCCTCGGCTTGGGAAGCCGATGCCATACCACTAGGCCACATCCGCTTGTGTCTTTTATTATACCCGGATTTTTTGCGGAAATCAAGCGCAAGCAGCGTCTTTTCTATTTCCGAGGAGATGAGAGGAGAGGGAGAGCAGAGAAATGGCCGAATTCAGACGTTCCGTGACGAATGGAAAGGAGTTTATCCTGCCCAGTAGGCTCAGTAGAGTCGATGGCATCACCAAATAACGAGGATCATCACAAATGCAAAGTTGGGAGAAGTACCCTGCTGTGGTCTTTGAGGAAGGAGTAGCATTATGGATCTAAATAATGTGAAGATGCGGGAGTTCATATACTCCCTTATAGACGTGAAACCAGCGATGAGTGTTCTAGATTTGGGATGTGGCACAGGGTACGATCTTGGTCGAATAGCCCAGATCGTTGACGAGGATTCATTGCTATACGGTATTGACTCAATGGAGAACTCGATTTTGAGGGCAAAGAGCCAATATCATTCTGATCCAAGAATGAAGTTCACACACGACAACATCGAGGGTAAGCTGGGTTTTGCAGGCAATTCCTTTGATGTTGTTCTATCAAACAATGTCCTAGAGTGTATTACCGATAAGCAATCATTGATTGCAGAAGTGCATCGGGTTCTCAAACCCAATGGGCAAGCTATCTTCGCTCACTTTGACTGGGATTCCCAGCTAATTGACGGAGAAGATAAGGAGCTCGTGAGGCGAATAGTCCATACCTTTAGTGATTGGAAGCAAGAGTGGATGTCTGACATAGACGCGTGGATGGGGCGGAGGCTGTGGAGAACCTTTCAGCAAAGCGGTTTGTTCAGGAATGGTCGGATAGAAACCTATGTGCTAACCAACACCGAATATAGTGAACCATTTTATGGCTACCAAAGGATTCAGGATTTCGGTTCACTGGTGAAGAGAAATATGATCAGTGAAGATGACTATACAAGGTTTCTTGCAGATATCCAACAACTTGCATCCGGTGATGGATATTTCTACAGCATAAACATGTATGTTTACGTTGGTCTCAAATGATGACCAGGTACTGGAAGATATGAAGGTAGACCGAAGCAGTCATGCACCACTTCCCTGCCCGCGCTTCCTAAGACTCTACACCAACTGCAGATTCGCATAGAATCATTTCCTCTGTTGACAAGACAGGTGCATATACAGATAATGAAGTAGATAGACCATCTGAAGTCGAGGACGAGAGGAAGTTGGGGTGAGTCTTGATGTTATATACGGATTACATAGTCGTCGGTGGAGGTGTCGCCGGTTTGGCCTGTGCCTTACAGGCGTGTAAGTCCGGAACTGTATGGCTATTGACCAAAGAGGAATTGCCCGCGGGCAGTACTCCACTGGCACAGGGTGGCATAGCAGCTGCTATCGGCCCGAAAGATAGTCCGGAAAGCCATCTCGCCGATACATTACAGGCGGGATGTGGAATATGTAATGTAAGAGCTGTAGAAATCCTAGTCCAAGAAGGCTTAGAAAGAGTCAAGGAACTCATGAACTGGGGCTTCCCCTATGACAAAGATGCTCAAGGCAAACCCCTCCTACAGAGGGAAGGGGCTCACTCGACCGCCCGTGTTATTTCCGCCGGTGGTGATACATCCGGACGAATGCTGGCCGAAACCCTCATGCAAAGAGCAAGAAATGAATCTGGCATCGTCATACGCGAGGGTATATACGTTGTAGATCTCCTGATGGAAGCAGAGTGCATTACTGGTGTGATCGCTTTTGATAGGCGGTCACAAAGCCTCGTGGTGATCAGGGCCGGGGCGGTGGTACTGGCCACTGGAGGATGTGGACAAATCTTTGCTCATACAACTAATGCGCTTCCAGCCACAGGTGATGGATTTGCCTTAGCTTATCGAGCAGGAGCCCAGTTAAATAGTATGGAGTTTGTCCAGTTTCACCCTACTGCGTTATGTACCTCTGATAACCCCATGACATTAGTTTCTGAAGCCGTTCGAGGCAGAGGGGCCTTACTAATCAACGATCAAGGTGAGCGATTCATGTGCCGCCACCACCGCTGGGGCGAGCTCGCACCTCGTGATGTTGTGGCCAGAGCTGTCTATGCTGAGCTAAAGCAAGGCCACCAAGTGTTCCTCGATGCCACCCCTATCGGAACTGATTTCCCTCATATTTTTCCTACTATTCATGCTGCTTGCCAAGAAAATGGGATTAATCCACCGGATGATATGATACCGATTGCCCCAGCCGCCCATTTTATCATGGGAGGTATAGCCACTGATCTTGACGGACGTACTAATGTGCCGGGCCTATATGCTTGTGGTGAGGTGGCTTGTACCGGTATCCACGGTGCCAACCGCCTCGCCAGTAACTCTCTGCTAGAAGGCTTGGTTTTTGGGTATCGAACAGGTAGGGCAATAAAAGAGATGCTTGGGAGTGTACCCATCAAGAGTAGTGGTAAGCCATACATGCATGCAGTCCGTCCGACCACAGCCAGTTTTCAAACCAAGACTGATATGGGTATCTGCCAGGGATTGCGAGATCTGATGTGGGAGAAAGTAGGGATCATTCGTTCTCAGCAAGGGCTTTGCGAAGCATTAAGCCAGCTGCAAAGCTGGAAGCTCCGGCTGGACCCTGGGAACATAGCTTTAGGCAATATGATCACTGTGGCTCAGCTGGTAACAGAGGCAGCCTTAGCCCGGCAAGAAAGCCGCGGCAGCCACTACCGTTCCGACTTTCCGCTTCAGCGAGAACCGGCAGCAGTGACCAGTGGTTTGTCTAGATAATGAAAGAGGTGCCCATATGTTGATAGACAAAATCCTACGACAAGCTTTGGAAGAAGACCTTGGCAGAGGGGACATAACTACCGAGGCCATCACGCCCTCATCTCTGCCGGTGACAGCAGATCTGATTAGCAAGTCTAGCGGAATCTTGGCCGGAGTAGAGATTGCCCAAAGAGTATTTCATTTGATCGACCCAGATATTCGTTTCCAGCCATTCTTTGACGATGGCGGGCAGATCGAACAAGGACAGGTAATAGCCTCTATTGCCGGTAACGCGCGCAGTATCTTGGCTGGCGAGCGAGTAGCTCTGAATTTCCTACAGCGTCTATCGGGAATTGCTACTGCTACACATACAGCAGTCGAAGCCGCAGAACCCTTCGGCACGACTATTACTGATACCCGCAAGACAACACCTGGTCTGAGGGTACTGGAAAAGTATGCTGTGCGCATGGGAGGCGGCAAGAACCATCGTTTTGGGCTTGATGATGCAGTACTTATCAAGGATAATCATATCGAAGTAGCCGGTGGTATTACAACAGCCATAGACTTGGCGAGAGCTCATGTGGGCCACATGGTAAAAGTAGAAGTGGAAGTGGAAACTTTAAGTCAGGTCAAGGAGGCACTAGCAGCCGGTGCCGATGTAATCATGTTGGATAACATGGAGCCGCAAGCAATGAAAGAGGCGGTGGCCGTGATCGCAGATCAAGCCATAGTCGAGGCATCTGGAGGCATAACTCCCGCTCAAGTAGCCACCGTAGCCGCTGCTGGTGTCGATGTCGTCTCCCTGGGCTGGCTCACTCATTCCGCTCCTCCCTTGGATATTAGCTTAGACATAAAAATGGATTAAGGAGAATCAGTATGGTTTTGAATGCAGCAGTGAATGGCCCTCGGCTATCTTCATCCCCATCAAACTTGAAAGATCATCAGTTTGGCTCCCGCATTCAGGAAATTCGTGACCAGCTGGGCACTAGACTCTTGATTCTAGGTCACCACTACCAACCGGAAAATGTGGTTAACTATGCTGACCTAAGGGGAGACTCCTTTCTCTTAGCACGGCAAGCAGCGAAGAACCAAGAGGCTCAGTATATCGTATTTCTGGGAGTAAGGTTCATGGCAGAAACGGCTGATATAGTCACTTCCCCTGCACAAGTTGTCATGCTGCCAGCGCCTCAGGCAGGGTGTATGATGGCGGATATGGCCACCGCCCAGCAGGTCAGGGAAGCTTGGGAAACGATAGACAGCCGGTTTCGCCAAGAGTTCGTTCCCATCACCTATGTCAATTCATCGGCGGATGTAAAGGCTTTCTGTGGAGAAAATGGTGGTCTAACCTGTACTTCTTCTAGTGCCGCAAAAGCTTTTCGGTGGGTTTTGGAGCAAGACAAGCGAATCTTCTTCTTGCCCGATGAACACTTAGGCCGCAATACTGGCGTACAGGTAGATATTGGCCTGGACGATATGGCTATCTGGGATCGGTATCAGCATGAACTAATGGGCTCAAACAACCCCAGGCTAATACTCTGGAATGGCTACTGCCCTATACATCAGCAGTTTACAGCAGACCAAGCCCGGCATTTGAGGCAGGAGCATCCCGGGATCCGTATAATGGTGCACCCCGAATGCCCCTATCATACGGTGTCAGAAGCCGATGCCAATGGCTCTACAGAGGCGATTATCAGCCAAGTACAGGCTTCTGCCCCTGGTTCGTCTTGGGGTATAGGTACGGAGATCAACCTTGTGAAAAGACTGGCCATACAACATCGAGACCAGACAATTCTTTCACTGGATGAAACAGTGGAGCCCTGCCCTGATATGATGAAAATCACGCCTGAGAGCCTGCTATGGTGCTTAGAAGGCATTCTCAAGGGCGAGATTAGGAACCAGGTAACTGTAAAGCCTGAATCAGCCAGATGGGCCCGGGTGGCTATTGGGCGCATGCTGGATATTGGTTGCTAGAGGTGATGAATGTATGAGTGAAGAACGCCGAGGCATGATCCTGCAGATACTGTCTGGTCAGGTCAACCCAGTCAGTGGTTCCGATCTGGCTAAAGACCTGGGTGTCAGTCGCCAGGTGATCGTACAGGATGTGGCCATCTTGCGGGCCAAGGGGAACAGCATAATTGCCACCCCTCAAGGTTACATGCTCCCCCAAGGAGGACATAAGAACCAAGCTGTTTTGGCAGTCAAACATCGACCACAGGATACAGAAGATGAGCTTAACATAATGGTGGACTATGGGCTAGAAGTAATAGATGTGATAATAGAACACCCCCTGTATGGAGAACTGCGAGGGTGCCTGATGATGAGCTCCAGGCAAGATGTGAAGCGCTTTCTCAAGGAATTGGCTAATGAGGAAGCCACTTTGCTTTCCTCACTGACCAATGGTGTGCACCTGCATACGGTCGCATATGCCGTCCAGGAAGATTTAGAAGCGGCCCGTCAAGTCTTAGACCAGCGGGGGTTTTTGGCCGTTGACGAAGATGATCTTTAAAGCCTGCCAGGTTTACGCTTCTCTTGACAGGAGCACCCATTCTTGCTAAGCTGAGGATATGCTTGACTTGTACGCACATGTGTACAGGTCTCAATGATGAGGTGATTGTATGCTCGATCCTGTGAGCCCCATTCCCCTCTACTATCAGCTCAAGACTATCCTTTTGGACCAGATTCTACAAGGCGATTGGAAGGTCGGGGACCTTCTGCCTTCGGAAAATGAGTTGGCCCAAGCATATAAGGTGAGCCGAGCGACTGTGCGCCGCGCTTTAGCAGAGCTGCAGCGAGAAGGAAGAGTCCATACCCGCAAGGGCAAAGGGAGTATAGTGGCCCAGCCTAAGATCGAGCAAGACCTTTTGCGTTTTTACAGCCTCGCCCGCAGTTTTGGTAAAGAACCACACCAGGTCTCTTCCCGAATCTTATATCTGGATAAGACCAATGCTGATCCAGTTATAGCTAGACACTTATGCATCACTACCACAACCCCGGTGGTGATTGTTCGCCGCCTACGCTGCCTGGACAAGCATCCGATCATGCTAGAGACATCATATTTGCCTAGTTCCATATGTCCGGGCCTAGAACAAGAGACTCATCTGGAAGCCCTATATGATCATCTAGAAGCGAGATATGGGATCTATGTCAGCAGAGCGGAGGAGTTCCTTCAAGCAGTATCGGCAACCAAAGAAGAGGCATCATATCTGCAGCTGCCCCGTGACATGCCGGTATTCTTGGTGGAACGGATTGCCTATGCACCTGACGCGACAGCAGTGGAGTTTCGGCGTTCCATTATTAGAGCAGATCGCTTCCGCTATAAGGTAGAGCTGCGTTAGGTGATCTGCTTGAGTGGCCACTAACCAACCTAGAAAGAGGACTACTGATGACACCGTTGGCAGAAAAGAGCTTCAGTAACAAAAACCAGATGGATGCCATCCCAGCTTCGCCACCAACTTTATGGGCGGTTTTCTGGACTTTCTTCAAGATCGGGGCATTTACATTCGGAGGGGGCTTTGCTATGATATCCCTGATCGAACAAGAGCTCGTACAGAGACAACGGTGGATACAGCCATCAGAATTCCTAGACTGTGTCTCTAGTGTGCAACTCATTCCTGGGGCTGTGGCCATCAACATGGCGCTATTTACGGGACATCGCATGCGAGGTATGGCCGGTGGATTACTGGCGGCAGCCGGTGTCACTCTGCCATCCTTTCTAGTTATGTCCGTAATCGCCGCAGCTTTTGACGGTTTTCACAAATCGCGGTTGGTATCCAACTTCTTTCAAGGCGTTCGCCCTGTAGTAGTCGGCCTTATCCTGGCAACGGCACTTCGCATAGGCAGGCAGACCCTAGATCAAAGATGGAAATGGATAGCCGTGATCAGCGGCCTGGTAACCATGTTTCTATTCAGAGTTCACCCTATAGCCATTGTTCTATTGGCGGCAATTGCCGGACTTGTACTAGCTGATTAGCAGAAATTTCTTAAAGCAAGGGAGGCAAGGCGCTTGGCTCTGCGGCGAATAATGGCCTGTTAGCGCCGCTCGACATGAACTTGTTGGGGCTCTATACTACTTTCTTCAAGATCGGCTGTGTGGCTTATGGAGGCGGCTATGCCATGATCCCGTTACTCCAGCGGGAAATGGTGGAACCGGGATGGCTCAATCTAAAGGAGTTTCTCGATATGGTGGCAATATCAGAGATGACTCCGGGTCCTATCGCAGTAAACACTGCGACCTTTGTCGGCTATCGCCTTTTTGGACTCTTGGGAGGTGCGGTGGCTACTCTTGCGGTGATCTCACCATCTCTCATACTCACCTTTCTACTCTTCCATTTCCTTGCCCGATACCAGGATCACCCTCTCACTAAACGGGCTATGGCAGGTATCCATGTGGCAGTGGTCATCTTGATCGTATCAGCTGGCCTGTACATATTACCTTCAGCTGTCATTGATCTCAAAACTCTCGTCCTAGCCATCGCCACCTTCTTACTCATTACTCAAACCAACTCTAACCCGATCTTGCTGATTCTCTTGGGTGGATTAGCCGGGATTCTGCTGGGTTACTAGCAGGGGGATGCAGCACTTTTGGTACCACATCCCTCCGATCAGATACTAATCCAAGCCAAATGCTGTCCGTGCATTGCAAGTAGTAACTCGGGCGGCGTCTATCAAGCTAACTTGCTTCACCTCTGCTAGTTTGGCTAGGATGAGTTGGAGATTGGCCGGTTCATTACGCTTGCCCCGCAGGGGCTCAGGGCTGAGGTACGGACAATCAGTCTCTACTACAATGTACTCCAAAGGCACCTTGGCGACTACCTCCCGCAGCCGTGCAGCATTCTTAAAGGTAATGGCACCCCCAAAAGCTACATAGAGGCCAAGGTCTACACAAATCTGGGCAGTCTCGAGACTGCCAGAGAAGCAGTGCATAATCCCCTGCAAGGGAGCATACTCCCTGAGGATCTCTAAAGTGTCTCTAGTAGCTTTACGGCTGTGGATTACCACTGGCAACTGCAGCTGCTTAGCCAACGCCATTTGTCGACGAAAAGCCTTGCGCTGCAGTTCCCGGGGCGAATTGTCGTAATAGTAATCCAACCCAATTTCCCCCAAGGCTACCACTGATTCTGCAGTCGCCAGGCTCTCGATTTCTTCCAGAGCAGCCTCCGTCGCCGTGCCAGCATCATGGGGATGGATTCCCACTGTGGCCTTAACAGATGGATACATAGATGCTTGTTCAATGGCTTTCTTAGAAGAATCTACATCATAGCCTATATTGATCAACTGTACCAAACCTGCTGACCAAGCCCTTTCAATAACTGCAGCCACATCCTCATATTGCTCGTCATTGAGGTGACAGTGAGTATCGATCAACTCCACGCTGTCTCTCTTGATCATTTTACCTGGGCTCCACTAGGCAAGTCCCTATCGATTGTTATCAGCCCAAGGCTATCAGTTGTTGATGCTGCCAGCAGCATCCCTTCAGACAATTCGCCTCTTAGTTTAGCTGGTTTGAGATTAGCCACAACCACGATATGCTTGCCCACCAAGCTCTCTGGGTCATAATGTTGGGCAATACCTGCCACAATCTGTCGCTTTTCCGTACCGATCGTGACTTGCAGCTTCAACAGTCGATCAGCTCCAGATACTGGTTCTGCAGCCGTAATCTCGGCCACTCTCAAATCCAATTTTGCGAAATCCTCAATCGATATTTGAGGTTTACCTACGGTTTTTGCCTGATCCATCTCGTTACCTCCGACTTGTTGTTTTTCCTCAACCTCATGAGAGCCTTCCTGGGATTTAGTCAATACCTCTTCCAGATCAATGCGGGGAAAAATGGGATCGCTTTTTACTACCTTGGTACCAGGCTCTAACCCACCCCACGCGATATCTTCTAGGCAACAGGAATCCAGTTCTTTTCTTATTCCTAGTTGTACCCACATCTTCTCACCCGTCTCAGGCAGGAAAGATTTAATCAAGAGAGTAATGATCCTCAAGGTCTCTGCTAGATGATAGAGTACAGTATCTAGGCGATCATTTTGCTCTGTCTTATTGAGAACCCAAGGCTCCGCTTCATCAACATATTTGTTGGCCCGAGCTATCAATCGCCATATAGCGGATATGGCAGCATTTACTTCCAGATCATCCATTGTTCTGCCGACATCTTTGGCTGTGGAACCTGCCAGCTGCTGTAGATCACGCTCCAAGTCGGTCAACCCATGGGGCTGAGGAATAACTCCATCCCGATAGCGAATGATCATTGCCACACTGCGGTGCAGCAAGTTGCCCAGGTCATTAGCTAGATCAGCATTGATCCTCTCAATCAGAGCCCTGTGAGAGAAATTGCCATCTTGCCCAAAGGAGATTTCTCGCAAGAGAAAGTGTCTGACAGCATCCACACCATACTCATTCGCCAATTCCACAGGGTCTACCACATTCCCCTTCGATTTGGACATTTTGTCATGGTCGAAAAGCAGCCACCCATGACCGAAAATCGTCTTGGGCAGCGGAAGATCCAAGGCCATGAGAGTGATGGGCCAAATAATCGTATGAAACCTGATTATCTCCTTGCCCACCAAATGCAAGTCTGCTGGCCAATACTTGGTAAATGCAATATCGTCTTGGAGAAAACCAGCGCCAGTCAAGTAATTGGTCAAGGCATCGAACCAGACATAAATGACATGCTGGTCATCAATGGGGACAGGAATACCCCAGTCAAAGGTTGTCCGGGACACACAGAGATCTTCCAGACCGCTCTTGATGAAATTGACCATTTCATTGCGGCGACTTTCCGGTTGAATGAATTCTGGATGTTCCTCGATATGCTGGAGCAGACGATCGGCATACTTGGAAAGTCGGAAGAAATAGCTCTCCTCCTTAATCAGCTCAACCTGCCGACCACAATCGGGACAGTTGCCATCTTCTAGTTTGTTTTCCACCCAAAATGCTTCACAAGGTGTGCAGTACCAGCCTTCGTACTCTCCCTTATAGATATCGCCCTTATCATAGATCCTCCGAAAGACTTCCTGCACAACCCGATGATGGCGCTCGTCAGTAGTCCGTACAAAGTCATCATAGGAAATATTGTATTTCTGCCACAGGTCCTTGAAGGTACCTACGATTTTGTCAACATATTCCTTAGGCCTAATCCCCAGAGATGCCGCTGCCCTCTCGATCTTCTGACCGTGTTCGTCGGACCCTGTTAAGAACAGCACATCTTTACCCGTGAACCGATGCCACCGGGCCAGGGAATCAGCAATAGTAGTTGTATAGGCATGCCCGATGTGCAGCCTGTCACTGGGGTAGTAAATGGGAGTTGTGATGTAGTATTTTTCTGTGCTACCCATAGATGCATCTTCCTCTCCTTCGTACAATCTTCTCTTCAAAACAAAAATCTCTCGCACCTGATCACTATCAGGGGCGAGAGATACTCACGCGGTACCACCCATATTTCGCCACTACTTCACAGTAATGGCCTCACCAGGTACTCAGCTATCTGTTTAAGGAAAAGCCTGCATACCCTGGCGCTATAACGGGCGCCTCACCTTGGCAAAGGTCCCCGGCTCACCCTACTAATCCCTGGCAGCATGCCAAGGGTCTTTCGAATGGCGACTCCTGGGCCATGTTCATCACCACAGGGCAGTATCGGCTTTCACCTTACCCGACTCTCTCTGCCTACCCATTTGGGCAACTACTCTTCCCATTCACTGTCTTTAGATCATCAATTTGATCTCCACTATATCATAATCTTTGGACCTGTCAAGATAGCGGCCGGAGAAAGAAATAGAAATAGGCCTGTCTACTCCCTCTCCACAGCATATACTTGGCCCGCCTGGGCCACTGTAATTTTGCCCATAAAATGCCGAGCTGCTGCACGTTGTTTCTCTCTCTCATCTGTTCCGGGCAAAAAGTGTGTAAGCACTAGATGATCGATCTCTGCGTCAGCCGCCAATATGCCTGCTTGTTCAGCCGTTAGATGCCCGGTGCGTGCACCTTCCTCTTCTGACTCCACCGTAGCTTCACACAACAGCACATCATTCCCTCTGAAGAAACTAGCTAGCTGCGGACCCATCTTGGTATCCCCAGTATAACCTAACCGCTGGCCTTGGGGGCCTTCAACTACCACCCCGTGACAGTTCATCCCATGATAAACCCTATGAAAATGCACCTTCCAGGCTCCGATTTCCAATGAGGAGTCGCTATGATATTCTTCATACACAAAAACCTCAGCATAGTGATTGCTCAAATCACCTAACCAGCCCAGTACGTCATTAAATAAATCAACACCACCAGGAGGCAGGAAGAGGGGCACCCGCGCGCTTCTTATTCCCTGCATTTGCGCATGCTTAATGGCAAAACCTAGGGGGAACAAGTCAACGAAGTGATCAGGGTGTAGATGGCTGATCATCACTCCCTCTAGGTCCGCCAAATCATATTGGTGAAGATACTTGGCTGTAACTCCACTGCCACATTCCAGAATCAGGTGACCACTTTCCCCTTCGAGCACGTATCCCACAGTAGCCTCATCTGGGCCAGCATAAGGAGAGCGCTGACCAATGATCCGCAATTCCACCTAATATCACTCCTGCCTGTTCTATCAAGTCTTTACAAAAAACGGTTGACTTAGCATCCTAAACCCAGTATACTCTTCTTGACAATATGTCGATTCGTGTCGAATCAAAGGAGGATTTGGAGATGAAATCTACCGGAATAGTTCGGCAAATGGATGATCTAGGTCGAATAGTGATTCCCATTGAATTGCGCCGGACACTGCAGATTGGTAGACGGGATCCCCTGGAGATCTTCGTCGAAGGTGACAAGATTATCTTGAGGAAATATGAAGCCGCCTGCGTGTTTTGCGGCAGTGGCAAAGATATCGTTACCTTTAAAGACAAAAGCATTTGCTCCCACTGTTTAGCCCAAATATCCGACGCATCATAAGCTATCACTGGGATAAACCTAAGATTCTCCAGGTCTTACAGCAGGAATGTTTATGACAGCTGCATAGACTTCCCGCTTGGGGATGCCACGTTCTTCTGCCACCATTTTGATGGCGGTTTTCTTGTTATATCCTTGAGCCAAGAGATCTAGCACCGCCTCATCGATGGGGCGATCATCACACTCGTTCACTACATCCATCTCCCCTTGTCCTTCTTCGACAGCAGATAGAACTAGGACGAACTCACCTCGAGGAGAGGTTGCCTGAAAGTGGTCCAGTAGTGCTTTTGGGTAACCTCTCACTACCTCTTCATGCACTTTCGTTAGCTCCCGGCAGATTGCCATTGGTCGCTCCGGCATGATATCAGTACACAATTTCAGACTGTTGAGGAGACGATGCGGGCTCTCATAGAGTACCGTGGTACGATGCTCTCTTCTTACCTTATCCATAAATTCCCGTTTCCTACGACCACTCCGGGGGATAAACCCACCAAATACAAAAACGTCGGTGTCAAAACCCGCGGCCACAAGTGCGGTAACTACTGCACTAGGCCCAGGTATCGGTACAACCGGCAGATTTTCCTCTATAGCAGCTTGGATTAGCTTCTGTCCCGGATCAGAGATGCCCGGTGTCCCAGCATCTGAGACCACCGCAATATCATGACCCGCCTTCAGCCGCTGGATTAGTTCCGGAATTCTCGAAAGCTCATTATGCTGATGGTAGCTGATCAAAGCGGTATGGATATCAAAGTGGGTTAACAGTTGGCGAGTCCTCCGGGTATCTTCTGCCGCAATCAAATCCACTTCTCGTAGCACTCGTAGAGCCCGTAGTGTAATGTCTTCTAGGTTACCAATCGGCGTGGCGCATATGAAAAGCTTTCCAATCTCCTGTGTCACAACCTTCTCCCCTGCTATCAAGTATCCTCTTCGCCATTTTCACGAATCAAACGAAGCTTGGCCTCCCTGGGTTTGGCTTTGATCTCTAGCTCACGTCGTAAAGCAGCACTCTTGTCATCATAGACTTCTGAATAAAGTAATCGCACAGGGCGCCGCCCTCGGGTGTATTTCGCCCCATGACCTGCGTTATGAGCCTCTACTCTTTGTTTTACATCCAGTGCATACCCGGTATAAAGGGTGCCATCATTACACTCGATGATATAGACATGATGTGATGCCTCGTCAGCCATAGATAGCGATTACCTCATTTCTTGTCTTGGCTTTGCCTGTGCTTCTGCCGGTCTTTCTTGGGCCGGTTGCGAGGTCGACGATGGCGTCTCTTACGATTGCGATTACCTTTCGGAGGTTTTTCACTGGAGCCCTTCCCATCAGAAGGGGACTCAGCCGCGTCAGATTTGCCATCTTGTCGGGGTGGAGGCGAATCTCCCCGTTCTTCTTCCTGGGTAAGCAGGCTTTCCGACTCCTCTGCTGATGGTTGGGCATCAGCACCCTCATCCGTTTCACCAACGGTCTCTTCCTTTTCCGCTTTATAGGCCTCCACCTCAAACCTAAGGCAGCACATCAGCCTGCCGCAAATGCCAGAGATCTTGCTGGGGTTAAGTGACAAGTTCTGCTCCTTAGCCATTTTGATGGAGACGGGTTCAAAATCGCCGAGAAAAGTGGCACAGCACATCGAACGTCCACAAGGGCCTAAACCCCCTAACATCTTGGCCTGGTCTCTCACACCTATTTGCCGGAGTTCGATGCGAGTCCGAAAAACACTAGCCAGATCCTTAACCAATTCACGAAAATCCACTCGCCCATCAGCTGTAAAATAGAAAATCACCTTGCTATTATCAAAGGTATATTCTACATCTACCAATTTCATGGGTAGGCCATGTTTCTCGATTTTCTCTAGTCCTATCTGAAAGGCCGCTGCCTCTTTCGCAGCATTCTCCTGTATAGTCTGTCTGTCCGCCTCTGTGGCTCTTCGCAATACTTGCTTGAGTGGCTGAACCACATCACCTTCGTCGATGATTTTCGGGGGGACTACGATGTCTCCATATTCAATTCCCCTTACCGTTTCTACTATAACGGCATCGCCAATACTCAACTCAATATCGCCAGGGTCAAAGTAATAAATCTTGCCCGCTTGCTTGAATCTAACTCCTACTACTTTTACCATATTTATAGACCTCACTCACTGGGGAAAAAGAAGTCAAGTCAGCCATTTGGTATAGCAAGGCATCTAACGTCAATCGCCGGTTCGCATTCGCCTGCAAGGCCCGCCGTGCGTCCTCAACTTGAATAATGGCCTGACTGACGACAAATTCATCACAAGTCTTGCTTTCAACTATCAATTCACTATATCGATCTTGATGAGTGATCATTGCTTGCGGACAGCCACTGCTTACTAACAACATATCTCGCAGCCATGAGGTCAAAACCCTTAGACAGAACTCTATGGCCTCGGGCTCAGCACTCAACGCGGTCGCCAATCGCAAGGCTTCCAAGCCTCGCCCTTCTCTACAAGTAACCATCGCCAGTACCCGCTCTTTCCATTCTAAGTTATCTATACTGGCCATCTCTATAGCTTGTCCTAACCTTCCATCAGCAAGGCCGGCGATAACTATCGCCGTCTCGGAGGGAAGATTGTGTTCAGTTTCTAGAAAGGATGCTATCCGAATGCGGGGAATACGGGCCATTGGAATTGTCTGACACCGCGATACAATTGTTGGCAGCAGCACAGAAGAGCTGGTGGTAAGCAGCATAATTACGGCCTGTCCGCTAGGTTCTTCTAGGACTTTTAGCAGACTATTGGCTGCTGCCTCTGTCATCGCGTCAGCATCGGTAATAATCCCGATTTTCCAGCCACCCTCATAGGCTTGCAGGGTGAATTTATCCCTAAAGCTTCGGATTTGGTTAATCCGAATTCGGTCGGACTCAGGCTCTATGATAATCACATCTGGATGATTGCGAGACTCAATCCGCCTGCAATTGCGGCATTCTCCACATGCATCGCCGTGTTGGTGTTGACAAAACAGAGCTTGCGCAAAGCCCAGAGCTAAGGTTTTCTTACCACTACCTGGTGCACCACTAATCAAGTAGGCGTGGGCAACTCGACCACTCTCTATGGCCTGTCGCAACCGTTTGACCAAGGCATCTTGGCCGATTAGACTATCAAACCCTCTCAAGCTAGCTTGTCCCCTTCCTGCTCACTCTAACTATAGATATCCAGGAGCAGACCTCTTATTTCATCTAGGCGACTGACCAAATCGATGTTATCTGCCTGTGTCATCATGACCTCACGGGTAAGTGCTTCTAGTTGGCTATCGATCTCTGTGACAATGGTATATAGGCGCCGATGACCAAATCGATCAAAACCTGCCTCTTGCCGGACAGCAAAAGCACTGGCGGTGAGCTTACGCACAAACTCCCGCACAAGCTCTTTATATTTATTGAGATTACGTAAAGTTACTGAACGGCGTAAAGCCTCTGCCGCCTCATCAATGGCTGCAAAGGAATGTGCCAAGGAATCTTGATCGCGCTCATTTATGGTTTCCTGTAGAGCTGTCATGAATGGCGAGTGGCGAATTGATACATGAGCTGCATCAGTGGATTTCCCTGACAGCATTTCTCGCCCCAGTGACCTTTCCTTCCTGGCCCGAATCTTCATGTAGTGGCACTAACCACCCCCAGGGTGGCTGCGCTTCCACTCCCTTAGTCTCTGTGTTGGTTCTGCTACACTTTCTCAAACCGCTCTACATCCAATATGAAGACAGTAGCCCCTCCCACCTTTACCTCCACCGGCTGAGGTATGAAAGCACTAATCGAGCGGCCCACAGCAGCTAGAGGTGTAACAAGCTGTTTTCGGGCTTTGCAGGTTTCTCGCAGATATCCCATAACCTCGTCAACCTGGGAGTCTTCGACTCCAATCAAGAGTGTTGTACTTCCCACCTTTAAGAAGCCCCCGGTGCTGGCCAGCTTAGTCGCACCTATGCCATTATCCAAGAGTTTTTCCAAAAGCCGGTTGACATCTTGGTCCTGCACGATAGCGATGATCAACTTCATGGTCTTTCCCCTCCTCTAGGGTAAGTTCACACTAGCGAATTTCGATCCCTAGCCGTTGCACCACAATTTCCCATAATCGCTGGGCTACCGTTTCTATCTCTAATAGAGTAGTATCAATCAAAGCAAATCGTTCCTTGTACATACTCTGCAATTGATGATAACCATCACGTACTCGTTGGTGGAAATCCAGATTCCTTTGCTCGATTCGATCCAGACCTACGCCTTTGGCCCGGCCAGAGTGCAACCCATGCCGCCTGAGGCCAACTGCTGGTTGTACGTCAAGTAATATGGTTAAGTCAGGCCAGAGCCCTCGGATAGCTACCTCATTAATGGCCTTTACCTGACTGATGTCTCCCAGTAAACCGAAGCCTTGGTATGCAAGGCTGGAATCAACATAGCGATCACAGATCACAATCATATTATTCTCCAGGGCTGGCCCAATTACCTCTTCCACATGTTGAGCCCGATCAGCCGCCATGAGCAGTACTTCTGTCATCACTGCCAATTGATTATCTGGACCTAGCAGTATTTTGCGCAACTGCAGGCCAACTGCTGTGCCTCCCGGCTCACGGGTCAAGAGCACGGGCCAACCGTTCTGCTGCAATCTATCAGCTAACAAAGCAGCTTGAGTCGATTTTCCAGACCCATCCGGTCCTTCTAGTGTAATGAACACACCTCGCATTGCTTCACCTTTCTTCACTGGACAAATCTACCGGCAGGATCTTAACTCTGCGTTCGGGCTCATCTCCTACACTAGTAGACTGCAGATGATACTTCTCCACTAGCTGATGCTGCAGACGACGAACATAAGCATTCTGTGGCGACAACTCCACTGGTTTGGCGAAAAGCTGTACTTGATGGACTCCCCTCTCGGCTTCCATCATAGCATGAGTCTCTTCGTCATGGGCCAATTCGGTAACAAATTCCTGGATCTGTGCCTTTGTATTACTGCGCAATAGATAAACCGGCTTCCCTCTTGCTTCTGCTTCCCGCAGTCTCTTGGGCATTTTCCTATATTGACCCTTAAGGGTGAGCACCAGATCTGCTTGCCCGAGCTCCTCCGTGATCTGCATGGGTGCCCCTGTCTCAGTAATAGCCCGCTCCAAACGATTGCGACTAATGGCATAGGGAAACACTAGAATAGACCTCGGTATCCTTGAGTGGACCATAATGGGGCCTGCATCCACTCCCCCAGGCACAGTCCTTTGGGCCCTATCTACCAGCTCATCTAGATCGCTTTTCTGAATTACCTGTATGTCTCCGGCCATCGACCGTTCCCGTATCTCTGGTCGGGGTTGAACGCCTCGCAAGAGCAGATCCACTGTCTTCGCTACATCATGGTGAATAGCCAGCCGCTGTTTGGTTTGGATCTCAATGACCACTTCAAATGTCGGAGGAGCCTTCCGTTCGAGCACGGTTTTTTGTGTGCCACGGCGGCGGGCCTCCTCATCCCCTAGGGTAACAGCCTGAATCCCTCCGATGAGATCAGACAATGTAGGATTGAGAACAAGGTTGTCCAAGGTAATACCATGTGCGGTCCCGATCAACTGCACACCCCGTTCAGCGATGGTACGTGCCGCTTGTGCTTCAGCTTCGGTCCCAATCTCATCAATCACTACGGCCTCAGGCATGTGGTTTTCTACCGCTTCAATCATCACAGCTGCCTGATCTGCCGGTCGAGGCACCTGCATCCGACGAGCCCGCCCTATGGCTGGATGGGGGATATCTCCATCCCCAGCGATCTCATTAGACGTATCCACAATTACCACACGCTTTAGAAACTCATCAGCCAGTACTCGAGCTACTTCCCGGAGCATTGTGGTCTTACCTACACCCGGCCTACCCAAGAGCAGTATACTCACTCCACTTTCGATAACATCCCGTATGATATCTATAGTACCGAAAACGGCTCGCCCTACTCGGCAGGTCAAGCCAATAATGTCGCCTTGACGATTGCGTATAGCGGAGATCCGGTGCAGGGTTCGCTCAATACCCGCCCTATTATCCAAGCCGAATTCCCCGACTCGCTTCAGGACTGTATCAATGTGCTCTCTGCTAATCTCCCTATCAGAAAGATATACGAATCTATCGGAATAACGGGCTTCGGGAGGACGACCCAAATCCATTACGATCTCGATTAGATCAGAAAACTGCCCTTGCTTTTCGATGGTTTCTCTCACGAACTGGGGCAATACCTCCAGTAAACGGTCCAGGTCATCTACAATCTCCTTCTGTTTAGTCAATCGGTATCCACCACCCAGATTGTCTCCCTCCTTGCATCTGCCCAACCTCTGATCTCGATACCTCTTTGCCGACACTCCTCCAGGAAATCAATGCTCTCAGCCGTAATCTGCTCCCCTGGTACGAACACAGGAATCCCGGGAGGATAGGGCGTCAAACTGCTGGCTGCTGTGCAGCCTTTTGCCCCGATCATTTCAACTTCACGCCAACTAGATAATATCGCCTGCCTAGGCGATAATTGCATCTTGCTGGGCATAGGTGGCTCTGGCAATTTGGCCCGCCTACCTTGTACTTGGTGGCGATGGGTGTAGGCCAGCCCTCTTAGGGCTTCCACTAGCTTGCCCACCTCAGCCGGCCCATCGCCAATAGTGATCAGGGCCAGGATATGGTTCAGGCCGGCCAGTTCCACTTGTACCCCTGCTTGGCGTAGCCATGCTTCCGCCTCAGAACCGGTTAATCCTAAGGAATCAACTCGCACCAAGAGCCTGGTAGGGTCCCAGAAACCAGTCTCCGGCTTACTCAGTATCTCCTCACCTAAGCAATGCAATCCCGGCATTCGATTGATGCTCTCCCTCGCAGCCTGCGCCAATTCCAATGCCCTCTGCCAAAGCCGGTGCCCTTCTTGTACCATCTGTCGACGACCAGCATCTAGAGAAGCATATAGCAGAAAGGAAGGGCTGGTACTCTGCAGTATGCTGAGAATCGCAGGCATCAGCGCTGATAGCTCCTTTGTACTGGTATGCAGTAGTGAAGCCTGTGTCAGCACCCCCAACAGCTTATGGGCACTTTGGGCAGAAGCAGCAGCCCCAAGGCTCAATGCAGTGGGAGGCAAATCGGGATGAAATCTAAAATGAACTCCATGGGCCTCATCTACCAACAAGGGTCTATCCCGCTTCTCTGCTAGGTTAGCGACTTCATCTAGGCTACCACCAATGCCATAGTAGTTGGGATATGTATCGAAAAACGCCACTACTCTATCGGCTTGTGACACAGCTTCCTGCCAGGCAGCCGTAGTAGGCGGCAGTGGAATGTTCCACTCCTTGTCCCATGTTTCCTGTACAAAGCGGGGTGTTAGGCCCGCCAAGATCAGGCCACCAAAAACTGAACGATGTACACTGCGGGGAAGGAGCACCTCGCCGATTCCTTCCTGAGAGAAGCCTTGATCCAATTGCTTCTGAGCGGCCCATTGACGAACTGCTAGTAACATGGCCTGAATTCCTGCTGTTGTGCCATTATGGAGAAAGAAAGTTGTGTCTGCCCCGAAGGCATCAGCCGCCAGCTCCTCAGCTTCCTTTAAGACGGCAACCGCATCATTTTCGTGAGAAGGACTAGATATCTCATCAGAGACATCTAGAAAGAAAGGCAGCTCCCCCAGTGCTTCCCGAAGCTCAGCATCTAGCGACCGGCCTTGTTTGTGTCCTGGTGTATGAAAAGGTATGATCCCATCTAGACTGTACTGGATCAATCCTTCCAGAAAAGGCGCTTTGGATTGATCTAGTTGGTAATCGGATCCGAGCATATGATTGCCTCCCAAGGTTACTGGCCCCGATAGGCATCATCTAGTGAGCTGCCTGGCTTGTCTTCTCCCAGGAAACCCCCTGCCAGATGGTGCGCAGACTCCTCACATATATATCATAACCGGGGCTGGTTGCCTTACTCGCCACCAAGGCCGCCTCGCATTGTGGGCATATACATTTGCCCAGAATGGAGATACCGCTCACACATTGGGACTTACATATGATGCAACAAGAAAGTGAAATCTGTCTCTCCATTTCGATCACCGCCCTCTCCCCAGCATATTCATTGGGATTCTGACCGGTGCGTCCCATCGATTATCTGCAGCAAGGCGCCCCTTCTTATCTCCTATTAAACATCTGGACCGCAAATCCTTTGCATCTTCCAGCCTGCAGACACTGGGGAGCTTTCCTTCAACCCAGATTCCGCCACAAACAGTTATAGCCCAGCTCACTAGCCAGGCTATGACATGCAAAATCCCAAGTTCATGGTTCTGCTACCACATGAAGAGGCTGCTTAGGACAGCTCAGGGCCTCGGTAATCAGGCCCTTGATTCATCAGTCCCCTGGATCTGTTGCAGGTAAGTTCAGCTCACGGGACCGTATAATCCGCAGACCTGTCGCATAGGACGTGACGGCGGGTTCAGATTGAAAGTCAACTCCGTCATCACCAGAAGCATAAGATGCCCGCAGCTCTTCTCTGGTGTCCGTCCCTCTATCCCTCACTGTCCCGCCCTTGACCTGGTCCGCGCGAGATATGATCTGCCCATCGGCATAAATTTCGTCGCCTTGCTCAACTGAACTTCCGCCACTGTTCACCCCCACCGACCCTCCCGAGTTGAATATTTATAGTCCTAGTGTATAGGAAGATTTACTTTTTGTCAATTCTATGTGGATTAATGTGCGTTGACTGTTCAGTAAGGCTGTGATACATTAGAGTATGTAATATCCTATCCCAGGTGGGGATTCGTATTTCTCCCTACCCCTTGTTCTCATTAGGAGGTCTTTATGATGGCAGATTCTCCTCATCTTGGTCAGAAGATCCGTGCCCTGCGCAAGAAAATGGGTATGACCCAACAAGAGCTGGCCGGTGGTGAGTTCACCAAGAGCTTTATTAGTCAGATCGAAAAGAATCATGCTCGACCTTCACTGAAGAGCCTTCACATCATCGCCAATCGACTTGGAAAACCCATTAGTTACTTCCTTGATGAAGATTATTCTCCCCCATCACAGGATCCAGACAAGATCGACCATCTCATGCTGCTGGCCCATCATTTGGAACAGGAAGACAAGATCACAGATGCAATTAACTACTTCAAAGAAGCCTTATCATTGACGGACAAGACCGAATGCAGCCGTAGAGGACAGCTATACTTCCACCTGGGCAAAGCCTATCGGTCTCTGGGGCAGACGTCCAATGCTGAGCAAATGCTGGAATTGGCCGGAGTCGAGCTAGAGCTGGCAACAGACTGGGAGCTGCTTAGTTACACATACAATTCACTAGGTGACCTACAATTGAATCAGGGAAATATCCAATCCTCCATCGTGTCTTTTGAGAACGCTCTGGATGCAGCGGAGCGGCATTGGGAGCGGCTACCTGGGCTGCGTACCATGACATTGACTAATCTTGGTATTGCCTACGCCCGATCTGAACAGTATGACAAGGCCAGGCATAACCTGCTAACAGCTCTGGAGCAATCCCAATCTACTCAGACTTACTACAAGTACGGAGATATTTGTATGGCTCTAGGTTACATTGATTTCCACCGAGAGGCCCTGGAGGATGCCTGCCGATTTACAACTCGAGCATGGCACTTTTACGCAGCTATTGAGAACGAGGACATGCAGATCCAGTGTAAGATCAATCTCGGGTCGATTGAGCGGGCTCGACACCAGTTTGCCTTGGCTGAACAGCGGCTCCTGGAAGCAGCAAAGAAGGCTAAGGCTGCAGGACTGGCTTCCCATGAAGCCCATGCTTATGAAGAGTTAGCAGAAGTATACCTAACCTGGCAGCCAGAAGCATCCGAGCGCCTCATACAGGCTCAAGTAATGCTAGATAAAGCTCTGCAGTTATATACCGATAGCACCCGACAGGCTGCTGTCAGACAGCTATTAGCCGAGGCGTACGTCATTCAGGGAAAAATAGATGAAGCCATCACCACATTGATGGATGCCGCAGCGAGTCTAGAAAATAGCGAGGCCCAGCTGCAGCTTGCAGAAGTCTACTCCCGCTTAGGTGAGTTATATCAGATAAAGGGAGATACTAAACAGGCTACTACATTCCTGCATCAATCAGTCAGCATCTTCAAAGGCATCCAGATTAGAGCCCACCTAGTGCAGTAAGGATAGTTATTACCCCAAAAATCCCGAATATGCTAGCAGAGACCCATTTAAGAGCTGATTCGGGTATCTTTCTTCCTACGAAATACCCTAGGCCAATAGCCAGTGCTATGGCCAACATCATTCCCGCGCTAGCACCCAACCAAACTGGCCAAAAGGATTGGTATCGTGCCGCCAGAGTTAGAGCAGCTAGTTGCGTCTTATCCCCCAGCTCCGCCATAAAAAACGCTCCAGCTATTGCCAAGGGCGACTGCAACCTCCCGCTGATTTTCTCCTCCTCTGACTCTCCACTATTACCCCATAGGGTCCAGGCAGCAAAGGCCAAAAAAAGTACCCCTGCAGCCAGCTTAATGTGGGCCAGGGGCAAAGCCATACCTATTCCGGTTCCGAGCAATGCTGCCATCAAATTGGTAGTCAGTAAGCCCAAAGCAACGCCACTAATAACGACGGGTAATGGGCACTGGGCAGCAAAAGCTAATACCAGCAGCTGCGTCTTGTCCCCCATCTCCGATGCTGCGACAACCAATAACGATGCTAAAAACTGTTCCCACATTCCGCATTCTCCTCAAACCGGTATTGACAAAATAATGGCTCCCCGGGTTGGATTCGAACCAACAACCACCCGGTTAACAGCCGGGTGCTCTACCGTTGAGCTACCGAGGAGCGAAAGGTTCTCTGGCAACGAGCTACTCTCCCACCGGGTTACCCCGGCAG
>JAAZMR010000034.1 GCA_012798695.1 Bacillota bacterium | reverse complement strand
TTGGCTGGAGAGGTCTGCACCTTTGAGGCTGCCAATTCATCTAAAGGTCCGGAAAGTCTCTGTAAACCTGCTAGGATGTCCTTTAGATCTGCCAAGAAAGCGGGGTGAGCGGCCCTCGATGTATCTGCCCTCTGGATAATTGAGGCCAGCACTTCTACTTTGTCATCAAGCTCGTCTAGAAGAGGGTTGCTCGAGGCCCAGGAATGATCACTGCCTATCCAAGAGAACAGGAGAAACATTATCATCGTCAAGGAGATAATACGGGTGCATCTACTTTGTATAATAGGCAATACGGGTGGGCTCCTTTCTGTTGTGAAGGCCTTAGATTACGTGTCTTTCAGCCGTTCACATCTCCCCTGCGGAAAGCGGGAGAAACTAGTGTTGCTCTCAGTATTCACCCCACTCAGTGGTCGAGGTACCCAGTTCTCCGTAGAGCTCATTGCTGATAGACTGCAGCTCTCGGAGAATACTCTCCAGGTCCTGCAGGAAAGTCGGGTTAGCTGAATTTCTTTCGGTAGCTCGTTTAACAGCTCCTTCTAGTCTAGTTAAGAGAGCCTCAAGCTCAGTTAATGGACTATCATAGGAAGAAACCATCTGGGTAGGCCTTCTACCAGTGATACCCACGGCATCGATTTCGTTATAGCCTGGTACTTTGCTGCAATCAAGAGAGAGGCGCACGCGCTTGACCGGGGTTTTTACTCTTGTGTTGCCGATCCTCAAGACGCGGGATTGCTCGGGGGCAACCCAAGCATCACCTCTCCACACTTCATGGGAGGAACCGGCTTCGTCTATAAGCTCTACCTTGGTAATGGCACTAGGGTTATAGGTCTCATAGATTTCAATCTCTTCTACAATAATGGCTTCCGCAAATTTCAACTCTGCCCAAACAGTGTCGGTGGTGTTCATATACGCTATTGTCCAGGCTGTATCAATGTCACCATACCGAGGGTAGGTGTCGGGAGCTCCTATCATCTGTGCTGCTGACCATCGGGTGCTTGAATATTCGCTGTTGGCTGTGGCTTCAATCGCCCACAGGTGAATGGTCTGTGCTTGTACATTACTGACACACATGAATCCCATTAAGACCAAGAGCATCGTCCACATTACTTGTCTCTTAGGCATCTACAATTCCTCCTCTTCTTAGAACATAGTTGTACATCTCATAGATCTTTATGGAGAACATCTTCTCAATGCTAGACTATCACCCAGGAAGCCATGCGTACCACATTACTCATGGATTTGTCAAGGGATTGCCATTGACAAATAATGGCCAGCGGGGTATTGAGGCAGTGACACTGAAGCGACAGCAATGTTGGATTACTAATCTTGTAATACTGTTTCTATTAAATAAAGGACATGCAAACAGGATCAGAGATGTCTTCCACTGCATCCCGGCAGTGGCTGTCCTTGGAGATTGCCGATGACGATGGGCCATAAGGTACTCTGTTGAACCGGATGGGAAAAGGCCAGCATAGTAAGTCAGGCAGGACAAAGGCCTTCCGTGGTGAATCAGGGATGAAAGCTCTAGGTGGTGCTAACATGGGGTTACAATTGCAGACTCAGCGACTTGTTCTTCGGGAATTCGCGTATGAAGACTGGCCGGCGGTGCATGCCTACGCATCGGATCCTGAGGTCACCCGATATATGTCCTGGGGTCCTAATGACGAGGCAGCAAGCCAGGGCTTTGTCAAGACAGTGATAGCCCAGCAAGGAAAGTTACCTAGAACAGCATATGACCTGGCTATTACACTCAAGATCAATGGTCAACTCATTGGTGGCTGTGGCATCTATCGACGAAGGCTCCAGGAAGGTGAGATGGGCTATTGCCTGCATCGCGCTTACTGGAATAAGGGCTATGTGACTGAGGCAGCCACTGCCCTTTTGGAGTTTGCTTTCAGTCAAGAGGGCTTCCATCGCATCTATGCTACCTGCGATCCGCGGAATCTTGGATCAGCAAGGGTCATGGAGAAAAGCGGCATGCGAAGGGAAGGACATATGAAAGAGCATCTCTATAAAGATGGTCAGTGGAGAGACTCCTTGCTGTATGCCATTTTGGATTGGGAATGGAGAGCACCTAGGGAGTAGGTACGGGTAGTCCCGAACAAGTCACCGGTCCCGATTGGCTGATACGACCTGCCTGCAGAGTTCTATCTAGACGACACAGCCTGCTTTCCAGTAATTGGTAACATAGATATGTTATGATACATTAGTGAGTCAAATCAGGCAAAAGAAGAGGAACGGATAATCTAATGAACTCAGAGAACTATGACTCGGAAATGCACAGTGGGCCGCTGTTAGGCAGGATATTGATTTTCGCTTTGCCTATCATGGCAATGAACGTTCTACAACTGCTGTTTAATGCTGCTGATATGGTAGTTGTAGGACGTTTTTCAGGTAGTCAGGCACTTGCTGCAGTGGGAGCAACAGGCCCGCTGATCAACCTCATCGTCAACTTGTTTATGGGCTTATCAGTCGGTGCCAGTGTCATCGTGGCGCAAGATTACGGCGCGGAGAAGCCGGACAACATAAGCCGGTCTGTTCACACTTCCATCGCCATCAGCGCAGTTAGCGGGGTAGTAGTCATGGCAGCAGGCTTAGTTCTCTGTAAGCCTTTGCTGGGCATTATGGGCACTCCAAAAGACATCATCGACCTTTCGGTTCTCTATACTAAAGTCTATTTTCTTGGCTTACCTGCCAGCATGATCTACAATTTCGGTGCAGCTATACTGCGGGCTACTGGTGACAGCCGCCGCCCAATGTATTTTCTAACAATCACCGGTATTGTCAATGTAATACTGAATGTGTTTTTTGTGGTGGGCCTGCATATGGGCGTTTTAGGCGTGGCATGGGCTACAGTTATTGCACAGTATCTTTCCACCCTGCTAATCATGCTCTGTCTTTCAAGAAGCGATGGGCCTTTGCGCTTCAGCTTCAATTTATTGCGGATTGATAGACATAAGCTAAAGGACATAGTGAGGATCGGTTTGCCGGCTGGCCTGCAGGGGTTGTTGTTTTCTATTTCCAATGTGTTAATTCAGTCAGCTGTCAACTCCTTCGGGTCTATCATGGTGGCGGCTAATGCTGCCGCAGGAAATGTGGAAGGCTTTGTCGGTACGGCCATGAACGCCTATTACAACGCGGCCATTACCTTTACCGGTCAGAGCATGGGAGCGAAAAAGTATGACCAAATCGATGCTATTGCAAAGGTATGTACGATCCTAATCTTCGCCACCTGGATTGTCTTGGGTGGTGGTGTTTTGCTTTTCGGTAGGTCACTGCTGAGTTTTTATACATCTAACCCAGAGGTTATCGATCTGGGGATGCTTCGCTTAAAGGTCAAGATGTCTGCATATTTTATCTGTGCCGTGATGAATGTCTATCCAGGCCTTACCCGGGCAATGGGCTATTCTATTCTGCCGATGCTCTGTACGCTGGTAGGTGCCTGTCTCATGCGCATCGTCTGGTTGGCTACGGTGTTTAAATGGTACCCAACAGTGGTGATGCTCTATATGTGCTATCCCGTCACTTGGGCGTTCGCGGGACTTGGTCAAGTGGGGAGCTTCTTTTATGCACGTCATCAGGTTCGTACGCGAGCCATGGAAGAAGCGGGCCAGGCCCAGGCGGTTAGCTAAGACTCCATAGCCTGGCTTGGTGTGAGCAGGTCGAGTCAGCGCATGTTCGCCAAGGATGCCAATTTAGACAGATCCTCAATCAGTATCTTGGCCGTCCTAGCTAATGGAAGCAAGGCTACGTCTACTAAGCCCAGATAAGCTTGCCCAAGAATCAAGTACTCACATCGGCGACACAGGGAGGGTCTAATTGATTACAAACGTATATTTCGTCCGTCACGCTCAGTCTGATATATTCGTAAAGCAGGACGACATCCGGCCACTAACTGCGGTGGGCAAGGCTGACAGCAAGAGGGTTAGCGCTGTGCTTCTTAGCAAAGGTATTTCGAAGGTATACTCCAGTCCCTATGTTAGGGCAGTGGAGACCGTTACCGATCTAGCTAACTCGATTGGGACTCAAATTATCTTGGTAGATGATTTCCATGAACGGTATACGGGGGGCTGGGTTGAAGATTTCTTCGGGTTTGCGCAAAAGCAATGGCAGGATTTCGAGTACCGGCGTGCCGATGGAGAATCCCTCAGAGAGGTCCAAGCAAGGAACATTTCCGCTTTAGAGAAGGTGATCAAAGTCAGTCTTGGCGAAAACGTAGTCATTGGCACACACGGTACAGCATTAGGCGCGATTATCAACTACTATGACTGCTGTTTTGGCTATGAAGATTTTTGTCGCATTGTCGACAAAATGCCCTATATCCTCCGTTTCACTTTTCGTGGGCTGCGGGTGGAGAGTATTGCTGAGGTTAAACTCCCTTGATAGGGCCAGATAGGAACTTGTATCGTACATACGATCAAAGTGGAGGTCTGATCGTACGCAAAGAAGAGTGAACTATACAGAGATCAACTCGAAAACTTGGGACAGATGGGCCAAGAGCGGGTGCGACTGCGAAGATCTTGATCAGGAAGGCTCGGGACTCTCGCGTGAGTATGCCCCGCAATATGTTGCGACTAGGGCCATAAAACCCTGATTGTCTCATGGATAGAAGCAGCAAGCTAGGTGGGAGTATGGGCATTGCCGGACACGTAGAAAAACCCTATATCAATATTGAGGAGAGGACGTGTCCAGTGGAAGTAGTACGGCCCATTACGCCGACTTCAGATCCTGTGGAAGTATTGGATTTAGGGGCGGGTACTGGTCTTGAACTCAGTGGGCTTCTCGCAAAAGCTCCCAAAGCAAAGGTGACTGCAATTGACCTTTCGGCGGAAATGCTAGATCGATTGCAGGGGAAATACGAAGAGCGATCAGAACAGCTCAAACTAGTACGTGATTCATATCTGAATGTGCCCTTGGGAGAAACAGTGTTTGATTATGCGATCTCGGTGATGTCCATGCATCATCTTCTGTCAGAGGTAGAAGTGGATATGTATCGTCGAATTCTACGGGCACTTAAGCCCGGAGGAGCGTACCTAGAAGGGGACTACGTAGTCTCCGAGGATGAGGCACAAAGGTGCCTTGCGGAGTAGTGGAGGCTTGTTCAAGAGCTAGACGATCCTCTAAGCTTTAGGAAAGGCTTGTATCATATAGATATTCTAAGTGTTATTCGACTCCAGTTATTACTCCAGATAGGCGGATGGTCTGTTTACGGTAAGAAAGATGCTGCCAGAATACGTTTTCGATATAGCGCAACCGGAGAAAAACCCCACTACACTTCCTGAAGTACAAACGCTAATGGATGGAGTAACAATTGGCGGTCGAGGATTGAGGATGTACAAGCAGGCCCTCAATATTGGAGATGCTTGGTCTGTGCTCTTGCGCTTCGTCGAAGCAGGTACATTTACAGTCACCAAAGAGATGTTTCACAAAATGAATGCCTTAGTCGCCAAGGTGGAATCGCTGGAATGGGGTAAGTTCCGTACAGGCTCAGTGGGCATAGCTGGGACAGAATACTACGAAGCTTCCCTGGCAGGAATCAGAGGTGATATTCGATCACGAAATCGAGATTATACTAGACTGTTACAATGTCGTGGAAAGAGCTACTAGAATATGTCCTTGGGGAGCACTAAACCAGTTCTATTGGCATGGTAACAAACGCATAGCTCACCTAATGGCCAACGGGATCCTAATCAACGAGGGCTAGGGCGTTTTGATATCAAAGCTAAAGATATTCTTGAATTCAATACGCTCATGCTCGAGCTATATGATACTCGCTGATGGGATCGTCAAGTTCCTTGCAGAGAAGTGCATTCGATTGATCGAGGGTTAAGTTGATTGACTACATTAATAATTATGCTGACCTATAGAGACTCTCTGTATCTGGACTAGATGTGAATACGGACTGGGGTTCATTGGAAAAGTGTAAGGTGCCTGAGGAGATATCTGAATCTATAATCCTTCTATAGTATTTCGCTGCGATCAACCATTTAGTGCAAGAACTAGGTGGTTTGTATGGCATGAAGCAATATTTATGATATAATTAGGAAAAGTGGAAGGGTTGTTCGAAGAGGAGGTTCAGATGAGTAATCAGAAAGAAGAGTTTGTGGCTCATTACCGACCCAGCGATGGCGTAATACAGGATGTTTGGTCTCATCTGGAAAACGTAGGACAGCGTACAGCTAGAATTGCCGAAAAGATCGGCCTTGGGCCGGTAGGTGAATTGTTGGGTTTAGTTCATGATTTTGGCAAGGCTAACAGCCCCTTCGATAGCTATATTCGACATGCAGTCGGATTGCCCTTAAGAGCTGAATCGGATTCTGCCAAGATCAAGGAAACTGTGGATCACTCGACGGCCGGAAGTGTCTGGGTGCGATCACTGATCTCTGCAGATCCAAAAGCCAGGCTCTCTCAGCAGCTGATCCCCCTGATCGCAGTATCCCATCACTCTGGTCTGATTGATTGTCTTACCATGGATGGTCAAGATGGCTTTGAACGACGCCTTAACAAGAACGAGCTGCAGATACGCATGAAGGAATCCCTGGGCAATGCACCTCCGGATTACATCGAGAGCGTTAACCGATTAGTGCAAAGTGGCAATATAGAGTCCTTATTAGCTGATTCCATTCACTCGCTCAGGGAGCCCAGTGATGGCCCAAATGAAATGGCTTTCAAAGTTGGCCTACTCACACGGTTTTTATTTTCTGCACTGATTGATGGTGATCGTATTGACACCATAGATTTCCAATATCCTGAGCAGCGAATGTTAAGGCGAGATGGAGTGTATCATCCTTGGGATACTATGATCGGATCTTTGGAAAACCACCTAAAGAAATTTTCTTGTCAAAATCACATAGATAAGTTGAGGCAGGATGTCTCTCGGCGTTGCCTAGAAGTAGCCCACAACCATCGAGGTATTTACCGTTTAACAGTCCCCACAGGAGGAGGTAAGACTTTAGCTAGTCTGCGCTTTGCTCTGCACCATGCCAGGCACCATGGCCTAGAACGGATTCTCTATGTTATCCCGTACACCTCGATCATCGACCAAAACGCTAGTACCATAAAGGATATTATTGAAGCACACCCAGACTGCAAAGGAATGGTACTAGAGCATCATTCCAACCTAGAACCTGACCGGCAGAATTCTCCGGAGCAGAAGCTCTTCACTCAGAACTGGGATGCGCCCATAGTATTAACCACTATGGTACAGTTTCTGGAAGCATTATTTGGTTCCGGTACTACTAAAGTAAGACGTATGCATCAGATGGCCAATGCCGTAATCATATTTGACGAGATTCAAACACTACCAATCCGTTGTATACACATGTTTAACCTGGCGCTGCGGTTTTTAGTTAACCATTGCGGTTCGACTGCGGTGTTATGTACTGCTACTCAGCCACTGCTACATACCGTAAAACCACGATCTAGAGCCCTACCAGATGAGCAAGATGCCGAGATAACTCCGGATGTGAAAAGTATGTTTGCCCAGTTTAAACGGGTGCATCTACAAGATCGTACAGATTCTAAGCCTTGGAGCCATGAAGAGCTGGCCATGGAAATACTGGAACAATGGGAACAGAAAAGGTCAGTATTGGCGATTCTGAATACAAAGCGGGATGCTTTGCGGGTTTATCAAAAGCTTTCCGAGAGAGAGAGTATACCCATCTGGCATTTGAGTACTAGCATGTGCCCAGCCCACCGCCTGAGTGTCCTTGGCAAGATAAATAGAAGGCTGGAAGATAAGGAGCCGATTATCTGCATTAGTACTCAGTTAATCGAGGCTGGTGTAGATCTTGATTTTGATGTAGCGTTTCGGGCATTAGCAGGGCTCGACTCTATTCAGCAGGCAGCGGGTCGATGCAATCGTCACGGCAGGAATGCGTTTGGCAACGTTTTCATTTTTGAGTTGGCGGGGGAAAACCTGAGTAGACTTCCAGATATTCGCATGGGTAAGGAGATTACCCAGCGAATACTTGGTGAGTTTCGGGCATCTCCAGCCGATTTCGATCATGATCTGCTCAGTCCTAGGACCATGGATCGCTATTACCATTACTACTTTTATCAGCGGCAACACGAAATGGATTATCCGTTAATTGAAAAATCACCGGCAGGCCTTCACGATTCTCTCTTTCGCCTGCTTTCCACTAATGATATATCAGTCAAGGCTTACAAAAGGCAATATCGGAAAGCTCCGCCCCTGCTTTTAAGACAAGCGTTTCAGACAGCAGCTGAATCGTTCAAAGCCATTGAGCAAAGCAGTCGGGGCGTTATCGTGCCATATGGTCAAGAAGGTGAAGGTAATGAGATCATCGCTGATCTTTGCGCACTAGAGCCATGGGATAATCCCAGGGAGCTATTGGTGCGGGCACAGCAATACTCCGTTGGGTGTTTTCCATACGTCATGGAAGCACTAGATCGCCAAAGGGTCCTTCACAGGATACGGGAAGATATTGAGATATTCTTTGTGGATGAATCAGTCTATTGTGATGATGTCGGATTACTAGATGAGCCCAGTAACGATATGGGATTCTTAGAATTTTGACGATGGGGGAGGAGTTTCATGGAAAACCGCAACCAGATGGATTTCGTTGTCCATGGTCGCTACGCGTTGTTTTCGGATCCATTAACAAGGTTGGGGGGCGAAAAAGCGACATATCAGATACCAACTTATCAAGCGCTAAAAGGGATTTTGGAATCTGTTTACTGGAAGCCGACTCTGACGTGGGTTATTGAGCGGTTCAGAGTCATGAACCCGATACAGACGGAAAGCAAGAGCGCCAAACCGCGTAGGTATGGTGGGGGTAATGACCTGTCGATCTATACTTATCTGCGGGATGTCCGCTACCAGGTGCAAGCTCATTTTGAATGGAATGAGCAGCGCCCGGACTTGGCCAAGGATCGTAACGAAAATAAGCACTATTTCGCAGCAAAGAGGATGATCGAGCGAGGTGGTCGACGGGACATATTCTTAGGGACTCGAGAATGCCAAGGATATGTGGAACCTTGCCAGTGGGGCCAGGAGGATGGTTACTATGATGACTATGGTGAGCTATCCTTTGGTCTCATGTTTCACGGATTCGACTATCCCAGTGAAACCGGTAAACCCGAGTTGGTATCGAGGTTTTGGACCCCAAAGCTAGTCAATGGTGTCGTAGAATTCATAAGCCCGGAGGACTGCACCATACGCAAGTGGGTTCGTGACATGGATATACAGACGGTCACCGCTACGCCGCTGGACGAGGATCAGTCATTAGAGGACCTTTGGGTAGATGGAGGTGGGCAATGATGAGTTGGATTCAGCGCCTTTATGACACCTATGAGAATAACGCTAGCCAAGTTGGCCGAGTAGCCTCGGAGGGGGAGCCTGTACTTTTGCCTATCTGTCACTCTACACAGCAGGCTCAGATTACGATTACGCTGAGTCACCAGGGGGATTTTCTGCGGGCTACGGTTGTGCCTCTAGAGGATAATCGCACTATTATCCCGTGTACAGAGCGTTCTGGCTCTAGAGGGGGAACCAAACCTGTTAATCATCCCTTATGCGACAAATTGCAGTATGTGGCCGGAGATTTTCTGGATTTCGGTGGGGTTGTCACGTCTGGTTTTGCTCGAAAACCTACCGAACCCCATGAGATGTATCTAGCCGATTTGGGTGCCTGGTGTGAATCTAGTTACTCTCATCCAAAAGTTGAAGCTGTCTATAAGTATGTGAGCAAGGGTACCGTGACTCGTGATCTCATTGAGTATGGTACCCTGCACATAGATGCATCTGGGAGATTGCTAGATGCCTGGAATGGAGAGCCCGATGAGGCGTTGCCTGATATGTTCCAAGTCCTCCGGACTCCAAAGCAACAGGATGTCTTTATCAGGTGGGCAGTGGAGGTCCCAGGCGATCCACAGACACAGCTATGGACAGATAAGGCGGTATATAGAAGCTGGATTCGTTTGTACACTTCCTATCAGGCAAATGAAGGTCTCTGTTATGTGACCGGTAATGAAATGGAACTGGCTCTATCTCACCCGGCCAAACTGCGCAATGATGGTGATAAGGCCAAGCTTATCTCGGCTAACGATAAGAGTGGATTTACCTTTCGAGGCCGGTTTCTCGATGATACACAAGCGGTAGGCGTATCCTTTGAGGTTACACAAAAGGCTCATAATGCTCTGCGGTGGTTGATACAGAAGCAGGGTTTTCAGACTAGTGGTCTGGCGATTCTTACCTGGGCATCGGGTGGTGAGGATGTGCCGGACCCGCTCATGGATTTTTACGGATTGTCCCCTTTGACAGACGAGTCAGCTGCAAATGATTCGGATGTGGTGTATACAGCGGAGGATTTTTCCAGGGAATTACGGCGCTCGATTCTCGGTTATCAGCAAAGGCTAGAGCGTACCGATAGCGTAATGATCATTATCCTGGATGCAGCTACACAAGGTCGGATGTCCATCCGGTTCTACCGGGAGATGATACCAGCCACATTTATCTCCCGAATTGAACACTGGCATGAATCTGCGGCCTGGACCCATACGTATCGTAATCGCAGATGGACTAAGGCACGTGCCAGGAATATGCCCAAGGAATACATCTCGGCCCCAAGCCCTATTGATATGGCAGATGCCATATATGGTCACCGTTTGGATGATCGCCTGCGCAAAACAGTCATCGAAAGGCTAGTACGCTGTATTGTGGATAGTGAATCGATACCTAGAGATATGGTGCAGTCCGTAGTATATCGGGCAGCTAATCCTATGGCAATGGAACGTTGGGAATGGGATAGGACGTTGACTATAGCCTGTTCCATGTACCGGAAGTCTAGAGAAACGGAGGGATATTCCTTGGCACTAGAGGTAAATCGAAGGAGCCGTGATTATCTCTATGGGCGTCTCTTGGCATTAGCTGACAGTATCGAAGAGTGGGCCTTAAGTGAAAGTGGAGAACACCGGCAGACTAATGCGATCCGATTGATGCAACGGTTTTCCGAACGACCATTTTCCACATGGAAGGTAATAGAGCTATCTTTAGCCCCCTATAAGGCTCGTCTAGGCAATCGGGGTCGGAGGCGAGTCAACCAGATCTCTGAGGTTATGGCTCTATTTGAAACGGATGATTTCATCTCTGATAAGAAACTATCAGGGGAGTTCCTATTGGGGTATCATTGCCAGAAACAGGCCTTGTGGAAAACGGTGAAGGCTGATGGTGAGCAACATGGTGAGGCAAAAAACTAAAAAGGAGGGCTTAAGAATGGGTGTTTTGGATAGAAAAATCGATTTTGCCGTGATTATCTCGGTAAAGAACGCCAATCCGAACGGTGATCCACTTAATGGTAATCGGCCCAGGGTCACCTATGATGGCTTGGGTGAGATTTCTGATGTTTGCATCAAGAGAAAGATCCGAAACAGGCTACTTGAACGTGGAGAGGACATTTTCGTGCAGTCTGATGATTATCGTGTAGATGATTACCGCAGTCTGCGTAATCGGGCAGAAGGGGAACTGACCAAAGACGAGCTTAAGGACCCGGACAAGCTGAGGGAAGCGGCTTGTAAGAAATGGTACGATGTTCGGGCCTTTGGGCAAGTATTTGCCTTTTCTGGAGGCGGCCGGAGTAAAGGCGATGGGGTTTCGGTGGGGATTCGGGGGCCAGTCTCTATTCATCCTGCCTTTAGCGTTTTGCCAATCAGCATATCTAGCATCCAGATTACTAAGAGTGTTAGCGGAGAAGGTGACGGAGCTAAGCGTGCCTCTGACACCATGGGGATGAAACATCGTGTTGATCATGGTGCATATGTATTCTTTGGAAGTGTGAATCCGCAGCTCGCCCAAGCCACGGGCTTTAGCGTCGAGGATGCGGAGGGTTTGAAACACGCACTGGTTCATCTCTTTGACAATGATGCTTCATCAGCTAGGCCTGAGGGTAGTATGGAAGTATACCGGGTCATGTGGTGGGAACACAATAATCCTTCCGGTCAATACTCCTCATCCAGGGTTCATCGGAGTCTATCAGTTAGTCCAAAGCCAGAAGTAAAGGAGCCAAGAGATATCAATGACTACGTGATAGAGATCACCGAGCTAGATGGCTTAAAGCCAGAAGTGATTGATGGGAATTGACCATGGATAGCGAGGACTACCTGCAGTTAGCGGGGATTCAACGGTATGCTTTCTGTCCCAGGCAGTGGGGTCTGGTTCACCTGGAAGGACACTGGCAAGAAAACGTCCTAACCTATGGTGGCCAGAAGCTGCACAGAAACGTGAACAACCCGGAGTTTTTGGAGTCAAGGGGCGATGTTATTGTATCGCGCTCTGTACCCGTACGCTCCCACAGACTCCGACTATATGGCATAGCGGATATGGTGGAGTTTATCCGTGACGAAGCCAATGGGATAAAACTGGCGCATAGAGCAGGGCGGTGGCGTCCGTTACCAGTGGAGTACAAGTATGGGCAGAGCAAGCTCACTTCATGTGATCGCGTCCAGCTATGTGCTCAAGCAATGTGTCTTGAGGAGACATTCGACATGGATTTACATGAAGGTCATATCTTCTACGGGAGGCCCAGGCGTAGAGAAGTGGTGCTTCTTAGTGATGAGCTACGCCAAGAAACACGGGAGGTAACGGAGGCAATGTATGGGTGTCAAAATACCGGTGTAACTCCTCCTCCGGAATATGGGAAGCACTGTGAGAGATGTAGCCTAGTAGAAGTATGTGTGCCATCGCTATCTCAACGACAAACGGTATCGCAGTATCTAGAAAGGATGCTTTGAGCGTAGGGGAGCATCTAAAGGGGCGATGACCGATGCGGAAATTGCTAAACACGCTATATGTTACGTCTACCGAGGCTCATTTAGGTAAAGAAGGGCAGAACGTGGTCGTAAGAGTGGAGGGTGAAGTGCGATTACGTGTTCCTATTCACAATCTCGAGAGTGTTGTCTCTATGGGATACACAGGGGCCAGCCCGGCGTTGATGCATCTTTGTGCTGAACGTGGGGTAGCTATGGCCTTTCATAGCCCAAACGGACGCCTCTTGGCTAGACTAACGCCTGCGAACAAGGGGAACGTGTTACTGCGAAAACGCCAATATGAAATGCATGATGATCCCCAGGAAACCCTTACCGTAAGTCGCAGCGTAGTACTGGGTAAGCTGGCGAATTGTCGAACTGTACTGCGGAGGTTTATTAGGGATTATGGGACCGATCAGGGTGCCTCTGAGGTGGAGATGGCAGTAAAGCACTTGTCAGCGTCAATCGATCAGGCCAAAGAAGTTACATCGACAGAAGCATTGCGGGGGGTCGAGGGTGATGGCGCCCGGCGATACTATGGCGTATTCGACCACCTGATTAGAGTTCAAAAGCCAGCTTTTGCGTTCACCAAGCGCAGTCGTCGGCCACCACTCGATCGAATCAACGCTTTGCTATCCTTTTTATACAGCATGCTAGCTCATGATTGCACCTCAGCGCTGGAGACTGTCGGCCTAGACTCACAGGTTGGGTTTCTTCATCGCCTGAGACCAGGGAGACCCAGCCTGGCATTGGATATCATGGAAGAGCTGAGACCATATCTAGTAGATCGCATGACCATATCTCTGATAAACAACAATCAGGTGAATCCAAAGGATTTCATAGTAAAGGAAACCGGAGCGGTTCTTCTAAGGGAGGACTCTCGGAAGAAAGTGCTTAATGCTTGGCAATCTCGGAAGCAGGAAGTCGTGCAACACCCCTACTTGCAGGAAAAGGTCGAGGTGGGATTGATTCCTTACGCAGAAGCTCTACTGATGGCGCGATATATCCGGGGTGATTTGGACGGCTATCCTCCATATCTCATTAGGTGATGGGTGAATGGTATGATGGTATTGGTGACTTACGATGTTAACACACAAACAGCTGAGGGACGGAAGAGATTAAGGTCTGTGGCAAAAATCTGTGTCGATTATGGGCAACGTGTACAAGACTCTGTGTTTGAGTGTCTGGTGGATCCAACAGAGTTCGCTCAAATGCGAGATAAGCTAGAGGAGGAAATTGACCCCAATCAAGATAGCTTGAGATCCTATTATTTGGGCAAGAACTGGAAAAGGCGAGTGGAGCATATAGGTGCCAAAGAGACATACGATCCAGAAGGTACACTTATGATTTAGAATTGCGAACCCCAAGCGCACATGGTTTTCCTGGGTTCCTCGCAACTCGCGCTAGAAGGGTGTTTTAGCCATCTTGACAAGCATTAAGATGAGTTCCGAGAGGAAGAATACGTGGGTTCTCGGATAAAGGGCCTAGAAGGCCCATGGTATGTTGATTTCAGGACCCACCGTCGTCGCCCCCCACACGGGGGCGTGGATTGAAACTGCCTGCCTCTTGGGCTATTGACATATGCCTTTCTGTCGCCCCCCACACGGGGGCGTGGATTGAAACCAGACGGTGCTACTAAGGAGCAGGTGGCTGGCGAGTCGCCCCCCACACGGGGGCGTGGATTGAAACGCCTATATGGAGCTCTTGAACGGCTTTTCGAAGAGTCGCCCCCCACACGGGGGCGTGGATTGAAACTAAAGCAGTTTCTAAAATACAACCCTATCAGTAATGTCGCCCCCCACACGGGGGCGTGGATTGAAACTGTTTGTTGGTGCTAACGCCGGCCACAAGTTGGCGTCGCCCCCCACACGGGGGCGTGGATTGAAACAGTTGCCCGAAACATATCGTAGGCAGTCATGTACGTCGCCCCCCACACGGGGGCGTGGATTGAAACGTTTATGCGACCCGCACTTGATGAGAAGACCAATGTCGCCCCCCACACGGGGGCGTGGATTGAAACTCCAGAGCCACCTTACAACTCCGCCCTGCTCGAGGGTCGCCCCCCACACGGGGGCGTGGATTGAAACTGGCAGCGTTTGTGGGCAAAAGACTAGACAGCTCGTCGCCCCCCACACGGGGGCGTGGATTGAAACCAGTGGTGCCAGTGGTGGTGGTGGTGCCGGTGCCGGTCGCCCCCCACACGGGGGCGTGGATTGAAACGTG
>JAAZMR010000044.1 GCA_012798695.1 Bacillota bacterium | reverse complement strand
GCTCCCTGCATTGCTCTTTGAGCATGGCTAGCGTTTCATCTGTGTAAAGGGAGCCATCATAGTTTGAGACTTGACAGACCTTAAAACCCAGCTCATCTACCCAAGAGATTATCTGATCCTGTTTGCCTTCCAGCTTCACGACAATGCCAATATCGAATTTATGAGCCACAAATACCGACTCTCCTTTCTTATCTCGGCAAAGACTTGTCATACTCAGCCGACCACTTCTAGATCAAAAAATAGAAGGGCACTCCTAGCCATATCGCTAATCAGTTGCCCCTCTTCTTTATCCTTCCATAGACCGTCCCATCTCATACTAGATACTAGCTTTCTCACCTAGAGGATAGTCCCTACCGGGATGTCTCCACTTTCTTTAGACCGGTGAGACACCTTTCTACAGCTTCTAGTGGTGGATAGGCATCACTTTCGTACTCAATGATGTACCACTCTGTCCCACCGGATTCACAAAGCTCAAAAACCTTATGCCAAGGGACATCGTCTTCTCCGATTAGAGGCTGAAACCCGGCATGTGGATCATCCTTGGCGACTGCAAAGCAATATGGTTTGAGATGAATGGTAGTCGCTCGCCCGGGATATTTCTCTAGAATGGAGATAACATCAGCTCCACCTAGCATTGCATTACCTAAATCGAGCTGCATAATGATTGCCTTGTCGGTATTTCCAAAAAACGTATCCCAAGGCTGCTCACCATTCAAAGGAGCAAACTCGACATGATGGTTATGGTAACCTGTTACCATTCCATGGGAACTGAGTTTCTCACTCAATTCATTGAAGAACGCCGCCAGCTTCAGCCAATCACTTCGAGAACGACGAGACTCTTCTGGTATGCCGGGGATAATGATGTATTTGTTCCCTAGCTCCCGATTGAAAGCAATTGTTTCATCTAGCTTATCATCTTGAACAAGCTCAAAGGGCATATGCCACCCACAACAGGCTAGCTTGCATTCATCTAAGAGAGCTCTCAACTCCCTAGCCGGATGCTTGGGGAAACCAAAAAACTCTACACCCTCATATCCCATCTTTGCTACAGCTTGTAAGGTCCCTCGCAGATCCTTCTCCAAGTCATGCCGAACAGAGAACAACTGTAAGCCAATAGGTATTTTATGTGCCATGATTATACCTCTCTCCTATCTATCTCAATGTCATGGTGACGACTCCCCGGACTAAAGTCCGAGGCTTCTCGGTTCATCTAGCCTGCTACTGCCGGACTATCCCCGATGGCCCCGCCCAGGCCTGAGCGTTTTAGAGTATTGATAGCGGCATTGACATCCCCGATGACACCCTACCCGCTGTGCTCACGAAATAGGATGGTGCCCATAGAGTTCCACACCCGGTCTTCCGTGATAGATGCGGATACTTATCTAGCAACTCCCTAGCAGAGATGCCCTTGAATACCTTAACCATGTCAGCCGAGCTTGAGCCCTCATTCGTCGGGTATTGCTCAAATCCCTTCGAGCAATCAGCCGCCTCAGTTCTTTGAGGGAAGCCTGGTAAGGCTATTCGTAAGCTCCAAACTCAACTGGAGATAAGCGGGGAAAGGCCCGATCACTTACTTCACAAGCAGCACGCGGTGCACACAAAAAACCCCCACAACCTAATGGTCATGAGGGTTTTATATGGCCCGCCCGGCAGGACTCGAACCTGCGGCTTTCTGATTCGAAGTCAGACACTCTATCCAGCTGAGCTACGGGCGGATCTCGCTTGCTAGGTCATATTGTACCACAAACCTAGCAGCGAAACAACTGGTCAAGAATTCGATCTATCCAAATAGCATGCCCCCACCAAAAACTAGAGGAGCATGGATCACGTTAGTTATCCGGGTCGGCCTTACTCACATCTCTATTGGGAATATCTATTCCCAATTCCTTAGCCATCTTGCTAACATCTTCATCGGTTTCTTTCAACTCCACTTCTTCTGATTCAGAGAAAACCCGAACATCCAGGCCAAGGCTCTGCATCTCCTTGATCAGTACTCTAAAGGATTCGGGCACACCGGGTTCCGGTATATTCTCACCCTTGACAATAGCTTCATAGGTCTTTACACGTCCGATTACATCATCGGATTTTACTGTCAGCATTTCCTGCAAGGTATGAGCTGCTCCATAGGCTTCCAAGGCCCATACTTCCATCTCTCCGAATCGCTGACCACCAAATTGAGCCTTCCCACCTAAGGGCTGCTGGGTTACCAACGAGTAAGGTCCGGTGGACCGAGCATGAATCTTATCATCGACCAGGTGAGTTAACTTCAGCATATAGATATAACCTACAGTAACCTCATTTTCAAACGGCTCCCCAGTGCGACCATCAAATAAGGCGGTCTTGCCGGTGTGAGGCAATTTGGCTTTTTCCAGCACAGAGACGATGTCTTCTTCCTGGGCACCATCAAAAACAGGAGTAGCCACACTCCTTCCCAAGGCGGCCGCTGCCCAACCTAGGTGCGTCTCCAAGATCTGGCCGATATTCATCCGTGATGGTACCCCGAGAGGATTGAGCACGATTTCTACGGAGCGACCGTCGGGCAAGAAAGGCATATCTTCTTCCGGAAGGATCCGGGCAATAACTCCCTTGTTGCCATGCCGCCCAGCCATTTTGTCTCCCTCGGAGATCTTCCGCTTCTGAGCTAGATACACTCGTACCAGCCGATCAACACCGGGCTGCAGTTTATCTCCGTTTTCTCGAGAGAATACCTTCACATCAACAACTGTACCACCCTTGCCGTGAGGTACTCGCAGCGATGTGTCCCTCACTTCCCGGGCTTTTTGGCCGAAGATAGCCCTTAATAACCGCTCTTCAGCAGTCAATTCTGTCTCCCCTTTAGGGGTGACTTTACCTACAAGGATATCCCCCGGCATTACCTCTACACCAATCCGGATTACTCCATCCTCATCCAGATCCTTAAGCGCGTCTTCTCCGAGATTCGGTATGTCCCGAGTAATCTCTTCTACACCTAGTTTAGTGTCACGGGCCTGGGCTTCATACTCTTCAATATGGATAGATGTAAATATATCTTCCTTTACGAGGCTCTCGCTAATCAAGATAGCATCTTCATAGTTATAGCCTTCCCAAGGCATAAAGGCTACCAAGATATTCTGACCTAGAGCCAACTCACCATGATCAGTGGCAGGCCCATCGGCGATTATGTCACCGGCCTCAACATACATGCCCTTGCGTACCAGAGGCTTCTGGTTAACACAAGTACCTTGGTTAGAGCGCTTAAACTTGTGTAGGCGGTAGATATCTCTGACTCCGTCTCCGGTTTGTACCACGATCTCCTCAGCCGTCACCCGCTCTACCACACCCGCATTCTTGGCAACGACCAATACGCCAGAGTCCAGAGCCGCCTTATATTCCATACCGGTCCCAACATAGGGGGCTTCTGTGCGCAGTAGTGGCACAGCCTGGCGCTGCATATTAGAGCCCATCAGAGCGCGGGATGCATCGTCATTTTCCAAAAAAGGAATCAGGCTGGTAGTCACACTAACCAGCTGTTTGGGAGAGACGTCCATGAAATCCACTTCGTCCGAGGGGGCTAACAGGATTCTATCCATATAACGTACCGTCACCCTAGGATGCACAAAACGTCCCTCATCATCCAGGGGCTCGTTAGCCTGAGCAACCACATAGTTGTCCTCTTCGTCTGCCGTTAAATACTCAACTTCATCAGTGATCCGGCCATTCTCAACCTTCCGGTAGGGCGTCTCAATAAAACCATATTTGTTCAAGCGAGCATAAGTGCATAATGAACCGATCAGTCCAATGCTCGGCCCCTCCGGTGTCTCGATCGGACACATCCGGCCATAATGAGAATGATGCACATCCCTAACCTCAAACCCTGCCCTCTGCCTTGAGAGCCCACCCGGCCCTAATGCTGATAACCGCCGTTTGTGAGTCAACTCTGCCAAAGGGTTAGTCTGGTCCATGAATTGTGATAGCTGACTGCTGCCAAAGAACTGTCTAATCGCAGCCACAACCGGCCTATTGTTGACCAGTGCCTTGGGCGTAATTGTATCTTCATCCTGAATGGTCATTCGCTCCCGCACTACCCTCGCCATACGGGACAGCCCAATGCGGAATTGATTCTGGAGTAGCTCTCCTACGTTCTTAATCCGCCGATTGCCTAAGTGATCAATATCATCAACATGACCTACCCCATCCATCAGATTGAGGAGGTAGTTGACAGTAGCCACAAGATCTTGGGGTGTAAGAGTCTGCTCATCCTCACCTGGCTGACCATTCCCCAGGATTTTGATCTCGCGATCACCTTGACCCTTCACATAAACAGCATTAACTTTAGCTGCCGCTACTTTCTCAGCAGTACGCCGATCTACACGTGTGCCCGCATCGACCAGGAGCTCGCCGGTCTCGGGATGAGCGATCGGCCGTGTTACAGTCCTTCCAGTGAGGCGCTCAGTAATGCGCAACTTTTTGTTGAGCTTATATCTACCCACTGCCGCCAGATCGTAGCGCCGATCATCAAAGAAAAGACTATCAAAAAGGCCTCTCGCTGACTCTTCGGTAGGTGGTTCGCCAGGCCGCAGCCTTTTATGAATCTCGATCAATGCTTCTGTTTCAGTCTCAGTTCTATCCTTATCCAGAGTGGCATTAGAGGCTGTACTGTCATGCAAGAGTTCGGTCAACTGCTCGTTACTGCCATAACCGAGCGCGCGTATCAGCACGGTTACCGGCAGTTTCCGGGTTCGATCAATCCTCACATGGGCTACATCATTGTTATCTGTCTCAAACTCGAGCCAGGTGCCCCGGTCAGGAATCAGAATGGCCTTATGCAGTTGTTTACCACTAGAATGCCGCTCTTGCTCATAGTACACACCAGGTGAACGTACCAATTGGCTCACGATCACCCGCTCCGCTCCATTAATGATAAAAGTTCCCTGCTCTGTCATTAGGGGGAAATCACCGAGAAAAACTTCTTGTTCTTTGACTTCACCTGTTTTTCTATTAACCAGGCGTGCTCGGACTCGCATGGGGGCAGCATAAGTCATGTCTCGATCCTTGCATTCCTCTTCAGAATACTCAGGCTCATCTAGAGCATAACTGATGAATTCCAGTACCAGATTCCCAGTGAAGCTCTCAATCGGAGAAATATCCTCAAAGGTCTCCTGTAATCCCTCTGCAAGGAACCACTCATAGGGCTGAAGCTGGATGTCAAGGAGGTTAGGTATAGGTTGCACTTCCTTGATTCTCCCGTAGTTATAGCGCTGCTGCCTTTTGCCCACTTGTGTCACCACAGCCAAAGCATTCACCTCTCCTTCACAATCTGCTCATATATTCATAAAGCAACCAGCCCTGTCATTTGGCTCTAGACCCCTACAGCACAAAATGGGAGACTGCATCTACGCTCCCTGCATAGACCTCTCCCCGCTATGTCGAACAAAAACGTTAGCTATTCACAAGTATAAATTTGAAAAAAGAACCATTGAGGTTGGAGGTTCTTTAATAAAGAAAGCCAAATAACCGGCACGATGCTATGATAATAACAGGGACTATATTATACCACGATGCAGAACCCTGTGTCAAGGTCCAATGCGGTTATTGAGGCAATCTTCTGCATGTTTCGCAGCAAAGTCACAGTCTCTTATTTTATGACTACATCATTACTCCTCACAGAAGCTAGCATAGATAGAGTACTGTGGATCATATACTGCCTCAGTTGCCAGATGACATGGTCAGCGGAACCGGTGAGTGGATTGTGAGGAATGCAAAAGGCCGGTTTCTAATAACCGGCTTGCATATCCACAACACTTTTCATCTCGTCCTTACGCCCCTCCAGCCATAATCTTAGGTTATGACAGAAAATATCCGTTGACCTACGAGTCGCCTCCGGGGTGACACCACCAGAATGTGGAGTAATTATTACATTGGGCATATCCCACAGGGGGCTGTCTTGTGGTAATGGCTCTTCTTCGAAAACATCGAGGCCGGCCCCTGCCAACTGCCCATCCTGTAAAGCTTTGATCAGTGCCAGCTGATCAATGATGGGACCTCGGCCCACATTAATCAAAATAGCGTGGGATTGCATGTAGGCTAGCTCTTGCTTACCAACCATTTTCTCGGTCTGTGCAGTCAGAGGCAGAGCAATCACCACATAGTCACTGACAGCCAGGAGATCCGGCAACCCAGTAGGCCCCACCAATTGATCAATATAATCGGGTTTGGCGGTGAGTCGGCGTTTTAATCCCCATACCTGCATTCCGAAAGCTTTGGCTCTCTTGGCAACTTCAGTACCAATATCTCCAAGGCCTAAGATGCCCAGTGTCTTGCCATAGAGCTCTCCTGATTCAGGCAGCTTCTCCCAGTGCTTTTCCTGCTGAAATCGAACATACTTGTGTAGGGTGCGGCTGAAAGCCAACATCATACTGAAAGCATGCTCCGCTAGGGGAATCCCATATACCCCACTGGAGTTTGTCAAGATGACCCCCCGGTGTGCATATACCTCTTGATCCGCATACCCATCGGCTCCGGCACTGGGCAAATGTACCCAGACTAACTGTTGGGCTTGCTTGAGCAGCTCGAGTGGAGGCCAGCCAAAATAGATCTCTGCCCAGGCCATATCCTCTAAGGTTACCTCTTCTTGGCCCTGCTTTATTCGCAAGTTCGCCCTTGGCACTATTTCTGTAATGTTTGCCACTTGCTTATCGCCCAATCCGTGAGCAATAAGCATATTTGGTCTGTGAGTCAAAGGCATTCCCTCCCTGTTAGGCTTGCTTCCATTCTTCTTCTCGAAGTTCCTATCTGATACCTTTCACATTGCTCTCGCTGTGGCGAATGCGCCTAACCAACTTACTATATTACTTCAGTTTGGGATCAAGGGCGTCCCTGAGTCCATCACCAACAAAATTGAAGCAAAGCACGGTCACGAAAATGAAGATCCCCGGCCAGAACGCCAACCATGGAGCATTCATGACATATGACTGGGCATTTGTCAGCATATTACCCCAGCTAGCCGCTGGTGGCTGAATGCCTACTCCCAAGAAACTCAGGGAAGATTCATACAAAATCGCATACCCAACATTCAAAGTCCCGGCCACAATTACCGGCCCCATGGCATTGGGAATTAGATGGCGAAAGATAATCCGAGCATCTTTGGCTCCAATAGCATGGCTGGCTTCGACAAATTCCTTTGCCTTCAAAGCAAGCAGCTCTCCTCTGACTAGCCGAGCTATCCCCATCCAACTGGTGAAACCGATGATCGATACTATGCCCAAGACTGTGGTTTTCATATATGCCGACAGGATAATCAGCAAAAACAGAGTCGGAAAAGACAGCATTATATCAATGAACCGCATGATCAAAGTCTCTATGAGACCTCCATAGTAACCGGAAATCCCGCCGAGCACCACTCCAACCAATACCCCTATGGCCGTGGCCGCTAACGCCACCACTAAGGTAATTCTAGAACCATACAGCAGGCGGGTCAGTGTATCGCGGCCGAGGTCATCTGTACCCATCCAATGCTCTGCACTAGGCGGAGACTGGATATTGAATAGATCGATAGCAGCAGGATCGTGAGGCGCTATCCAGGAGGTGAGCAGACTGAATATGCAAAGTATCACCAAGACAATCAGACCAAGAACGGCTAACCGATTGTGGCAAAACCGCCTTATGACCTGACGCCACGGACTTTCTATCGGCCGTGCCTCCACTAGGTCTTGGTCTGTTGAGAGCTCTTCCCAGCTAATCTTCATATTGATACTCATGTCCCATCATCCCCTCAATCGTACTGGATGCGTGGATCTAGAAGTCCATAGGTGAGATCGGCCACCAGGTTGCCAATCACGACTAGAACAGCTGTAAGCATTAGTACACCCATGAGAATGGGGTAATCTCTGCTGAACACAGACTCAACAAACAACTGCCCCATGCCCGGCCAAGCAAAGATAGTCTCAGTCAGAGCAGCACCTCCAAAAAACACCGGCAAATCCAGGCCCATAATAGTGGCAACAGGTATGAGTGCATTTTTCAAGGCATGCTTATAGATCACTGCTCTTTGCGAAAGGCCCTTAGCTCTAGCCGTCCGCACATAATCCTGACTGACGACTTCCAGCATACTCGATCTCATGTATCGACTCCAGCTGGCCATGTTAATAAGAGCCAAAACAAACACAGGCATAATCATGTGACGCAACCGATCTATCAGAGAGTACTCCAGGCCGATGGTGGCCATACCTGCGGATGGTAACCACCCCAAATGCACCGAAAAAATCAGCTGCATCATCACAGCAAACCAAAATGAGGGGATGGCGACCCCCATGAAGGCGAAAATCGTGACAAAGTAATCGAAGATGCTGTAGCGATACACCGCACTAAAAATGCCAATAGGTATTGCGACAATCGCCGCCAGCAAGTAAGAGGTCAACATCAGCTGTAGTGTTTGTGGCAATCGCTGTATGATCATCTCCAGCACCGGCAATCCCGTGCGGTAAGACCAACCCCAATCACCCGCAAGCATCGCACTAAGCCACTTAATATATTGAGTCACCAGTGGTTGATTGAGGCCCCAAGCTTCTTCAAGCCGTGCAACATCAGCGGGTGTCACCCGAGGGTTCATCAAATACCCTGCCAGGGGACCACCTGGCATCATTCTCATTGTAAAAAAAGATATTATTGAGATCCCGAACAGCAAAGGGATCGCCTGTATAAGCCTCCTCGCGCAATATCTGCCCATAATAACTCCTCCCATAACCCTCTTGCCCTATTTGCCTCTGGGCAACTCCAGCCACGTAACTCAGTCGAGCAGGAGCTCCTCATAAACGAGATAGGGAGGCAAACGCTCCCGACAGAAGAGAGATTTGCCTCCTTTGTGACACTCAAGCTAGAGTAGGCTGCAAATCGGATAGTGATCCATGCATCGCCTCTAGGCAATTACTCGCTATTTGGTCAACCGCCACTGGTTAACGTTCCAATTAATCCCATTAGTGAAAGGAGCAGGACGCCAGTTTTGCAGAGCCTTAGGAGCCGCATGGATATCGACCATATAGTAGCAGTACAACATGGGTAGTTCATCATAGATGATCTTCTGGATCTGGCGATATACCGGCAATCGCTCTTCTTGCTCTAGCAGGGACTTGCCTTCTTCTAACAGCTCATCAACCTTGGAATTGACATAGCCAGCGTAGTTTTGCCCTAGCATTTTGTTCTTAGGAGTTGGGATCTGAGAAGAATGATATAAGGTAAACTCATCCGGATCGGCCGGTGTGGCCCAGCCGAACATGATCATATCAAACTTCCGGTTTTCCAAGATATCACCGAAGAGCATGGTAGCTTCCACGAGCTTAATCTCAAGATCGACACCGATCTCCTTCCAAAACTGTTTCGCGATCTGGGCGATCTGAGCCCTCTCTTTGGCACCGGCACTAGTCGATAGAGAAAATGCCAAAGGCTTGCCGTTTTTGTCGCGAATACCATCACCATCGGTATCAACCCAGCCTGCGTCTGTCAAAAGGTTCTTAGCTTTCTCCAGATCAAAGGGGTAAGGCTCTAAGGTATCATCATAAGCCCACAGAATAGGTGCCGTACTGGTAGTTGCCGCCATCCCAACGCCCTTTAGGACCTTCTCCACGATTAGCTGCCTTGGCAAAGCATAGTTAAGAGCCTGCCGCACCCGCTTATCTTTAAACAAGGGTTTATCAAGATTGAAGGTCATATGGGTATAAGCCGAACCCGGATCAAGACTCACCTGTAGACGCTTAATGGCCTGCACTTGAGGATATTGATCACCGACAAGATTCATAGCAATATCGGCTTCACCGGTCTTGAGCATAGTCAACTGAGTGTTGCTGTCAGAGACAGCCCGATAGATGAACTTAGCCAAATAGGGACCTTCACCGTAATACTCCTTATTGGCTTCCAGAATCACATGACTACCTGGTTTCCATTCGACAAGTCTGAAGGGGCCAGAACCGATGGGTTGACGAGACAGCAGATGAGCCTTCGTAAACTCTGTAGGGTCCACGCCTTTCCAGGCATGAGCCGGAATGATGGCCCCGGAAATGGCCGCCCAGTTCAGCAACCAGGCTGCTCTCTGTTCCTTTAGGTGCATGACTACCGTATAGTCATTGGGTGTCTCCATCCGCTCAATATCGCTAAAGCCATCCTGGGACACTACCTGAGGGGCATGCATGATCATTTCCCAAGTGAACACTACGTCCTTAGCCGTTACTGGCTTACCATCATGCCATTTGGCGTCTTTGCGCAAATGAAAAGTAAATACCTTGCCATCGGGCGAAATCCCACCATTGTCCACAGTAGGTACTTCTACAGCCAAGTCAGGTATGAGATTACCCTTTTCATCCATACGGATCAACTGACTGAAAATGCCATTGAGAACAACACTCTCATAGATGCTTTCTGAAAGCATCGGATTGAGAGTTTCGATATCCGTACCTACTAGTACGATCTGACCTTCAGGGTGAGCATTAGCAGCCGATACAACGTTTGCACCGACAAATAGTAATAAGCAAAGAATAAGACCGATAACCGAACACTTTTTCACCATACCATCTCACTTTCTACATCTGCGACTACCATCAAATACCGACCAAGACCGGTCTACACATAGCCTTTGCGGATCAGCCATTCGATCCGATACAACCTGAATTTGTCCTACCCCTCCTCTCTTAACATTCGATTATAGCCAATAAAGAAACCTGACCTAGCCTTACGGCCAAAGAGTCAGGATTCTTTAGTTGAAACATGATGTTTTACATTCTTGACAGAGGTATCGATTCCTGCCTGAAATAAATGCCAAAACCCGGGACTATGCCGTGGCTAATCACGGCTAGATACTGGACTGGCTACCAAGCTCGTTCTCATCTCTCCCTGGCATTATGACTGCGGCACGGGTTCCAGCATCTGGCTCAAAACGTCTTGCAGGTTTTGACTAATCATCTCATAGCGGGCCCTGCGTTCCTCAAATTGCCAGTGAGGTATTAGTGGCTGCCCGACTTTGATGGTGATCCGCCGCTTTATTCTCTGGATAGCAACCGGTACTATACTGGCTTCAGATCTACTAGCGAGCATGGCGGCACCGTGCTTCAGTGGCAATACATTACTGGTCTGATCTTTGTTGCGAGTACCTTCCACGAAAATCCCCAATACACTACCATCATTGAGCACCGAGAGAGCTTGCCGAATAGCCTTCCGATCGCTCTGGCCTCGGCGTACCGGGAAAGCATTCAGGTAGGGCAAAAGAAAACCTAAGACAGGAACGCGAAACAGCTCCTCTTTCGCCATGAAATGTACAGGCCGGCGACTGGCCAGTGTCACAAATACCGGATCCCATAGGCTCCTATGGTTAGCGGCTAGTACCACTGCACCTTCCCGAGGAATATGCAAATTGCCTTCTATCCTAACTCGAAATATCAAGGGTACCAGTAATCTTAATGCTGCCACTACCAAAATATAGAGCATAGTCTCACCTCACTGCCAGTTTGCGTCACTAATCATGGATGCTCTTATGGCCTCAACTGCCTTTTGTTCCCTGATCATGTCGAGCATTATGATGATTATTCTCACTATAGGATGCTCTCAGTTCTCTAATCATCTTATGCTTGAGATGCCAAAGCTCCTCACTGAGGTCGACAATGTACTTCTCGGGATTGTTAAGGCGTTTATATTCCGGCCAGAAACGCTCCAATTCCTGGCGAGCATGACTCTGGATTTCCTGTACCGAAGGGCATTCGTAAACCTGTTGGCCATTACGGAAAATGGGTACGAGAAGCCTTTCAGTATCATAGTCTCGCAAAGTCTTGCGTTTCCAGGTGTCTACCGGATCAAAGATAGTCAAAGGACCATGGGGTGAGAGCTGTTCATGTTCAAGAATCAAAAGATCCGCCAAGGCTTTACCTGTTTCCCTACTATAAAAACGGACAGTATCCTTCACCCCGGGGTTAGTGGTTTTTTCCGCATTCTCACTAACCTTGATTTTCGGAACCAGTTTGCCATCTTCTTCAAGGCTAACCAGCTTGTAGACACCCCCCAAGGCCGGGTTGTTGTCTCCTGTAATCAGCTTAGTTCCCACTCCCCAACTGTCTATGCGAGCTCCCTGGACCCTAAGATCCCGGATGATGTTCTCATCCAAATCCCCAGAGCCGACTATGATGGCATGCTCCAAACCTGCCTCATCGAGCATCTCACGTGCCACTTTAGACAGATATGCCAGGTCGCCACTGTCTAGACGTATTCCCAAGAATTTGTGGCCCTTAGCCTCTAGTTCCTTCGCCACACGAATGGCGTTGGGAACACCACTTCTGATAGTATCATAGGTATCCACCAACAGTAAGCATGCATGGGGATAAGCATCGGCATAAGCTCTGAAAGCCGTTAATTCATCAGGAAAACTCATCACCCATGAGTGGGCATGCGTGCCCTTGACCGGGATGTCATACAGCTGCCCGGCCAGCACATTACTGGTCGCCTGGCACCCTCCGATAAAAGCAGCCCGGCTTCCATACAGGCCAGCATCAGGGCCCTGGGCCCTTCTTAAGCCAAACTCCATAACTTCTGTATCTCCCGCTGCCTCCATGACTCGGGCAGCTTTGGTGGCGATCAGGGTCTGGTGGTTAATCATATTAGCCAGGCTCGTCTCCAGCAGCTGAGCCTGCGCTATGGGAGCCTTAACCCTTAGAATAGGTTCTCCGGGGAATACCGGAGTGCCCTCTACCACAGCATCTATGTCCCCAGTAAAGCGCATTTTCCGCAAGTAGTCAAGGAATTCTTCCGGAAAAAGGCTCAGACTCCTAAGGTAGGCCAAGTCATCTTCGGTAAACTCTAGCTCATTCAGATACTCTATAGCCTGCTCGAGACCAGCGGCCAGAGCATAGCCGTTCCCCCAAGGCAAGCGGCGAAAGAAAAGATCGAACACCCCGTCCAGGTGAGCGGTTCCCGTCTTGAAATACCCATATACCATCGTCAACTGATACAGATCCGTTGCCATGGTCAGGTTGTATCTACTCATATGTTTACCTCCCCGGCTGTATGTAAATACCAACTATGCAAACCAACCATAAACATTATAGCAGAGATGGATTGGCTTGTCCCTGCTAATGGAAAACCCACCTTTCATTTCACTGAGATGGGCTATTTAGTCGGCATGATTCATACCATAAGCTGGTTGTCTTTCAGCTTGATAGAGCTCAGAGCATGATCTGACTAGGCTGCAGGTTGAGCCCTATAATAACTAGCTGCCCTATGGCGTCCGCCTTGGCTGCACTGCCTGCTAGCTCTGCCTCCATGATTTCTGTCCGTCCGATCGTATGCTGGAACAAATGGAGCTTACCACCGATATCGACAAAACCTTTAGCCCGTAATGCATTGGGGGGCAAGCCACTGGTTATTACTTTTTCAGCTGTCTGACTATCAGCAAAGGGGCCTGCAGCGACAGTGATGGATACCATTGGATCACGAGCAGGAACCCCTCGATCAGGCTGCCTGTCACCCCGCCTATCTGCAGCCGACCCCAGTACCGTATCCCATTCAGTATCTGTTAATCGGCAAAAGGGAGCTGTTACCCGCAAGGCAGTGGGATTAATATCCTTGAGCAAATTCTCCAGCCTGGGCATCGCCTCTGGATCCAGCAAATCAGTCTTGGTGATTATAAATACATCAGCCGCCTGTGCCTGGGCTCGGGCAGCCCGTAAAGTCTGAATCACTTTCGGGAAATTCACTGCATCAACTAAAGTTACTATTCGGTCTAGCCTATAGATGTCCTGTAACCCAGGGTAGGCCACAAAGTCCCCCATTTCAAAGGGATCTGCAACACCAGTAGCCTCGATCACCACCACTTCCGGCTGCGATTCTTGAGCCAGGTTGGCCATGGCCGCCAGAAAGTTATCCCTGATGCACACACAGAAAATCGAGCCATTCTGCAGTTCTACCAGTACTGCCCCTTGATCTACCAGTCTTCCATCAATGCCTATACTGCCAAATTCATTCATCACTACTGCCACCCGATCGTATTGCCGGGCTAGTTTCAGCAGCAGCTGGTTGAGACAGGTTGTCTTGCCACTGCCAAGGAAACCAGTGAGTAAGATAACATCGATCATGGCTGCAGCACCTTCTCGATTTCCCGCTTGTAGGTAGCTATGTCGGGAATATACGATGCGAAAGTAGGCTGGCCGTTAATCACAATGGTGGGGATGTTGGTAACCCCCAAGCGTTGCATGCGCACTATGTTTGCTTTTTCCGTAATCTTATATTCCACCCAGTCTATCTTGCCCTCGAATAATTTGGCTACCTCTCGGGTGGCATCAACCATATATTTGCAGGGTGGGCAAGTGGCAGAATCCAAGGTGATCACTTCGATAAGAGGTCTAGATAGGTGGGCATAGTCAGGCAGCTCGAGTTCAACTTGCGCTAGATCGGCCTGCTTATGATGAGTCTGCACGAAAACTCGGGCCTTATCAGGATCGAATACCGTCAACGTAATCGCACTTACATTTTCTGGTTTTACATCAAAGGGCATATCGCAACCCGGTGATAGGATAAACCCAGGTCCGTTACAACTGTCGATTAGCTCAAGGGCCGCCTGCATGTTATCGGCCTGATCCCCATGCAGCATGACAGTGGTAAGAGGGATATTGCCACCATAGGATATTGCATACCGATCGGCAACCTGTTTGGCAAAGACCATATCCACATTTTCGTCCACAGAAAGTCCATCAGGTTTACATTGGGCCATTACCTCCAGCACCGGGGTGGCATTGCCACATACGAAAAAGGAGGAGTAGGCACCCTTCTGCCGGATAAAATCGAAGATGTGGGTTGCATCTTTGCTGACAAATTGCTGAAAATGCTCAGCTGATATTTGCGAAATCATAGGATCGACAACTGCGATCACATCCATACCCGCATCAATGTAGTAAGCAGCCACAACTTCTGTCACTTGACGGCAGAAATGCATTAATTCCCCCACGGCTTCCGGTTGATCAAACATATCGAGAAACAGGTTAGTCCCTCGCAAATGCAGAGCCAAGGTAAATGGCCCCACCACCAAACCGTAAAGGGCTGTATCTTGTCCAATCCTTTGCTTAAGAACCCGCATGGCTTCCAGAATCACCGGCAGTCTTCCACTTCGAGGCTGTGGCATCTCTAGATCCTCCAGCACTTCATAACCGACGGCCAAGGGATGGGATTTGACTGCAGGAGGCGCATCGTCCGCCCACTGCAACTCGCAACCGAGAATTTCCGCTTCTACTTGTAGATCGAAGACGACTGGTTGCCCATCGGGCTGATACCGTTCACTGGCCTCTTCGCCACAGGCCACCAGTAAATCGGCACTTTTCAACAATGCTTCTGCAGTGACTCCCTTGAGGCTGCCAATATGCACCCCGGTGAAAGGCACCCAAGGCACACGTGGTGTTGGCTGCCGCTTGAGCGCCGCCAGTACTAAGTCTCTACCTGTCATCTAACATGACCTCCCATATCCGCCAACTCTATTACTGTATAGACTTATGCATGCCACTGACGCGCACCTCGGGAAATCGTTGCTAAGTTTTGGTTACTTCTTGCTAATCCACCATTGCTATAACATCGGCGACATTCCGGCGTGCAGGGGGCTGAGGTGATTGTGACAAGTTGCTATAGCCCACAGGGATAATCGCCACCGGCCTTCGCCCTTTAGGTATGTCCAAAACCTGGCAGACAGCTTGTTCATCAAAGGCTCCCACCCAACACGTGGCTAGGCCCACGCCTTCCGCCATGAGCAGTAGATTTTGTATAGCAGCTGCTGTATCTTGCAGGCAATACAACTCAGCTCCCCGCTTCCCGTACCGACCCGAGCTGCGTTCCGGTTCAGCACACACCACGATATCCACCGGAGCCTCTGCCAGAAAGCTCTGGCCAAAGGCAGCCTTAACTAGTCCTTGGCGTATCTCTGCCTTTCTGACCACATAGAAAAACCAGGGCTGGCGATTACCGGCACTAGGTGCCATACAAGCTGCTTCCAGCAGCCGGGACAATGCAGCACTAGGTATGTCCTCTGAAGTAAAACGCCTAATGCTCCGCCGCTCCCGAATAGCATCAGCAACATCTTTAGTCACATCAAATGCCTCCTTCAGCACTTTACTGGAAAATGGTCTCCTTACATGACTTCTCAAGTTAGTTATGCCTCAACCCTAGTGCTATTAAAGCCTAGCAAAGTCAAGCATGCTAATCAGCCTGCACTAGGGGCAGTCTTAGGAGGAATCTGGTGCCTTTCCCTAAAGCGGTATCAAACCAAATTTGTCCCCGATGTATGTCAGTGATGATTTGGTGAGTAATCATCAGTCCTAGTCCCGTTCCTTGGGGCTTAGTTGTAATAAATTCACGGAAGAGGTAATCTCTTAACTCATCGGGAATACCTGGCCCGGTATCTGACACTTCCAACCTGATAGATGCTCCCGAGGCCTCTTGGTAAGCTGCAATACGAAGCTCTCCTCCTTCCGGCATGGCTTCAACTGCGTTGAGTACCAGATTAGTTAGTGCACGCTGCAATAGTTTCGGATTGCCTTGGATAGGTGGAAGCGCATCCTCCACATCTATCTTGCTGGCAATTCCTAATCTACGCAGCTCCGCTGCCCAAAGAAGGTTTACTTCCTGCACCATTGGTCCTATGTATACAAGGTCCCAGATCTCCTGTTTCTCCCAGCCGGTTTCCAGGGTAAGAGTAACGAGCTCACTGAGCCGATCCACCTCAGTTTCTATGCGCCGACTCACCTTTTCCCGCTCTGCTTCGTCATCCAAAATGGCGGAAAGCTGAGCGGAGGCACGAATGGCTGCCAGAGGATTTTTTAACTCATGGGCAAGGCGTCCGACTATTCGTCCCAGAGTACGAAGACGCCGAGTCTGGCGCAGTTCTTTCTGGGCTTGAACCAAATATCTATAGGGGCGCTCGATAGCTGGCATCAGTACACTTTGGTATATGTAACCACAGGCTACCCCCTTATATATGTGACCAATCAGACTATAGGTATCGAAATTCCTATCGGGTAATAGAAAAGCTGCTTGGCTCAAAACCCAGATACCGGCAGCAATCACCACAGATCTGTTCTCTTGGCTGGCCCTTCTCCCATATAATCTGGCAAAACGGACAAAGAGGAGAAATGACAGGCTAATCGTTATTGGTCCCATCCACAGCCGCGTGGACCTGGCAGACTCGCCACCGTTCCAGACTTGGGCAAGACTGTTGTCATAAAAAAGGATTAGAAAGGTGAGGAGTAGAGTTATGATCAGGCTAATCACTAGATAGTATCCCCGGGTCAGCCGCCATATCCGACGAATAGGAAGGAATGAAGCCCACAACAAGCCAATAGCAGCGGCCAAAGAGGATGCATAACCAAACAGCACCGCTTTGTTCATACTGTTGGGAGTAATAAAACGAGGCATTTCTGGCAAAGAAAGCAGATGGAAAATATTAAGAAGTCCCACTGCCAGGAAAGTGATACTGAAAGCCCAACCTCGCAGTGTCTGCCTTTTTGTGCCCGCATGCCACCCGACCAGGAAGACTGACAAAGCTACACCTGTATTAAAAAACTCCAACATGGAGTGTTGCCAGGCATCATATCTTAATACCCCTCCATATTGGAGTTCCCATAATCTTGCCAAGAGCAAACCTAAAGCGGCTGCACACAACGGCCAGAACTGTCTGGCTATTTGTGGATCCGATCCTCCATTCGCAGTTGGTAACAGATAGCCTTGCATACGCGATCCTCCTCATTGCGAGAGACCTGACCATTCCACGAGCATGTCAAATCTTTCTCCGATTAGGTTTTTCGACGCATGATCACAAAGTCTATCCCTTTATGTGATTATGTGAAAGACTGCTATTTCCTTTCAAATTGACTGACTGAATGCAGTTACACTGAACCTCGCTTGAACCAATTCGCATATTATGGAAAATAAAGGCGGCATAACGTGTGCCGCCCCGATTAGTCGAAATTGGTTTTCGTGGTTAGCCCAATGCTGCTGCTGTTTCTTTTAGCTGCTTACGAATTTCTATGTGTTGGGGACACTTATCTTCACATAGCCCGCATTCAATACATTCTTCTGCTTTTTTGCCCTTGAGCTGCTCCGTAGTACCGATCTTCTGGTATTCGCCTTGGGCATATTCGGTTAGACCATATACGCGATGGTAATTCATCAACCGAAAATTCAATGGAATATTGACTTCATTGGGACAAGGCATGCAATAATCGCAACCAGTACAATACAGATCGGCTAAGCGCTCGTTTTCTTCCATGGCCATCTTAATCCTCTGTAATTCGTCATCAGTCAGGTGGGTTTCCATAGAGGCTGTCTGCACGTTTTCCTCGACCATTTTGACACTAGTCATGCCGGAAAGGGCACAGCTCACATTGCTGTTGGCCAAAACGAAACGCAGGGCTAATTCAGGAGTGCTCACGGCTCGCCCTTGCATGAGTTTCTGGATGTTCTTGGATGAGGCCGCCAGGCGTCCACCTGCCACCGGACCCATGATCACTACTCCTAGGCCCTTTTCATGGGCATATGCAATCGCTTCTTCATTGGCCCGGTCCAAGAGATTATACTGGCAAAGTAAGGACGAGAAAATCCCCACATCTACCAGTCTTTTTAGGACCTCGGGATCATCGTGAAATGAGAAAGAAATATGTTTGATTAAGCCTTCGTCCTTGGCTTTTTGAGCTTCATCCAGCAAATCGTATTTGAGGACTATATTGTCCCATCGCTCTTGGCTTAAAGCGTGGAAATGATAAAAATCGATATATTCCACATCCAACTTGCGGAGTTGCTCCTCCAGCAATCGGCGGTAGTCGCCCTTGGCCTTCACCAGCCAGGTAGGCATCTTGGTAGATAAATAAACCTTGTCCCGCCAGCCCTTTAAGGCTTTTCCTACTACAATTTCACTATTGCCATGGCAATAGCCGTAGGCGGTATCGATATAGTTGACACCTAGTTCAAAAGCTCGGGTGATCGCTGGCAATGCCTGTTCTTCATCGATGCGAAAAGTGCCGTTTTCTTCAATCTCGGGGAGCCGCATGCTCCCAAAACCTAGAGCTGAGATCTTCACTCCTGTATTACCAAACGGCCGATATTGCAAGATTATACCTCCTTAATCCGAGTATCACATTCTATATTATACAACACTAACCACAAATCCTCTGTAAGGTGGGTGACACAAAACCACTTACCTGTTAACATGCGCTGGCACTTGTTTTCGCAGTTCACCCAGCTCACTGATTGGGGGATGACAGGTATCGATTCATCGACCTAGCGATTTCTTCGTTCTGAAAGGAGGGGCCCACATCCAATCAATTATCTTATACAGCCGCAGGATTTCTCGGCCCAGGTTGCGAATAATCCGATAGCTAGTCTCGCAAGTTGAGCAGATATACTAAGAGGAACGCATTTGCCCCACGGATGGTCAGTGGGGATCTGCGCCCAGTATGCAGCAGTACTTACTTTCTAATATGGAGGTGTAGGTCCACTTCCTCTTCACCAGCGTGTAGAGCCGAGTGGTCCGATTTGTCATGAAGCGAAACTCTACCTCTCGACCGCCTCAAGGCGGAAAAGAAAAATCAGCAAGATCAGAGATCCCGGAAACCCCTGAGCTGAATGTAAGAGAGACAACTAAAGCCAGTGGCAGCGTGTTATCCTACGCAGCCAATGTACTAAATGCCATGGCTCTCGGGCTATTCGCCTCCTTGATCGTAGGAGTTATCTTGGAACAAATTGGCAACCTATTACACTTAGACTTCGTGGTACGCTTCGGCCAGTTTGCCAAGCTGCTCATGGGGCCTGTTATTGGAGTAGCTGTTGCCGGCGGCATTAAGGCACCTCCCCTGGCTCTTTACGCAGCGGCTGTCGCCGGAGCCCTGGGAGCCGGGACTATCAGTCTTGCCCCCGGTGCAGCTGCCATAATCAAGGTCGGTGAACCGGTGGGTGCCCTCGTGGCCGCTTTGGCAGCAGCTGAGGTTGGTAAAAGAATTGCCGGCAAGACCAAACTAGACATAATCTTAGTTCCTGTGGCCACTATCTTGGTGGGAGGATTAGTCGGTGAGAGAATTGGGCCCTGGGTATCCCTGTTGATGCGCACCCTCGGTGCGATCATCAACGAAGCGACCATGCTGCATCCCATCCCGATGGGCATCATCGTTTCCACTCTCATGGGGATGATCCTGACACTGCCAATTAGCAGTGCTGCTATAGCCATCAGCCTGGGATTGAGCGGCCTGGCCGGCGGAGCCGCCACGGTGGGCTGCTCAGCTCAGATGATTGGGTTTGCAGTGATCAGCTATAGAGAGAATGGGGCGGGCGGGCTCCTGGCTCAGGGGCTCGGCACATCCATGCTGCAAGTGCCTAACATCATCCGTAATCCTCGTATTTGGATTCCTCCTACTCTCGCTGGCGCCATCCTAGGCCCTTTGGCAACTAGGGTGTTTTTTATGGAGAACATTCCCACCGGTGCGGGTATGGGAACTAGCGGCCTAGTCGGGCAGATCGGTACTATCGCCGTCATGGGTACTGGAGCCTGGGCCAAGATCTTGCTCTTGCATTTCATCCTACCGGCATTACTAGCATATTTGATCGCGATACCTCTGCGGCGAATAGGTTGGATTCAAGAGGGAGATATGAAACTCGACCTTTGAAACTGTCCTTAGGTCCAACCCGCACACAACACCCCACACGAGAGAGTGTGGGGTGTTCTCAATCACATATACTCCTCAGTAGATATTGCGGATTTACAGATAATACAATATCGCCATACCAACGATAACCCCCATAACGGCTCCCAAGGTGCCGCTATGGCCTCTTGCCTGCACCTGAGCTTCTGGAATGAGCTCATCGAAAACGATGTAGAGCATGGCCCCAGCCGCAAACCCCAAGGAGATTGCCAGGGTTATGGGTGAGACTTGACCAATAATCGCGCCCAGCAACGCTCCTAAACCCATAGGCAAGCCGGCGGCCGCCGTAATACCCACACACTTGGGACAGTTCACTCCAGCAGCCACCATAGGCCCCGCCATAGCCATACCTTCCGGGATGTTCTGAATCATCATGGTAACCATGAGCCGCCAACCGGTCACATCAGAAACTACATAACCAGTGCCAATAGCTAACCCCTCTGGGAGATTGTGCATGGCTATCCCTAGACCCATCAAGATGCTGATCCGTACAAAGTGAGATCTTTGGTCTTGTCCACCAGACATATGAGTATGGGGTACAACAAAATCAAGCATAATCAACAGGGCCACTCCCAAAAGCAATCCGATGAAGGTACTGGTGGTTCCGCCAATACTTAACCCTTCCGGTAGCAGATCAATAAAAATGATGGCCAACATGATGCCACCAGAAAAGCCGAGCACAAAACTGAGAACTTCTTGCCTAGGCTTCCCAAGACTAGCAATAATGAAACCCCCTACGCCCGTCCCCACAACGCCAGCGAAAAGTCCTGCCATAGTAACTTGCCAAATACTAGTGCCCACCTTGCTTGTCCCCTCCCGCGCCAATTCTAGTACTCATGGCCTATTATCTCTATTATGGCCTACCAAGAAGCTGCGAAACTTCCTGGCAAACCGTACCAAGTCAGAGGTTTCCTGCCAATCCTATACTACCATACTATGATCCCCAGCTCTAGCAGCAGGACTTCACTTTAGTGAAGGGAATAAGTGATCATGGCTTCGCCACCAGACCCAATGAGGCCCTTGAGGAAAAGCCATAGTCATGTATGGGGCCGTAAAGAGACTATTCTGGGGCCCCGGTATGATGGGAGGAGCATCAGATGAGATCACGCCTAGTAGCGCTGTTCACGTTTTGTGTACTGGTATCGAGCCTGCCCGTCCTGGCCCAAGAACCTGGTCAAAGAGTCTTGACGCCTGGGTGCTGGGGGGAAGATGTTTTCTGGTGTCAGCGTAAGCTGATGGATATCGGCCTGCTCGACCAGGCTACTGGAAGATATGATGCCGCCACGCAAAAAGCTATCAAAGAACTGCAAAGAGCCCACGGTTTAGCTGTTGATGGTTTTGCGGGTCCTCTCACATTCCAGGTATTGGATAACACAGAGGCTTTCCAGTATTACAAGGTACAGAGTGGCGATTCTCTCTATAAAATCGCCAAGCAATTCGATACTTCCATGGAAGAACTGGTGGCCCTCAACTCGCTAACCGATACCAATCTACGTATCGGTCAGCACCTGAGAGTACCCCGCAGGCGGGAACCGCTTGTATATATCGTCAAGCCCGGCGATAATCTTTATGACATAGCACGCAAATACGGTATCACCATTGGAGAAATCACCAAGTTAAACAACATCGAGGATCCGGCCTTACTCAAACCAGGGCAAGAGCTGCTGATGCCCGAGACATGCAATCAATAAAGCAGATAGCTGCCAATGTGACAATAATGAGCCCTCTGCATTGGACTGTTTTCACACTCTTTGAAAGGGAATTCTCTATTTTTGTAGGTATTTCCATAAATACGTAGAAGTGGTATGATTAGGTAAGAGGATGGTCCTATCACTATAGTAGGAACCCATCCATCACACAGGGGAACCGGTGCACATTGCATCATGATATGGTACACTCGGGTCTTAGTCTACCAGGAGGTGTGTAAGCAGTGTATTGGATAACACTGATTATCGTTGGCTTACTCGTGGGATGGGCAGTAAAAAGTTGGTTAGCCCAAGAGAAGACATTGAGAGGGGAACCCTGGCTTCGCTTACTGATCACCATTATCGGAGCTTGGCTGGGTGATGCCATCCTAGGTGATTGGGGCTGGATGTTGGCAGGTTTCAACGTCATAGCTGGCATTATCGGTTCTTTCGTGCTGGGTTGGATTTGGACAGCTGTTGGGGTTGATGAAGAGGCAAGCGCTTCAACTGATGCCAGATAGATCAGGGGAGCACTAGGTTCCCCCTTGAGTTCTGACCAATATTCATTAGGTCCACGCCTCTCCCATAAAGAGAGGCCTTTTTTCTTGCTGGACTCTCAACTTGTACTCATTTCTGCTAGGGCCTCTAGCTTGTCCAATTCCTTAATATGCAGTATGCGCTCCTCTATCGAAATCACACCTAATCCCTGCAGTTCACTGAGAATCCGGCTGACTGTCTCTCTGGTAATACCAATCAAGGCCGCCATTTCTTCTTGAGTCAGCCTGAGAGGCACAGTGAGTACTTCTGCCCTTTCGCTAGTTGCTTTCTCTGTGATCTCCAGTAATAGCCTGGCAACTCGGGGCCTAGCCGTAAGGAAAGTCAACTCCTCCAATTTCTCATTCATCCTACGCAAACGGGTTGCTAGCACTGATAAGAATCTGATAGCCAAAGACGGTATTTCTTCCAGCAATTGCAGAAACTCCTGTTTGGGGATCCGGATCAACACAGTCTCCTCCAAAGTCACGGCATCGGCCGAACGAGGCTCATCATCAAAGAGCGCCATCTCGCCAATCACTTCACCCCTACCTAATAGTCTGATGATCCTCTCTTTACCCATGGGAGCTATGCGGCTGATCTTGAGACTACCTGTCTCGATGACATACATTGCGTCCCCAATGGACCCTGTAGTAAAAACGGTCTCTCCTGCCCCCAGTTTCTCTCTGCCGGAAACCGTAATAATGGCTTGGAGCTCTGCTTCACTAAGGTTCTCAAAAACCGATGTTTGGCCTAATACCCGAATCAGGCTACTCATTTTTCTCACTACCTTTAGGCCCCTGTGTCTTAGGAGGCAGTTTCTTGTCAGGAGAGGACCAATCTTGCCCCTTCCCAGGGTGGGTCCCGGACTTACCCTTGCCCTTGGGTATATGCTTGTTCTGGCTGGGCACATTTCCCTGACCCTGTCCTGAATTGCCTGGTTGTTTGTCCTTACCAACTAACCCCGGAGGTTGCCAATCCTCCTGAAAGGGAGGAGGCAGCTTGCCTGGTTTCTCGTCAAACCAATGACGCCGCTTTTCCCATTCCCTGTTTTGCTCTTCACTATGTTCACTGGGCACCTCCGGTTTACGGCCAGGTCTTACTTTGGTTGAATGACCAGCGGTGACTTTTACCCGTGCATGAGTGGCAATTACCTCCACGGTACCGTCAAATACACTTACTTCGGTGACTAGATCATCATCGACGGTTACACTGAAGGTTGTACCCCGCACCCCAGCAAATGCGGTGGGGGTGATGATAGAAAATCGGAAGACGTTCTCCAACGCACGAGTGAGCTTAATCACCTTCACCCAGATTCTACCGATAGTAAGAGATACATTGTATCCACGGCCCGGTATGGCCATACCATCACCAATTTCTAAAGAGGTATTGCATTCAACTGTTATTGTCTCACCTTGACTACCCTTGAGCTCTGCTGTACCGAAGGGCCCTGTTTGCAGCTGATCACCTGAAGTTAGCTGCATTCCTACGAAGGCCTCTACCACAGTATCTCTGCCCTTCTTCTTCACCAGAGCTTTGTCTTCAAAAGCCGTAATGACAAAAAAAGCCCCTTGCTCTCCAGATTGAACCGAGAGGTGGGCAAAGATATTCTTGCCGGTGGCGCACACTAGTACTAGCAGCAGTGTCACTGCCAGTAATTTAGTTGCAGTTGTTTTCCTTTGGTTTGTTTGCCAGGCCATGGTTGTATTCTCGCCTCCCTATCAGTCGATACAACCGCTGGGGACTTTGCTTACCCTTGAGTACCTGCATACCCAAATCCTGGATTACCCATTGGCCGGATATCGCCTCTGCAGTATGCTCATCGAGCAGAATCTCACCAGGCCCGGCCAGCTGCTCCAAACGGGCGGCGGTATTTACGATATCCCCTATGGCAGTATAATCGAAACGTTCACCGGCGCCGATGTTACCAACCACAAAACGACCGGAAGCAATGCCTACCGCTAACCTCAAATTGAGCAACTCAAACCCTGTTTCTTTTCCTTTAGGTAATCCTTCACAGAACTCCTGCATGTCCCAAGCAGCAGCAACTGCTAATTCTCGGTGTGCCGGTTCAGGCAGCGGCGCACCGAAAAACGCCATGACCCCATCACCGGTAAATTTGTCTAATGTACCCCCATAGTCAAATATGATCTCCACTAGCCCTGCCAAGTGTTGATTGAGCACGCAGACTGTCGTCAAGGGGGATAGTTTCTCTGCTAGACTGGTAAAACCACTGAAGTCGGCAAAAACGACGGTTCCTTCGACCTCCCTAGTGACTAGGTTTGCTTCCCCTGCCAAGATTTCCTGTAGAACCATGGGTGCAAAATAACGGCTCATTGAATCAGCTAGTTGCTTACGAGCGGCCCTTGCCTCGGTATATTGATAAATCAGGCCAAAGACATAAAAGACGAGGGTAGTGCCTGCTAGATGTAAGAGAGGAAACCATATATGGTGATAGAAAATCAGGAATATGTATAAAGCCGCCATTATGATCAATACGACAACAATCAAGAATAAAGCCCTTACGGGTTCTTGATGATAGTATATAAACCCCACCTGGAACAGTACAAGAACAGCTGCCAAAGCCCCCGAAAGCACGGGAGACATGATACCCATGACATTACCGGACAACAAAGCCCCAGCCGTGGCGGCATGAAAAAAGACTCCTGGGATGGGGCCCTGATGAATCTGAGAGCTCATATGTCTGTCAGGCAACCCAACAGCAGATGTACCGATGAAGACAAGCTTGCTCTCCAGCTCACCCGGGGGAATCTTTCCATCAAGTATATCGATTGCAGAGTAGAGCTGAGTCCCTGGCCAAACCGACGTAAGCTCACCCGTCGAGGGGAAGGTGAACAATATGTTCCCATGCCCGTCTAAAGGATAATCAGCGGCTCCAATAGTCAGGTTATCATGCTGCACTTGTACAGGTGATGCCAGTGGCTCCACCCCAGCCGACTGCTGAGTACACAAAAACTGCCGGACTGCCTCGATGGACATTGCCAAAGGGCTAACATCCCCTTTGGTAAGGGGCGGCACTACTACGCTAGGCTGAGGGGTCTTGGTATTTCGCCAAAGAAGGGCCGGAATCCGGCGCACAACTCCATCTGGGTCTACCAATACATCGCCATGGGCTAAGACAGAATGCTGTCCAAAGGGCGCCTCAGGGCCGATAGTGGATGGCCCTGCTCCATGGTAAGGCAAGACGATACAGGGAAGGGCTTCAATGGTCGATTCTAGTCTGGCATCATCCTCACGAGGTTCAGCTAAAAGTACGTCCAATGCAATGACATCGGCACCGGCTTCTGCTGTACACTCCAGGAGCTCAGCCAAGATAGCCCGCGGCCACGGCCACGGGCCCACACTCTCAAGTGATGCCTCATCGATGGTGATGACTGCCATATACCCCTCATATGCCGCATCACTGGCACCCAGTACTTCCATCGATCTATCGTATGCCCATCGCTCCAGTGGCTTCCATGTGCCAATGGTACTAAGCGCCACGACTGTTGCCGCAGCTGCCAAGATCAATAGCCAGGGTCTCATATGACCTGTGGTTAACAAAAACTAGCCCCCTTCGTCTCCAAAATCGGTACTAAGCTTATCAGGGGAAGCCGAATGACTTCCCCTGTGATAGGTTAGTGAGGCCCGTTTCCTATACCAGCTACTGCTTTCGACCCTTTTCCTGGCGGCGAGCTTTCTGAGCATCTTGCTTCTTTTCTCGCTTTGCCTGTTTAGACTTCTCTTTCTCAACCTTCCGCTCTCGTTTGGTGATCTCTTTCTCTATTTTGGATTTCGATTTCTCTTCTATCCGTTCTTGTTTAGACTGCTGGGTATCATCATTCTCATCGAGTTCTTCGCCTTCTCCGGGCTCTAGAGAAGCCTCCGGTATCTCGCCAATATCATCTGGATCATCAAAATCTTCGTCTTCACGCATGTCATCTAGATCACCATCTGGTTCTTCATCTGCATTATCCGGCTCTTGCCCTTCCCGCTCAGCCCAACGCTCCCGGTGTTTCTCCTTGGTCACAGCAGCCAATGCGTTTTCTACCGGCAGGCCACGCTCTAGATGCTCCTGCAATCTTTCAATGGCCCTTGCCCGAGGAGCTCGTTTCTCCAAACCACTCTTCTCTTCTACCGGATCCTCTTGCTCGTCGTCTGCAGGCAAATTAGTCTCATCAGTTGGCTTTTCTTCGTCACGGGGGTCGTCCCCATTACTCTCATCAGACTCGGCCTTGCTGAGGTCTACTGCCAGGGCCGAAACTTGCGCGATGATATCTGGATCGGTCCTGAGTAGAGATAACAGGTGTTCTGTATCTTCGTGCTCGGCCTTGAGCTGAATGAGAACGGTATTGGCAGCCTCGACCACATACGGTGAGCTAGGATCTAGTCGAGCCTCCACCAACCGTTCTGCCAATACCTCCTCTAGCTCTCCCTGCACAACCATCTCAGCTGCACTGATACCGGTCATAAGCAAAAACACCAACAGTATTGGTACAGCGCTCAGCATCTTCCTACTTACCACGGAATCCGCCTCCCTAATGTAATCTCTTCCCCTCTATTATGGCACATTGGCAATTTCAGGGCTGTGATCATGATCACATAGGGAGGCAGCGATCATTCCTAGTTAAACTCTCTCTCAAGGAAACTCCACAGATTGCCGCCCATGAGCTTATCCACATCACGGCGGATCTCAGCTTCTGTCAATACCCACCCAGTGGCCATCAAGTCCTGGTATTTTTCTACCAGTACTTGAGTAATGATCCGGCGAGAGTGTTCCCACTTATAGATCAGTTGGTCTAATACCCGGGCATCTGAATGCTGTAAGATCACACTGGTGCCCAAAAGCTCCAATCGCATCTTGGTAATTTCCTCGATGAGACTGGGGTTATTTAGGAACCACCAACAACCGAAAGGCATGAGATTGCGGAATTTCCTAGCTAAGACAGCTAGTTCATGCTGGTTTTCGCGAGCCAGTAAGGTGACCAGGAACTTGTTGTGTGGGTATTTAGAGCAGAGATAATCGATCGATGCTATATTCATCTTGCCCACACCGTCACCGGCATCTCTTAGTCCCGGGTTCAGCTGTCGTTTGACCCCTACCATCAGAGCAAAGGGCACATTGGTCTCTCGGCTTACCGGCACAATGCATTTTTCGATCAGCTCTGCGCGTGCGGACTTCTCCGGCAGTTCGAAATCATAGGGAAGTGATACCGCCATATAAACCGGATTCATGAGTTCAATCCATTCCCGCAGGAATCTTTGCACTTCCTCTACGGTTCGATCATTTAGGTCAGGAGTTACATCGAAGCCCCATTCCTTAAGCTGATGCCAACTCTGATCCCAATTGATCAGCAGCATGTCTAGACGCAATGCAGCGCGAAAGCGTGGATCTACCTTTTCTCCTGCCTTCTTAATCTTCTCGAGCCAGACGCTTCGCTCTTTTGGATCGAAAGGATCATTGGTCATGACTACACATTCAAGATTCGCAACATCAAAAACCTGATCGACATAATCCTCCAACTGCTTACCGGCAAAGAATTCGCGGTAGGGTCCCACATCGCGACTCGATGCATCTAGACCTAGTCGTTGTAATGTGGTCAGTACTCCTCGACAGGCTTCACTGTAAGGGCTGTTATCTAGAAACAGTGTCTTCCAGATAAGGTCAGCTTGTTCGACCTTCGTCATCTTCCAATACTCATCATACGAAATATCCACCCATCTCATGGTCTCCGCTATGAGATAGTGATAAGTAACTAATTCGTCAAATCCCCACAGCAGAATATCACCGAAGATCGGTGCGTAAAGATGGGTATGCACATCGGTGACTTTTGCATCCCGTACCACTTGCTCTACGGTTCTAAACAGATTTTCCCGGGTGATCGGTTGAGTCATTCCGGTTCTCCTCCTCTTCGCATTTTTCCGAAGCCACACTTGTAGTTTATTATTCTGCAAAGGGCTTCCATATATTTTCTTTCGCCTTCTCCCTATCTTTACCTGCCTATAGCAAGACTTCAAGGAGAGTTAGGTAACCAGTAACTGTCTATCAACCTTGTGAACCTACTTTATAGAAAAGCAAGCCACCCCATAATCGCAAGTAGGGTGGCCTCAACATCTGATGATCACTAGGAATGCTCATGTCTGTGGGCTTATGAAAGCTCGGCGGTTCATCCCACTACAGACATTTACACCTACCCATTAGCCTTAATCTAACCTCATTTCTGGTTACTTAGATCTAATTCCAGCACGGTGACAGAGGCTGGTGGGAATCTCCATTGTACACTTTTGCCAGCCCTTACCTTACGTTCTATTGGATCGAGAGCAGTAGGGTTGTCAAAGTGGACATAAGCCGAAAGATCCTCAGGGGCTATCTCGAATGCCCTGCCTGCAGCAATCTCAAAGCCTTCTATCTCGATCTTTAATGATTGTGAACTATGCAGGTCTTCGTTAACTACATGGAGGAACAGCCGATTACCGGTACGGCTAGCCGCCAGATCTAAGGTTCCGATCCCAGCAGGAATTTCAATGCCGACCTCCCCGATATGGTGCCTATATAATCGGCCAATCACGCCTGCAGGCATTAGATATGGCTGTTGTCTTGGGCTGCCCACCATTACTGCATTTACAGTCCACCGGTTGCCGCAGAAGTCGGCTAAGGTAGCGATCTTGACTAGATCACCATATCGCTGGTAGAGATTCATGACTTTGGCATGATAGAGGCCGGAAAGCCACTCATGTAAGATGAAGTTGCCATTATGAGGCTGTAACGAAAGATGGCCTTCAGTGATCGCGATTTTCGCGGTTGACCCAGCAGTGTGAATGATCTCCTTCAGTTCAAGTAACCTTGGTTCCAAAGTATCGTAAATTTCCAGCAACTCCGCCCATGCCCGATCTCGGTCTTGCATGTACTTCATACCTACCAAGATCGTATCTGGACGCTGGGGACCTTGATGCATCATGTGGGTAGCCACAAGATCCACCTGATCGCCGGCAATGTCTAGGAGTTCTTCCGCCCACCAATGACCATTCTTCTCTCGACATCCCCAACCAATGAGTTTGATGGAGGGATCTGCTGCTCGCATCGCCTTGG
>JAAZMR010000078.1 GCA_012798695.1 Bacillota bacterium | reverse complement strand
TCTTGAGGCAACGCTCAAGATACTTCTGTTCATTCTTTACCATCATCCCAATACTTAATAGCACGTTACAAACCCCTCACAGATTTTTTGGCCAGTATACATAGACCACGGGACAAAAAAGGAGCGGTCGAAGCCACCCCTTCTCAATGGTACCCTCGTAACCAAGCAACTGCACAGCGACTGTGGTGCCATGTTGGCCTGTGCTAGCATAGCGGTGGAGCCCTGTTGCAGGATCTGGAGCTTGGTGAAGGCGATCATTTCGGCAGCCATGTCCAGATGGCGAGTGCGAGACTCGGCAGTCTGGAGGTTTTCTGCCGAAGCACCCAGATTTGCGATGTTGCTAAAGGCGATTCTGCATAGCTCCTAGCTTAGGGCGTTCAGCCGCCACGGTTTCGATAGCATTATTACTTGCAGCAACAGCGGCATCAGCTTTGTTTTGGTCCAAAACCTTAATGCCGCCATGGACAATCACGACGAGTGTGTCTGATTCCCCGGTTATGACACTAACAGTATCACCAGTCACTTCGCCTCCAAATTTGAAATTCCTTCCATTAGCCTTCTTTTGCAGGGGCTGGGGCGTTTCGTCAATCTCCCTTCCCTTTCCACTTTTAGGAATTCATGTGGAAGTTCATATATGCATCCTTCATAAGGATGTCTTTGTTCGCATCTCAATTCTCCTATCTCGATCATAGTGCGCTCATCTTTATATTCTATATCACCGGGCTTATATAGCTGCTGACAGAAACTCCAATAACCCTTCCCAGTTAAGAAATCAGCAAGGAAATAACCGGATTCCTTGTCATACTTTTCAATATAGATTAGAGAATCTAGCATGTAGTGTCAGCCCCTCAAGTTACTGTGACCTCTTCAGGTATATAAGAAGCGACCCCAGGAATCCCTCAGGGACTTTAACCCAAGCAACTGAAGCACCGACTGTGTGGCATCATGTTAGCCTGTGCTAACATAGCTGTGTAGGTCTGCTGTAGGATCTGGTACTTGGTGAAGGCCATCATCTCTTCGGCCATGTCTCCGTCAGCTGCATGTAGGTTCTCAGCAGAAGTGCCGGGGCTGGCAATGGTGTGCTCTAATCTGTTCTGCATTGCCCCAACCTTGGAGCGCTCCGCCGATACTGTTTCGATGGCATCATTAATGATCGTGATGGGCTTTATCAGCGGACTCTTGAGTGGAGACATTAAGGCCCCCGTTGGAATCCCGGGCCATTCAGTGGAAGCGTGCTGACCCTCCAGGGCTAACTCCTCATTCTTCCATAAACGCGTGGTCAATGCCCCTCACACACTCTGACCATTTCTGCCATTGATACTCAGGGTGCCGGAATGCTGGAATAACATACCTACCTAACCGATTATCTTCTGCGGGTATGAGTCTGCGATTCTCGTAGTCGCCTCGGCATTGATTCCTTTTATAATTGGGTGCTACTAAGCGAAGGATGATTTCACTTGTTACCATAGCTGGAATATCAGATGTGAACTGCTGATCTAGCTCGTTTTTGAGGAATGGCAACCATAGCTCGCCTGTTGCCAATCATTTCTTGTTGTTACTCGCATCGCAACTGAAATAATTACGACAGACGTCTTGAACGCATACTTCCTCCATATGAAAGTGCTTGAGCAAGCTTATGTTTTTCCTAAGGAAACCTCGGATATCGCCGACATAGGAGACAATCGTGGCAGGGCTCTTACCATCTTCCACCAGACACTGTCGAAACTGATCCACCAGATCCATCTAGCCATCCCTCCCTTCCATAGATATGTGGAGATAATTCATCCCATCTAGCGCCTACTTACATCTATGATG
>JAAZMR010000112.1 GCA_012798695.1 Bacillota bacterium | reverse complement strand
TGTTTTTTGCAACTAAGAAATCGATAGTTTGGCACTCTAATTTTCGATAGCATCCTTAGTTTGAATTTTATCCGCTTAAGTGCTTTTCCCTCATTGCTTCTTCGTACCGAAGACTCGGGCCTGTAAAACTCAAGATGTATGCCCGATGAACCAAGCGATCGATCAGTGCCGCTGTCAAGCGATCATCCCCGAACATCTCGTTCCAGCGACCAAATTGTAAATTTGATGTGACAATAAGGCTTTGTTGTTCATAGCTACTGGAGATCACATTAAATAACAGCTGTGACGAAAGTTTATCACACGGGATGTAACCCACCTCATCGAGGATGAGAAGGTCCAATCTTTGAAGTTGTTTCAGCATCTTAGTCAAATTTCCGGTACGATGTTTCTCCGTTAATTCCGCCGCCAAATCCGACAGTCGAAAAAATCGTACCTTTTTACCCTTGGAGCAGGCTTTTACCCCCAATGCTGTGGCCAGGTATGTTTTGCCCGTACCAACAGCACCCAGACAAATTATGTTCTTCTTCTTTTCAATAAAATCCAGGCTCAACAATTGCTCTTTGTCAAAGCCTGTTGGCCACGTTATGGGGTGGAATTTGTAGCCGTCAAAGGTCTTGATTACCGGGAATTTTGCCTGCCTAGTCAGCCTTTCAATTCTCTGAACTTCTCGATTGCTTGCAACAAGTTTAAGAACATCGGTCAAGTATTGAATCTCGTTTTCAAAAGCCACCTGGGTGGCCAGCTTACCCAAATCGCCCAGCCTGAGCCCCTTGCAGACCACCGCTAATTCATCAATCACAAGTGGCCACCCCCAGTGCATCGTAAATTGATAGATCCGGCTGCCACTCCGCCACCTCGCCGGGAGTCCACGGCTCCTCCAAAGGCACCGCATCGGGTGTCTTAGCACCCGCCTGGGCGGCCGCAAACAGCCGTAGGCTATTGATATCTGTCCGATCATACTCCAGGGCCTTCTTGGCGGCTAACACCACAATATCAAGCGGATGCTGCCTTAGGGTTTCTACTGCTGCAATGATTCGCAGACGGCGTTCTTTTAGATCTTTTGCAGATAGAATGTAATCTTTAACGCTATCAGGCAGAGCCCTTAGATAAACGGCCCTTTCTGCAGCACGAGGCCTTCGGATAAAGATTTCAAGTTCAGCGGCCCAATCGATGTTTTCCGCCTTTTGCAAATAGATGCGAGGGCAAGTGTGAAAAAGTTCTTCCCCGTAAGTGTCTAGAATTTCTAAGCGCTCCCAATATTCCTTGATTAGCACCTTCTGCCCCGGGGAAACATTGGGTACCCGGTAAAGTTGCTCATTAATTTTGATTTCACCGTACTTGTTTATGACTTTGGTATGAAAACGGACAATTTCCAAGGGTGACGTTGGCAATGTCAGCAAGTGATTGCGATCGTCTTCCCACAACTCACTGATAAGGGCTCCTTTGGTGTAATGTTCCCGATCCCAATCCTCCAGCATCTTTTCATGAAGTTCATTGTTGAACTCTT
>JAAZMR010000006.1 GCA_012798695.1 Bacillota bacterium | reverse complement strand
CAGGTTGGCCCGGCTACCTGGCTTGGAACTTTATAGAGGGGCCAGAGACAATTGGCCTTGTTCCACCCAAGCTGCGTGATGAGCGAGCTGGGATAATCAAAAGGGGTGCGGATTTTGCGGCTGAGCTTGGAGTTAAAAAGATTATTACACACCTCGGCTTCATTCCTGAAGACATGAAGGATGAGAAGTATATTGATCTCATACCAGTCCTGAGGGATATCGCCGATCATTGCCACAAGAACAGTCAAGATTTTCTCTTTGAGACTGGCCAGGAGACTCCGGTAACACTTCTGCGGACACTAGAAGATATTGGCCGGAACAACGTGGGGGTCAATCTTGATCCAGCCAATCTGCTCTTATATGGCAAGGCAAACCCCGTTGATGCACTGGATATTCTAGGCGAGCATGTCAAGGGGGTACACATCAAGGATGGGGAGTATCCCACTGATGGACGTAATCTGGGCCAGGAAAAACCGGTTGGCCAAGGCCGGGTCGACTTTCCCGTGCTGCTGCAGAAATTGAAGGACCTCAACTACCCGGGACCACTATGTATTGAGTGTGAACTAGAGGGAGAGATGCGCCTACGAGAAATGGCGAATGCCAAAGCGTTGCTCGAAAAATGGATGGAAGAACTATAGGAGCTATATCCTGATATCCTTCGACTGGATCTCCAAGAAGACCTCATTTCCTGGCTCAGTCAACATTGGAGACCGTGCAGGAACTGAGGTCTCTGTAGTTAATCGGAGACTCTTGTTGCTCAACTGATAGAAGGTACAGCGGCTCACCCTAGTTAGCCAAATCGATGTAAACCTGCCTTGTGGGCGATCGCAATAGCCTCATGGTGCTCTGAGCGTTTCAGGCGACGATTTATCTTGGGGCATGTGGCTGCTAGATGGGTGGGATGGTATTGACCCATTACGTTGACATAAGTATCTGGGGATATTTCATGGGATACAAATTCCATGATCTTGCGGGTATCGTCTAGATGGCCGGGCATGACCAGATGGCGTAAAATCATCCCTCGGAGAGCAATACCACTCTCATCTGTGATCAAGTCACCGACTTGGCGGTGCATTTCTTTGATTGCGGCCCGCGCCACGGTTGCGTAACCTCGAGCACCGGTCAGTCGTTCACCGGCCCCGTTATCAGCGAACTTGAAGTCCGGCATGTAGATATCCACTACACCCTCGAGTAATTTCAGTGTGGGCAGTGCATCATATCCACCTGTATTATAGACAATCGGTAGTTCTAGGCCATCATCTGCGGCTAGGACAAGTGCCTCTAGTATTTGCGGTACTACGTGGCTTGGGGAAACCAAATTGATATTGTGGCAGCCCTGTGCTTGTAGGCTTGACATCATGTCAGCCAACCTCCGGCTTGACGTTTCTCGCCCGGCTCCATATGCACTGATATCGTAATTTTGACAAAACACACAAGCCAGATTGCAGTTAGCGAAGAAAATGGTACCAGAGCCTCCCATTCCCACCAAGACAGCTTCTTCTCCATAGTGTTGGCCATAGCTAGATACCAGAGCCAATCTACCTGTCCGGCAAACCCCCAGCTCCCCATCAAGTCGATTCACCTTACAGACTTGTGCACAGATAGTACAATCAGATAGCCTGCGGACAGCTTCCTCGGCTCGACGTTCTAGTTCCCCGGCACTGTGGAGGTCAAGGTAGCCTGGGACAGTAGGGTTAAGTGAGTTCATGGCAACAAGAGCTCCTTTCTTGAGAAGAATCAACTCCGCAAAGGATTAGCCGAATATGCTCCTACAATCATAATCTTTACTAAGCATTGGGTCTTATCCTGCCGTGCCTGAGATAAGCCCTGTACCAAGCCCAGCAGCTATCTGCGCAAATTGGTCTCAGGAAAAGAGGTGCGGCGGCGCACGTGCAGAAACATCAAGCCAGAACGGAAAAGGATGATTTAGGAAGAAGAGATCGCCAGGTGGTTCCATTCCATAGGTTCAGGGGTTGGCCGGCGTACGTACATGGCAGCTAGATAGGGAGAGGGGAGAGATCAGCGATGCAAGCATATAGTTCCAGTTTTGCAAAAGCCTACAACACCTGGTGGTCCGGCTTTGCTCGGCAAGTGGCACCGGATATTCAAAAGTTCTATGAGGCAACTGCCAAGGGTGAGATCGAGAAAACACTACTCGATCTGTGCTGTGGCACAGGCCAACTGGCTGTCCACTTCCTGCAGCAAGGGTACAGGGTTGTCGGTATTGACTTGTCGGAACCAATGCTGAGCTTTGCCAAGGAGAATGCGCGGGAATACATAGATGCTGGAGTCGCTACGTTCATCCAGGCGGATGCCACGAGCTTTACCCTCGATGAGCGCTTTGGTCTAGTGACTTCTACATTTGATGCCCTTAACCATCTAGCCGATGAACAGGCATTGAAGCAGTGCTTCCAAAGGGTATTTAGAGTTTGTAATGGTGTTTTTATCTTTGATCTGAATACCCGTCTTGGCCTCAAGCGCTGGAATGGGGTTAGTGTTGATGACAGCGAAGATGCACTCATTATCAATAGTGGCATTTTTGACAGTAAGAGCGGCAAGGGCTGGGTGAAAATCACTGGTTTCATCCCTACCGCGGACGGCCTATTCGAGCGCTTCGAACAGACAGCCTTTAGTACCGCATTCGAGATGGAGCGGGTTCGGGAGCTGCTTCTGGAGATTGGATGGCGTCAGGTTCATTTTGCACGTGCTGAGGCGTTGGCTGTACCTATTGATCAGCCAGAGACAGTCGGAAGAGTTTTCATTGTGGCCATGAAGTGATACGAGTGGGTGGTCCAATACCTGAACAAGTGACGGTCTATGGCCGCACTCCGTCTGCTAGTATCTCAGGGAAATAGTCTTCATGCGCAGCCGCCCCTGCTTCATAGCTAAAAAGAATACAGTGCTCAACACCGATCTCCCTCAAGCTGGTAATAGCTTCGGGGAGCCGCTCATCTCCCGCCCAGATGATCGGCACAACTTTGCTTCTCGGACTAGACAAAGCGGCGGCAGCCAACGTCTCTTCTGCGACATGGTTAATCGGCATACTGATCAGACCTTTCGAACCCTGCGCCAGCTCCCCTTCAATCTCTAATCCGAAAATGCACAAAAGATCCTCCAAGCACTGGGCAAGAGGCAAGTTAGTATTTTCTCGTAGGAGAGTGGCGATAGCCATGATCTCCTGGTTAATCGTGGCTGGACCTGGCTGGTGGGGATAGTTGCGGTAGATCATGGGTGAGACGATATCTAGATACGGGGATAGCCTACGATAATCTTGTCCTACTAGGTAGGCTAGGCAAGGTTGAAACAAAAAGGCTGCTAGTTCCTTTTCGGGATAATGCCTACTCATCCAGCCGGAGAGCTCCTGAATGAAGGATGTAATACAATCTGCGCGGTAGCGGAACCAGGCCAGCAGCCCCGGGTATGCGGCTTGCAGGGTGAGCCACCCCGAGGGAGAGTATAGGGCCCTAAGCCACCTTTGTAATATGGCAGATGAACCGCTAAGCATCAGATCCGTCGCTTTCCGCACATCGTTCATGATGGCTTTTCGGTCATACCCTCGGGCAGTCATATCCTCTTGGCAGTGAGGGCAAAAACAACTAAAGAAGTTGCTTTTGACCAAACACGAAGCCGGTGAAGGGAAACGCACTCCATCGAGAAAAACACCCTTGACCCGGTCTGATAGTATCTGCTCTAGTTGGTGATAAAATCGGTCGCGAATCGCGGGTGAATTGGGGCACCCTGAACTAAACCACTCAAAGGAATGACCATAGATATCGATGGTTACCTCCGTGTCCCCTCCGGTGGCTGGGAAGGCATGTACGGTGGCATAGGTCGCAAAAGACTGATCGATTAGGGTGTGTAGAGCCTGATGGCTGGCCACGACAGTCTTGATCCCAACACTGTGCAGCATTGTCATGGCTTGCATATCAGTTGAGGGGCTAAACATCCAAAGCTGCATATTCAGCATCTCCCTTAAGCAATGGGTCTGAAGATGCATGTCACCAGCTGAAAGGCACCCAAAACAGGGTTGCCATTGGCCTCAGTGCACTGATTTCTCGTAACTTATCAATAATCCTTCAGACAAATGGTAATATCGAATAACTAGCAGCTGGGTTGGGGCAGGTACCAGGGCGGGCACGCCGAAGATGAACACACAAGCATGATTTGGGAGGGAGATTGGCAATGCTGAAATTGGGGTTGGTTCATTACAACTTTCCCGGGAGTTTGGAACATTTTCTGGACTATGCTGCTCAGACGGGTTTTGAGTATGTAGAACTTATGGCTGAGGATATTTGGGAAAAAGGGCAGAGCTTCGATGAGGGTACGGAGTCAGCCAGAAGAGTCAAGGCTATGCTGGATGAGCGGGGAATGAAGGCTTCGGCCATCGCTGCTCAAAATGATTTCCTGGTCACTAGTGCAGAGGCGATGGATTTTCAAGTTGAGCGCATCAAGCAGGTTTGTTACCTGGCGAGGATTTGTGGTACCCGCACTCTTCGGGTCGATGGAGGCTGGCCGAAAGAGGGAGTCGATGAGGCCGAATGGATGGATTTGATGATTGAAGGCTTCAGCCGCTGCCGTGAGTTTATCGAGGAGGAAGATTTCAGATTTGCTCTAGACAACCACGGTCTGGTAACGAATGATGCCGATAGGCAGATAACGATCTTCCAGGCAGTAGGCAGCAAGCACATAGGTGCCAATCTAGATACAATGAACTACCGGTGGGCCGACCATACCTTGGATGTGGTCAATCAGTTCTATGAGAAGATCGCTCCTTGGGTACTACATGTGCATATGAAGGATGGCCGCAATAGCCTAGCTGATTATGAAGGGACGGCTTTAGGTGAAGGTGAGATCGATCTACAGTGGGCCATCGATTGTCTCAAGCAGGTGGGCTACCAGGGAGTATGGTGTGTTGAATATGAGGGGCGCACTGATTCAGCCGCAGGCTATCGCAAGGGCCTAGAGTGGCTCAAGCAGCACCTCGCGTAGAACCAGCCGAGGCATTTGGCTAAGAGGTTCCTATTTGCATTGGAGCTTATTCCATGATACCCTGTATCTGCCAGTAGACCTCGTAACTGCAAGCACTCCACGTAGGACCACACAGCTTTCATGACACTGAACATCGAGATCTAAAGATGGGGTAATCAAGGTTGGGTTTATTCTCACGGGATAAACCATTTTGCCTGCACCAGGAGGTGGGTTTTGAGTGTTTGTATTGCCAGATGCAGGGAAAAAACCTATTAAGGTATGGCTCCGAGACAAATCGGAGATTGAATCAAGTTGCATGGAACAAGCGATCAACTTAGCCAACTTGCCATTTACCTTTCGGCATGTAGTCCTTCTACCAGATTGTCATACAGGTTATGGCATGCCCATCGGGGGCGTTTTGGCAGCAGAGGATGCGATTATCCCCAATGCTGTCGGCAATGATATCGGATGTGGAGTAGCTTTCGCGCATCTCAATATAAGTGCGGACGTGCTTAGCGAGGTCCGAGTCAATGACAGTACATTAGCTCAGAGAATCGTGGGAGACATTATGAGGAGTATCCCCACTGGTTTCTCTCATCAAAAACAGCCGCAGGAATCCAGGATTTTGGATGACTTCGAACCTCCCACACCCCGCATGTCGGGACTGGAAAAGCAGATCGAGAGAGCTTACTACCAGTTAGGCACCTTGGGAGGTGGCAACCACTTCATTGAACTACAGGTTGATGATGAGGGCAGGCTAGCCATTATGGTGCATTCAGGTTCCCGCAATCTGGGATTCCAGATCTGTAGAACCTTCAATAAGCAAGCTCGCTCCCTAAATGCGCAGCTTTCTGCGCCGGTGCCACCCCAGTGGCAGTTGGCTTACCTGCCTATGGACACACCGGAGGGGCAGGCATATATCCAGTGGATGAACATGGCTCTAGACTTTGCCAGAGAGAATCGGCACATGATGATGCAGCGTGTCCAGGAGATCCTCTTTGACAATTTGGCCAGACATGCTGGCATCGATGATGTGCGGATAGATCTGGAGATCAATGCCCACCATAACTATGCTGCTCTGGAGACTCATTTTGGCAAGCAAGTATGGCTGCACCGCAAAGGCGCTATTCGGGCCGGAAAAGATGAATATGGGATTATTCCCGGAGCTATGGGTTCCTATAGCTATATCGTTAGGGGTATAGGCAATCCCGAATCTTTCCACAGCTGCTCCCATGGAGCCGGCCGTGTGATGAGCAGAAATGAGGCCATCAAGCAATTTAGTGTGCAGGAAGTAATAGAGGATCTCCAGGCTCAGAATGTGACTTTGGGGAAACGCAAGCGCTCTGATGTAGCTGAGGAGTCGAGGTGGGCCTATAAAGACATTGATGAAGTGATCGAGAACCAGCTGGATCTGATCGAACCAGTGCTCAGGTTGAGAACCGTGCTGGTAGTGAAGGGGTAGCGGGCAGCAAATTCGAAGAATAATGGAGAATACCAGGGCTAGCCATCGCCCTGGTATTCTTAGTCTCTATTGCAATGCAGCCAGAATCGCTTTGGTGAAAGGCACGAGGTCTAGGGGTGTTCTGGAGGTAATCAGATTTCCATCGGTGACTACTTCGGCGTCACTCCATTTGCCGCCGGCGTGGACTAGATCATCTTTGATAGCCACATAGGAAGTCACTTTCTTGCCCCGCACGATATCGGCTGAGACCATCAGTGAGGGGCCGTGACAGATGGCGGCCACAATCCCTTTGCGCTGATTGGTCTTTTGTACTAATTCGACCATCTCAGGATGAATCCTCATCCGATCTGGCGCCCAGCCTCCGGGAATGACCACAGCGTCCCAATCCTGGTCTTTACCCTCAGCCATGCCCATACAGGCCTTGATGGGGTAACCGTGTTTGCTCGGATATTCCTGATCAGCCTCGGGTCCCACAACACTAACATCATAGCCTGCTTCCACAAGGCGCAGGTAAGGATACCATAGCTCCAGATCTTCATATTCCCGTTCTACTAGAACAGCAATCCGTTTTTTGGCGCTCACTTGCACATACTCCTTTCCTTGATACACTAGGTGATCCATATTTCTCTATATACTTATGAACTCCTGCTTGTGCATCAAAGAGCTGTGAATTAAGGCAATCTTAGCAGTACATCTGATATCCTCCGGACACCCGTGGCATGATGAAGCCATTCCCATCCATAGCCATCATGAATTTGCTGCTCTGTTTGAGCAGTGTTTGCACCTGAACGGGGTCCAGCCCGAGCCCTGATCTAGTCACTTTCGGGCATCCCATCTAGATAGCTAATCGGGTTGATTCCGGTTCTATCCCACAGGGAATAGTCATAACCTGGCCTTCGTAGTTTCTTAAAACCGCATGATTATCGTTAAGCTCCAGTAGCTTGGCACGGCTAAGAGGGATCTTGCCCAGCGGGCTATCGACAATGAACTGCGGTACAGCCAAGCCAGTGGTGTAGCCCTGTAGATGATCGATTAGGTCAAGACCGGTATTCAGGGGGGTCCAGAAATGCTCTGTCCCGATGATCCGGTCACACTGATACAGGTAGTAGGGCCTAATGCGCATCTTCAAGAGCCCATGCAGCAAGCTCTTCATTGTCTCCAGATCGTCATTGATTCCCCTTAGTAACACACTCTGATTGCCTAAAGGAATGCCAGCTCCTAGAAGCCGGTGCGCCGCTTGGGCGGCCTCTTCCGTCAACTCCCTGGGATGGTTGAAGTGAGTGTTGACCCAAAGGGGATGGTATTTGGCCAGCATGTCACAGAGCTGATTGGTGATCCTTTGGGGCATGGTACACGGTGTTCTGGTACCAAATCGGATAATCTCCACATGATCAATGGCTCGTAAAGTTTTTAGTATCCGTTCGAGCCGGTCATTGGATAGAATAAAGGGATCTCCACCGGTAATGAGCACATCCCGGATGGATTCCGTGCTTCTGATATAATCGATTCCCAGCTGAATGGCTTGCCAGGAGGTACGCTGTACCGGTTGACCCACAAACCGCTTGCGGGTGCAGTGGCGGCAGTACATCGCACACTCAGAACTGACAGTCAAAGCCACCCTATCCGGGTAGCGATGAATCAACCCCGGAGTAGGGGATTGCTGCTCTTCTTGCAGGGGATCTTGTAGACCACTTTGGTTCCTTAGCTCAAGGATGGAAGGTATGGCCTGCATTCGAATGGGGCAGTGAGTATCTTTCTTATCCATTAGTGAGGCATAGTACGGGGTTATGGCCCAGTGAAACTTCGTCCCGGCAGCGGCGATCTCGCCGGCCTCTTGCTCACTTATATTCACATAGTCTCGTAAAGACGAGATGTTGGTAATCCGATTGGTCATCTGCCATTGCCAGTTATCAAGTGTTTCCATGTCAGCCGAGCGCGGCCTCCTTCAAGCCAACTTTACTCTGCAAATGAGGATAACGCTCAATGGCTGCCGAAAGGATAGCATTGATCAATTCAGTGAAGCTGATCCCGGCAGCTTGGGCTTGCAGCGGCAACAGACTCACACTAGATAGGCCTGGGAGAGGATTGACCTCCAGAAAACAGGGGAGACCCTCTCGGTTTAGCCGTATGTCGATACGGGCTACATCTCGGCATTGTAGGGCTGCGAAGACCCGCAGTGCCATTTGCTCAAGCGCTTCTAGCAATTGTGGCTCAATTGCCGCGGGACACGAAACCCGTTCCAGATTGCCACTTTTCGTCTCAAATGAATAGACAAAGTGGGAATTCCGGGGGCATTGCTCCCCTGGTAAGATCTCCATGATCGGTAAGATACAGGGATTCCTATTGCCGATCAAGGCAATAGTGAACTCTCGTCCAGGCAAGAACTCTTCCACCAAGGCAGGTTGCTGGTAGGTATCGAGGAGCCAGGTCAGTTTCTCCCTGAGTTCGATAGGAGTATCGATCCGAGACCAGTTGCGGATACCTTTGCTGGAACCTTCTGCATTGGGTTTAATGAATATCGGATATTGTAATTCTTCCAATTGCCGATCATCGGGGGTATGGACGAGGACTCCCTTAGCGGTAGCGATACCAGCCTCGCTAGCTACTTTCTTGCAGAAAGACTTGTCTAGGGTGAGACCGAGTGTGAGTGGGTCCGAACCTGTATAAGGTAGGTTATAGAACTCAAGCAGCGCTGGAACTAGAGATTCCCGGTTTCGACCTGACCAGCCTTCCGCGACATTGAAAACCAGATCCAGCCGGTGATACTCAAGTTTCCTGGGCAAGGTGGGATGGTAGGGCAAACAAATAACCTGATGCCCTAGTTGTTCCAGGGCGGCAATAATGCCTTCCACGGTTTCTTGGGATTCATACTCTGCACCGGCATCTTCACTGGATTGCATTGCACGAGGATAGTTAGACTTGAGGTTATACGTTAACCCCACTTGTAAGCCCATGGGAACCACCCTTGTCTATGGGAGATAGCACATGAGGTGCCTTGAATTCATTGACATTCTACTTCCATAGATGGGTAGTGTCGATGCTCTCTTCTGGCGATTTGGGACGTTTTTGGCAAGTGGTGGTATCCGTACTCTCCACTAGGAGTTGTCTCAATGTGTAGCTCAATATTTCGCAGGTTGACTATACAGGCGATGCCTAACCCGAGATGCCCGGGTGTTGGTCCTGGCTGACTGGTTGTTCTGCGGATTCCCGGATAGTATGAAACAGCTGAGAAAGTAGGAAACTGCCGGCTAAACCGACCACTCCGGTGAAGATGAAAATATATCCTAGGCCGAATCGATCACCGATCCAGCCAGCAACTATAGGCCCAATGAGGCCTCCCAACATGCCGGCCGATTGCTGAGCTCCATAGGCTCTGCCCCGAAAGTCTTCAGGCATCCTGGTCGCGATCAGACAGGCGGCGCTAGGGGCGAGTGCGGCAACAAAGAGGCCGTACAAAAAGTAACCGGCACCAAAAAGCCAGGTATTTGAGGCCAAAGTCAAGAGCAACATGGCTATGCCAGCACCGGTAAGCCCTGTCAGGATGGGTTTGTCAAAACCGCGTCTTTCCCCCAAACTGGTCCAACGATAAGCAGTTAGGACAAAAGCGATACTAGGCAAGGCGAATATGGCACCACTGATCGCGCCGGATATATTCGGTGATAATTCCCTCAGATAAAGGGTAAGAGTGGGCGTCACCGACAAAGTGAGGATATTGGCTGACATAATCGTGATCATCACGACCTGCATTACACGGCTGTCGAAGACGATCTGCAGATCCTCTTTGATACTGGAGCGTTCGGCTAGGGCATCGGTCTGCTCTTCCCGCACCAAAAGGCCCACAGCTAAGGTGCCGACAAATAAGATGATACCAGATACCTTGAGGGAGAGGCGGTAACCGAAGATACCGGCTAGGATGCCGCCCAAAACCGGGCCTACCATGGCACCGGCTGCACTGAAGCTCTGCGCTATGGCTACAGCCCCGGCTGCTAGATCTTCGGGAGTATTAGTAGCGATGAGAGTAATGGCACTGGGAATGAATCCGGAAAGAATACCATTGGCAAAACGCCAAGCAACCAAATGCCAGGGTTGGGTACTCATACCCAGGCCAAAGTAGATCACGGTCAAACCAAACCCTGCTCGCATCACCATGGCTTTGCGCCCTATTCGATCACCAAGCTTGCCCCACAATGGCTGCGCAAAAAAGGCCGACACAAAGTGTGCGGCAAAGGCCAAACCGGACCATCTTGCTATATTCGCTGTAGCATCCATGGATTCTATATAAAGCGACAAGAAGGGAGAAATTTGATTCCAGCTACAAGTAGTTAGGAAGATAGTGATCGATAGTACCAAGAGATTGCGTTTATAGAAAGGCAAAGGAGGCACTCCCTCATTACGTGGTTAATTTTCAGATAGCGTGGTTATCCAAAAGAAGAATGCGAGCCTTGGGGACTCAAACAAGGAGTTTCCACGATTTGTTACTTCGCTACAGGTCTGCGAATACCTTCACTTTTTGGGAAAGGAGTAGCACAAGAATAATAACCCATGATCACCTAGATCAAGGTCTCTGAATCTGGAAATATACTCTGAGATTTCTCATAAAATCCGGGTGTGGTGATGACTTGCTCAGATATGCCTTCCCCAGCAAGATGGCTCCTAGTACAGGGGGTAAGAGTGGTGGTACCAGGCTGCTTTGAGCATATGATTGGGCAAGTATTTGTATGATCGCTTTCCAGATAGGGTTACCGGGCCTTAACAGACCCCCGGTTCCGGCGATGGTGGTCGGTTGACAGCTCCATCCCAGTCTTTTAATAACAGCCCCGGCTATGTCGACTAACTCCTGTGCAGCCGTAGTGATTAGGTACTGACTCACAGGATCACCTTGAGAGGCTTCATCTAAGACAACCTCTGCTAAGCGAGCGATCTTGGGTCTCTTAAGGGGCCCCTGATAAACCAGGGGGATCAGCTCTTCCGGATTGGTAATATCCAATTGTGACAGTACTCTCTTGGTCAAAGATGTAGGGCGGCCCCGCCCATCATACTCTCTGAGGATAGCGGTTAGGGCAGCCCGGCCAATTGAGTAGCCACTACCCTCATCTCCCAAGATAGGGCCCCAACCCCCGGCTCGGACTTGCCGGCCTTCCTGGTCTATACCTAGGGCGATGGAGCCGGTACCGGCGATGAGAATAATGCCTGGACGATTGCCTGCAGCACCGGCTAGAGCAATGCGGGCATCATTTTCTATCAGGAGTTGGGCAGGCTGAATGGGAAGCTTGGGCTTGAGGGCTGCTTGAAGGCGGGCTTTATCCCAGGGCCGATCGGCACCGGCTAGCCCCAGCATGATCACCAGATTAGCTTCTAGATCACTTGCAGTGACGCTTGAGTTGACACCAGCATCATCGATGGCAGCCATTATCGCGGCACTCAGAGAGTCACAGGCAGTTTCTAAGCCAATGGTCTGATAATTACTTGCTCCACCTTGTCCTGCTCCCACCACCTTACCTGTGCCGTCGGCCAATACGGCAGTGGTTGTAGAGCCGCCGCCATCTATGCCTAATATGTATTTCATATTGATCACCTATCGCTGAGGCCAATGGCAATGGCTTGTCTGACGAACCCTTGCCCTTGGGCCAATAGAGTTTGGGCTGTAGCCAGATCCACTCTCAACTTGCCCATGATTATGGCCAATTTGATATCCTTCCCGGATGCCTCTAAGAGGGCTTCTGCTTGTTCTGCCGGTACCACCGTGGTGGTTTCGACGATTCGGATGGCCCGTCTGAGCAGTTTGTGATTGGTGATCTGCATGTCCACCATGAGGTTTTCGTAGACCTTGCCGAGGTTTACCATTGTCGCAGTGCTGAGCATATTGAGCACCATTTTCTGAGCTGATCCAGCTTTCATACGGGTAGAGCCAGTAAGCACTTCCGGTCCTACTATCACTTCTATGACTATATCTGCATATTCTCGTATACAAGTATTGCTATTACAGGCCAATCCAATAGCAGCAGCCCCGGCGTGGCGAGCAGTGAATAAGGCACCCAGGACAAAGGGGGTGATGCCACTGGCAGTAATGCCCACCACAACATCCTTTTCTGAAATAGCGCGTTTTTTCAGCTCCTGGCCACCCTGCTCAAAATCATCTTCTGCTTGTTCCACCGATTCAATAATGGCGCCCGGGCCACCTGCTATAATGGCTTCGATTACATCACTTCCGACACCAAAGGTGGGTTTGCATTCTGCCGCATCTAGTATGCCCAGGCGTCCACTCGTACCGGCCCCTATATAGAAGAGACGTCCCCCTGTTGATAGGTGATCGGTAATTAGATCAACAGCTTCAGTGATCTGAGGAATCGCTGCACCTACCGCCAGTGCTACTTTACGATCCTCGGCATTGATCAGAGTCACTATCTCTTGGGTTGTCAATGTATCTAAATCTAGAGACTGTTGGTTACGGCTTTCGGTTGTTGACGGGGAATGGATATGGGTGATACCGCTCTTTTCACATTCTCGGTGGTTTTTCATTCAAAGGCTCTCCCCTCAGAAACTTCTATGGTGGAACGACAGATACTGCCTGGAATGAGCCAATACATATTCGGCATCAGAGTTAAGAAACCTTCCAACAAACTTTCCAGAAGCAAGCTGCGTGACTAGGGAGGAACCTCCAAAGGTTTGATGACTGGGAGAAACAAGGGAATCACCGCCAGTGGGGCGAAAACAATGGCGAAAGTTGGGCATACATGCATGTAAATACACCTTTGTAAGTTGGTACCATGGTTGTGGGGGCTGGTTGTCGGTGACCAGGAGTAGACAGGATCTGCAATCTCTGACTGAGTCAGCTATGGCTTTGGCCGTATGTACGGTCAATTGGTGGGTTTTTACCTTTGTGCCGGGAGCCGGCCGTTACTTCAAGTACATGTGTGCCGGCGTGATCGCAGGTGTCGGAGTTAGATGCGGAGTCCGCTGGTCATTGGGCGTAGTCATAGGCCTGAATACGTTCATCGGCTTGATCCTCGGGCCCAGAGAGCTGCTAAATTGCTTGTTCTTAGTGACACCGATGGGGCTGCTGCTGCCCACACACCCGCGTGTTGACCAGCTGGGCACAGGGGCTTACCCTAACAAGTTGCATATGAGTCAGAGTTTGGTGCGCTGGTGGGGGAAGACCCTCCTCATCTATGGCCTGTCATTTGTGGTCCAGATCTGGCTCAGGGCAGCGCTTATGCATGTAAAGGTTGCGGAAGTGGCCAAGTCAGTGATGTTAGCTAGTTACCATGTCCATGCAAGATCGTGGGAAGCGATGGGCATATGTGTCGATGATTTCGTTGCCGCAGCCACAGAGTGGATTTGGGCTGGTCTGTCAGTGGTAGGTATGGGTTATGGCCTGTTTTTCTATCTCGTCAACCGTCCGATTTGCCATGGGTATCTTTTACTTCAGAAGCGGGTTGACCTTGACTAACGATTTTGAGCTGGTGAACTAAGAGCTTAGCTGGAAATGCCAGCAGAAACAGTTGGAGGAGTTTAGGGTAGTATGGCAGAAGTATTTGATCTATTAGTAGATTGTGATGACACACAGTTCATGCCGTTTTTGCAGTAATATCAATCCCGGCAGCATACATGGCACTCATCCTTAGATCCCGCAGACCCCTGCCCAAGGTGTTGGCTCTGCAGGTCACAATCACTGTAGTTGATCAAGGTTTGGTAACTCCATCTGGGCATGAACCAACTACATCAATAGGGGGCGCAAAATGGATAGCAGGGAACTTATTACGAGAATAATCGAATTCGACAATCCAACTAGAATAGGCTGGGATTTCAATGATGGTCCTTCTGACCTGAGGGGATGTGGTGTCAGGTATGATAATACCGAGAGACCAGCGGAATATCGCGAGTGGGGATATCATGATGAGCTGCTCAAACAAGTGCCCCGTTTTCGAGGCCAGGTCTATCTGGATGAATGGGGCAACATCTGGGGCCGACTAGATGGAGCAAGCAAGGGAGAAGTAATCAAGGGTGTTTTGGAGGACGGATTTGAGCGACTTGATGAGATCACCTTTCCCCATTTTGTTCATGCAGACATCGATAAGCTCAAGGAAGCTAGAGAGCACTATCAGGATAAATTCCTTATGGGTGGACTGCCCGGGTTTACCTTCAATATCATGCGGAAGATGCGGCGAATGGAAAACTTCTTGATGGATACACTCCTTGCCAAGGACGAGGTCCTGGAGTTAGGTTCTAGGGTCGAGAGCATGTTGGCAGAGAATATCTCCTTTTATGCCGAGGCTGGTTATGATGGTATTACCTTCGCCGAGGATTGGGGCAGCCAGGAAGCTCTACTGATTAGTCCAGCCAGTTGGAGGGAGCTGTTCGCGCCTTCCTTCCGACGTCTATGTGCTCAAGCTCATGATGCCGGGCTCAAGGTGTTGATGCATTCCTGTGGTGATATTTCTGAGATCATCCCAGATCTGATCGAAGTAGGGATCGATGTACTTCAGCTCGATCAACCCGGCCTGTTTGGGCTAGAGACTTTGTCCCAGTATGCGGGCAAGGTCACATTCTGGTCCCCTGTGGATATTCAGAAAGTCATGCCAACAGGTAATCGTGAATTAATTGAAAAGACAGCCGATGATATGATTACATACCTAGGCCAAGGCGGTGGGTTTGTCGCTAAGGACTATCCCCAGTGGGATGTGCTTGGTGTCAAACCAGAATGGGTCAAGTGGGCAAAGGACCGTTTCTTGGCTCATCGCTACTAGGCATAGACTATTGGCGCTAGATAGCAAAGGGGTTGGCCCTTGGGCCGACCCCTTTCAGCATCTGTCCACTATGTCCTCTTAGTCAGTGAAACATGATCCTCATATGCTATCGACTTAGGATGTGGCACGTTGCGTTTATTGGCGGCCACGATGAAGACATGTTCGAACTCCAAGCCTTTTACCCTATGCATGTTGGCAATCCGCAATCCGTCGAAGCTGCGATCATCCAACTTCCCCCAATTGCTTTCCTTCGCGATCCGTTCAAGAATTGTGCACAGGCTTGCTATCACCTTAGTTTCGTCTGGGCGGCAATGAGGGATGTCAGAGGCCCAAGGGTTCCTAGACATTCTGGCGAATACTTCCAATTAGAGACGGCAATTGACATACAGTGTAGCAAATTGCATATTCGTTGCTTCTAATCTGGCCGACACAGGATGCCGTCCCTAAGGGGTGAGAATCGCGTGGAGGAAGTTATTCGTTCTCTGAATGCATGCAGGGCTGATCGACGGAAATCCAGACCTGCGAGAACCCTGGTGAAGGTATGTAAGAAAGTTAGGAATGATCCGCTATTTGGAGATTGGCGCTTTGTCGCCTTAGAGCGTGATTATACACTAAAGCTCCTTTGCAGTGATGGATTCATAGGTTTTGCAGCTGTACCGGACTGGGCAGTTTCGGTTGATAAGCGCCTGGTGGTGCTGGCAAGGCGTTTAGCTGCTCAACGCCCAACCCAGCGCTTTAAACCTCGGACTGTTGAGTATGTGATTAGAAGTGTAACTATTCCTCCTTCTGGGATCTTGCCATTGGGCTGGAGCGAAACCGCGAGTGAACAAGAACAGGTATATTCTGCTTCCGTGTCACCGATCTTCCTGGCCAACGCCTTTAGAATGATCGCGCGTCAATGGTCAGAGAGGTTATGTGAGCAGATACCTCGTCGAGTGGAACAACCGAAATTACCCTTTGAGGGTAAAAACGATGCTCCGTCTAAGCCCCAGATGATACCATCAGATGATGACTTCACATTGGTGAAACCCATTCGGATCGATGTGCCCAGGGCCGATACGATAGGGGCATATGATAGCCAGCTGGAGGAGGCTTTAACAAAGACCAGCTTTCTCGGCCGGATAGAGATGCCAGACGAGCAGTATGACAGATTGCTGCAGCAGATCTCCGCTGCGATACAGGATGCGCCAGATGGTGCGGCCCGGGCCCGGCGCCTTGCTAGGCAGTATCCCTGTGCTATTGCCTATGCACTAGTGCATGTAGCTGCCGAGGGTTATGCAGAAGGTGAAGTATGGCCCGCGATTGCCGAGCGGTTGGCTGATGGCGACATGACCAATGCCCGTGAGTTGAGGTACGCGATCGAGATCTGCCAAGAGCATCATGGTTTGGCGATATGTCGGGTTACCCGCGGGCTTCGCTATGTGACCCAGATGCTGTTTCAAGCCGGTATACCGGATTCATGTATTTCCGTTTTCGCAGATATGGTGAATCGAGACTATGTAAAGAGCGGTCTGGTGACTCCCAGAGGTGTGCGGCAGCGCTTCCAAAAGGTGAGAAATAGGTATGGGCGAGAGCAGCAGTATCAACTCCCCGAGCCAATACTGGACTTTCTCGAACACGGCGGTAATTGGGCAGAGCAGTGGATGGTGGTCACCGCTGCTTATCTAGGCTCAGCCCCTGGAGTCTATAGTGAACTAACCGATATGGCCCCTGCACGCCTCATGAAGGCCTTGGAGGAGATGGCTCCCAGCCGAGATGGTTATCCACCAAAACAAGGACCTATCCCTCCCAAAGGGGGGCAAAGCCGTATCCCACGTAAGATTCGCCCTCCTACCCTGCAGATTCGTCTGGACATCGGTAGGCGAGTACTTGGCTTATACATTGGGGAGCATCACTATGCCGGTGATTTCAGTGGACAGGGATGGCTGCAGGCCTTATTGAGAGATGCTGAAGGTCACTTGGTCGATGAGATACTCCTAGATGCCCGCAGAGTCAGTGGTGGTATCGAGGTGCAGGCCGTTGAGGTAGAACTGTCTACCATTGATGGGCCACTCAAACTTGACATAGAATACTCCCATCATCCTCTTGCCTCTTATGACATACCAATCGTGTCCACAGATGAGTCGTGTTTAGTCTTTTCCGGTTCAGGTAGACGGATAAATACAGATATGCTGAAGAATGCCAACATCTGGGTGCTGCTGCCGCACGATGCGCAGATACTCCCTGAAGCTGTTGTGAAGATGCGGGAGCCGTTCTCGGACGAGTTTGGCTGGGACCTGGCCTGGCTTGATCTGCAGGAGACGGACAGTCAACAACTGATTGTGCAATTACGGGAGCTGCAGCAGGTTTTTACGGTGCCCCCTGAACTAATCGATGAAGAGATAGAATTTCGTGGAGGTGAGAGAGCTCAAGGAGCCTTCACTCGGGGACACCCCATTTACATGGGAGATCTACCCGATATGAGATTGCAGCTGGATGAACAGGACAGAGATTTACTGAGCGTTTTTCGGGAGTTGCGGCTGACTATAGAGTCCTTGGACAGTGAATCACGATTGGAGTTAGACTGGGCCGAGGCTCTAGAGTACTTGGCAGAAGAGGATGGATGGCTTGATCTCACTTCTTTGGTCGAAATGCAGGACATTGCCCCAGAAGCTGCGGTGAAGCTGACTTGCACATGGATAGACCCCTTTGGGATGCACAGAAATATCTCTGTGGTGCGCATACCTGGTTTCATTGTTGACTTTGAGGAGAAGGTATGGGTCCCTCAGCTTGGCAAAACCGCCCGCTGCGATGTTATCGTACCATTGGGGTGGGAGTTTACCTTAGGATATGGGGCAGACATAGTCGGCAGATTCGATGATGTGCTGGAGTTGGAGATGCACTCACTAGTGGCATATGGGTGGTTGAGCTATATGGCGGTGAGACTACCGGTTTTTATAGAATACCCGCTTATCCAGTGGAACTATAGGGGTGGGTCGCGAGCTTATGGATGGCGCTGGCGTTCCACCAGGGATGATATCTGGGTCGAAGATATAGAAGCCAGGCAGCTTGAACACCTCGTGGTGATGAACACATCAAGGGATGTGGCTCGTATAACCTTGGAAGGTGGCTCCTTGAGGGACACGCAGCCTGTTATCAGAGGTGAGGTGGTGCTCGAACTGGATTTGCGTGGATTGCCTGAAACAGTCCGACGTGAGGGCCCCCGGGTAGAGCTGTATCTAGTATTACATGATCGGCATTCCCTGGAGCTAAAGCGAGTGCATATTGCTACTCTGCATAGTGCATGGGTCCCAGACGAGCCCCAAGGTTTGCTGGTCGAGGGGGAGAGAGAACAGCAAATACGATTGAGCTGGGACGGCATAGGCCCGCGTCGACGTACCATTGTTTTCTTGCGGCCTGCTTGGGATGTCTCGGGTTTGACGTTCCGGTCATTGATCGAGAAGGATGCCAGTGGGTGTTGGGTAGATGCTAGTGGTGCTCGTCCTGGCCCATATATAATGCATGTATTTGATGAAGAGGAGCTGCAATGGAGCGGATCCGACATAGACCATCTGATAGAAGTTCAAACAGTCGCTCAACCGCTACTCTGGGTGAGTGATGGAATTCCGCAAATACGGGAGCTCAAGACGGAATGGGAGGGGGCTAAACTTTACTGTACCGGGGCCGTCCATCCCATCGATGACCACAGGGATTGGGTAGGAATCGCTCTACAGAATCCGGGAGAGGCTGTTCTGAGGGAGGTTACTGCATTTTTATCTGATGAGGGCAGGTTTAGGTTCTATATAAATGATGCCGATGATGTGGCCATCATTGGATTGTGTTCAGGCGATGGGCTTATCTACCGCTTCATTCCGGTAGGCCCTTATCTTGCCGCTCAAGAACTGGTGACAGGTGCGTCTGTAGAGAGATTGCTGAAGGCCAAGGAGCTCATTACCGAAGGATTGACCATGTGGATAGCAGAGAAGAATGTACGACCCATCCAGATACCACCTGCTTCAGCTCAACACATACTAGATGCTCTGGTACGGAACCCCCAGGATGTAGATGCGGAGCTCATCCTGGAGGACCCTGATTACCTTGGTCCCGTGAAAATGGTTAGTAAGCAAGATAGCGAGACCGAATTTGAGTTTGCGTTTAGGACGATGCTCGTAGAATGCCTCAATCCAGACTGTCCACATCCGCCAGGAGCTATTTCACAGAGAAAATGGGATACTGAGCATTATCCCCAGTGCAAGACATTTAACAGTCACTTCAGGCGCATTTCTGCACAAATCGTAGTTACTTATGATCTGGGAGCCATGGCTGCAAGGGACTTTACAGACCGCCAGGGACTACCACCTTACGTTTGTACTCTTGCCGATAGTTCTTTCCGACCACTTGCACTTGATGCTGATCAGATGAAGGATAGTACTGCTTTGTGTAGGGCTCTAGCTCGGGCATATATCGATTTATTTGGGAATCTCGTGGTCAAGAGCTGGAATAGGAAGGAGAGTGGATGATGAGCGTGCATCCGATCAGAACGAGTGAGGCTGTGGCCGAAGCCTATTATGGATACCTCGAGACAACTTACGCCTTCGCGGATGCCCGACTGCGGGAGCAATTTGAGACGGAGCTGAGAAGAAAGGGTAAATTCGTGAGGGGACCCGTGGTCCAGGCAGCGCCTCCATTTAAGAAGACGGTCACCTTACGTGACCTCGTGGATGAAGGAGTCTTGTCTGAGCTGTTCACCAGGTATCCAGCTGCGGTTGTAGACAGGTTGTTTTACAAACATCAGGAGGCTGCTGTTCGCAAGATGGTATCAGGTCGGCGCAATATTGTCGTCGCCACAGGAACCGGTAGCGGCAAGACAGAGTGTTTCATGATCCCGATCTGCAATTATCTTCTCCGTCAACAAGAAGCGGGTACACTTGGCCCAGGGGTGAGAGCTTTGCTGCTCTACCCAATGAATGCATTGGCCAATGACCAAGTCAAACGCCTCAGGGAGCTGTTCGAGCCTTTCCCTGATATTACTTTTGGGCGCTATACTGGGGAGACCCTAGAGACAAGGAACGATGCCCTCGATGTATATAGGAATACATTTAAGTATGACCCCCTACCGAATGAGATGATCTGCCGTGAGGAAATGAGAACTTCACCCCCAAACATTCTGGTAACCAACTACGCAATGCTGGAATATCTGTTACTTCGCCCCAAAGACAATTCTTTTTTTGATGGCCGTTATGCCGATGAATGGCGGTTCCTAGTACTAGATGAAGCCCATACCTATTCCGGAGTCAAGGGTATAGAAACAGCTATGCTGCTCCGGCGGCTAAAAGACCGCGTGGTGAGGAAGAGTTCCGCAAAGCTGCAATGCGTGGCGACCAGTGCCACTCTAGGTAGGGGTATAGAAGATGCACAGCAGATCATGGAGTTTGCTTCCAATCTGTTTAGCGAAGATTTTGAGTATAGGGTTGATGACCCCGGTCGACAGGACCTAATCCTAGCGGAGCGGGAGCTAGCAGGTAGAGAGACTATTTGGGGTAAGCCTAATCCCCTTCTCTATTCCGTCTGGATAGATGCTATTTCTAGTCAGGATGAAGAAACGGCTCTACCTCAGATGGTGGAGACGGGGTATCTCTATGGTGTGCCTGAGAGAGTATTGACCGATGCATTAGCCAGATCTCAGTCATCATTAAATCGGTTCTTGTATGGGGTACTGTCAGGTGATGGGCATGTGGTTCGGGCTCAGGAATTCCTTGCCGAAGAACCCAGAACTATTATGGAACTAGGCGAGGAACTCTTTGACCCAGGCACTACTTCCGATGATATCGAAACCAATGTGATTTCTCTCATTGGCTTAGCCGTAAGGGCTAGGCTCTCAGAGGGTAGTACTCCACTATTGCCTGCCCGTTATCACCTTATGCTGCGGGCTCTTGGTGGGGCCTGGCTGTCGTTTGTCCCTCAACCTACTATCTATCTCGATCCGATCAGCGAGGTAAGTTACGGTGATGGACATGGATTGGCATATGAAACAGGAGTCTGTCAGCGGTGTGGTGCAGCATACATACTGGGTAAGAAGGAAGCCTCTAGTAGTGGGGCTGGGCAGCGTCTAACCCCCACATCTTCCAATGATGCCCAGGCTAGCTACTACGCGGTTGTCGATCCAGATACCAAGCTCGAAGGAGGAGTAGACGAAGACGAGGAACCACTGCCCTGGGATGTATGGGATTTGTTACATGAACTGTGCCCCATTTGCGGCGATATTCGGCATGTCGATGCAATTGGTCTATCCTGTAGTTGCGAAGTTGAGAGGATCAAATTACTCGAGACGAAGTCTAATACCAGAATGGTGAGCCGCTGTCTCGTATGTGGTGGACAGAATACCAAGCATGGAATTGTGAGGGGCGTATCAGCATACCCTGAAGCTGCTGCCAGTGTCATTTCCACGGCACTCTACCAAGAGCTGCATATCGATGCGGAAGGCAATATCGTGCTCCCTGAACTACATGGTTCAGAAGCAGAATATGACGCAGATGGATGGCCTAAGGATGATGTCCGCTTAGGTGACCTTTCGGTAGAACCAAAGAAGCTGCTGGTCTTCTCCGATAGTCGACAGGATGCGGCCTACTTTGCACCCTATATGCAAAGCACCTATGATCGCATGCTGCAGCGCAATATTATCCTAGCCGCTGCCCGAGAGGCAATTGATGAATTAGAAGATTTGCCGGTCAAGGTCCCGGATTTATGGAGGCGGGCAGAACTAGCTCTCAGGCCTGTGTTGAGACTTGAAGGGAAATCGGATTATGATGCCCGCATCGCGGCACAAACCTGTGTGCTGGTCGAGTTCAGGGGGCGGGGTCGGTATGGGCTCGAGAATCTTGGCTTATTGGCATTCGAACTTGAACGTCCCGATCACTGGCAAGTACCTCCATATTATGCTAGTACGTGGGGGTTGACTGAAAGGGAAGTCTGGGACCTATATAATGTATTGCTCAATACTGTTCGGGAAAGTGGTGCCATCAGCGTACCCAAGGGTGTTAATGCAGAAGACGAGCTCTTCGAGCCGGGGAACTTGCGTGCTTCTATCCGCAAGGCTCGGCCTGACAGGCCGGACATCAAGGCATGGATCCCCTCTCGCCCCTCTATTTTGAATCGTAGATCGGATTATCTAGTGCGTCTTGCTCAGAGGATAGGGCTTCCGGGGGACCTAAACGAGATTGCCCTTGAGGTGCTCTCCAATATTTGGGAAAAGGATCTAAGGCCTCACAGCCCTCGCAGCCGCTGGAACGGTTATTTCGACCCTATACATGATCGCCGCAAAGGGATCACATATCGATTGGTACCAGGGAAATGGAACGTACTTGCCTATGGCAGCAAGCGTCAACCCCTGTGGTATGCTTGCGATAAATGTGGCAGGCTGACTTTGCGAAACATACGTGGTGTCTGTCCACAATACCGATGTCCAGGTACCCTCCAGCCTGTAGATATAGCAAAACAGCTAGCGGCCAATCACTATGTACGATTGTATGTTAATGAGAATTTCCCTAAGCAAATGCGGGCACAAGAGCATACCGCTCAACTGACCCCGATAGCGGCAGCGAGATCCCAGATGGACTTCCAAGAAGGACGTATAAACATCCTGAGCTGCTCAACCACCTTCGAACTGGGGGTGGATTTGGGTGATCTGGAAGTTGTCCTAATGAAGAATGTGCCGCCTTCGCCAGCTAATTACGTGCAGAGGGCTGGGCGAGCGGGAAGAAGGTCTAGTACTGCTGCCATGGTGGTTACATATGCTCAAGATCGGCCGCATGATTCCTTCCATTACAGGCATCCAGACAGAATGATCAAAGGACACATCAAACCACCCCATTTCGATCTGAGTAATGAGAAGATAGTTCTGCGGCATGTATATGCAGTCGCTCTGGCAGATTTCTGGCGTAACCATGAGGACCACTTAGGAAGGGTGGAGAACCTTTTTCTCCGTGATGACGGTTCTGGTGTAGATGATCTCGCCGCGTATCTGGCCACCAAGCCTAGGGCTATTCAGGCTAGTTTGGAGGAAGTAGTTCCGGCAGAGCTTGAGGAATCATTGGGTGTGCAGTCTTGGGCGTGGGTTGATAGGTTGCTTGCCCCTATAGAATCTCCGGAACCCGGTCCACTCACCCTTGCTCGGATAGAGGTGGAGTCTGATATCGCGGCTCTGACTGAAAGATATGATCAGCTTGTTGCCATACGCAGAACAGGGGCTGACCATCTGGTGAGGCTGATGAACACCATCAAAAAGCGCAATTTGATCAACTTCTTGTCAAGCAGAAATGTGCTGCCGAGATATGGGTTCCCCGTTGATGTAGTCATGCTCGATCTGAGATTTAACCATCACGCGGACCGAGATATTGAACTACAGAGGGAGCTTAGTCTGGCCATCTCGGATTATGCGCCTGATGGTGAGACCGTAGCGGGGGGGAAGATATGGGTCAGCAGGTATCTGCAGAGTATGCCTCAAAGACACTGGCCCCGGTACCATTTTGGTGAATGCACTATATGTAGAAACCATGTCACCAAACTGCATGTCGGTGATGGTGACAAGACGGTAGCATGTGGCACGTGTGGCGCTATTGTGAAATGTGAAGGCTCCTTTCTCGTTCCAGAATTCGGTTTTCTGGCTGATTTGAAGGAACCCAAAGCTGCCGGTAGTCAAAGACCGAAGCGCACCTATTCCACTCGAGTGTTTTTCTCCGGAGTTGAGGCAGATAGCAGTAATAGAGATAGGAGATTTGAACTCCCGGGAGGATATGTGACAGTCCGCACTTCCAAGGCTGGGAGATTAGCTGTGATCAATGGAGCCAAGGGTGCTCAGTTCCTCATATGTCAATCCTGTGGATATGGTATGATAGCTGGCTCCAAGAGAGGAAACCCCGGTCATAATAATGCCTATGGCAGGCCATGCCAGGGGAGGTGGATTCGAGCGGCACTTGGTCATGAATTCCGGAGTGACATAGCCAAGATTGAGTTTGAACCATGCACATACGAAAGCAGTGGTTTCTGGTACTCACTGCTTTATGCATTGATTGAAGGTGCCTGCATGGCCATGGACGTCCATCGAACAGAGATAGATGGATGTATTCAATGGGGTAGGTTCCCCGATATGGCCACCAGCCTGATATTGTTTGATTCAGTACCTGGCGGGGTAGGTCATGTTCAGCAACTGGCCACAGAGGTTGGAATAAAGGGAGCAATAAACGCCGCCTATGCTAGGATGCAGTCCTGCACATGCGGAGGAGAGACGGGTAATGGCAGCTGTTATCGCTGCTTGCGGAACTACACAAATCAGTTCTGTCATGATGTTCTTGATAGAGGTTTGGTGAAGGATTTCTTAGAGAGGCTTTGTCTTGCTAAGGACTCGCCGTCATTGGTGGGTTGAGTGGTGGCTGAGTGGTTCCTACAAAAAGCCATGGTTTGGTAGTAAAATTTGGTCTTTTCTTTGTTTCCGTGGTTTCTGTTGCTCTTGTGCAGGGAACTTGAGGTTGAAGGGAGAAACAATATGCGATAGGTGGGCCATAGGAGGGCGTTGTATGCTTGGTTCTAGGGGCAATGGTTCAAATGACATACGGGGACAGATACGAGTCTTACTAAGTTGGGTGGTATTGGTGATCCTCGTTGTCTATACTATTCACCAGCATATCGCTTATTCACTGATTGGTGGGGCAACGCCAAAGTCCATGCGCACTAAAGCCATAGTCATCTCCAGTCTGGCTATCATTGCCTGGTATTACCTATGGCAAAACATGGAAGGCAGCATCCGTCGGTTGAAGATGAAACTCGACGAACAGGCCCAGGAACTCATGCACATGCATGAGCAAAGGCATGACCTCCTCAATGAATTGACTCTAGCCTTGATGTACCTGCAATCCGGACAGTTAGAGAAAGGCCAGCAGTGTTTACAGTATGCTGCTTCCCATGTATCAAATCGTGTGTCTGAGCAGGGCATGCCGGAAGATGCTTGGGTACAGATGATCAACCTCAAGCAAAAGGAAGCCATGAATCGGGGAATTGATTTCCACGTACATCTCACTTATGCTGCCTTGGAGAATTCCGGTGAGTCTCATGTGCTGGCCAGGTTACTGGGCAATTTACTGGATAATGCTCTGGAGGCAGCCGCAGAGAGTCAAAAACCCTTTGTCCTCATAGCCTGTAGGAGTTGTCCTGGCTATCGTAGAATTGTGATTGGCAATAATGGAGCGACTATTCCCGTGGAGTTCTTAGAGAAAGTAAGACAACCTGGATTTTCTACAAAGACGGGGAAACGCGGCTATGGATTGGCGATCAGTGATCGCCTAGCTAGGGGGCTAGGAGGCCATCTAGACATAAATAGTGATCCACATGCAGAGTGGACCGAAGTCTGTATTGTTATACCAAGTGCCGAAAAGGTAGTATCCAAAGTGCAGGACGAGGTTGTTCAGCCAACAGATGCTGCCATAGAAGGAGATACTCTAGAATCAGGATTATCAATGAGTGGGGGGCGGTGAGGTGCATTTCCTTGTATGTATCAAACAGGTACCGGAAGGCACGGAAGTAGAAATCGATGAAGAAAAGGGCGTTCTGAAACGCGAAGGTGTGGAATCTAAGCTAAATGTGTATGATGCCTATGCATTAGAAGCTGCAGTTGCACTCAAGGAGCGATATGGGGGCACAGTGACTGTGCTTTCTATGGGTCCACCCCAGGCTATGGCCGTTATCCATGAGGCATTTACTTTAGGGGCGGATGATGGTTATCTATTGTCTGATCGCAAGTTTGCCGGGGCAGATACTCTGGCTACATCTTATACTCTGTCTGAAGCTATCCGCCGTTTGCCGGCGGTAGATGTGATTTTCTGTGGAATGCAAACCACCGATGGTGATACGGCACAGGTGGGGCCGGGCATCGCGGAGCTTTTGGATTTGCCCCATGCCTCATATGTAACCGAGATTGATGGGATCGCGGATAATGCCATTGTAGTCGATACCGATATGGGTGATGGTATTGAGACACTGGAGATCAGCTTGCCCTGTCTTCTGACGGTTACTAAAGAGGTGAATGACCCCCGGCTGCCGTCATTTCGGTTGAAGCGGGCAACTCGGGATAGGGAGATTGCTATCTGGGACCGTAAGGCTTTGGCTGGGGCTAATGCAGCCTATTTTGGGCTGGATGGCTCGCCAACTCAGGTTGAGCGCATCTTCCCACCTCCTCGGGGTCGAGAAAAGGAGATATGGCAGGGCTCACCGGAAGAGTTGGGCCAGCAATTCTATGATAAGTTGAAGGAGTTGAAGTTTGTATGAGCGGCATGCGGGTAGATCAGGATCTTTGCACACTCTGCGGTCAGTGTGTAGAAGCCTGCCCCTTTGGTGGGGTAGAGATGCGTGACCAGTCCATAGAATTTACCGACTCCTGTCGCCTGTGCCGTCTTTGTATTAAAGCCTGCCCTACTAGCGCCATCTGGTTGGAGAAATCGGAAGCGGTCGGTGCTGTGGACAAAGCGCAATACAAAGGTGTTTTGGTTTTCGCCGAACAGCGGCAGGGCAAAGTTCAGCCGGTTACCTATGAATTAATTGGTAAGGGCCTAGAATTGGCAGGGGAGTTGGGTGAACAGGTAGCGGTATTTCTCGCCGGCAGCAAGATCGAGTCTGAGGCGGGTAAGCTCTTAGAGTATGGTGTAGACCGGGTATATCTGTATGATCATCCCGAATTGGAGCATTTTCGGATTGAACCATATACTGGCATAATGGTAGATTTAGTGCGTGAGATCAAGCCCAATATTATCCTCATGGGTGCCACTTCGGTGGGTAGATCTTTGGCCCCGCGGGTAGCTGCTCGCCTGAGGACCGGCCTTACTGCTGATTGTACTTCTCTTTCTGTGAAGGGGAATGGCGACCTAGTCCAGACCCGCCCAGCCTTTGGTGGCAACGTTATGGCCCAGATAGTAACTCCGCGGCATCGCCCCCAAATGGCTACGGTAAGGCACAAGGTGATGCCCATGGCGGCCAAGGTAACCAAGCCTGATGGCCAGATCGTCCACTGCAAGATCGAGGAGAGCTCGCTGCAATCCGGCATCAAGATAGTTGGATTCAAGCCTTACCAAGTGGCTAGTTCCATTACTGATGCCGAAATCATTGTAGCTGCCGGGCGAGGGATAGCCAGACCCGAGGGACTGGAGCTCTTAGGGGAATTGGCTGATCAACTCGGTGGAGTTATGGGTGTGACTCGGCCCCTAGTGGAGCAAGGATGGGCTGATTATACTCAGCAGGTGGGCATGAGTGGCCGGACAGTTCGTCCCCGGTTATATATCGCGTGTGGCATATCTGGTGCCATCCAGCATGTAGCTGGCATGCGGGGTGCGGATGTCATTTTTGCCATCAATACCGATCCCGATGCGCCCATCTTCGATGTAGCTCACTATGGGCTGGTGGGAGATCTATATGAAGTTGTACCAGCTCTTACACAGGTGTTGAAGGAAGGGGGAAGTCCTAATGCAGTATTCCAAGCTGGTTGATGCCGATATCGCCTATCTGACTAACCTGGTGGGTGAAGACTATGTCCTCATAGGTGATGAGATTCTCGAAGACTATGCCCATGATGAGTTAGGTGAAGCGCGGGCTTTCCCGGAAATTGTTGTAGAACCGGATAATACAGAAGCCATTTCAGCGATCATGCGTTATGCGTATGAAAAGGGCATCCCGGTGACGACCCGGGGTTCCGGTACGGGGCTTTGTGGTGGCTGTGTACCTTTACATGGTGGGATCTTGTTATCTACGGCAAGACTCAACCGTGTACTAGAAATTGATGAAGATAATCTGATGGCTACGGTGGAACCGGGAGTCATTCTGCTCGATTTTCAGGAGATGGTAGAGAAGATGGGGTTTCTCTATGCCCCTGATCCCGGTGAGAAAAGTGCCACTATAGGTGGGAATGTAGCTACTAATGCCGGCGGCATGCGGGCTGTAAAATATGGGGTTACCCGAGATTACGTCACCGGCATGGAAGTAGTCTTGCCTAATGGAGATATAATTGAGCTAGGTGGCAAGATTGCTAAGAATTCATCAGGCTATAGCCTCTTGCATTTGATGATCGGTTCAGAGGGTACATTGGGGATCATGACCAAGATAGTTGTTAAGCTGCTGCCTTTGCCTCGTAAGGTGCTCAGTTTGCTGGTGCCTTTCCCCTCCTTGGAGCAGGCTATTGGTACAGTGCCTCAGATTATCAGGAGCCGCATCATACCACAGGCCATGGAGTTTATGGAGCGAGATGTAATCTTGAGTGCAGAAAAATACCTGGGCAAGACTTTTCCCCACAAAACGGCTCCAGCCTACCTCTTGCTGCGCTTTGATGGCAACAGCCCTGTGGAGTTAGAAGAAATCTATGAAGCAGCCGGTGATATTTGCCTGGAAGCAGGGGCGGAAGATGTGCTCATCGCGGATACTCTCGAGCGCCAGGAAGGGATCTGGGATGCCCGGGGCGCCTTCTTGGAGGCCCTCAAGGCGGAAAGTGATATGGACGAAGTGGATGTAGTGGTCCCTCGTGATCAGATTGCTGTCTTTATTAATTATACTAAAGAGCTAGAGAGTCAATATGGTATCCGCATCCGCAGTTTCGGTCATGCCGGTGATGGCAATATGCATGTTTATATACTGCGGGATGATATGGATAGAGTCCTTTGGAAGGAGAAGATGGACGAAATCATGGATCTTCTCTATGCCAAAGGTAAGGAGTTGGGGGGTCAGGTCTCGGGAGAGCACGGAATCGGTATCTCCAAACGAGAATACCTGATCGAAGATCTGGGCGATGCTTTAGTCTCGCTGCAGCGGCGGCTGAAGACAGCGTTTGACCCAAAACTGATTCTCAATCCGGGGAAACTGATCTAGCTGGGAGCAAGCCATTCCAGAGAGAATCAGGTATTTACTCCAGCCGGGAGAGCTTTAGAATATCAATAGCAGTGGGTTTGTTACCTCGCACATGGTGAAGAGCCGGTTCCCCTGGGATGAAAATCTCCTCGACATCCCAGGCAAAACCGGCTGCTTCTGCCAATTGAAGAAATTGCATTACCGTCTTTCTACCTGGATCAGCGATCAGAATTCGCCCTCCAGGTGCCAGTTTTTTGTCCATTATTTCTACCAAGTTCACATGCAGGGCCGGCTCATAAAGGATATCTGAACCGAAGATCAAAGGAAAGCGGCCGGGGACCTGGAAAGTACGCCAGTCAGCCAGTACCTGCCGTATAGTTTCTGCCCCATTTAAGGCTGCATTCTCCTGGCAGAAGACCAAGGCATCGGGGATGAAGTCTGTTTGGACTACATGGGCACCTCTTAAGGCGGCCACAATGCCGGGGAGGCCTGTCCCAGCCCCGAGTTCCAGAGCTTTAATGCCGGCAATGTGTTGATCTGCCCAAAGGAAAGCAGCTAGGCCGCGGGCGGCCGGCCACAGACTAGCCCAAAAAGGCAGATCATCTTCATGATTGACCTCTTCCAACAGGATCTCGATATCTGCTACACTTATGATCTGCAAGCTGTGCCCGGGGAGCTCAATATGATTCCATTTGAGCTGGTATTTCTGTGTGAGATACGCTATCCTACTCATGGGCTAATTATACCACGGGGGAAGGCTTGTCGTCCCTAGATAGGAGTAGATCTATGCACTGGACAGTCTTGTATGCTCTCTATACTATATTGGGGTTCGTGGCGACCGTTTTTGGGCCTACACTGCCTTTTTTGATCACTAAGTTTTCACTGAGTTTAGGCAGGGCCGGCAGCCTATTCTTGCTCTTGTCACTGGGCCAAGTTTGTGCTTCTGGGGCTACCCATGGTCTTATGTCTCATTTTGGACCCAAACGAGTAGTCTTTGCTGGCTTGCTATGCCTAGGGGTGGGTCTGGTCATGATTCCCTTGGCACCTCAATGGCCATTGGTGTTGGCTAGTGCTGTGATTATGGGAATCGGTTGGGGTATTTTGGAGGTTAGCTTTAATGCTTTTGTGTCCCATTGGAGTAACGATAATCCTGGGCCCGCTCTCAACCGATTGCATCTATTCTTTGCTCTGGGGGCTTGGTTGGGACCATCCATCATTGGTGTAATGCTGATGGGCGGAATAGCTTGGCAGAGCTTCTTTTTCTTTGTCGCTTTGTGCTACCTGGTATCCATCTTTGTGTGGCAGGCTATGCCTAATACACTATTTGAACTCTCTGATTCAGACCCCCGGGCTGAGTCGGATAGCCAACAGCATACCGCAACAGCCTCCCGAGAGGTATCCCTCAAAGAAATGGTAATGGCTCCAGGCATACTGACACTGGGGCTGATCATGGTGATTTACGTAGGTGTAGAAGTTAGTATTACCGGCTGGATCACAACTTTCTTTATGCGCAATTTTTCTAGTACGGCGGCCTTTGGTGCTGGAGTTGTATCATTTTTCTGGGCAGGGTTGACGATCGGAAGACTGGTTTGTAGCATTATTTCCCAAAAGATGGAATATTTGACGCTAATGCTGCTCTTGTGTGGAGGGACAGCAACAGCAGTAGGTCTAGGGGCGATAGCTCCCAGCCCTGTCTCGGCTATGCTGCTCTTTGCCTTGGCAGGCTTCTTTTGTTCTGGGATTTTCCCCACCATTGTAGCGTGTGGTGCTAGTGGCTATCCCCAATGGGTTTCCCCGCTGGCGGGATACTTTTCTACAGTAGCAGGTATTGGTGCCATGCTTATGCCTTGGCTCTTGGGCATGGTGGCCGATACTGTGGGTTTGCGTACCGGCATGGTAGTGTTGAGTATGCTTATGGTAATAGCAGCAGTCTTGACTCATCTGCTGCAGCGACGCCGGCATGAGGCAGGCATGCCAGCCAAATCCCAACCTTTTCGGTAAAGACTCAGGACCATTTTCCTATACACGGGCATACAATGTGTTGGAGGTGATTCCTGTGAGTGACAAGTTTTGGGAAATGGTCAGTGAGGCAGCCAGAGATGAGGCTGAGGCGGTTGAGTTTTACCGGCGGATGGCCAATGCCGCTCCCTGCAGGGCGCTAAACCACTCTATTGAAGAGATTAGGCGAGATGAAATGGATCACCAGGCATTCTTTGAATCGCTCCTATGCTGCAGAGAGGAGCTAGGCAGAAGTGACTGCAGGGACAGGGGGGCGGAGAGGATAGTCCATGGGCGCCCTCTAAGGATTCCCGAAGTACATGAACCATATCCCCCCATTAGGGTAGAGTGCCCCAATCCCGAATATGCCCGGCTATTACTGGACGATTATGCCGGTATGGTCAGTGAGATGACCGCGATCAATCAGTATCTCTTCCATCATTATGACATGCCGGAAGAGTTTGCAGAAGTTACCGAGCTCCTAGAAGGGGTAGCTATCGTAGAAATGCATCATATGGAGATCCTAGCAGAGCTGATTAAACTGCTTGGCCAGCCACCGATGTATATGGACGGCCAGGGTCGGTTCTGGGATGCTAGTTATGTATCATACTTACCCGGACACCCCTGTGAGCAACTGCAGAGTGATATTGATGCAGAGCAGGCAGCGATCCAGACCTATCGTCAGCATATCGAGTTGATTGACGATAGATACATTAGGGCGATTCTGGCCCGAATCATCAAAGATGAGGAGCTGCATTTGCGGTTATTTGCTCAGGCTTTTCAGCGGCATTGCAGGTGTTAGAGTTGGCAGGTCCATAGTAGGCAGCTTTAGTTCCCTCAATATCCCAGGCCCCCCACTGGACTAGTGGGGGTTTTTCTATTTCCCCTATACATAAGGACAATAGTCCAGGAAGGGAGCCCCTGGTGGATACCTAAGGGCTCGGCTCCATTTGTCATAGGCTCACCGCAAATCGGAGTTTGGTCCTGTTACGGGTGACATAATCTCACGTATATTGTAGTACATCGCTGGGTTCCAAGTCTGATCTTCGATTGATGGCTAATGGCGATGATCTAGGAAAGGGGTTAAGATTATGAGTAGGCGTAGTAGTAATGCTTTTGAGTTATCCAGTTGCTGTCCCATATTGCTAGCCATAGCTGCGGCGATAATTCTTTGCCTATTATGCAACCGATCCAATGATTAAGTCTGCTATCTAGCTTACTCTACAGCTGTGGACACACTAGACCACCATGTCTGGTTGAGCCTGGGTAGGGAGTACAACGCTTCCGCTCTTTAGCGACGGGAGCGTCATACTCCCTACCGTTTTTAATCTATTGAAGGAGAAACTAACAGGCATACGAAAAACAAGTAGTAGAGACTGATTGGCTCCCGCTCCGTTGCTAACCGGTAGCAGTGGCAGCCGATAATAAAGGGAGAGTGAGTAATGTGTGGACAAGCAGAGCCAAGTACACCGGTTGTATATCTCATTGGAGGTTACTGATCTTGCTAGTTGTGACCTGCCTCATGATTGGGCCTACAACCGTACTAGCCTTCTCGGATTCAGAGGCACAGCAGGCGTTAGCAGCAGCCAAACAATACGTCACGGTTGAGTATCAGATTGATGATGGAATGTGGCAGGGTGTTGCCTATCTCTATGGAGGGCAAGATACCATACCTGATTACCTGCAGAAGATAGCCCAAGGGGCCCAGCCTGGTAAGCAAGCTGGCATCGATGCTTCGGGGCTTGTGATCAATGCTTATCAAGCCGTCTACCCCGATCTCCGATTTTCCTATAGGGCCAATTCTGAGGAGACTTTAGTCAACGATGCTAGCAGCAAGACACTTTATCTATGGAATGTGAGACCATTGGCACCAGAGGAGCTAATGCCCGGGGATCTGGTTTTCTTCGGGACAGAAGGCTATGGCATTAATGGTGTCGCCTTGTATGCCGGGAGGCAAGGCCAATTGATGCAGATCGTCACCGCCTCCCAGAGCCAAGGAAAGGTAGTGCTGACTCGGGTGCGAGTAGGTGGCGATTACTGGAAACGCAGTTTCGCTGGAGCGGGAAGGCTGATCAAACGATAACAGAACGATAGCAGGGAAAGAAGCCCGCGACTATCGGCGGGCTTCCATACTGGTTAGCGTAATCTTGCCTTTTAGGCTCTGATGTAGAACAAGAGTCAGTATCGATGTGATGATTCCCTTAACTAGGTTAAAACCTATCATAGAAATAACCAAGGGTAGTTTGATCTGGCTGGTGGGCAGTCCCCAAAGAGGTAAGAAGATGAAATAATTAGCACTGACCATTCCCAAGGTCATGACAATGGTGCCGGCGAAGAGTGCCGTGATCGGTGAGCGTTTGCCGTATGCATACACGTGGCCGGCCACTAATACGAAACTTCCCCCTGCTACCAAGGCCGCTGTTGCTCCCACGATACCATCAGCAGATTTGCCGGAGAGGAAGAAGAGTACACTCTTGATTAGCTCTACCACAAAACCAGCGGCAGGCCCAAAGGAGAAAGCTGCCAGCAGCCCACAGACATCAGAGGGATCGTATTTCAGATATGGTGGGAAACCGGGTAAGGGAAACTCCAGGGCAAACATGAGCAAGAAACTAATCGCTGCCAATAGTGCTAAAATAGTCATTTTCCTTACATTGATCATGGGTTATCCCCTTTCATTGAATTAAGTCTTCAGGGGAAAGGCAGACATAGATAAAGCCCCGGAGATATCCCCGGGGCT
>JAAZMR010000052.1 GCA_012798695.1 Bacillota bacterium | reverse complement strand
CATAGAACTAGCTCACACTGTAAGGGAGATCCTGCAGAAAGCCGGTGTCGAGATCTGGGTGCCCGAGGAGGTAGCAGACAAGCTCCAATGGGAGGCTGATGCTGCTCTTCGGGTGGGCGGCCAGCCTATGGATGTCGATGCAGCAGTCGCCTTAGGCGGTGATGGCACACTGCTGCATGCTGCAGGGCTTCTGGCACCCTGGCAAATTCCTCTGTTAGGCATAAATCTGGGGTATCTGGGTTTCTTGACTGAGGTAGAGCCTCGGGACCTCGGGCCGGCGATGGAGAGGTTGCTTTCGGGAGCGTTCGAGATCGAAGAGCGCATGCTTTTGGAAGCAGTTGTTGAGGGGGAAGGCAGGCGTGAACGGTTTCTGGCCCTGAATGATATAGTAATAACCAGAGGTGCTTTTGCGCGCATGATTCACCTTGCCATTGATGTGGAAGGGGTCTCGGTGGGCAATTTCCTGGCGGATGGGCTGATCATTTCAACACCCACTGGTTCCACAGCTTACTCTTTATCGGCGGGTGGCCCCATAGTACATCCTCGTCTGGAGACCATCCTGATCACACCGATTTGTCCTCACAGCTTGGCCACCCGTTCAATTCTGGCATTACCGGATGAAGTAGTGCGCGTCAGCTTGATCACCGACCGGGAGAGTGAAGTGCTGCTTACAGCTGATGGTCAAGCGGGTGTGCGGGTGGCACCATCCGAATCAGTGCTTGTGCGGAAAGCTGCTGTAGGTGCCCAATTTGTTAAACTCGGGGGGCACAATTTCTATCAAGTATTGGGGAATCGCCTGAACTATCCTGCACTCCATCTTCCTCACCCAAACAGGTAGTTGCTCAGCATGTTGTTTCTAACTAGAGACCGTTTTCAAAGAATGCCAGGGAATGGGGATATCCTATGAAAACGAAACGTCAGGCAATGATCCTCCAGATTGTTAAGGACAACGAAATCGAAACACAGGAAGAGTTGGCAGATGTATTGCGTCATAAGGGTATTGAGGTCACCCAAGCCACGGTTTCCCGGGATGTAAAGGATTTACAGTTGATCAAGATCCCCACAGGTGATGGTCGCTATCGGTACAGCGTGCCTTTCGAGCCTGTTGTTGGTGATTTGATCCGACGAGCCCGGCGGAGTTTCCAAGAGTATGTCCTGGATTTAGACTATAGCCGGAACATGATCATTCTTAAGACACTTCCCGGTACGGCTAATGCTGTGGCTGCTTCGATTGACGATTTGCAGTGGCCTCAGGTCTTGGCTACTATAGCAGGAGATGACACTATCTTGGTCATTGTCAAGACTGAGGAAGAAGTACCACCCGCGGGGCCCGTTTTGGCGACTTTGGAATCACTGAGTAAATTGAGGCAAAATGGGTGATGAGCATAGGTGCTCCATGGGAGGGGATCAGATTTGCTGCGCCAGCTGCAGATCCAGAATTATGCTCTAATCGAGTCTCTTGATCTTGATTTTGAGGGAGGACTGACCGTATTGACCGGGGAAACCGGCGCGGGCAAGTCCATTATACTGGATGCAATCGCTATGCTGACAGGCAGCAGAGCTTATACTGAGGCTATACGAACCGGCGCGGAGACATCGTGGTTGGCTGCCACTTTTGATGCCACCGGAATTGACGGCCTAAAGGAAATGCTGGTCAGAATGGGATTTGCTGGTGAGGGCAGAGAATTGGTAGTAGCTCGGGAGATACACCGCTCAGGCCGTAATAAGTGCTGGGTGAATGGGCGGTTGGCTACAGTAGCAGCCCTCAGGGAGATCGGCAGTTTCTTAGTAGAGATCCATGGTCAAGAGGAACACCAGGCGGTGCTGGATTCACATCAGCATTTGGATATGTTGGATGCAATGGGTGGCTCACCTCTGATGATGCTTCGCCAGCAAGTAGAGAAAGTTTATACTAGGTCGAGGGCTCTTGCACAGGAACGGCAGCGGTTAGTATTGAGTGAACAAGATCGCTTACGCCAGATCGACCTATTGCAGTTTCAACGGGATGAAATCAATGAAGCCAACCTGATAGCCGGAGAAGAAGTGGAGCTAAAGAAAGAAAGGGAATTGCTGCGCCATGGCGAGAAGTTGAGGGAAGCTGTTGTTTCTGGATACCACATTTTGCATGGACAAGCAATGGAAGCTAGTGGTGTGCTTAGTGGGCTGGGGGAAGTCGTCAATTTAGTAGAGCAAGTGCAGGAGTATGACGAACGGTTGACCAGTATACTTGAGTTGCTGGAAGCGGCTAGTGCGAATGCCGAAGAGGCAGCGTGGGAGCTGCGAGGGTATGCGGAAGGGCTGGAAGCTGATCCCCAACGACTTAGTAGGATCGAGGAAAGATTGGCCTTGATCCATCGCTTGGAGAGAAAATACGGACAGGGAACAGAATCTATCATAGCATATGGTGAAGAAGTTGAGGCAGAACTGGAGATATTGCGTGGTAGCGAACTTAGGGTTACTGAGCTGGAAGCAGAGCTAGAAAAAGCTGTAGCTGAGTTCAGTGATTTGGCCGGACAGCTCTCAGCGAAACGACAAGCCACGGCCAAGGAACTGGAGCAAAAAGTTCTCAAGGAACTGCCAGATCTGAATCTGGCCAATGCCCGGTTCGAGGTACAATTGAGCCAGTTAGCCAGCGAAGCCGGTGTACCCTATCCCTCCTGGGGCAGCAAGACTACAGTACAGGCCGGCCCTCGAGGGGTCGATCATGCCGAATTCATGTTTTCCGCTAACCCTGGTGAAGATCTAAAGCCTTTGGCGAAAGTGGCCTCGGGTGGTGAAGCCAGCCGTCTCATGCTGGCTTTAAAATCAGTGATCGCGGCTGTGGACGGAGTGCCTACTCTAATTTTCGATGAAGTTGATACGGGCATCGGTGGTAGGACTGCCCGGGCAGTAGGTGATAAGTTGGCTGCTCTAGCTGGGCAGCGACAGGTTCTGTGTGTAACACACTTGGCTCAAGTGGCGGGAATGGCAGACCATCATTTGGCTATCTCCAAGGAAGTAGAGGCTGGCTCTACTCGGGTAGTAGTGCGCAGCCTGGAAAAAGAAGGTAGGATTGAAGAAGTGGCTAGGATGCTGGCGGGAGATGGCGCTTCAGCAGTAAGTCGGCAGCATGCCCGGCAATTGCTTGCACAGCGGGCTAGTTCCTAACATAGCTCCCGTAGGTGACGGGAATCATAAGGGTCAGGCACTGCCTTAGGCCCTTTTTTTGTTTCCCGATTTCTCCCTATGAGGAGCGTGAAGCCGGTGAATGGCATAAGTGGCGGCAAAACACGACTGATCATTGCTTTCGTTTTACTCATCATGATTTCTTCGGGCTCATTCCTACTAGTTGCTTTTCTCACTATACCAGGCCATATGCGGCTCCTGCCGGGGCAAGAACAACTGTTGCAGGTATTGCCTTTGTTTACGGTGCGAAATCTGACTGGTTCAGAGGGACTATTGATTCGTACAGATGATGGGATCGCCCTACGCCCTCAGGCTCTAGGCCGTGTGGACTTGGAATTGCGTTTCTTGGACGTGATTCCTCTGCGCCAAATGGTCGTCGACGTAGTTTCCCAAGTCTTTGTGCGTCCAGGGGGACAGGCTGTAGGGGTTCTGCTGAGCAGCCGCGGTCTAGTTGTGAGCCGGACTTTTTCCCTGATTGGTACTGATGGTCGCGAATACCATCCCGCGCGAGATGCGGGAATATTGCCTGGGGACATAATCGAGGAAATCTCCGGTCAGCCGGTGCGGAGTATTCAGCATGTATCAGCTTTGCTGGATAGGCTTGGTCAGCTGAATAGCGATGTTGTCTTTACAATTAGAAGAGGTGATGAGCAGCTTACCGTTCGGGTCCGGCCGATACCAGTACCTATGTCGACTAGCCCCACAGATGCCCAGACCAGGTACATGTTGGGTATGGTGCTGGAAGAGCCTACTGCCGGGGTAGGCACACTGACATTCTATCACGCATCGTCTCGGCGGTATGGAGCGTTGGGACACCTGGTTACCACCCCAACTAGCAGTCCGGTGACGATTCATGATGGACGCATCGTTCGGGCACAGATTAGTGAAATCCGCCGCGGGGTGCGGGGAAGCCCTGGGGAGAAGCGGGGGACCTTTCGCAGTGAGAGAGATGCCATCGGCAACATAGAGAAGAACACGAAATTCGGCATTTTTGGCCGACTGACTGCCGATGTGATCCCTTCCATGTGGGATCGAGAGGTGCCGGTTGCTCTTGCCGCGCATGTACGGCTGGGAGCGGCCGAAATCCTGACCGTCCTTGATGGAGAACAAGTGGAGTCCTTTGCCGTTGAAATCATCAAGGTCACACCCCAAAACCGCCCAGACGACAAAGGTATGGTCCTGAGGGTGACTGATGAAAGACTCCTGAGGCGAACGGGAGGCATTATTCAGGGAATGAGTGGGAGCCCTATACTGCAGGATGGAGCTCTAGTAGGAGCCGTAACCCACGTATTTGTCAATGATCCTGAGCGAGGGTTTGGAATTTTCGCGGAGTGGATGTTACAGGAAGCCGGCCTATGGGAAAGCAAGGAAGCGAAAACAGCAGCTAACCTATACGAAACCCCAGCAGCCTCCTAGGGTTTCAGGGCCATGCCTAGGAGGAACCGGCCGGTCAAGCGACGAATATGAAACCAGGCACGAGATCTATGGGGTGGTAGCAGTGAAGGGCGAGGCAACTCGAGTAATGCTAGTAGATGATAACAAGGAATTCTGCGCCCTTTTGCAGGACTGGATCGCCAGAGAGCCGGATCTTGTCTGTGTGGGTATTGTGCATGACGGCCGCACGGCAGTGAGAAAGATTCCAGAGCTAGCTCCTGATGTGGTGATCCTAGATTTGGTCCTGCCACATTTGGATGGACTCGGTGTGCTAGAGCACATGAAGCGGACCGGAGTAACTAGCAAGTTTCTGATCCTCAGTGCATTTGGCGCTGATCACTTTCTAGAAACTGCCTTGAGGCTAGGTGCGGATAGCTTTGTGATGAAACCCTTTGATCCGCCCATTCTGATGCAGCGGATTCGTGAGATCACTGATCATAGTGGTGTGTTCAAGGGAAGGCAGCATATGCTGACAGCTCAGCAGAAGAAGGCGATCATCGAAGACATGATCGCCCAGCGCATCACTGAGATCGGGATACCGGCTCACTATAAAGGCTATCAGTATCTGAAAGACGCTATTTTCATGGTGGTAGATAATCCTGAACGATTGGGTCAAGTGACCAAAGTATTGTATCCAGCCATTGCCAAGCGCAACAAGACATCGCCTGACAAGGTAGAGAGAGCCATGCGGCACGCTATTGAGACAGCTTGGTCTCGAGGGGATATGGATGTGTTACATAGGACTTTTGGGTATTCGGTCGATGCCAACCGAGGGCGCCCCACCAATTCCTCGTTTATTGCGAAAATTGCTGATCAGATTAGGTTGGAGCTAAAGATGAAGGGGGCGCTGTCTAACTCAGGATAGGTCTAAAGTGGCCTAGGTATAGACCGATAGTGATTATGCAATACTATCAAGCGGGAGGAGACTATCTTCTCCCGTTTTTGCGTAGGAGGTTCGCTAGGATGAGGCTGCAGGGAATTGCCCGGGTAGATCGCAAGACTAAAGACCTGACTAAGAGATTGCGGCCTGGCGATATTGCCATCATCGACCATGCGGATCTCGATGAAATCGCTGCGCAGTCTCTTCTGGAAGCCCGTGTTAAGGCTGTCATTAATGCACATGCTTTCAGTACAGGGCGATATCCCAATTTGGGCCCCCGATTATTAGCGGAATATGGGATTGTGTTGCTCGATCAAGTTGGGGCAGACATTTTCACAAAAGTGACCGAGGGAGAACTCATTCGGATAGTTGGCAATCGGATCGAGGGCGAGAATCGGGAGCTCATCGCGGAAGGCACTATTCTTACCGAAAGCATAATCAGAAGGCAAATGGCCCAAGCTCAATCCAATTTGATACCTCTGGCGGAGGAGTTTATTGACAACACCCTGGAATTTGCCCAACGCGAGAAGGGTTTTGTCCTTGGCGGAGTAGAATTTCCCCAGCTCGATACAGATTTTGAGGGTCGCCATGTAGTCGTGGTGGTGAGGGGGCATAACTATAGAGCGGATCTTCATGCTCTGCGGTCCTATATTAACGAGGTTAAGCCGGTTCTGATCGGTGTAGATGGTGGAGCCGATGCACTGTTGGAGATTGGCCAGAGGGTCGACATGATCGTGGGTGACATGGATAGCGTCTCTGATACAGCTTTACTCAGTGGGGCAGAGATCTTGGTACACGCCTATCCTGACGGTCGGGCCCCTGGTTTGGAGCGTGTGCGGGAGCTTGGCTTAGATGCCAAGACAGTGGCTGCCCCCGGGACCAGTGAAGATATCGCCCTACTGTTGGCGTATGAATTGGGAGCTGCGTTGATCGTGGCCGTTGGTACGCATTCTGGGATGATCGACTTCTTGGAAAAAGGTCGGCCAGGTATGGCCAGTACTTTCCTAGTCCGGCTAAAGATCGGTTCAGTGTTGGTTGATGCTCGAGGAGTAAGTGAGCTATATAAGATTAGGTTTGGTCATCATTACCTGTTACAGGTCTTGATAGCCGCAGCTTTGCCTCTGGCTTTGCTTTTGCTTCTATCTTCTCCGGTACGACAAGTGTTGCGTTTGGTGTTACTGCAGGTACGCTTAGCCTGGAAATGGTAAAGTGCCATATGAGCTCCTGAAAGGGGGCGGGCCCATGATCCTGGATATTAGGTATCATATCGCATCCCTAGTAGCAGTCTTTCTTGCCTTGGGGCTGGGAATCCTGATAGGAGCTAGCCTCCTGGATGAGGGCAGACTCGTGGAAAGCCAGGAAAAGCTGATTGTAGGATTAGAGAAACGCTTTGATACACTTCAGGCAGAGCGCAGCCTTTTAGAAACAGAGAATGCTCAACTCCATGGCAAGCTGCAGGAACAGGAGAGTCTCTTTGCAGCTCTGGAGTTGCCCCTGGTGGAGGAAGCACTGATCGGTCGTTCAGTGACAATAGTCTATGGCAGTGAGACATGGCAGGATAGCTGGCAAACAACTTTAGAAAAACTTCTGGCACAGGCCGGAGCCCGGATAGCCAGCAGCAGGCTGATGGCTGGGCTTTTGCAGGGTAGTGCCACACTTTCGGCGGCCGGTGAGGATGTGGGGGAGATGCCTTCTGGCCAAGATCCTGAAGGTCTGACTGTCAACCTCTTGGCCTTGACAGATGATGCAGTAGGCCTCTTGGGAGACAAATCTGCAATAGCTACTGCTGGCACTGTTGATATGTTGGTGTTGGTCGGTACTGGTGGTGACAGTACGGCTGTATGGGAAAGGCTCCTAGTAGACGAAGCGATAGCCGCGGGTATAACTGTAGCTGTGGTTGGTACAAGAGAGATAGAAACACACCTGCATGAGCTGGCACAGGGAGAAGTGTTGGCCTTAGATAATCTCGATAGTGTCGCTGGCCGAGTCGGGTTAATCCGGGGATTAATGGCCAGGGAGAGCGGTTATTATGGGGCGGGGAAGAGTGCCCAGGGACCTTGGCTACCATTTGGTCAGACCAGAACCAGAGCACGTCAGTGAGTTAGGTACCCAAGCCGCGGCTTCGAGGCTTTACAGGTTGGAAAGGACTGGCAGCAATGTTGGTATCGGCCATCATTCCGGCGTTTGACGAAGAGAAAACCATTGCCAAGACTGTGTCGGCACTACAGGCAGTTGACGAAATTGATGAAATTATTGTTATTGATGATGGTTCCCGGGATCGGACGGCAGATGAGTCGAAAGAAGCTGGAGCCATTACTTTTTCCTTGGCAGAAAACTGTGGGAAAGGCCAAGCTCTTCAGGTAGGTTGTGCGATCTCCCAAGGAGAGATATTGCTGCTGCTGGATGCAGATTTACAGGATACGGCGCAAGAAGCAATCGCTTTGCTCAGGCCAGTAATGAGGGGTGAGGCTGATATGTCTATAGCCGTTATACCTCTGTCTGCTGGGAAAGGTGGGTTTGGCCTGGCGCAAAGATTATCTCGGTGGGCCGTTCAGCGAAGTGGGGGTCCTAAGATGGCCCAGCCGCTTTCAGGCCAAAGAGCCTTCAGGCGACAGATCTGGCGCGAGCTGGGTTTTAGCGGTGGTTTTGGTGTGGAAACTGCTTTGAGTATGGGAGTACATCGACGGGGATATCGTATGGTGGAGGTCCCGGTTCTGATGAGTCATCGCCGGACCACTAAGGACTGGAAGGGCGTGGTCCACCGTGGTCGCCAGTTTCTGCACGTATTTTTGGCCATTGTTCGCCATTGGCGCTGGCTAATCTAGACCGGCTATGGGCGGGAGGAGCGGTGTTTGTATAGCATTCTGATCTCAACGATATCCGGGCTGATGACTTACGAGATTATGCCGGCTTTGCTGGAGTTGCTGAGAAAGGAGGGAGCCTTGCGGCAGAACTACCGGGGTGAGCTTATTCCTGTAGGTGCTGGTTTTCTGGTTATCTGGGCTGGATGTGTCACCAGCCCACTATTGCTGTCACCTCTTTTCTATCCTAACGAAGGTTTGGGTGTTTCTCTTGCTGCCTTATATATCACCACTGTTTTGGGTTACGGGTTGTTGGGCCTATTCGATGACCTAGTGGGGTCTCGCCGAGAGACCGGCCTTAAGGGCCATGGTATTGCCCTGATTCAGGGTCATCTCACCAGTGGTGCAATTAAGGCCCTGCAGGGAGTAGCGTTTGGATTGGTACTGGCAGCACTCCGACTAGGAGCGATAGACCCGCTTTCTCGGCAGTGGTTGTTTGCTTTTCTCGTTGATGGTCTAATCATGCCAATAGCGGCCAATACTCTCAACCTCTTGGACCTGCGGCCTGGACGTGCTGGCAAGGTCTTTCTAGTCAGCTCCCTACTGCTCATGCTTACAGGCAACCCCATAAGTTTGGCCCTCTTGCCTTGGATCGGAGGCCTATTAGGCTATCTTCCCTTTGATCTAAAAGGAGAGGCCATGATGGGAGATGTGGGGGCCAACGCTCTGGGGGCATTGCTGGGACTGACTAGCTGCTGCGTGCTTTCTTTGACGGTAAGATTTCTATTACTCATAAGTCTGATCATACTTCACTTGTTAGCGGAGCGGATTTCTCTATCTCAGGTTATTGAGAACCACTCATTGCTGGAAGCTCTGGACCGTTGGGGGCGGAAAGGGCCCTAACAGAAGGGTATAGCCCGCAGGAAGCGAATAATGTGGGGAGAGCTAATAGACAGGGGCATTGCAGCATGGGTGCCGTAAACAAGCACGCAAATACAGAAAAACGCAGTCTTTCAGAGTTTCTGGATCGAATCAATGATGTGCTGAAACCTGAAGGAGCCATCGCCCAAAACCTGCATGACTATGAATACCGTGTGGGGCAGATTGCTATGGCGCGGACTGTGGCCCAGGCGCTTTGGCAAGGCCGGGTGGGGCTGATCGAAGCAGGAACCGGTACGGGCAAATCCTTAGCCTATTTGATTCCGGCGGCCTATTGGGCTACCCTTTCCGGAGAAAAAGTAATCGTCTCAACCAATACGATTACGCTTCAGGAGCAGTTGATCAACAAAGATGTGCCATTCTTGCAGAGCGTATTGGATATTGCCTTCCGGGTAGCAGTGATCAAGGGTTGGAGCAACTACCTTTGCCTCAGCCGCTTTCTTGCTGTCGGTCAACAGCGCCAGGTCGGTTTATGGGAAAATGGAGAGCAAGAGCTTACAGCACTGGCCGAGTGGGTGAGCAGGTGCAAAACCGGTTCTCGCAGTGAGGTGGATTTTCCCCTGAGTGAGGAGACATGGTGGGAAGTCTGTGCCGAGGGTGATATTTGCTTACGAGCTGACTGTCCTTACCTGGAAAGGTGTTTTTATTTTGCCGAACGCAAACAGGCTTTTGAAGCAGACATTATCATTGTCAATCATCACTTGCTCTTTGCGGATCTGTCTCTCCGCCAGGTTCTGGGTTTCGATACGCAGTGGTCAGTACTGCCGCCGTACCGTTATGTAATTTGGGATGAAGCTCACCATGTAGAAGATGTGGCTACTGAATATTTCGGGTTCACCATCGGCCGTGTGGGCATTACTCGGTTGCTTAGTCGCCTACAGCGAGTTAGGCGAGGAAGGGCCTCAGGCATACTCCCTTACATACGATCACTGTTGAGTTCAGAAGGCGGTTTACCTGCACAGCGAGCACAGACAGCGATTCAACAGATAGAGCAGGAAGTGATTCCGGCTTTACGGGGACTGGAAATAGTGAGCAATCGGTTCTTTGGTGAGTTGGTACGCCTAATGGGGACACGGAGCTCTTCTGACCGGGTTCTGGCTTTGCCTCCTACTCCGGGAGCCATAAAACTCTGGCAGATCATGGCTCAGGAACGGGTTGATTTGGTCAATGGCCTCGATCAGTTAGAGGCTGCTGTCACGAGCCTGAGAGACTGTCTGTCTGCCGGAGACGGCGAAACTTGGCATACGGTCCGAGCCGAACTTGGTGCTATTTGCAGTCGTCTGTCGGGAAATCGCAGAGTATTTGAATTTATATCGGGAGACCCAGATCCTGATTTTGTGTATTGGGCAGCACTAAGTGGTAGGCGCCGAGAGCCTAATCTTCATGCTGCACCCATCGAGGTATCAGAACCGCTGAGAGCATTTGTATATCAGAATCTGCAGGGGGCGATCTTTACATCAGCAACCCTGGCCATTGACCAGTGCTTTGATCATATTTGCCAGCGACTCGGTTTGGATTTGGAAGGGGATATGAACGAAGAGCACTGCTTATCGGCACCCCCTCTAGAGGAGATCATCGGGTCTCCCTTTGATTATAGAGAACAGGCGCTTCTCTGTGTTCCAACAGACATAGAAGCCCCCCGGCAGGGCAGATATGGGAAGGATCTGGCCACGTACATTTTGGATGTACTTTTGGTTACTTTGGGGCGGGCTTTTGTCTTGTTTACGTCCTACAGGCTGTTGAATGAGGTCTATGCATATTGTAAGGACTCTCTAGCGGATGCGGGCATTTCGGCCCTTTGCCAGGGAAAAGCAGCTAGAGGGTTGCTTTTGGACCGGTTTCGAGCAGATACCAGGTCTGTTCTTTTTGGCACTAGCAGCTTCTGGGAAGGAGTCGATGTGCCTGGAGAGACCCTCTCATGTGTAATCTTAACGAAGCTGCCCTTTCAGGTGCCCAGCCATCCCATCGTATCTGCTCGTGTTAGACGATTAGAGGAGAATGGATTGAATGCCTTTGCCGAATATATGCTGCCCCAAGCGGTGATCAGATTCAAGCAGGGCTTCGGGCGATTGATTAGGCGCACAACTGATCATGGAGTAGTGGTCGTCTGTGACACCCGATTACTTTCCAAGACCTATGGAGAGATTTTTCTGCACTCGATCCCTGAGTGCCGGGTAGTGGCCAGATCGGGGGAGGAGACTCTCGCCGCGATCTCTGCCTGGTTGTCTTAGTGATGCAAGGGTCTGAAGGTGATAGGGCTTAGGGGAACTGACATAGCCGGGTTTTGTCGTGGACATACTATTCTCCAGCTGAAAGCTGGAGGAGGTGAGGATGATGAGCCTCATGCCATGGCGTCCCCTACGGGATCTAAGTAGGGAAATGATGGATCTGTTTGAACGCGGTCCATTCCCATATTGGGGTGAGTGGAAATTGCCTCGGGTGGACATATACCAGACAGAGTCTGAAGTGATCGTCAGAGCAGAGATCCCTGGAGTTGATAAACAGGACCTGCAGCTGTATGTAGATGAGCATACTGTGAGGCTGGCGGGCCAGTTCAAACAGAGCGAGGAGTTCAAAGATGAGCACATCTACCGTTCTGAACGCCATTATGGAAGTTTCTCCAGGGCGATCCCCTTACCGGTAGAGGTAAAGCCTGAACGGGCTAAGGCTGAATACAGAGATGGGATCCTATCAGTTACCATTGATAAGAAGGAGCCTGGCAAGCAGAATGGTAGGCACATCGATATTCAATAGGCCATACAGCTGAAGGAGAGCCAATCAAGGCAGCCCCCGCAAATGGGGCTGCCTTTCCTGTGTGTGCCCAGCATGTCTGTTGAGCCGATGGGTGGAAAGAAGCCCCTTCTATACCTGCTTGAGGATGAATAGAATGCCACAGTAGAGATATTGATGGGCAACAAAAGGGGGATAGGGTCATGCGGCTGATTGACCTAAGGGGTCCAGTAGGGAAGTTGCTCTTAGTGATCGTGGCTTTTGTCGTGTTTACAGTAGTTCACTGGCTTTCGGAACAAGCCATTACGACGGTCTCTCGCATGATTGCATCGAGGCTGGTCCCGATCTATCGGGTGGAAATTCCCAAGCAGCAAATGTCGATTTCATTTGACGCCATGTGGGGGACAGATCATACTGATGAACTGCTTCACATCTTAGAGCAGAACAATGTGAAAACCACATTTTTCTTGGGAGGCTATTGGGTAGAGAAATATCCGGACTATGTTAGGAAAATCGCTGCAGCCGGTCATGAGATCGGCAATCACACTTACTCCCATCCACATCTGAATAATCTCAGCCCTGCTTCTATTCGTCAGGAATTGGAACGCAATCATAGTAATATTAAGGCCATCACTGGCACTGATCCTTTCCTGTTTCGCCCACCGTTTGGTGAATATAGCAATAAGGTGATTGAGGTGGCTAAAGAGCTTGGGTATTATACCATTCAGTGGAGTATTGACTCCCTTGATTGGAAGGACGTCAGTGCAGGATTCATAGTTGATCGAATCTTGAGTCAGGCAGGACCGGGTGAAATTGTTCTAATGCATAATAATGGCAAGCATACAGCTGAGGCAGTGGCTAGGTTCTTGCCGGAGCTGAAGCAGCGCGGATTCGAAATTGTCCCTATCTCCGAGTTGATCTATCGAGACAACTATTATATCGAGAGGCACTCGGGCACCCAGCGCCCATTGAAGCTGCCTCCGATTCGGACGAGAACTATCAGCGCCCATTAAGGAGGGGCATTGTGGATGAGCAGGAAAGAGCGGTATGACGGTTTCTGGGTTGTTTGTGTCAGTATCAGACAGCTAGGGCAACACCTCGGAGTAGGCATACTGGTCTTCATCTGGCTGGTTTCTCTGGCGTTTGCCGTGACTTTGCCCTATTGGCGAAGCAATATTGATGTGATGGGACTGGGTGACATCAGCATAGATCCCATCTATCAGGGGGACCCGAGCAAGCCTTTCTTGAGTCTGACGGTGAATGTAGACTGGGGCCAAGAAGTGCTTCCCAACATGTTAAGCGTACTACAAGGGCACAATGTCAAGGTTACCTTCTTCGTTACCGGCCGTTGGGCTAAGCAGTACCCTGAACTTGTACAACAGATGGCTGGGGAAGGACATGAAGTGGCTAATCACGGCATGAGGCATGAACATCCGACAAAGTTATCTGATTGGGATTTGACCATGCTAATTCTAGATAATCATAATCTGCTGGCAACCATCATCGAAAGTCCTTCACCTTTGTTTGCTCCTCCCTATGGAGAAGTAGATCGGCGGGTGGCGGCAACTGCTAGAAGTCTGGGCTATAGGACGATTATGTGGAGCATCGATACGATTGACTGGCAAGAGCCTAGTGTCGAAACCACCATCGCGCGAGTGATGAATAAGGCCCAGAATGGTAGCATTGTGCTGATGCATCCCAAACCCAATACAGTAAGAGCCCTTCCCAAGATCATTGAAGGACTCCGCCGTCAAGGCTATCAACTGCTGCCGGTAGGAGAGCTGCTAGAAGCAATGGAAGGTCAAGACTCCGGCAGGGCTGTCGAGGTAGAAGAGTCGAACCCGTCGCCATAGAGATTACTCTGGACAAACTGTCTATGGCTGTCAAGAACTCGATCTGATGTTGCCGAGCTTTACTTCTCTTAACCCGACAGTTTACTGGCGACTACCTGCCACATTTGAGGATCCTCTTGCCCCAACCGCCATAAGGCGATACCTCGGATGTTGTGATTGATGACCAAATCGAGCTTGCAGCTAATACTGGCTGCGTTCTCAAACCACATCTCCCGTCCATTGTATAAAGCAAATGGTGCTTTGTGGGTGGCATCCCATTGAATGCCACTGCCTTGTGCTGCCAGCTCAATTGCTTTCTGGTAGGTTACCGAATGAGCTTGTCCAGCAGTCCGCCAGCTGTAGCCATAGCCCGCAATACCCAAGATTAGCTTTTCCCTGGGGATCTGTGAAACAGCAAACTGTAACACTCGGTCCACCCAGCCTATGGAAGCAATGGGTCCTGGTGCACCACCGGCATAGTGCTGGTCATACGCCATGAGCATTACTCTGTCCACTGCTTCGCCAATGGCCTTATAGTCGAAGGCTCCAGACCAACTGGATGAAGGGTTATCTGCGGTCTTAGCCGGTATGGCTGCAGTGATCATGATTCCAGCTGGTCTTAGTCGGGCACTTAGCTCCCGGAGAAACTGCGAAAAGTATTCCCGATCGGAAGGGTATACATGTTCAAAATCCACATTAATGCCACTTATCCCCCAGCTAACAGCGGTATTGTAGATCTTATCAACGGCTCGCCGCCGATTAGCAAGATTTTGGAGAAGGCTATGCGCCAGTGCTCCATTAAAGCTCTCTGTACGTTTATCATAATTGCTGATCAGAGCCAGTGTCTTCAGATGCCGCTTTCCAGCAAACTCTAGGGCACTAGCCAAGGCAGTTGGTTCCATTTGCTCAATTACATTCCCTTGAGCATCCAGGCTAAAGGCCCAGGGAGTGATACCGGTCATGTACGCAGAATTGGCGGCTAACGATGGATGGGAAGGAAGATTGGTATTTTGGACGAAGTAACCATAGACCTCTTTTGCCAAGAGGCCTGTGTTACCGGAAGTGCTAATGAGGATCTTTAGGACCCATCCAGTGGTGCCATCCGGCAGTTGGACTTTGTACCAATCACCGCTTTCGGCCAGGAGAGATACAGATGTACTCGGCTGTCCCGTGGCTATCTTCTGGCTTTCGGTACTGGGACTGTCATACAACGTAACTGGTGCATTGCGGATGCGGCCAGGGACAGTGTATGTTTGCTCCTGGTTAGGTACCCGCTTTCCGGGCGCGGCAAAATCCGCGGTTCCTCCAAATAGGTTGGAAATAAAGAGCATCAGGCTTAGTAAGACAACGACTAAAGTTTGTGACATGGTGGCCTCCTTTCCAGGATGTAAGAATACAAGGTCACCAGCCGCTACATTGGTCATTATACCGGAGGTTCCCGGTATTCTCCAGGAAAGGTTTTAACCACATTTGACAGTAAATACCCGCGGCGATATAGTGGCGGCAAGGGGGAATAGTGATTGCAGAAGACGATGCTGAACAATGGGGTTAGGATAGTGACCGAGTCCATTCCCTATGTGCGTTCGGTCACTATCGGTTTCTGGCTGAAGGCGGGTTCCCGCAATGAAGAGGCTCACCAGCTAGGTATATCCCATATGATCGAACACATGATGTTTAAGGGTACGAAACGCCGCTCTGCTCGAGAGATTGCAGAGGCCATAGACACCACCGGCGGCCAACTGAATGCCTTTACCGGCAAGGAACATACCTGCTACTATGGCAAAGTGCCCGATCAACATCAGACTCTATTAATCGATGTTCTGGCGGATATGCTGAGAAATTCGGCCTTTGACGAGCAAGAGCTAGAAAAGGAAAAAGGCGTTATCCTGGAAGAAATCCGAATGCATGAAGATTCACCTGACGAACTAGCCCACGAAGGCTTGGCGAGGAACTTATTATATCCCCACCCGTTGGGTAGAGGCATCCTAGGCACACCGGAGAGTGTCCAATCCTTTCAGAGAGAAGATTTGCTCGATTATGCAGCCCAACATTATGTGCCCGCGCATCTGGTTATATCAGGTGTGGGGAATCTCGATCATGATCAGGTGGTAGGCCAGGTTGTCGAATACTTCTCGGGTTTGGCCGGCCCCTCACCGGTAAGACAATGTGCCCCGGCCCCAGGAGGCTATGGTGAGACTGTGAAACTGAAAGATACTGAGCAGATTCACATTTGTTTGGGGGTTCCCGGGCTTTCGCGCAAAGATGAAGACAAGTATGTACTGCATGTCTTGGATACGGCCTTGGGAGGCGGCATGAGTTCACGGTTATTTCAGAGCCTGCGGGAGGACAAAGGGCTAGTCTACTCGACCTATTCCTATCATTTCTGTTATGAAGATGTAGGTACACTGGTGGTATATGCTGGTACTAGCCCTGGTAATGCCGTCCGTGTAATTGAGTTGATTAAGAAAGAGTGTGAGCGGGTGGCTGCCCAAGGGCTAAACCAGGAAGAACTAGATAGGGCTAAAGAACAGCTCAAAGGCAGTCTACTACTCGGCTTGGAGAATCTGGCCATCCGAATGAATCGCTTGGCTAGAGCTGAATTGTATGATGAGCCGATGCTGACACCAGAGGAATTGGTGGCCAGGATTGAAGCCGTTGGACCAGATGATATCAAGCGAGTTGGCTATAGGCTTTTCGCCGATACGCCTTTTTCGCTGTCAGTAGTAGGTCCGTCCAACCAAACGGACTTGATGGAGATTGGTGATCTGGGGACAGCGGGATAGGGGGATGGCGCAGAACATGGACAAACTAGATCATATATTTGCACTACAGGCTGCTTTTGATGACGAACTCGCTCACAGGCGGAATCTGGAAGGTGATATCGAGACTTGGATTCAGCGCGAGGTATTGGCGATAGTATCAGAGCTCGGTGAGCTTTTGGCTGAGGTGAACTTCAAATGGTGGAAGAATCCTAAGCCTATAGATACTGAATCAGTGAAAGAAGAATTGGTTGATATCCTGCATTTTTTTGTCAGTATGTGCCTGAAAGCCGGGTTTAGCGCGGAAGATATCTACCTAGCCTATCTCGACAAGAACAAGGAGAACTTTCGCAGACAAGACGGACTTTCAGAAAAGGAAGGGTATGCTGTCCGGGACCTAGGGAAATAACAGCTTGCCAAAACACGGCAGCAGTGGGATAATATAATTAGTTATTCTACCCAGAATGGCCCGATGTGGTATGGAGACTACAAGTCTCTACCAGCCGCATCGGGCTTTTGTGTTCTGCCGGCCGGAAAGGAGTTGTGCCGGTGAGATTTTCTCTCTTCGCTGTTCTGCTAGTGAGTGCCTTGATTTCACTTGGTGCTGCCCGGGTCCCGCTCACTCTGGCTAGAGGTTGGACAGAGTTAGAGATTGAGTGGGTCGGTGATGAGAATAGGCAAGGAGACTCCAGCATGGAGCTATTGCACAGCCTTGGTTGGCAAGGTCAACCAGGCCAGCTAAAAGTACCGGTTGAGTTGGGGTTGAGATGGAGCAAAAACAAAGGGGATGGCCTTTCTCTTCAAAAGGGGGAGTTAATACTCAAGCCTGCCCAGTGCGAGCTGCGGATTTTCCATGACATGGGTTTTCGCAGCACCCTAGATCCGATGAGATTGCTCTCATCTGTTCGTCGGGCTGATGGAGCCGGCGGCTTAGAGCTAAGAGGTACAGTAGGCCCTGCTTCTCTGCGGGGGCTTTGGTTAGATCAAATCGACAATATCGGTGATAATGGTCCACTACTGCTATTGGATATGTCTCTCGGCATGCCGGGTAAGTTGGGGAAGTATCGCTATATCTATCTTTCCCATGATAGTGACTGGCAGTGGCACTTTCCGCAAACAGGGGCCTATGCTACCCGAACCGCCCGTCAAACCCATTCTCTGATGGGTACATGGCATGTGATGGAAAGCTTTAGGGCTTTCACTCAGATAGCTGTCTTGAGTGGAGTTGATGTAAGGAAAACATTCAGCCGTGATATACAAGGATTTGGGATCTTGTCCGGGGCTGAAGGCCGGCTGTGGGACCTGAATTGGTCAGCAGATGTCTATCGTACTAACCCTGGATTTATTCTAGCTACAGGAGATGGCGATTCGCCCGGTGGGGGGCGTCAAGGGGTGCGGGCTCGAGTGACTAGAAGCAGGCACAGAGACGAATCCCTCAGACTTACAGTGCGACATGATACACCCATAGCAGAGGTGGCACAAATACCGACTGAGCTGCCGGGATATGTCTTGTCCACAGAGTCCATGTCAGAATTAGACGTGACATACCGGCGCCGGAAAGAAAAGTTTAGCTACCGTATAGGGCTGGCCTGGGAGGCGGGAACACAACTCAAGCATTCGAAGATAGTGTGGGAAACTAATTGGATCCCCAACCGCCTGCAAATTGGCGGGCGATTTGGTGGGACTAGCAGCCCGCAACTCTACAGCAGATTCTCTTTACATGCCTTAGTTAGGGCTGACGTGAGGTGGGATCCTGCTGAGGGATGGTGGAGAACAGCCATCCACATGCAAGGGTTGCAGTCTAGATGGCAGAAACAGGCCGAATGGCAAGGGCAAGCGGTATATAAGAAACGACCGGGAGAAGCTTATACATACTTGGCACTGCAGCATAAGATGGAGAAAGGGTATTGGGAAATCAGCTGGGGGAAGCCGGATCAAGGTCGGCTGGATTGGTCATGGGGTAAGAAACCGCAAATGAATATCAGGGTGGGACGGTATTTCTAGTTGGGGGGCTATGCACTATGCGGTTTAGCGATCTAGCGGGAAAAGAAATCATCTCGATCGACGAGGGGGCTCGGCTGGGGATTATCAATGAGACGGATTTGGTAATCGATACGGAAACCGGAGTGATTCATTCTCTCATTGTACCCAATCGGGGGACGTTTTTTAGGCGTCGCACCTTAGTGATTCCCTTTCACGGAATTAAAAAGATTGGCCACGATCTGATCATTGTAGATCTGAGCACCATGGAAGATGAAGCCCGTTACCTGCGCGAGCTCGATCTAGATCGGTAGTAAACATGTATGCTTGCAGGGTTCGGAGGGCACCCTATCTTGGGAAACACAAACTACACTAATGCTGGCAAGGATGTTAAGCATCTTCATGTCGGTTTGAGTCCAAGAAGGGGGATCGTTCTTGAGTACAATTATTGGCACCTTTTCGTCACGAGAACAAGCGGAAAAGGCGGTACGGGCCCTGCGCGATAAGGGTTTCACGGAAGATGAGATCTCGGTTGTCGCCAAGAGAGGCGGCCAACAGGGAGATTTCGAGACCGCTGGTGATGACATGGGCGGTATGGGTGGAGCGAGCCAGGGTACTGCTTGGGGAAGTGCCCTAGGGGGTGTCGCCGGCCTTTTAGCCGGAGTTGGTGCTTTGGCTATTCCCGGAATCGGGCCAATCGTAGCCGCTGGGCCACTAGCGGCGACTCTTTCAGGGGCGGTTACGGGAGGAGTTGCCGGTGGCTTACTCGACCTAGGTATACCTGAAGAGAGAGGTCGGTATTTCGAGGAGGAGGTGAAAAAAGGCCGGTTTCTGACAGTCATTGATACTGACTCCGGAATGGTGGAAGATGCGGCCAAGATCATGCGTGACAACGGGGCCGCGGATGTAGAGTCACATTGAGATTGTCTTATTGTAAAGGAAAAAGACCATTAGGGGCTGCCCTGCAGCCCTTTTGATTTTGGCTGATCAAGGAAATCATTACGATTGACGCACACTCTAGGAGAGGCTACAATGATTATGGACATATGTTCGTTAGCAGTGGTTCCTGCTTGACAAAAGCGGCTTTCTACTGGAAAATAGGAAATAATGAAGCACAGATACGGGGGGCTAATAGTGACCGTCAATGTGGTAGTCAATGGAGCAGCCGGTAAGATGGGCCGGGAAGTGGTCAAAGCCGTTAGCCAGGCTGATGATATGCTTTTGGTGGGCGCCTGTGACCAAGTCAGCATCGGTAGAGACGTTGGCAGCTTAGCGGGAATTGGCCCCTTAGGGATAAAAATCGATGATACACTAGAAGAGGTGCTGGTACGAACCAGCGCCCATGTTATGGTGGATTTTACAGAACCTGCCAGTGTACTGCAAAATGCACATGCCGCCATACGGGCAGGGGTAGGCGTGGTAATAGGTACCACGGGCCTCACCCAAGCTGACCTGGAAGACATGCACAAGGCTGCCATCAACCGAAATGTGGGAGTCTTGGTGGCACCTAACTTTGCCGTCGGTGCTGTGTTGATGATGCACTTTGCCCAAGAGGCTGCTCGTTGGTTTCCCCATGTAGAGATCATCGAACTACATCATGATCGAAAAAAGGACGCCCCTTCCGGTACCGCCCTCAAAACAGCCGAAATGATTGGCGAGAATTGGGACAAACAGGGAGCGGTACGAGCCGAGAGCTCCATAGAAGAATGGGAGAGTCTACCTGGTGCGCGGGGTGGTAAACTGGAAGGGATACACATACATAGTGTGCGCCTGCCGGGTTTCGTTGCTCATCAAGAAGTGATCTTTGGATTGCCGGGGCAAACACTGACATTGCGCCACGATTCCACCAATCGGGAATCCTTTATGCCGGGTGTGCTGATGGGCATACGTCACATCCAAGATATTCGAGGACTGGTATACGGCTTGGACAAGCTGTTGTTTTGACAATCATATAGATCGCCAAAGAGGCAGAGCTCGCAGATCATCGCTTCGCACCACCGCATCTTCCTGTTCATATACTACTAATGTACTAGGAAGGCTGGCGGCTCAAGTGTTGTTGGGAAAGGGGAACCCAAGTTGCAGGCGAATCTGCGGGGAATTCGGATTCTCGTGCTGGGAGGGGACCAGCGGGAGATCGAAATGGTTCGGTGCTTGGCAGAATTGGAGGGTCAGATCTACACGGTCGGTCACATGCCTTATCCCGGGTATGCCAATGTCACCAGAGCTGAAAGTCTAGGAAATATTCCGGAGGCTTTGCCGGAAGTGGACGTTATAGTTGCTCCTGTGAGCCATACAGATCAATCCGGTCAGCTCATCGCGGTACCGGAAAAGGGGGTGACGATCCGGATTGATGATCAGCTTCTGCAGAGATTCCCAGCAAGAACTCCGCTGTTCATTGGCAAGGCACGGCCTGTAATCAGAGAATTGGCTGAGCGGCACAAGATACAGTTGATTGAGACTGCAGAAGATGATGAAATAGCTATCCTGAACTCTATACCGACTGCTGAGGGTGCCATTCAAATTGCAATGGAGGAACTGCCTATTACTCTCCACGAGTCCAAGGCCATTGTCCTCGGCTTCGGCAGGTGTGGTGTGACTCTAGCCCGTACGCTGCAAGCTCTGGGAGCCCATGTGTGTGTTATTGCCAGGAATCCAGCCCAGCTGGCAAGGGCGAAGGAGATGGGGCTAGATACCGCTTTTCTGTCGGCTTTAGGGGAGAGGGTTAAGACCGCGGATGTAGTTTTTAATACTGTGCCAACATTGCTATTGACTGAGGAAATCCTGCAGCAAATGCGCATAGGTACACTTGTTGTCGATATTGCTTCTGCCCCAGGTGGGGTCGATTATGCAGTGGCAGCCGATCTAGGGTTGAGGGCCATCTTAGCCTTGGGATTACCAGGGAAGGTGGCACCCATTACTGCGGGACGCATCTTGGGGCAATGCCTGCCCAGGAAGATACTGAAAGCCCTTCCTAGAAATGACCCACCGGCCTAATCTTAGTACCAATCACATAAACGAGAGGTGCTAAGTGTGGAATTAAGCGGCAAGAGAATAGGCTTCGGAATCACCGGTTCCTATTGCACTTTCGCTGTGGTACTTCCTGAAATACAACGTCTCATAGAGGCAGGGGCCATTGTTAGCCCCATTATGTCGGAAGCGGCAGCTACAGTGGATACCCGATTTGGCAAGGCTCAGGATTTTGTGAGCAAGATCGAGGGAATATGTGGGCAGAAGATCGTTACTACAGTTGCCGAAGTGGAGCCGATTGGGCCCAAGCGGCTGCTTGATCTCTTGATTATTGCGCCGTGTACAGGTAATAGCGTAGCTAAGCTGGCTCACGGGATCACCGATACTGCGATCCTAATGGCGGCCAAAGCTCAGCTCCGCAATGAGTGCCCGGTGTTGCTGGCAGTCTCGACTAATGACGGCCTCAGCAGCAATGCCCAGAACATCGGCCTGCTGCTCAATAGACGGAACATCTACATGGTCCCCTTTGGCCAAGACGATCCTTATGGCAAGAGTCGTTCCCTTGTAGCTGATATGACATTGATTCTACCGGCGGCGAGGATGGCTCTAGAAGGCAAACAGATCCAACCTTTGCTGATCCAGGCAAAACCGGTGACAAGCTAAGTAGACCGGAGAAATAGATAATTCAAGAGAGTGGGGATGAGCCTTGACAACCTATGATGTAGCGATTTTGGGTGCGACCGGTGCCGTTGGCCAGGAGTTAATTGGTATTTTATTAGAACGTGATTTCCCGATCAAATCACTGAAGGCTTTGGCTTCCGCTCGTAGTGCCGGGCGGATTTTGGAGATCGGGCAAGAGAAGCTGGTAGTGGAAGAGGTTACGCCGGAAAGTTTTGCCAATGTTGATTTGGCGTTCTTTATGGCTGGAGCCACTGTCAGTCGCCAATTCGCTCAGGCAGCTCAAGATCGCGGGGTAGTGGTTATTGATAATTCCAGTGCTTTCCGTATGGATCCAGAAGTACCCTTAATAGTGCCGGAGATTAATGCCGATGACCTCAGTTGGCACTCAGGATTGATCGCTAATCCCAATTGTTCCACCACCATAGCTGTAATGGCTTTAGCACCTTTGCATGCACATGCAGGGCTAAAGCGGGTAGTGGTTTCCACCTATCAAGCGGTCTCGGGGATTGGGGCGGCGGCTATAGATGATTTGCATGAGCAAGTGGTGCAATATGTACAGGGAAAGCCGATCAATGCTACCACATTTCCATCTCCCTCAGCAGCTAAGCATTACCAGATGCTGTTTAACCTGATTCCTCACATCGATGCTTTCGATGAGGGGGGTTACACTAAGGAAGAATGGAAGATGGTGCGGGAAACTCAGAAGATCTTGCATGATGATAGCATCCAGATTACGGCTACAACCGTGCGAGTGCCGGTATTTCGGAGTCATTCTGAGTCGCTCAATGTCGAATTGCACAAACCGATGACCACAGCTGATGCACGCCGGATATTGGAGGAAGCACCCGGTGTCAAAGTGTACGATAATCTGGCTGAGCAGGAGTATCCTATGCCGTTGCTCACCACTGATGATGATCGGGTCTGGATAGGCCGGATTAGGGAAGATTTTACTGTTCCCGCCGGTCTTAATCTATGGGTGGTGGGTGATCAGATTCGCAAAGGGGCGGCCTTGAACACTGTGCAAATCGCAGAGGAACTGATCAAGAGGGATCTTGTATAACGATTGATGAGGCTAAGTAGGCGCATAATCATTAGGTCCATAGTCAGAGAAAATGAGGATATAGGATAACTGAGATAGACTCCTCTAGTGAGGGGGAAAAGGGGGCCGGGATATGAGTATCCTGGTACAGAAGTTCGGTGGTTCGTCCATGGGGACAGTGGCCCGGCGTCAACAGGTAGTGGGTCACATCTTAGAGGGAGAGACGGCTGGACATCAGTGTGTTGTGGTTGTCTCCGCGATGGGAAGAGCGGGCGATCCTTATGCTACCGACACTTTGCTTCAGTTAGTTGGCCAGGGAGAGGCCATGACGCTACGGGAGCTGGACTTATTGATGTCCTGTGGTGAGATCATTTCAGCAATCGTCTTGGTGCAAGAACTGAACAAGGTAGGTCGAAAGGCCATTGCTCTCACAGGTGGTCAGGCAGGGATTATTACGGATAATGTACACGGCAGCGCCAGGATAATCGAGGTGAAGCCCCAGCGAGTAGTACGTGCTCTGCAAACTGGTTTTATTCCAGTTGTGGCGGGATTTCAAGGACGGACGAGCGATGGGGAAATCACTACTTTGGGGCGCGGCTGTGGTGATACCAGTGCAGTGGCTCTGGGGATAGCATTACAGGCGGAGATGGTGGAGATCTATACAGATGTCGATGGAGTGATGACTGCTGATCCCCGGGTGGAGCCTAATGCTCGCAGACTGGAAACGGTCACTTACAGAGAGATAGCCGAGATGGCTCACCTGGGAGCTAAGGTTATCCATCCCCGGGCCGTGGAGATAGCTATGGAAGGGCATATCCCCTTGAGAATACGAGCCACTGGTTCTAGCAGCCTCGGCACCATGGTTCAAGGTTTCGGTGAACGGGTAGAGATTAGGGGCGACAGGGTCGTGACGGGCATCGCCCATATAGGCGGAATGGTTCAGGTCCAACTGGAAACGACGGCAGACTTTAACCAGTCAGAGCTCGGCTTGGCTATTTTCCGGGGTTTGGCGAGGAACGGCATCAGTTTAGATATGATCTATGTGTCACCTCGCAGAATATCATTTATTCTGGAAAAGCCCTGGGCTGCTCAAGCCGAGGCCTTGTTGGCAGATTTCCCGGTTGATGTTCGCATAGAACCCGGCTTGGCGAAAGTCTCCGCTGTAGGGGCAGGGATGCGGGGAGTACCGGGTGTTATGGCACAGGTAGTGGCCGCTTTACAGGGTTCTGGGGTAACGATATTTCAAACGACAGACTCCCATGCCAATATCTCCTGCCTGGTACGGGAATCGCAGGTCGAAGAGGCCGTGCAAGCACTGCATGGTCAGTTTGGATTGGACAGAGCGGATAATCTGAGGGAGTGAGGCAAGATGGCGGGATTTGGTAGGTTGGTTACAGCAATGGTTTCGCCCTTCAATAGCGAGCTTGGGGTGGATTACGATAAAGCTGCTAGCTTAGCGGAAAAACTCTGCAAGGGAGGATCTGACGGTCTGGTAGTATGTGGTACGACTGGTGAGTCACCGACTCTGACTGCTGATGAAAAACTGAAGCTGATTCAGGTAGTGGTGGATGCTGTTGGTGGCAAAGCTGCAGTACTAGCCGGTACTGGCTCCAATAATACGGCTCAGACTGTTGAATTGACCAAAGCGGTGCAACGGCTCGGTGTTGATGGAATCATGTTGGTAGCGCCTTACTATAACAAACCTTCACAGGAAGGACTCTATCAACATTTTAGGACTGTTGCTGAGTCTAGCTCACTGCCAGTCATGATTTATAACATTCCAGGTCGTACTGGTGTCAATATCTTGCCGGAGACAATGATGCGGTTAGCAAGTATACCCAACATAGTGGCGATCAAGGAAGCTAGTGGCAATCTCGAACAAGTGGCTAAGCTGCGTAGTTTATTGCCTAAGGAATTCGCCATTTATAGTGGCGACGACAGCTTGACATTACCCATCCTATCTGTAGGCGGCCATGGGGTAGTCAGTGTAGCTTCACATTTAGTCGGGCGGCGGATGAAAGACATGATTGAGGCCTATGTTCAGGGCAAAGTAGGCATCGCCGCTCAGATTAATGCTGAACTCTTGCCCTTGTTCAAGGCACTGTTTATTACTACCAACCCAGTGCCAGTCAAGTTAGCCCTAAGAATGATAGGCAGCCCAGTGGGAGGCGTACGACTGCCGCTGGTATCGGCCACAGAAGAAGAGACACAACAGATTCGGAAAACACTGGAAGAAATGCACTTGATCTAGAAGTGATCGGTAATATCAACATTAGTGAACGAGGTGGTTATTGTTTGGGAAACGCAAGGAAAGCAGTTACTCTAATTCCCTTAGGTGGTCTAGGGGAAATAGGGAAGAATATGACGGTTTTGGAGTACGGAGAAGACATTATTGTAATTGATGCCGGGGTTATGTTTCCAGAAGAAGAAATGTTGGGAATTGATCTGGTTATACCGGATATCACTTACTTGAAGGAAAATAAAGATCGGATCAAGGGGATTTTCCTAACCCATGGTCATGAGGATCATATAGGGGCGGTGCCATATGTACTGCAAGTGCTCAATGCACCGATCTACGGCACACGTCTAACTTTGGGGCTGCTCAAGGGCAAACTGGAGGAGCACGGCCTAGCCTCTACCGCGGATCTACGGGAAGTGAAAGCCGGAGGCAGTGTTCGGGTCGGCACTTTGGAAATCGAGTTTGTACATGTGAACCATAGTATTGCAGATGTGGTTGCACTAGCTGTTCATACCCCACTAGGTGTGGTTGTGTATTGCAGTGATTTCAAGTTGGACCAAACGCCTATTGATGGACGTGTAATGGATCTACACAAATTCGCGGAATTGGGGCAGGAAGGCGTTCTGCTCTTGATGTCTGACAGCACCAACGCGGAGAGGCCTGGTTACACGCTATCAGAGCGAGTAGTGGGCAGAGCCTTTGATGATGCCTTCGAAGAAGCTCCAGGTAGGATTCTGGTGGCTACTTTTGCCTCCAATATACACCGGATTCAGCAGATTATCGATGCCGCGGCCGTTTATGGGCGCAAGATCGCGGTGATTGGCCGCAGTATGGTCAATAATGTGGGTATTGCAGCCGACCTCGGATATTTGCAGATTCCGGCGGGGATCATGGTGGATGTCAATGAACTGGAGAAATACCCACCAGAGAAGGTTGTGATTATCACCACCGGCAGCCAAGGAGAGCCAATGGCCGCACTTACGCGGATGGCCATGGCAGAGCACCGAAGGATCGATATCACACCTGGCGATACAGTTATTATCTCAGCCATGCCCATTCCGGGTAATGAGAAATTGGTAGGTAAGACTATCAACCACTTATTCCGTCAGGGAGCCAAAGTGATCTATGAGGCAGTCTCGGGAGTGCATGTATCTGGCCATGCTAGCCAAGAGGAATTGAAGCTACTCCTGAATTTGTGTCGCCCTAAATATTTCATGCCTGTCCATGGTGAATATAGGATGCTGGTCCGCCATGCAGAGCTAGCGGAAATGGTTGGGGTGCCGCGGGATAGTATTCTCCTGTGTGATATCGGTGATGTAGTCGAGATCCGCTCTAATGGGATATTCAAGGCCGGGAAAGTAACTGCCGGGCGAGTACTCGTGGATGGGCTTGGGGTGGGTGATGTCGGTAACATAGTGCTGCGAGATCGTCGGCAGCTGTCACAGGACGGCATCTTGATAGTGGTAATCACCATTGACAAGCAGACAGGAATGGTGATGGCCGGGCCTGATATTATTTCTCGAGGGTTTGTGTATATGCGAGAGTCAGAGAAACTAATCGATGAAGCGAGAGAAGAGGCCAAGCGAATATTGAGTGAATGTGAAGCCCAGAATGTTACTGAGTGGGGTGTGCTCAAGGGTAGCGTCAAGGATGGCCTCACACAACTGCTCTATGAGAAAACCAAGCGACGGCCCATGATCATGCCGATAATCATGGAAGTGTGATTGACCCCATCATAAATCACTCCCATGGTAGTTATACTATGAGGGAGGTTTTGACCGGGTGAGATTTCCACCGGTAAAAGATAGCTAGTAAAACAGGGAAGGATGACCTGGGTGGATAAGCCGTTGGGAATCGAGAAACCGTGTGTGGGACAGCCCCAGATGTATACTCCTGGTTCTGACAATTTGAGGCCCCAGATCGAGAACAACGAGCCATGGATATCCCCTATGGAGACACAGGTAGACCCGGAAAGGGTATCCGTTGAGGCCCAAGAGGCTGCTCTGGAGAATATTAGGCAGGTAGGGCAAATAGCCGTACCGCCGCCCAATATCTCGCGCATTCACTGTATCTCCATAGTGGGGCAAGTGGAAGGGCACATCTTGCTTCCACCGCGGAACAAGACTACAAAGTATGAGCACATTATTCCTCAGCTGGTTGCGGTGGAGCAGAATGCCGAAATCGAAGGCGTATTGATCATACTCAATACCGTCGGTGGTGACATTGAGGCTGGTTTAGCTATTGCTGAGATGATTAGAGGCCTCTCGAAACCCAGTGTATCTTTGGTGCTGGGAGGAGGCCATTCCATCGGAGCACCGATTGCTGTCTCAGCTAGCCATAGTTTCATCGCTGATTCCGCTACCATCACGATTCACCCTATCCGGTTGACGGGGTTGGTAGTGGGGGTCCCCCAGACCTATGAGTATTTGGACAAGATGCAGGATAGAGTCGTCCGTTTCATAGTCGATAATAGCCGGATCTCGGAGGAACGGCTGCGAGAGCTCATGTTTCGTACAGGTGATTTGATGCGGGATATCGGTACGGTCCTGATTGGGAAAGATGCTGTCAGTGTGGGACTGATCGATCAAGTAGGGGGTCTGAATCAAGCTGTGGCTAAGCTCGAACAGCTGATCAAGGAAAGAAATGCGAATTATCGACCCCCTCCAGGCGTTTGGCCGCTGGAACCAGGGCAGGAACTCCCTATTCCGAAGATCGTCGCTGATCCTGGGGGTATCGGCCAGTGATGTGGACTATTATCCCGCCGGAAATTATCTGGGAAGGCGTAGAGGATAAACCAAAAGAGTTGCTGCAGCTAAAGTGGCAAGGTGTACAGGTATTGGTGGAGCCTCTTCAGTTTGCTCAAGGGAAGATCATACAGCTATTGAGTACAGAACCGAATGATTTTCTGAAGCCTGAGCTCCAGCCTGGCAGTATCATCAATTTGATGCTGAGGTAATCGCTCTCAAGTATGCAAAGACACGGCCATAGAAGGATGAGGACGGCGAAGTGAAGGCGCCGTCTTTTTGGTTTGGTGCCTATGTTCTGCTGATAGGCGACTTTGCATAGGATGGGCCAGGGGGCGGTGTGATGGTTCGCATAGCGGCCGGCACTCTGGTTGGGATCATGATTTTTCTTACAGGGTTACGAACCATGACCCATGGCTTGCGCGTGATCACAGGGCCCAGGCTGTGTTGGGTGCTGCAGCGGTTTGCGGGTAGTCCAACTAGGGGGCTGATCACCGGTGTGATCATGACGGTTTTCACTCAGAGCAGCAGTGTAACAGCGGCAGCTGCGGTTGGGTTAGTAGACGCAGAGTTGCTTGGCCTCGAACAGGCTTTGGCGATCATCCTCGGTGCTAATATTGGGACTACTCTCATTGCACAGCTGATTTCTTTTCGATGGGGGAATATAGCCCCCTGGGTTATAGGGATTGGTGTATTCGCGTTTTTTCTTGGGCAAAACACGGCTTGGGGTCGTATAGGCTGCATTGCAGCCGGTGCCGGCGGCCTACTGTGGGGTATTGATTTGGTATCCTTGTCCCTGAGTCCCCTCTCTCAAATGCCCGCCCTGGTAGAACTAATTTTGCGGTGGGAAAAAAGTACCTGCTCTGGTATACTGGCAGGGATGATACTTACAGCCGTTTTCCAAAGCAGCAGTGCTACTATTGGCGTGACCATGGCTTTGGCGGGGGAGGGGGTTATCGGGCTTTCCGGTGGGATGGCAGTAGTTCTTGGCAGCAATATAGGGACGGTGCTGACTACGCTTGCGGCCAGTCTTGGCACGGCTCGAGAGGCGCGCCAGACTGCTATCGGAGATTTACTATTCAATATTCTCGGGGTGTGTTGTGTATGGCCCGCCCTAGCTGGCTTTTTGTACCTATTGCAGATGAGTTCCGATGATGTAGTTCATCAGATTGCTAATGGTCACACATTGTTTAACGTGGGAACGGCTCTAGTTGCCTTGCCTTGCATACAGTTTTTGGCACGTTTGGTGCGGTACTTGGTGCCAATATGATATGAGGGTGAAAGAACGAGAGGAAATGCCGAGAATCTAGGAGAGGGGTGAAGGCGATCACCTATGGGATCGCCATCTACATGAGCATCTGGAAAGCAATCGTGCTAGGAATCGTCCAGGGGTTGACAGAGTTTCTGCCCGTGAGTTCCTCGGGACATTTAGTGTTGTTGGGGCAGCTTTTCGGCCTGGAAGAGCCGGATCTGACTTTCGATGTGATGGTGCACTTAGGGACCCTAATCGCCGTTGTCGTAGCCCTCAGGGGTGAGATTGGTTTGCTGCTCCAAGGCCTTCGCCCCATGGACATGGAGCAGGGGCCTGCTGCTAGCCGCGTCAAGGCCGGCCGGAGGCTGATTTTATTGCTAGTCATAGGGACTTTGCCAGCAGCTGTGGTGGGGCTAATTGCTAAGGATTTCATTGAACAGTTATTTGGCTCTGTGGCCTTCGTCGGGGTAGCTCTTCTGATTACGGGCAGCTTGCTGTGGTGGGCGGAAGGAAGGCACGATGGTGGCAGAACATTGGAGGAGATGAAACCACAAGACGCTTTGCATATTGGAACAATGCAGATATTGGCCTTGGCTCCTGGTATTTCCCGCTCAGGGACAACCATTAGCGGAGGTTTGGTCCGGGGCCTGACGAGATCGGAGGCTGCGCGATTTTCATTTCTACTATCAATACCAGTGATCGCGGGGGCAGTACTTCTTCAGATTGATGATCTCTTTGCTGCTTTTGCAGGCGGCACTTGGGTGCCCTTAGTGGCTGGGACTGTGGCTGCCGCCTTATCAGGGTTTGTTGCCATTGAGGGGTTACTCAAGCTGATTAGACATCATTCCTTGCGAGTTTTCTCTTATTATACGTGGGCGGTAGGCCTGATGGTGTTGATTTTGCCACATTTTTTACGCTAGAAATGAGGAAACCGCCATTTTGTGCTTGACAGGTGGCGGTTACTAGGCTATAATCGGCATTAAATATTGTGAACCCAAGGATGGACAGTTGGACTAGATGCTTCCTTGGGGTAGAGGGAGAGTGTTTCCTATGTCGTCAAAATCGCGTGTGGTTTCGATCCTCTTGGCAATAGCGATGGTGCTGACTGTCGCGATAGGTGCTGGGGCAGCAGAGACATTTAGGGTTGGCGTAGTTGGTCCTAGGACCGGCCCAGTGGCTACCTACGGTCTGTCTGTGATTGATGCTGTTACACTGGCAGTGGAAGAAGTGAATGCCGCCGGGGGTATCCTGGGCCAGCAGATTGAGCTGATCGTGGAAGACAACAAGGCAGATGCCATTGAGACAAATAACGCTTTTCGTAAGCTGATTTCACGTGACGAGGTCCATGCGATTATCGGGGCTGTCGTCACCGCCAACAGCATCGTCGGGGCTCAGGTGGCTCAGATGATGAAGGTGCCTATGATCACACCTACTTCTACGGCCGAAAAAGTCACCGAGAAAGGGGATTACATCTTTCGCTCTTGCTTGATCGACCCTGTACAAGCAATAATCATGGCCAATTTCGTTTACAATTCGCTAGGGTTCAGGGAAGTGGCTTGCCTTACCGCCCAGAGCAACGATTACAGCGTAGGGCTAGAGGAAGTCTTCACTAAGACCTTTAGGGAACTAGGTGGTACGATAGTCGCGACCGAGTCCTATAGTGAAGGTGATCAGGATTTCAAAGCCCAGCTCACCAAGATTCGGGCCAAGAAACCGAGCGCTATTTATGTCCCTGGCTATTACACAGAGGCTGGCCTCATCGCTCGGCAGATGCGGCAGCTGGGTATGGATCAGCCGATTCTGGGTACAGACGGCTTCCATTCCCCCAAATTATTCGAGATCGGTGGGGATGCAGTCCTGGGCAGCTATTTCACCAACCACTATTCCATAGAGACTGAAGATGAAATTGCTGTACATTTCCTAGAGAGCTACCGAGCCAAGTATGGTCAAGATCCCGATGGATTTGCGGCCTTGGCGTATGATGCGGTACTGGTTTTGGTTGATGCGATCAAGCGAGCTGGAGATGGAGCACTAGCTGGGCATCTTCCTACAGCTCGGGCAGCTATTCGGGATGCACTGGCCGATACCAAAGATATTCAGGCGGTAACCGGTACTTTCAGCTTCGATGAGAAGCGTAATCCCGTCAAGAGTGCGGTCATCCTTCGGGTAGTCGAAGATGGATATGATTTCGTGGAGAGAATTGATCCGTAATCGAGTTGGACTCAACTGACTTGAAAGCCTTGAGATTTCGTCATGGGCGGCTTTGCCGAGTCGCCCATGACCCTTGACTAGATGAAGACGAGCATTTCTAGTATGTCTGTTGGCATCATCTTGATCGGTATGCCCTTCTTGATGAGGTAGCGGGCGACACGCCTACTACCGTCATGCTGTTTTTTGGGGCAGGATTTCTTTGTAGGAGAAGGTGAGCACATGGTTGACGTAATGCAAGAAATTATCCAGCAATTGGTGAACGGCATTTCCCTGGGTAGTATCTATGCCTTGATTGCTTTGGGATATACCATGGTCTATGGCATCATTAAGCTAATTAACTTCGCCCATGGGGATATCTACATGATCGGTGCTTTTACTGGATTTTTTGCGATCAGCGCCCTGCAGTTGCCGTTTTTGCCGGCACTGGGCATCGCCATGGTCGTGGCAGCTTTGCTGGGAGTTGTGATAGAGCGGCTGGCCTATCGGCCACTTCGGAATTCAACCCGGATTGCTGCTTTGATTACGGCCATTGGGATTTCATTCTTGATTCAGAACACAGCCTTGCTGATCTGGAAACCAGATCCCCGGGCATTTCCTGATGTCTTTCCATTCCGCAGTTACGAAATTGGTGGAGTCTATCTGGATAATCGCCAGTTGATTATCTTAGGTGTCGCTTTGCTGCTCATGGTAGTCCTACATTATGTTGTCCATTATACCCGGATTGGCATGGCGATGCGGGCGGTTGCCCTCGATGATGACGCTGCTCGTTTGATGGGGATTGATGTCGATCGAGTGATCTCTATTACGTTCGCGATCGGGTCGGCTTTGGCAGCAGCGGCTGGGGTATTGGTCGGGATCTACTATAATCGCATTGATCCGATGATGGGGATGATGCCGGGACTGAAGGCCTTTGTCGCAGCAGTGCTGGGAGGCATTGGGGTCATCCCCGGTGCCATGCTGGGTGGCCTAGTGATGGGGATAGCGGAAGTCATGGTGGTAGCCTTGGCTGAGTCAACCTGGAAGGATGCGGTAGCCTTTGCGATCCTCATTGTCATACTGCTGGTGAGGCCGGCCGGGCTGCTGGGTCGACATGTGCGAGAGAAGGTGTGATTACAGATGAAGAGGGAAGCCGCGGCGGATTACCCCAGCCCTTGGTGGCGTAGGCGAGGTGTAGCTTGGTTAGCGGTGTGCTTAACCGGAGTAGGATTGTTGGCAGTCAATGTGGGAGTCTATCAAGGTACTATTGACTTTTATCTGACTGGCATCTTAGTGATTGCCTGGATCAATGTTATCCTAGCCGTAAGCCTGAATCTGATTAATGGCTTTACGGGCCAGTTTTCTTTGGGCCATGCGGGCTTCATGGCAGTTGGCGCTTATGTATCTGGCTTACTAACGGTTTACCTGGATTGGCCTTTTCCGGTAGTCTTAATCATTGCCGGGCTCAGTTCGGCCCTAATCGGGGTACTGATAGGGCTTCCGACATTGCGGTTGCGGGGAGATTACTTGGCTATCGCAACTTTGGGATTTGGTGAAATCGTCAGGGTAGTGCTGCTCAATCTAAAGACCACGGGGGGACCACGGGGGTTAGGCGGGATCGCCCCAAAGACTTCATTTTTCTCAGCAGAGGCTGTCACCATCGTCACGATAATCGTAATCAGCAATCTCATTCGCTCCTCCCACGGGCGAGCCTTGGTCGCCATTCGCGAGGATGAGATTGCTGCTGAAGCTATGGGTATCGATACGACCAAGTACAAAGTGTTGGCTTTCAGTATAGGGGCCGCGTTCGCTGGGGTGGCCGGTTGCCTGTTTGCGCATCATCAAATGTTTATTGATCCCCGTTCCTTTACTTTTCAGCGTTCCATAGAGATTTTGGTCATGGTAGTATTAGGAGGCCTGGGAAGCATAACCGGCTCGATTGTTTCCGCGATCATCCTTACCATTTTGCCCGAGGCTTTGCGGGGAATGGCTCAATACAGAATGATCGTTTATTCTCTACTCTTGATTGGGTTGATGCTTGTCAGGCCCCAGGGACTATTTGGGACCAAGGAGCTGCGGGATTTTTTAGGTACCGGTTCTGCCGGCGAATTGCCCGGAAAGTCTAGAGGTAGGGCATTAGGTGGCAAAGGAGGTGAGGGCAGATGAGCATCTTGGAAGTGTGTGACCTGACTATGCAGTTTGGGGGATTGACCGCGGTTGGGCGCTTTGGCCTGACTCTTAATGAGGGCGACATCGTCGGGTTGATTGGCCCCAACGGTGCTGGTAAAACTACGGTGTTCAACTGCCTTACCGGTATGTATGCACCTACCAGCGGGGAGATCTACTTGTCTGGGAAAAGGGTGGATGGGTTGCGTCCCTATCAGATCACCCAGCTGGGCATGGCCCGTACCTTTCAGAATATCCGACTATTTAAGGATCTTACCGCTTTCGACAATATCCGCATAGCCTTTCATCACCAAGTCAGATATCATTTGCCTAGTGCCATTCTGCGACTACCTAGATTTGGTCGCGAGGAACGGGCAGTTTTGGAGAAGACCGAGGAGCTTCTGGAAATATTCGGCCTTTATGATCAAAGAAACGAGTTGGCGAGCAGCTTACCCTATGGTGAGCAAAGGCAGCTGGAAATAGCGCGGGCCTTGGCCGCCAATCCTCGTGTTCTATTATTGGATGAACCGGCCGCGGGGATGAATCCCCACGAAACACAAGAGCTCACCAAGCTGATCGAGTGGGTTAAGAACAAGTTCGCACTGACGGTCTTTCTCATTGAGCATGACATGCGACTGGTGATGGGGCTGTGCCAGCGGATCTTAGTCTTGGATTATGGGATTACCATAGCAGAGGGAACTCCAGCTGAAATTCAAAGTAACCGTGCTGTCGTGGAAGCATACCTTGGGGAGGAGGCACTGTAGAATGCTGGTAGTAGAGGAGCTCGACGTATATTATGGCGGCATTCATGCTCTCAAAGGGGTCTCCTTCCGGGTGCGGGAAAGCGAGATTGTAACTTTAATTGGAGCCAATGGCGCCGGTAAGACGACGACGCTGAAGGCAGTTTCAGGCCTAATCAGAGGGCGCAATGGCAGCATACGGTATATGGGGCAGGAGATTTCGTCGACACCGGCTCATGTCATAGTCAGGCAGGGATTGTCCCAGGTACCGGAGGGGCGCCGGGTTTTTACTGACATGACTGTAGCAGAGAATTTGGCTCTAGGTGCATACCATCGGCGAGACATGCAAGGTATAAAAAGCGATCTGGAATGGGTATATGAGTTGTTTCCACGGTTGGCGGAGCGGCGCCAACAAGTGGCAGGCACACTGAGTGGGGGAGAGCAGCAAATGTTGGCCATTGGCCGGGGACTCATGTCTCATCCTCGCTTGCTGCTACTAGACGAGCCTTCCATGGGGCTTGCTCCTTTATTGGTGAAAGAGATCTTTGATATTGTGAAAGAGATCAATACCACTGGGATGACTATCTTGCTGGTAGAGCAGAATGCGCACATGGCTCTATCTATAGCTGATACTGCCTATGTCATGGAAACCGGGCATATAATCCTGTCCGGGCAGGCCCAAGAAGTGGCTGCCAATGCAAGGGTGCGGGCGGCATACCTGGGGGGCTAGTCACCTACTTGGTCTGTAAACCCCGCCGGCTAAGCCGGTGGGGTTTTTGTACCCTGAGGAGGATTTGAGGCGAGCAGTGAGCAAGAGTTATACGCAAGCCTAAAGGCAAGGGTGGGTGAGGTCATGGACCAGAACTGGTGGATGGTCAGGCGAACCTTATGCAGAATTGCCCCTTGGCTAGTTTGCCTTAGTTTGGTTGTCTGTGCTCACAGATGGGGTACACTGCCCCTGGTTAGGCGCTGCTTTACTATGAGGGTTGAGCTAGTGGCTGGCTTGGAAAGAGAGTGGCGGGGAGAGGTATGGGTCGTTCCCCAAAAAGAGATAGTCTTGGCACCGGTTGCGGGTAGGGTTGTCTTCCTCGTCCAGGATGGCCAGTGGGTGGCCCCCGGAGCTATCTTGGCTGAGATAACCGGCTCTGAGGGCAGGCGGGAAGTGGTATACTGTCCTTGTGGAGGCATGGTTGTTTTGCAGCCAAGTGAGCTCCGACCACGAGCTATATCTGGCTTATGGGGACGTATGAGTAGGCGTCGAGATGGCGAGCAGGTGGAAAGCGGCATGGAGCTGGCTTGCATTCTTCGGCCTGGTATCGCCTGCCTGCGGCTAGGGAAGCTGCCCTTCCAGTTGCCTTCAAGCTTGGAGACGAGGACCATCGTGGGGGAGATTAGAAGTGCTGGTGGCATCACCGCACTGCAGTGGTATGAGGCGAAGCTGGAGAACCATGGCGACAGATCCTTGAGTCTATATGTGGCTGACTTTCCGATGGAATGGCTGAATAGAGAGACCTTGTCCGTGGTGGTCAGGATAACGGGCCCAGCGGGACAGCGAATACCCGTGACCGCCATAGCTTGTTACAAAGGCCATCAAGGGGTATTCGTGATTACTCAGCTGGGTTACGAGTTTCGAAGACTCGAGGTCTTAGATCGGGTAGGTCAGAATGTAGTGGTGAGCGGTTTGGCAGTAGGAGACCAGGTGGTGACCAGGCCACAACTACTAACGAAAAGGTGAGTATCCGGCTGGAAAACGGTCAGAAGGGAAGGAACCAGCAATTTGGAGCTAGAATCCATTATCTATGGGACATGAAGGAGTTGCACTATGATGATCGATGTATTAGCCAACTGGGATGTGGTTCAGGATAGAATAAACCGGGCCGCAGAGCGTGTTGGCCGTTCGCCGGAGACGATCCAGGTGGTAGCAGTCACCAAGGGAGTCGCAGAAGACCAGATCGAGCCCTTGGTGAGCCGGGGCATGAGAGCAGTCGGAGAAAATCGGATCCAGGAGGCAATGTCGAAGTATCGGGCAGCTGCATGGCGGGATCAGGTAGAGTGGCATTTCATCGGTCACTTGCAGACCAATAAAGTGAGACAGTGTTTGCAGTTGGCAGACTTGATCCATTCAGTGGATAGCCCGCGTCTCATTGAGGAAATCCAGCGCCGGGCAGAAAGATTGGAGCTTGATCAAGTCAGGGTCTTGCTGCAGGTAAATATCAGTCGGGAAGCTACTAAGTTCGGGTTAAAGCCGGCAGAGGTTCCGATGCTGCTAGAAGAGGCAATACCTTGTGAGAAAGTGCTAGTAGAAGGCTTGATGACTATGGCACCCTTTGAAGAAGACCCGGAGAAAACCCGCCCTGTCTTTCGACAGCTGCGGCTGCTAGGAGAAGAACTCAAGCAGAAAGGATTTCCTCGATTTGAGATGAAATACCTGTCTATGGGAATGACTAACGATTTTGAGGTGGCTATCGAGGAAGGAGCCAACCTCTTACGCATAGGAAGTGCCATTTTTGGGCGTCGGGCCTGAAGAAATGGGTATTGTTCGTGGAGAAGGCTTTGTTTGAGCAAGTCTAGTCGCGTGCTCTGGAGAGGGGGGTGTTGAATGGGTGTAAGGTTCATGGATAAGATGTTATCCTTTATGGGTTTTGAAGAGGAAACGGGTTTGGAAATTGAACCACAGGAGCAGATGGAAAGACCGCAGTTGGAAGAGGTTTCCGGAGGCGGAAAGCGGAAGGGTCAGTTGGTTAGTATTGGTAGGCAGACTCAAACCAGGGTAATGGTAGTAGCTCCTACGAGTTATGATGGAGTAGAGGATGTAGCTAACTACCTAAAAAACGGACGAGCTGTGATTGCCTGTTTGGATGAGATTGACCGAGATTTGGCCAAGCGGATCGTAGATTTCATGAGTGGGACTACTTATGCGTTGGATGGAAGTGTCCGGCGCGTCGCTGATGGTGTATTTCTTTTCGCTCCAGCCCATATTCTAGTGGAAGTGGATCCATCTATAGATTTGAGGGAGAAAAAGATGTCATGGGTAACTGGGAGTGTTACTCACATCTAGTCATACTGCTGGAGGAGGTTTTGCTTGGTGAAAGGTCTAGGGATAATCGGGGTTGGGGCCATGGGTGGTGCCCTGGCAAGGCGTCTTGCTGAATCCAGGGTCGTACCGAGTGATGCGATTATCCTCGCGGATAAACGCAAGGAGCATGTTGAGCATTTGGCCGGAGAACTAGGCCTTAGATGGGCGGAGGTACCGGTAGTAGCTGCCAATACAGATACAATCATAGTGGCGGTGAAACCTCAGCAGGTCCCGGAAGTGATTCAAGGGCTAAGTGATGATCTTACACCAGAGCATCTGCTAATTTCCATAGCAGCGGGCGTCTCTTTGGCAGACCTGGCCGGTTGGACCGGTGAAAACCAGTCGCTTATTCGAGTAATGCCGAACACGCCTTGTCTGATTGGTCGAGGGGCAGTGGTGATGAGTCCGAATAGCTGTGTAAAGCAAGCACAGCTCGATCTTGCCCTGAAGCTTTTTGCTGTGACCGGAAAGGTCTGGGTGTTGCCAGAAGAGCAAATGGATGCGGTAACCGGGGTATCCGGTAGTGGGCCAGCATATGTATATCTTTTCTTGGAAGCCATGATTGACGGAGGCGTGACTGCGGGTCTGAGCCACGCGATGGCCACAGAATTGGCTGTTCAGACGATGATTGGTGCAGTGGAATTGGTGGCTGAGACAGGTAAGCACCCAGCGATGTTGAGGAATATGGTTACTTCGCCGGCAGGGACTACGGCTGCAGGTCTGAGGAGGCTCGAGAATAGTAGAGTGCGGGGAGCAATTATTGAAGCGGTCTTGGCAGCATCGACTCGCTCCCAGGAGCTGCAGCGACAGAAATAGGATGGGGGAGAACTTTGCGTTGGCTTATTTATGTCATTGATATCGGCTTTACGCTTTACCGGTGGATGATCTTTGCCCGCATTATCCTGTCCTGGATACCCAATGTGGATTATTATCATCCCTTGGTACGATTTCTTTACGAAGCGACAGAGCCAATTCTGCAACCATTTCGCCGCCTGCTACCGAGCCTGGGGGGCATTGATTTTTCGCCTATCCTAGTATTCTTGGTGCTTGAATTTGTGCGAAATACGATAATCAGAGTGTTATTTCAACTTTAGTAAGGTGTGAAGTAAGTGCTCATGTTCGATAAAACCCGGTTCCTAGGTCATCTAGATGGTGATGAGAGGGAACAGGGCAGTCGTATTCTTGACTTAGCGTCTGAGGCGTATACTGAAAATCGACCCGCCTACAGTGATTTCCTTGATCCCCGAGGGCAAGAGATAGCTGTAGGCATTGTGCGGGGAGTAGGCTCATTGAATTACCAGTTGAGCGGGGGTTATCGGGGAGCGGAAAGGCAGCGTCTGGCGATATTTCCGGATTACTATCCCCTAGATGGGGTGGAAATACCGCTAGCCGCTATAGATATAGATGGAACGGCGGATTTTTCGCATGTGGCTCACCGAGATGTGTTGGGAGCGGTACTGGGATGTGGGATCAAACGAGAAAAAACCGGCGATGTATTAATGACGGGCCGGGGTGCGCAGGTAATCATGATACCTGAGATCGTGCCAGCAGTGGTTCACAACCTACAGGCGGTGCAGAAGGTGCCAGTCTTTGTTGCCGAAATTGATCTAGAGCAGTTGGAAGCAGTACCTAAGCGAGTGAAGGAGATCAGGGCAACTGTAGCTTCTCTCCGGCTAGATGCCGTGGCTAGTGCAGGGTATGGGACTTCTCGTAGCCAGATGGCACGGGAAATCCGGGGCGGCAAGGTAAAGGTTGACTGGAAGCCAATCGATAACCCAGCACATGGTATAGAGGTGGGAGATGTGGTTTCCATACGGGGGAGGGGACGGCTGGAGGTGGCCGAACAACTCGGTCTAACTCGTAAAGGTCGCATTAGTGTTCTTCTGAAGCGATATATCTAAGGGGGTGGGTCAGTGTTACGGCCGATCGATATTCATAACCTGAAGTTTAAGGAAGTATTCCGAGGATATAGTAGGGAACAGGTAGACGAGTTTTTCTCCAAGCTAGTGTTAGAATATGAATCACTATACCAGCAGAACCAAGAGCTCAAGGAGCGGATTGAGGAACTGAAGAAACAGGCGAACCGCTATAGTGATGTCGAGGATACCCTACAGGAGACACTAGACTATGTGAAGCAATCGTCGGCAGAGATCAGGGAAGACGCGGAGCAAACGTCAGCTCGCCTAATTGAGGAGGCAAGAAAGGAAGCCGACTGGATTCTTCATGATGCTCGGCAGCAGGTGGCAGACGAGATTCGGCAGGCCCAGGAAGCCCTGGCATTCCGAGCTCGGGTGAGGCGCCAATTGGAGTCACAGCTGCGGCAGCTCTTGGAGGAGGTCAAGCAGCTGTCCAGAGAGGAAGACGATGCTGAGGAGGCCTCAGTGCAAGAGCGACCCGTGGAAGCAAGGGCTAAGGAAGCCCTGGATGAGACGCCATAAGTTATGGTTTTGGTATAGGTTCCCAAATCTCTGTGGGTGTAGTTGACGTTGACGGATCATTGCCGTATAATATACTCAATCTAGGTCGCGTAGGCGGCCAGTAAGATGCAAAGGCTATGAAGGGGAAAGTAGGAAACCAAGTGAGTGGGTACAGCGAACTGGGATAGGTGTAAGCCCGGTCCCACTGGTCTCATCGAAGATCACCCCGGAGCTGCCCGGTGAACAGCTCAACATTCAGCTTAGTAACTTGGGCCGGTATGCGCCCGTTATAGCAGCAGCAAGAAGCGGACGCAGGCGCGCCTATGGGCGGCTTGGGTCAATTGGGGTGGTAACGCGGGTCCTCTCGTCCCTATGGGATGAGGGGATTTTTGTTTTATCTCATACCTTTTTGATATCCCCAAAGCAAGTCAAGCAATGAGGCAGCTAGTGGGTTCTGCCTGAGGAGGTTCGAAATGGATTACCAGAAAACGGTCCAATTGCCGAAGACTGAGTTCCCCATGCGGGGGAGATTGCCGCAAAGGGAACCCGAGATACAGAAGCAGTGGGACAAGGAAGATTATTATGGCCAGTTGCGTGACAGGCGCAAAGGCCAGCCGAAGTTTATTCTGCATGATGGGCCGCCTTATGCAAATGGACACATTCATCTAGGGACTGCGGTCAATAAGGTTCTCAAGGATATTGTGATTAGATCCCGCTCGATGAGTGGATTCGATTGCCCTTATGTGCCCGGTTGGGATATGCACGGCTTACCGATTGAGCATGCTCTGGTACGGTCATTACAGGTGGATCGTCATGCCCTGTCGCCAGTTGAGTTTCGCCGGCGGTGTCGTGATTTTGCTATGCAGTGGCTGGATGTACAGAGAAAGGAATTTGAGCGCCTGGGCATTTGGGGCGAATGGGATGACCCCTATATGACTCTTAGGCCCGAATATGAGGCCAAGCAAATCGAGATCTTTGGTGCCATGGTGGACAAAGGCTTTATTTATCGCGGCCTTAAGCCAGTCTACTGGTGTGCCGACTGTGAGTCCTCTCTAGCCGAGGCAGAAGTGGAGTATGAGGACCATAGCTCATATTCGATTTACGTGAAGTTTCCGGTGGCCAACGGACAAGGGAAGATTCCGGGAGAGGAACCAGTCTATTTCCTCATCTGGACTACAACACCTTGGACTTTGCCTGCCAATGAGGCTATCGCACTGCACCCGCGCCTCGATTATGTGTTGGTCGAAACAGAGGTTGGTAGGCTGATCATGGCAGAAGAGCGGGTGGCAGTGGTTGCGGAAGAAGCCGGCATCAAGCAAACCAAAGTGTTGGAGCGCTGGTCGGGAAGAGAACTAGAAGGTGTTCTTTGTCGACACCCATTTAGGGACCAGACCTCTTTGGTGATCCTAGCAGACCATGTTACTCTAGAACAGGGTTCTGGCTGTGTACACACTGCTCCTGGCCATGGTTTGGAAGACTATGCAGTTGGAGTCAAGTATGGCTTGCCAGTGTTTGCACCGGTCGATACCCAGGGGCGTTTTACAGAGGAAGCTGGCAAATATGCTGGTATGAAACTAGATGATGCCAACCATGTGATACTCTCAGATTTAAAGGCTTTGGGCTTACTTCTGCACCAAGAGAAGCTTGAGCACCAGTATCCTCACTGCTGGCGCTGCAAAAACCCCATTATCTTTAGGGCCACAGAGCAATGGTTTGTGTCCATCGCAGGTTTTCGCGATGAAGCTCTGGCGGCCATCCAGGATGTAGAGTGGATTCCTAAATGGGGAATTGACCGGATTAGCAACATGGTCAGAGACAGGAACGACTGGTGTATTTCACGACAGCGCATCTGGGGTGTGCCTATACCTATCTTCTATTGCCAGGACTGTGGTGAACCTTTGATCAACGAAGCGACGACTAAGGTGGTGGCAGATCTTTTCCGTAAGGAGGGATCTGATGCCTGGTATGCCCACGAGGTAGAAGAGCTGATCCCGGAAGGTACCAGCTGTCCGCACTGCGGCCACACAGGTTTCACCAAGGAAAAAGACACAATGGATGTGTGGTTTGATGCCGGTTCCAGTCATATGGCAGTCTTGGAGCAGCGGGAGGGATTGCGTTGGCCAGCCGATCTCTATTTGGAGGGTAGCGATCAGCATCGGGGTTGGTTCCAATCTTCATTATTGACTTCTGTGGCTGTGCGGGGTCAGGCCCCGTATAGGGCCGTTCTTACCCATGGTTTTATTGTTGATGGCGAAGGACGTAAGATGTCCAAATCAGTCGGTAATACTGTCGCTCCCGAAAAGATCATCAGCCGGTATGGAGCTGACGTCTTGAGGCTGTGGGCCGCTTCTGCGGACTACCGGGGCGATATTCGGGTATCTTCGGAGATTCTCAAACAGATGTCGGAAGTCTATAGGCGTATTCGCAATACGATACGCTTTATGCTGGGCAACATAGCGGACTTTGATCTGACAACCCATCGGGTCGAGCGGGCTGAACTGCCTGAGGTCGATCGCTATATTCTTGGCCAATTTTATCACCTGGCGGAGAAGGTAATCAAGGCCTATGAAGACTACGAGTTTCACACCATGTACCATGGGGTGCACAACTTCTGTGCTGTCGAATTGGGTAGTTTCTACTTGGATGTAATCAAAGATCGGCTGTACTGTGATGCTCCCGATTCTACCAGCCGGCGGGCGGCGCAGACAGTCATCGCTGAAATACTGGTAGGGTTAGTTCGCTTGATTGCCCCGGTTTTGGTTCATACTGCGGAAGAAGCTTGGCAGCATCTACCAGCTGAGCTGAAGGACGGCCCTAGTGTCCACTTTAGCGAGTGGCCCTCAATCGATACTGATTTCCTAGAAGCAGCGTTGGAAGAGAAGTGGGCTGGTTTCATGAGCATTAGGCGAGAAGTAGCTAGGGCTCTAGAGCTCGCCAGAAGCGACAAAGCGATTGGCAGTTCCAATGATGCTGCGGTTACACTTTATCCTGACGAGAATCTGCGTCAAGTGCTCGGCGAGTTTGAGACCTCGGAATTGGAGGCTCTTTTCATCGTCTCAGAGGTGCACATGGCTGAGCCTGGGCAAGAGGCTCCCGATACCGCCTGGGAAGGCCTCGAGGGTAGCATGAAAGTTCTAGTCCATGCACCACAAGGAGATAAGTGTGAAAGATGCTGGCGCTATTCTACTTTTGTAGGTACCAGCAAAACACACCCGGAGCTCTGCGAACGTTGCCATGAGGTAGTAGAATTAGTGTTTTGAGCAATAGAAAAGAGTAAAGTGCCCAAGAGTCATGTAGTGCTTGAGAGCATAGAGAGATGCATCCATCTAATCGGTCACCAGATCAGAAGACCGGTGTATTGGGTGCATCTTTTTTCTGCTGGGGGATTTCTGCCAATCTCTTGGAGAAGTAAGCAGTTCTCTGGCGGTGATTTTGCCCCCGCCTGTGGGAAAGCTATAGGTGACAAAAAGTCAGTGAAGTGGAGAGCAAAAGGCAATGGCAGAAGTAAATGACAAATTAGTTGCTACACTGATCCGCAGATTGGATCAGCTGGGCGAAAGCCTGGAAAAAGCCAGTATCGCCGAATACATTGAGCTCTTTCGGCGTCCTAGGCAACTGCTCTATTTGAACTTCCTGGTTGGCATCGTGAGGGGGTTTGGCATTGCTGTAGGATTCACAGCAGTAGGGGCTATTTTCCTCTATCTGCTGGGCAAGATAGCTGCATTGAATCTGCCACTGATTGGTCACTTTGTAGCGGAGATCGCCCACATAGTTGAACTAGAGCTGCGTCATCTGCCTCGATGAGGTCAGTAAAAATGTCACAAGTAAGGCTACAAGCAAATGATGGAGGAGGGCAATTCAGTGAGTGGAGGCTTCTTTGATGAGTTGCGAGAACGGCTGCAAACAGAAAAAGACCAGCTGGAAAAAACTCTGGATTTTATCAATAACGGCTTAGCGGAACGGCTCACTGATTCGATTGGGGAACTGTCAGCCTATGATCAACATCCAGCAGATCTGGGGCAAGAGACCTTCGAACGGAGTAAAGACTTAGGCCTCAGGGACAACACTCGCCGCTTGCTGGCAGATGTCAATACCGCATTAGAGCTAATGGACAGAGGCGAGTACGGCATTTGCCAAGGATGCGGCCGTCCTATCGATGAGCAGCGCCTGAGAGCAATTCCCTCGACCACAATGTGCTTTTCATGCAAAACTGCAGAGGAGACCGTACGAGACGAGTGGGAGCGCCCAGTGGAAGAACGGGTCATACCTTTTGAACTGACCACGCCCGATACGGTTGGATTTGATGCAGAAGATACCTGGCAAGCTGTCGCCCAGTGGGGCACAGCCAATACACCACAGGATGTGCCAGGTGCTCATGATTACGATGATGCTTATATTAATGCTGATGAAGATATTGGAGTAGTAACACCCCTAGAGGCTATCGAGAGTGAGGGTTTGACCACCACTAATTGGGATAGTGTCTATCCTTCCCCAAAACAGCGCTCTAACCGCAGGATTCTTGAAGAGCCGTGACTTGTCGAGATTAGCACTATATGCTAATATTGGGCGGGGAGTTGCCCATGAGGGAGGTTAAATGGCTGTGCGCTTCGTGGTGGTAGGTATCTTGCTTGTTCTTATGGATCAGGCTACCAAGCTACTTGCAACAAGGAATCTGCAGCCGGGAGTGTCTTTGGTTCTACCTGGCCACCTGGTTCACTTAACTCTAGTGCACAATCCGGGAGCTGCATTTGGTATTCTAGCCCATGCTACTCCCTTTCTAGTTATCTTGACCGGCGCTGTACTAGCAGTTGTTTGGCTTAACCGGCGCAAGATAGCCACACAATCCCTAGCCTTTAAGCTGGGACTCACACTAGGATTGGCAGGGGCGGTAGGCAATCTGATTGACCGATTACGGTTGGGTTACGTGATTGATTTCATTGATCTGCGATTCTGGCCGGTTTTCAATGTGGCTGATATGAGCATCTTCTCAGGGGTATGTTTGTTAATCTGGGTGACGGGGCGAAGCAGGAGTTAGGTATTTCGTCTTAGGAAAATACACAAGCATGCAGTATAAGTATGAGGTGAATAAGGTGGGGGAGCCAGGGAGGATTCTTCAGTTCGTGGTCCAGGAGGCTGATACAGGCCTGCGCCTGGATCGGTATCTCACAAAGGAGGCTGATGGCCCGTCACGTTCCCACATACGCAGACTCATGGATCAAGGATTAGTACGAGTCAATGGGCGACAGGTAAAAGCCGGCTATCTCGTCAGTGTGGGGGATGCTATCCGGCTGGAGATACCGCCGACTAGATCTCTGACACTGGAGCCTGAGGCTATTCCCTTAGACATACTCTATGAGGATGCTGATATTATCGTAATAAACAAGCCTCCTGGCATGGTGGTCCACCCGGCCGCTGGCAACTATGCAGGAACTCTAGTCCATGCTTTGCTCGCACATTGCCAAGATCTATCGGGAATCGGTGGCACCTTTCGCCCAGGCATCGTGCATCGTTTGGATAAAGATACATCGGGGGCTATTGTAGCTGCAAAGAATGATAGTGCCCATCTTTCTTTGGCAGGACAGATCAAGGAGCATACCGCAAAGCGTTGGTATCTGGCCCTGATACATGGTAATATTCCTGAGGCGGAAGGATGGATCGATGCACCAATTGCTAGACACCCAGTCAATCGCAAGCGGATGGCAGTAGTAGAAAAAGGACGCCCTGCTCGGACTTGGTACCAGGTTCAGGCGCGATTCGGTAGATATACTTTAGTGGAATGTCGCTTAGAGACGGGCCGAACCCATCAAATCCGGGTGCACATGGCATATATTCACCACCCGGTACTGGGTGACCCTGTATACAGCAGGCACCGGGACCGATTGGGTATGACCCGACAGGCTCTACACGCCTACCATCTGGGTTTTCGGCACCCCCGGACGGGTGAGCCGCTCAGTTTCTCGGCACCATTGGCACCAGATATGGCCGAAGTAGTTGATAAGCTCAGGAGGAGATGTATCTGTTGACAAAGCTGGTGCCTAGTGGTACACTTGGAATGAAACTTAGCCTTTAATCCGGTCCTGTGAGGTCGGCAAGGTATTGACGGAGTAATAAGATCCCTTGTCGTATACTGGACAGGGGATTTTTTGTCGAGAGTTGCCGGGGAAACCCTGGTATTCATTCCCGAGGAGAGAAGGCGAACCAACGATGTTTGTCATCCTACGTTCTGTGTTGTAACTAGGGAGGATGCCGATTGAAACTCGTGGAAAAGGCACAAATTATGGATGAGGCCGGCATTGGTAGGGTTTTGACGCGAATTGCCCATGAGATTCTGGAACGCAACAAGGGAGTTAAGGACTTAATGCTAGTCGGTATCCGGACTCGGGGGGTACCACTTTCATTGCGCTTGGCTCAGCGAATAGCTGACATTGAGCGCGTGAAAGTGCCTGTGGGCGTTCTGGATATTACTCTTTATCGAGATGATCTGAGTACAATAGCCGAACACCCTGTGGTACATGAGACTCGACTGCCGGGGGACGTAAATGGCAAGATTGTGGTGCTGGTGGATGATGTTCTCTTTACCGGGCGGACCACACGAGCAGCCATGGATGCTCTAGTAGACTATGGGCGGCCGCGACAAATTCAGCTGGCTGTACTGATTGATCGGGGGCACAGGGAATTGCCTATTCGTGCCGATTATGTAGGCAAAAACGTGCCCACAGCTCGGCGAGAGATCGTGAGTGTCAGGCTGATCGAGACTGATAACGAAGACCGGGTTGTGATTGAAGAAGCGGCTGATAGTTGACATGTCATTATCCGACAATCGAATAGTGATGACTGATCCCTTTAATGACAGTCCCGTGAGGCTGGGAAGGGTAGGGCTACTCTTTGACGAGATTCCTGCTGCCATTACGGGGGCAGGTTTTTTTGTATACATGAGGGCAATCTGTGTTGATTCCAGAAGCAAGTAGTTATCTTGAAAGGGCATGACCGTGGTGATGTACTTCAAACTATGAGAGGAGGCTAACGGACAAGCTTTGCTGGAGGGATTAAGGCAATCTTAGGGCAAAATACTGACTAGGTAGTATACATATTAGGAGGCAGTGACATGGCACATAGCCGTATTGGTATTCATGAGAAACTACCCATCACCCAGATGATACCTCTGGGTTTGCAGCACTTATTTGCGATGTTTGGTGCAACGGTCTTAGTCCCACTATTGGTTAACAGTGGGACAGGCATGATGGTTATACCTCCAGGTGTGGCGCTGTTGACCTCTGGAATAGGTACACTGCTTTTCTTGGTGATAACTAGATTTAAGGTCCCTGCTTATCTAGGTTCATCTTTTGCCTTTATCGCACCGTTGATTGCTGTGGCTAGCGAGTTCGGCCCCGGCAATGCTCTGGGTGGTGCTGTGGCGGTGGGACTCTTATATGCAGTGGTGGCCCTGGTCATTTCCATTATTGGAGTCGATTGGCTGGATCGAGTATTGCCTCCAGTGGTCATCGGCTCTGTAATAGTGGTGATTGGTTTGGGCTTAGCCTCTACCGGTGTAAGTATGGCAGGCCTTGCTGGTGACAATGTGAGTCTGACCAATGTGAATGTACGAATCTCCCTTTTTACGCTGGTGGTGACCATTCTGTCCTCGGTGCTTCTCAAAGGGTTTTTTGCGGTCATTCCTATCTTGATAGGCATCACAGCCGGCTATATATTTGCTTTGCTGCAAGGGGCTGTGGACTTGAGCCCGGTGCGTGAGGCTGCTTGGTTTGCTCTACCCGTGGGACATCGTGTAGCTTTCTCTTGGCCAGCCATTGCCATGATTTTGCCGGTAGCATTGGTGACCATTGCTGAGCATCTTGGTGATGTTCTCGTTATTAGCAAAGTAGTGGATAAAGACTTTTATCGGGATCCTGGATTGCATCGCACCATCTTAGGGGATGGTTTGGCTACACTTCTGGCTGGGCTGCTGGGTGGCCCTCCCAACACTACCTATGGGGAGAACATCGGCGTTATGGCTATCACCGGTGTGTACTCGGTTTGGGTGATTGCCACAGCGGCGGTTATGGCAGTAATTCTATCCTTTGTGCAAAAAATCGGGGTTCTCATTCAGACAATTCCAGAGCCGGTGATGGGTGGGATCAGCATTATGTTGTTTGGAGTAATTGCCTCTTCAGGAATAAGGACTCTAGTGGAAAGTGGCATTGATTTTGGCAACAAAAGGAATCTCATGATCTCCTCTGTGATTCTAGTTCTCGGCATTGGCGGAGCCCAGCTCCAACTGGGCAGAATTACATTGGCGGGAATGGCTTTGGCAGCTATCGCCGGTATTGTGCTGAACCTGATACTGCCTGCTGATGTGGACTCCCAATAGGGCCTCCTGCCTGGTAAGGCGGTTGATCAGACACTAGGGGAGGAGAACATCCTCCCCTAGGAGATCTCTCCCAGGGCTGCAGCGACTTCGGCGGAACGCTGCATGCACAAGCATCGATGGGTGGCAGCATGATGACCTAGCTCATCTGGGGAAACTGTAATGGAGTGTCTAGAGGCATACCCCTCGGTTTGGGTCGTGGCGGGGTGAACGATTTACTGTTTCGATTGCGGTTAGGATGGCCTGTAAAATATCCAATTGTACTTGCTTGCTTTGCAGTTCTACTCCGATCAAGAAGTGGCCTTGGAAAGATGTACTGTATCTAGTAGGCAATTGGCTTGCGGCTAGTGCTACTACATCATCTTGGCAGCGCTGGCACGAGCAGGCAAGAGCCTCTCCATGTTGGCTCAGGTAGCGACTAACCTGATATTGAACCTCATCGAGAATAGAGTTACGTATTGGCATTCTATCACCCCTTTTTCCCATAATAAGTGTTTAGGCAAAGATTCGGCAAATACTCAGTAATTCCTTTCATACTCAGCTAAGACTAGTACGCAAATACCTCACGAAAGGAACAACGAGTTAATTCTTGTCTTGACAAGTACTGGTTGGTTTGGCTAAAATAGAGGCATAAAAGAAATCAGCCCTGCAACTGGCGGATAGAGGTGGATTAACCACTGGGGAGCAGGGAATAGATTGTTTGCCGACCGCCTGGGCATGAATAGCTCAGGTGGTTTTTTTGTTTCACGGAAATAAGTCGATGGAAGCAGATTTGCTCTGAGAGGAGAATGTATGATGCGTATTCACCGAGCATTGATCAGTGTTTCCGACAAACAAGGTATTGAGGATTTCTCCCGTGGTCTGGCAGACCTAGGAGTGGAGATTATTTCCACCGGGGGTACTCATGCAGCTCTGACCAAAGCAGGCATCCCTGTTACGGCCATTCAGGACATAACGAATTTTCCTGAGTGCTTGGCTGGTAGGGTCAAGACATTACATCCCACCGTACATGCAGGTATTCTGGCTAGGCGAGACATACCGGCCCACCTAGAAGAGCTTCAGGCGATGGGGATCAAGCCGATTGATCTCGTGGTAGTAAATCTATATCCTTTTGCTGCTACAGCAGCAAGGCCTGATGTTACTTTGGCAGAGGCATTGGAGAATATCGATATTGGTGGGCCAACCATGATCCGGGCTGCAGCCAAGAATTTCCCAGGGGTGGCGGTGGTGGTGAATCCCGAGCGTTACCCACAGATACTCAAGCTGCTTCAGGCTGGTGAGGGGACCTTGTCTGAAAGCGTGCGCCGGGAACTGGCTCTAGAGGCTTTCGGGCACACGGCTCAATATGACGCGGTGATCTATAGCTATCTAGCCCGAGAAGCTGGCCAAGCCAACCGCCCCTTGGGTACAGATGCACCTGTGGATACGGTTTTCCCCGGTCAAGGATTTACACCGGTATTGCTGCATCAACACCTACGCTATGGCGAGAACCCCCATCAACGAGCCGCTTTCTATGGAGATATCTATCCTCCCGCTGACTCTCTATGCCAGGCCGAACAGCTGCATGGCAAGGAGCTATCTTTCAACAACATCAATGATGGTGCTGCAGCGGTGGAAATGGCTAAAGTATTTGCTGAACCGGCCGTGGTGGCCATCAAGCACGCCAACCCTTGTGGATGGGCAGTGGCCGACAGTCTAGCAGAAGCTTTCCAAAAGGCCTATGAGGGAGACCCTGTGAGTATCTTTGGGGGGATTATCGCCTGTAATCGTCCAGTAGATGTGCTTACTGCCAGAGAAATGACAGAGATCTTCTTAGAGGTGATTATCGCTCCCGATTTTGAGTCGGATGCACTCGAGATCCTGCAGCAGAAAAAGAACTTGCGACTTTTGAGACTACCCGCACTGGCTAATCCGCCAAAAGACAGCTGGTGGGATTGGAAGCGGGTAAAAGGTGGCTGGTTGGTTCAGGAAGCAGATACGGCAGAGGATGTAAGAGATGAATGGGAAGTAGTGACCACGACTGCACCAGAGGAAGCTGCCTGGACAGACCTGCAATTTGGCTGGAAAGTAGTGAAATACGTTAAGTCCAATGCCATTGTAGTGGCAAAGGATGGTATGACACTGGGAGTAGGGGCCGGCCAGATGAACCGGGTGGAGGCGGCAAGAATTGCGTTAAAGCAAGCCAAAGACAAGGCGAAAGGTGCGATTATAGCGTCTGATGCTTTCTTCCCCTTTGATGATGTAGTGAAATTGGCCGCAGAATATGGAATAAGTGCCATCATTCAGCCTGGTGGTTCAATTAGAGACAAGGATTCGATCACTGCGGCTAATGAGGCAGGTATAGCCATGGTCTTCACTGGCAGAAGGCATTTTCGGCATTAAAGCCAGAGTAACTCTTTTTAACGATAAGTTTACTCCGCCACAGCAGGAAAAGGCTTTAGTAACCCGAATGCTTGCTACAGCCGTCACATTTGAGGGCATCAGGTGCTGACGGTGCATTAGGTGACGCTCGCAAGGGCATAGCCTACATAGACAGAGGGTGGGTGCAGACGGCCGGAATGCTATAGGATACTGATCAGGTGACGGAGAACTCGCCCATTTTCTGCAGATAAGCAGGACCCTACCGATAGAGGTGGGGTCCTGTGGCTTTTGAGTAGAAACGTCAAGAAGATGTTAAGTTAGTGTTCTTAGGCCTGCACCGGGCCTACTGGCTATCCATTCACCTGGCTTGTCTGGAGAATCTTCATGACTTGCGGGCCGGGTGTGACGAATAGAGTATTATGGTGATCATAAATTACCATTCCCGGTTTGGCGCCACGTGGTTTGCGAACATGTTTGCGAAGCGTGTAGTCCACCGACACATTTTGGCCTGTACGAGCCTTGCTGTAGTAGGCAGCTAGCAATGCTGCTTCTTCTAGGGTTTGAGCGGGTATGCTGCCTCCCTGAGCTTTGATGATTACATGTGAGCCGGGTATGTCCTTTACATGCAGCCACATATCCTCGCTCCGGCCTAGCTTAAACGTGACAAAATCGTTTTGACGGTTATTTCTGCCCACCAAAATCTCCAGTCCGTCTTGAGATGTAAACCGGAGAGGCTGTGGCCGGGAGAAGGTAGGACGCTTTTGCTCTGGCTCTCTCCTGGTGCGCATATATCCCTGTTCGATCAATTCGCTGCGAATCTCCATGATATCCGATAGGTCAACCGCCAGCTCCAAACTTGCTTGTACCTGGTCTAAATATCTTTGCTCATCTAGAGTACGATTGTACTGATAGAGACCTGCAACTTTGGTCTTCTTCGCTTTGTTGTAGCGGCGAAAATAGGCCTGAGCATTGCCTGAGGGAGTAAGCCTGGGATTCAATGGTATAGTAATCTCAGTTTGGTTAGGGTCATAGAAATTTGGTACAGTAATAGCCTTCATTCCCTTGTCGACTCGATATAGGTTAGCTGTGAGCAGCTCACCAAGAACCCGGTGGCTATCCGCTGCCTCTGCCTGTTGGAGAGCGGCTTTTTGAACTCGAAGCTTCTTTGCCACACGGCCTTGATGTGCCTCAATTACGCGCAACAGGTTGTTTCGCCAACTGGCCATCCTCTGCTCTGCTATCTTTTTCGTAAAATAATTCTCTACAGCCGCGGACATTGAATCAAAAATCTGAGCCGGTTGAGATAGATGGTATAGAGGAATGGCGGACACAGCTTGTGGATGCCCCTCTGTATCCAGAATTACTTGAGGCGTATACCCTCGTTGTTCAAGCACCTTAGCCAGGCTCGTCAGGGAATTATAGAGAAAGCGCAATCCCTGGTCATCAATCTCTTCTTTGAGGTCCTTGGGGTTGTAGCCTGCTTGATGTACTAGCTCTTGGGCTGTCCGGGGGCCTATCCCCGCGAAATTATCCAAAATAATACGGGAGAGTCTAGCCTTGGGTGACGTTGGTCCCACGCGATCTAGGAATCTCTGCCAGTCCAGTAGCAATGGAGAGATTTTGCCCTGATCAGGGGGCGGGATATAGACAGCTCCGGGGAGGATCTGGCGATAGCGATTCACTCGACTATCCACTCGGTTGATGGCATCAAGAATGGTATCAGAGCAATCGATCAGAACAATGTTGCTGTGTCGGCCCATTATTTCTGTGATCAGGCGATACTGAGCCAATTCGCCGGCCTCACCCGTATTCTCTATTGTAATCTCCAGAATTCTTTCCAGATCAGGTTGCAGTACAGACAGGATTTTGCCGCCTTCCAAGTACTTTCTCAGGAGCATGCAAAATGAAGGCGGGTTAAGTGGATTGTCTGGAACTGCACTTGCGATGTATGCCCTGGGGTTCTGCGGATCAGCAGATAATACCACTGGTAAGCTAATACCTGGTTGGCGGCAATGTAATACGATATCTCGCTTCCCCGGTTGGTATATCTTGGTGATCCGGGAGCCCTGCAGTTGCTGCATTTCCGCTGTAATTGCGGCTAGGGCAATTCCATCAATAGCCATATTACTTACACTTCCTCCAAGAGATTATCGGTCGCTAGAAGGTCGGAATTCCCTCTAAGTATAGCATAAAGGTTGGAGGAAGTCGTAGCTCGATGCCGAAATAAGTAACGCATCCAGCTACGATATTGGCTGTAATATTGATTGTGTTCTGAAATCAGGCTCTCTAAAGTGGTATTCGGGGGGGCAGTTGAGGGGTGTTGTATTTGCGAAGGTATCTGCTGTTGATCCTCGCCGGGATACTCGCGGTTTGTCTAAGCATAAGCCCAGTTTCTGGTGCGGATCGGGATCTGCCCAATGTACATTTTGCCAATGGATTAGTATATTACGCCCTGGGCTTCACAGAGATGGCCACCAAAGAGTTTCAGCGTGTGTGTGAATTGGAGCCCGCCAATAGTGAGGTTCGGGTTGCTCTGGGGATCGCCCACCAGGCGAAAGGTGACCTAAATGCTGCTCTGAAGGCCTATGAAGAAGCCTTGCGCATTGATAGCAGTTTGCTGCACGTTCACGGACTTATTGGTGATGTTTATCGTGCCAAAGGGGATGGTAACAAGGCACAGGCCCATTACCTAAAAGCCAGGGAAGATCCAGAACTATTGGCCATCCCGTGCTATGGGCTAGGTGTACTGGCAGAAGACGCGGGTGACACAGAGCTGGCGATTGAGCACTATCAAGCAGTGCTCACGGCTGCTCCTGATCATACTGATGCTGCGTTACGGCTGGCGCATCTTCTCAGAAAGAATGATGCCATAGATGATGCTTTAGAGGTGGTCAGTGAAGCCAATCGATATAATCCTCGGAATCCAGAGCTGCACTATCAATGGGGACTGCTTTACCTGGAAAAGGAAGACTATATTAGAGCTGAGCACGAATTTGACAGGGTATTGCAGCTGGAAAGAAGTCATGCCGGTGCACGCCGGGAGCTGAAGAACTTAGAGGGTATGCTGGACCGAGAAATGGTTGCTCCGTGAGATTGGATCTGGTAACCGAGCAAAGGATTGAATCCAAGGGATGCTCTGCTTCCAAAGATAGGGCATCCTTCTTATTTAAAAACGCTCAGGCCGGGGCGGGGCCATCGGGGATAGTCCGGCGGTAGCAGGCTAGATGAACCGAGAAGCCTCGGACTTTGGTCCGGGGAGTCGTCACTCTAGCTAGCAACCTGTTTAGCGGATGCAGAAAACGGCCGGCCAACTAACCACTATAAGGCAGCCCTGCCAAATAGGAATCTGAGAATAAGCAGAGAAATCACTATATGGGATATGGAGCGGCTTACTAATCGAATCAGTAATGGGTGATGACATAGTAGCGAAAATGGGAGGCCAAACAGTGAGTAATCAAGTATCTGTTGTATTAGTCGGGATTGGAGGCTATGGCAACAATTATGTGCGGGCGTTGCTTGATCATGAGGATGACCAACGGTTCCACATCACTGGAGTGGTGGACCCCTACCCAGAGGGATGTGACCGCTATCATGAACTGAAGCAGAAAAAGATTCCCATATATGTGGAGTTAGAAGAGTTTTATGCAGAGCATGCGGCTGACTTGGCAGTTATCTCTTCACCGATTCAATTTCACCATGAGCATAGTTGCTTAGCTTTGGCCAAAGGCAGCCATGTCTTGTGCGAAAAACCAGTTAGTGCACGCATCCAGGAAGCCATGGATATGCAACGAGCTAAAGAAGAGGCTGGGAAGAACCTGGCGATTGGATATCAATGGTCTTACAGCCGGGCAGTTCAAGAACTGAAATCCGATATTCTCCAGGGAAAATGGGGACGCCCCCTGAGGCTAAAGACCTTGGTCTTATGGCCTCGAGCTGCCGAGTACTACCGCCGGGCTTGGGCTGGTAGGAGGCAAGATCCATCTGGCAGATGGGTTCTCGATAGTGTGGCCAACAACGCCACTGCTCATTACCTACATAACATGCTCTATGTTTTGGGAGACAAGATAGGTAGTGCTGCTCGACCCGGGTATATCGAGGGACAGCTATATGCGGCAAACGAGATAGAAAACTTCGATACGGCCATGCTGCGCGTCGTTACCGATAATGATGTGGAGCTTTTGTTTTATACGACTCATGCAGTTAAGGAGCAACTTGATCCAACGTTTCTTTTCGAATTTACTGGTGGGACAATCCACTATGGTTTAAGTGAGGACGGGAAGCATGTGCCCAGAATCGTGGGTAGGTCTAGAGATGGAACCCTGATCGACTATGGAGGTCCAAATGCTGAGCAGATGCGGCACCTATGGTTGATGATCGAGAGCATCATAGAGGGTAAGGAACTGGATATCTGTGGAGTCTGGGCGGCTAGCTCCCACACCATATGCATAAATGGCATACAGGAAGCTATCCCTGATATTCCGCATTTTCCACCAGAATTTCTGCAATATGATGCCGAACGCGAGCTCACTTGGGTTAACGGCTTAGCTGAAGTTATGCAAGGTGCGTACCATGACTGGCGCCTTCCGGTTGAACGAGACGCCGCTTGGGTTAGCCGCAATCGAGGGTGGCCGTTGTCTAACTATACCCACTTCGCTGGGAGGAGAAAGTCAAGATAGACATAGGTATTTGTTGAACAATCACAGGAGGCGAACAACGGCTTAGCCTTATATAACCCCCGATCAATGACACTGAGGACCGTACGGAGGCCCACATCCTCTAAGCAGCTTCATCTTGCTGATGAACCAGAACTAGATGGATAGGTTAGGGAGAATTACAGAACAAATGGAAACAGGAGGCCAAGTAATGAGTGGGAGAAAAAGATACGCACTTGTAGGTGTGGGAAGTAGGGCTCGCTTTTTCTACCGAGCGATTGCTTCCACTTTCAAGGATACTAGTGAGATCGTCGCGTTCTGTGATGTAAACCAGACGCGCATGGATTATGCCAATAGTATCCTTTCGAAGGAATATGGTTTGGAGCCGGTGGCTACCTATCTGGCTTGGGATTTTGAGAGAATGGTCAATGAGGCAAAGCCGGATACAATTATTGTCACTACTATCGACCGCACCCACCACAAGTATATAATCAAGGCAATGGAGCTAGGCTGTGATGTGATCACAGAGAAACCAATGACGACTGATGCCGAAAAGTGTCAGTCCATTCTTGATACAGTGAAACGGACTCAGCGTGACCTGAGAGTCACATTCAACTATCGCTATGCCCCATACAACACAAAGATCCGCGAGCTGATCATGGATGGGGTGATCGGAGATGTTACCTCCGTTCATTTTGAATGGTTGCTTGACACACAACATGGAGCGGATTATTTCCGCCGTTGGCATCGGGACAAACGCAATAGCGGCGGCCTTTTGGTGCATAAGTCAACCCATCATTTTGACCTGGTCAATTTCTGGTTGGGGACTCGGCCGAAGACTGTATATGCCATGGGTGATTTGCGATTCTATGGTAGAGAAAATGCTGAAAACCGTGGCATGCGCCAATTCTACTATCGGGGTACCGGTAGTGAGGCAGCCAAGGATGATCCCTTCGCACTAGATCTCAGATTAAATCCTCAGCTCGACCAGATGTACCTGCAGGCAGAAGTGGATGATGGATATTTAAGAGACCAGAGTGTTTTTGGTGATGGGATCAGTATCGAGGATACAATGGGAGTAATGGTCAGATATGACAGCAAGGCTATACTGACTTATTCGCTCAGTACTTATATGCCCTGGGAAGGATATAGGGTGGCTTTTAACGGGACTAAGGGAAGGATCCAAGTCAATGTCTGTGAACGCAGTTATATAAGTGGAGGAGCACATGTTGCGGCCGAAGGAGCAGTAGAGACCAAAGATATTACTGTATTCCCCATGTTTGACGAGCCGTATGAAGTGCCGGTAAAGGAGACGAAAGGCGGTCACGGTGGAGGCGATCCCGTACTACTCAATGATCTGTTTGGCACACCGACAGAGGATCGTTTCCAGAGGGCAGCTTCGCACTTAGATGGGGCCTTAAGCATTCTTGTCGGCATTGCAGCTAACAAATCTATTCAGACAGGCCAGGCCATCGATATAGATGATCTAGTCACGTTCTGAGTAATGACTAACCGAAATGCTATGCAGCCGCCCTCGCTCGGAAGGGCGGCTTTAGATTATCGCAGCTTGCTCAGCGTTGAAGAGATGTTGACCATCTCGGGGTCTGATCTCGAGTGCGGATTTATAATTCTCGCAAGTGAAATCCACCGTCGACATTGATGACTTCACCGGTGGAAAAGCTGAATTTGCCAGAGCAAAGTGCCGAGACAGTATTGGCGACATCTTGTGGGGTACCCCAGCGCCTAATCGGGGTCAAGCCTTCAGCGATGAGAGCATCATACTTTGTTTTTGCCGGGGCAGTCATTTCGGTATTGATTATCCCTGGCCGCACTTCATAGACATTGATCCCATGGTCCGCCAAACGAAGGGCAAAGAGTTTGGTAACCATACTTATACCCGCTTTGGAGAGACAATACTCCGGCCGATTTGTAGAAGCTGCATATGCGGAAAGTGAAGAAATGTTAATGATTTTCCCTGGCCGATTTTGCTGGATCATCAAGTTGGCCACTTGTTGGGTTAGGAAGAACGTGCCTTTGAGGTTAATATCCATGACAAAATCGAAACTCTCCTCGGTTGTCTCTAGCAAATCCATCCTGACTTTCGGTGCCACTCCTGCATTATTTACCAGGACATCTATCTGGCCAAAGGTATCCATAATCCGTCGGCAAAAAGCAGTGCGGTGTTGCGCATTGGCCAGGTCCCCCTGGAAGTACAGGTGGGGTTGGGCAGCCGCTGGCAGTTGAGCGATCCTTTCCTTAACATCAGTATGGCTAGAACGTCCGAGAATTGCTAAAGAATAGCCCTCTTTAGCTAAGGCTTGAGCAATACCGTAGCCAATTCCCCGGGCTCCTCCAGTCACAATAGCGACTCGCATTGGATTTTCTCATCTCCTCGTTTACATCGTTGTCTTGTGGCAGTCTAGCCTATGCATGGCTTGGCCACCCGGTCTATGTGCTAAATCAAACTTATGCAAAACTATAGTCATTTCCTGCATTTGCTTGGCTAGAAGCATTTTGTCAACCTCCCCAGTCTTTACTATGGGATGAATGTTCCCTTGGCGTCAGGAATATGGATTATGGACTGGACGCGTTTAATTTTGCGGTAGGCCCATGAGAGGTGAAAGCATGATCTAAGGGAGGTCGGTCCATGGGCAGCGGGGAAATAGGCTATGTCCCAGCAATGGGATACTATCAGCTATCAGTAGATGCTGTCATACGGGAACTAGCCAGTAACGCGAGTATAGGCCTTTCAACTAGTGAGGCAGAAAAGAGGATAAAGCAGTTTGGCGGCAATCAATTGGCGGAACCATCTTACCCATCTTTGCTGCTCTGTTTTCTGCGTCAATTTCAGGACTTCATGGTCATGGTGCTGATCGGTGCTACCGTGATTTCAGCCCTACTGGGAGAAGTACCAGATGCATTGGCGATTTTGGCGATAATAGTCTGCAACGCCTTCTTAGGTTTCATTCAGGAGTATAAAGCTGAACGCTCTCTGGAAGCTTTGCAGGAAATGGTGGCACCCACTTGTGTAGTCTTGCGAGATGGTCGGGAGACGAAGATAGAAGCAGTTCAACTGGTTCCAGGAGATATCGTCTTTCTTACCAGCGGACAACGTGTTCCCGCTGATGGACGTCTCTTGGATGCCAATCTTCTGGCTGTAGAGGAAGCCACTCTGACTGGTGAATCTCATCCGGTGGAGAAAGGTACCGAATATGTATTCTCTGATCCCGTTCCCTTAGGTGACAGGCGCAATAGTGTTTTCATGGGGACTACGGTTGTGCGGGGCAAGGGCAGATTCATCGTAACAGCCACTGGCATGGGCACAGAAATCGGTAGGATAGCGGCAATGATTCATGCAGTACCAGTGGAAGCAACCCCACTGCAAAGACGCCTGGAGCAGCTGGGCAAGTGGCTGGTAGCCGGTTGTTCTCTAGTCGTAGGAGTAGTCTTCCTGGTTGGGGTTCTCCAGGGATTCCCCATCTATAGAATGTTCCTGACCGGGGTTAGTCTTGCGGTGGCGGCCATACCAGAGGGTCTACCGGCCGTGGTGACCATTGCTCTGGCCATGGGAGTGCAGCGAATGAGCCGCCGCCATGCTATCGTTCGGCACCTGCCGGCAGTAGAGACTTTAGGGTGTGCTACCGTAATTTGCTCCGACAAGACCGGCACTCTCACTCAGAATGTGATGACCGTTCGGGAGATTCGCTTATCCAGCGCAGTTTACCAAATAACAGGCACGGGATACACCCCTGAGGGAGACATACTTGCACTTGACGGGCACCCTATAAACGCAGTGGGCAAAGACTTGGAACGGGCGTTGATGGCCGGAGCTCTATGCAACAATGCCCGTATCTATCCTCCGATGGGAAGAAGTGGAGGGATGAAGGGCCTTTGGCGCAAGCTAAGAATAGGAAACGTGGGCAGCCAAAAGGATGGAGAGTGGAGTTTGATTGGTGATCCTACAGAAGGAGCTTTGCTAGTGGCTGCTGCCAAAGCTAATCTTTACAAAGAAGATTTGGAATCCGGCAACAGAGTTGTTGGTGAGCTTCCCTTCGATTCCCGGCGCAAGCGTATGACGATCATAACCCAAGCCCCAGGCAAGAATCCTATGGCTTGGGTCAAAGGTGCACCAGATGTTATCTTAGATTTATGCACACACATCCGGAAAAACGGTGAAGGGGTTCTTCTCAGTTCCTGGGACAAACAGAGGATCAAACGCAATTACGAAGATATGTCTAGTTCGGCGTTGAGGGTATTGGCGCTTGCCGAAAGGCAGCTTCTTCCTGGTACAGTCGGACAGCTCCGCAGGATGAGTGAGGCAGAAATCGAGCGGGGTTTGACATTCCTAGGACTAGTCGGTATGATCGATCCTCCCCGACCTGAGGCAGTGAAGGCTATCGCATCTGCTCGTCGGGCGGGGATTAGGACGATTCTGGTCACTGGTGATCATGCCAATACAGCTGTAGCCATCGCGTGCGAATTGGGGCTGTCGGTGGGTCAAGGGTCTGCCGTCAGCGGAGCGGAGCTAGAGAAGATGGATGATACAGAGCTGCAGCGGGTAGTGAGTCACATCAATGTGTTTGCCAGGGTTCAACCTGAACACAAGGTGCGTATTGTGCGGGCTCTCAAGGCACAAGGGGAGATAGTGGGGATGACCGGTGATGGGGTGAATGACGGCCCGGCCGTCAAAGAAGCTGATATCGGCATAGCCATGGGGAAAGTAGGGACAGATGTCAGTAGGGAAGCCTCAGATATCGTGTTGGCAGATGACAATTTCGCCACTATTGTCGCTGCTATTGAAGAGGGACGAGCGATCTATGACAACATCCGTAAGTTCATTCGCTATCTACTGGGGTGCAACGTAGGAGAAGTATTGACGATGCTGTTTGCCACGTTGGTTGGTCTGCCTTTACCCCTCTTGCCTATTCAGATCCTTTGGATGAATCTCGTTACTGATGGCCTGCCGGCTATAGCCCTTAGTGTCGATCCGGGGGATCCAGATATTATGGAGCGCAGCCCTCGTTCGCCTGAAGAAGGGATTTTCGCGCGGGGATTGTATCTGAGGATCGCCTCCCAGGGTCTTCTGATCGGTATCTGCAGCTTAATGGTATTTGTTCTGGAGCTTTTCTGGGGGAGTGGGAAGCTGGAGTGCGCTCGGACTATGGCTTTTTCCGCTTTGGTCATGTCTCAGCTGCTCTTTGTGTTTCAGTGCCGCTCTGAGCATCATAGAGTTTGGGAAGTTGGATTGTTGGGCAACCCATGGCTGTTGGGAGCAGTGATTGTCTCCACTGCTATGCATTTGGCCGTACTATATATTCCGACCCTTCAGCCGATATTCAAAACCGTACCGCTTGTTTACGGCCAATGGGCGTTGGTACTTTTCTTCTCTGGCTTATGTGCTGTATGGGGAGATGTGGCTGTATCAATCTATGAGCATATACGGCGTCGCTTGACCTGGATACGGGTATGAGAAGGAGTTCAGGAGGCCGGGAAGAAGGTACGTATAAAGAGATTCAGCCGCAATTGTACACAAGGAAAGAAACGAGGCCATAAGATGGGTTTATGCAGTATGACCGGCTACGGATATGGAGAAGTAGGGGACCGCGTGGTGGTTACGGTAGAGCTCCGATCGGTGAATCACCGCTATTGCGATGTTTTTATTCGCTTGCCCCGAGAATACGGTTTCTTGGAAGAAGTTGTTCGCAGTACAGTCTTGAAAAACGTCCGGCGGGGTAGAGTAGAAGCTTCAGTGACCATAGAGGATTTTCGGGAAGATGCTAGAACGGTGAAGATAGACTGGGGACTGCTGCAGGGATACAATGAGGCAGTCGTGCAAGTAGCAGAGCGCTTGGATATGGATCTTACTAATCGCGCAGACTACCTGCTCTCACTACCGGGGGTGTTGGAGCCGATAGCGGTGGATGACAAAGATGCAGAGCTGTTGGAAGACCTTGTAGAAAGAGCGACACAGGCGGCCGCTGTTGTTCTGATTGACATGCGGATGGCAGAGGGGCAAAGGTTGACTGTGATGCTTCGGGAATATCTCGATTATCTAGAAGACAGCCTGCACGGGGTAGTTGCTTTGGCCCAGGTCTTGCCTGCAGAATACCGGGAGCGATTGGATGCCCGCATCGCGGAACTCGTAGGAGAGATGCCGGTTGATCCCAATCGTCTGGCTGTCGAAGCTGCCATCCTGGCTGATCGATCCAATATTGATGAGGAGCTGGTACGACTGCAGAGCCACCTAACCGAGTTTCGTTCAACTCTAGAAGGGGACGAGCCTGCGGGGCGCAAACTCGATTTTCTGATTCAGGAAATGAATCGAGAAGTAAATACGATAGGTTCGAAATCGAATAATGTGAGTATATCGCGGTGGGTGGTGGACGCCAAGAGCGTGATAGAAAAACTGAGGGAACAGGTTCAGAATGTGGAGTGAGGGGGTGAAAGAGTGACACTACCAAAGCTTACACCTGGTGAAAAGCTGAAGGCTCTTCAAAAAGCTCAAGCTGTGAGGAGTCAGCGGGCAGATATCCGGGGAAAGCTGAAATCAGGTCAAATGACCTTGCAGGATGTTTTGGATAATGTCGATGATGATGTTATCGGTCGCATGCGGGTCTCATATCTCTTGCAATCCCTGCCCCAAATTGGTAAAGTAACTAGTAGACGAATTATGGATGAGATCGGCATTCATGAGAATCGGCGTGTTCGGGGTCTCGGAAAGCGTCAAGTCGAGGCTCTTTTGCGGAAACTTGGGTAGGCACTTGGGGGGACGGGTGATTTGAATATTAAACTCGCTAACATAGGGTTTGGGAATATTGTTGCGGCCAACCGGATTATTGCCATCGTCAGCCCGGAATCAGCGCCGATTAAGCGGATTATCCAAGAGGCTCGGGAACAGGGTGTTTTGGTGGATGCTACCTATGGGCGACGTACCCGAGCAGTGATTATTACCGATAGTGATCATGTTATTCTTTCGGCTGTTCAGCCAGAGACTGTAGCCCACCGTTTAGCCAGTAAAGAGGGTGCTGGAGAATCGGTGGAGTAGACCTAGGATGGCGGTTTGGGGGGCTAGAGGTGCAGCAACGGGGTTTTCTTTTGATCTTGTCTGGTCCATCAGGGGCCGGCAAGAATACAGTACTGGATGCGGTGAGGAAACGATGCCCAGATCTTGTCTATTCGGTATCGGCGACAACTCGGCCCTGCCGTCCATTGGAAAAGGACGGCCGAGATTATTTTTTTCTTACGAAAGATGAGTTTCAGCAGCGCGTAGAAGCGGGAGAGTTCCTAGAATGGGCCGAATTCTGCGGCCACTGCTATGGCACACCCCTGATTCATATTCGTGAATCTTTGGATAAAGGTCAGGTAGTGGTTATGGATATCGATATTCAAGGGGCTCGGCAGGTCAAAAAGAAGATGCCGGAGGCTGTCTTTGTCTTCCTATTGCCACCGACCATGGCGGAGTTGGAAAAGCGTCTGCGGGGAAGATCCTCGGATAGTGATGAGGCGATTAGACGCAGATTAAATACAGCGCTAGCGGAGCTTAAAGCCGGTATCGAGTATGATTATGCGATCCGTAATGATCAACTCGAGCGAGCTGCAGCGAAGTTGCAGGCAATCATTATTGCCGAGCGATGCCGGGTCCGGCGCAGTGAATATTCTGAACTACTCGAGGAGATAGTTGGGGAACAGGGAGTGATCAGCGAAGATGATGAACCAGCCACCTATTGAGGAGTTGCTAGATAAGGTTGATAGTCGTTATACTTTAGTAGTAAGTGCGGCCCGGCGGGCACGTCAGCTCTTGGACGGCAGTCCTCAGCTCATAGAGGCAAATTCGCCTAAGCCCGTAACCATCGCCCTTTGGGAAATAGACGAAAGAAAGATTATACCAATCAGGGAGAAACGCAAAGGCCAGTAGACTCCAGGCCCCGGCCGCCAAGGCTAGGGGCTTCTTTGTGGTGAGCCGTGGAGGGGATTAGCGGACGGTAGGCATAGATAGGAGAGGCTTTGCTTTGGGGAAATATGCAGAGGTAATAGTTGATTTGCAGAGCCGGGCCGTTGATCGGCCTTTTCATTATGTCATTCCGCCCGGGCTGCAAGGCAGTGTACAGCCGGGCCATAGGGTTATTGTCCCTTTTGGTCCCCAAACGTTAGTCGGGTACGTCATTCGCATTGTAGATGAGAGCCCTGTAGATCAAGTAAAGCCTATTCTGAAATTGCTAGATGAGGAGCCGCTGCTTACCAGAGAAATGGTTGATCTTGCCATATGGCTGGCCGATCATACCTACAGCCGGTTAGTGGATGCGCTCCGCTGCATTTTGCCTGCCGGCATACATATCAGAAGTGAGAAATACGCGGTTTTAGGGACTGAACCGAAAGCTGCTCTGAAGCTGATTATCGATCTCGAAAGCCGAGCCCCGAAACAAGCAGCTGTACTACGCTATTTGCTGGATGCCGAGGGTGAAGCTCTCTTTGATGATATTATGGAGGCAACCGGGTGTGGGTCCGGCAGTATCACAGCTTTGGTGGACAAGGGCTATATTGGTGTCCGGCATCGCTGGACCAATCCTGCAGTGAGGATCAAACGCATCCAGGTTTGCCGCCTCGCTCTTCCTAGAGAACAAGCCAAAACCTGGATTGATGCCAACCACAGACGGGCACCTAAACAGGCAGCCGTAATCGCCTGCCTTTTGGCAGGAAACCATGGGCTCAGTGCCTCCGAACTGGCTGACAAGGCTGAGACTTCGCCTAGTACAGTCCGGGCCTTGGAGGCAAAAGGCTTGGTTCGGCGGTACTGGAAGGAGGTATACCGAGATCCTTACAGCGGTAAGGCAGCTGTGAGCCTTCCCCTTACCCCTAATCCTGCTCAAGCTGCGGCCTTGCAGGAGATAAACCAAGCTCTAGACGATGTTCGGCATGGTGTGTTCCTACTTTTGGGAGTAACAGGTAGTGGAAAAACCGAAGTGTATTTGCAGGCCATAGCCAAGACTTTGCAGTTGGGAAAACAAGCGATTGTGCTTGTCCCTGAGATTGCGCTTACTCCCCAGACGGTTCGACGCTTCAAAGCTCGATTTGGCGAACGCGTGGCCGTCCTGCATAGTGCCTTGAGTCCGGGGGAGCGTTTCGATGAGTGGCGGCGGATACGCAGTGGTGGTGCAGATATTGCCGTCGGTGCGCGCTCGGCCGTTTTTGCTCCCTTCACCAATCTAGGGTTAATCGTAATCGATGAGGAGCATGAACAGACCTATAAACAGGAAGAAATGCCGCGTTATCATGCGAGGGATGTGGCTCTTTGGAGAGCAGAACGGCATGAGGCAGTGGTGGTCTTAGGTAGTGCTACTCCAGCCGTGGAGTCTACTTATCAGGCAGAAACCGAGACCTACAGAACTTTGCTTTTGCCGCAAAGGATCGAAGAACGTCCGTTGCCAGAAGTAGAGATTATTGATATGAGAGATGAGTTGCGCAGCGGCAATCGGACGATCTTGAGTCAAAGATTGCGGGAAGCTATCCGCGGGCGTTTGCTTCGCCGTGAGCAGATCATCATTTTCCTCAATCGACGGGGTTACGCTACATGTGTTCTGTGCAGAGGATGTGGTCATGTTCTGCAGTGCACCAACTGCCGGGTTAGCTTAACGTACCATGAATCAGACCAGACTGTAAGATGCCACTATTGTGGTTTGGAATTGCCGATACCCAGGCTTTGTCCGGAATGCCGCAGCCGGTATCTGCGGCGCTTTGGTGTAGGAACCCAGCGGGTAGAAGAGGTATTAAGAGCTGAATTTCCCGGTGTGCGGGTATTGCGCATGGATATGGATACCACTCGCCGTAAAGGTGCCCATGGGGCGATCCTGAGTAGATTCGGGCAGGGTAATGCCGATATCCTTCTCGGTACACAAATGATCGCCAAGGGGCTGGATTTTACCAATGTTACCCTGGTGGGAGTGATTACTGCCGATACAGCCCTCAACATCCCGGATTTTCGGGCTGGAGAACGCACCTTTCAGCTTCTAACCCAAGTAAGCGGCCGGGCTGGTCGGGGAGACAAAGAAGGCGAAGTTATCATCCAGACATATACGCCAGAGCACTACAGCATACAAGCCGCGGCCCAGCAAGATTACATGGCATTTTATCGTAAGGAGCTGGCTTTTCGGCACGAAATGGGATACCCGCCATACAGTCTTTTAGCACGGCTCCTCGTGTCTGGGACAGTTGAAGAAGAGGTAGTCAAGGTTGCTCATCGGGTCGCGGACGTCATGCGCGGGTACGTGCATGCAGGGGAATTGGAGGCCAGGGTGTCTATCCTGGGCCCTTCGCCGGCACCGCTTTCTATGGTGAGAAATCGCTACCGGTGGCATGTCTTGCTTAAAGGTGAGGAGGCGACCGTCCGTGAGACGCTCACCCACTTAACCACTGCTAGTCTCAACACAGATGACTGCAATGTCAGTATTGACGTGTCTCCCTGCTCTTTGCTATGATCACGTTATGCTGGTACATCATATGTAGTAGAGATTGATGAAAAATCTATGAGAGAGGACGGGACACGTGGCAATTCTAGAAATAGTCAAAGAGGGAGACCCGGTCTTACGGCAGCAAGCCGAGCCTGTGACCCAAGTCACTAAACGGATACGGAAGTTGATCAAGGACATGCTAGAGACCATGTATAGTGCCGATGGAGTGGGTTTAGCCGCTCCTCAGGTGGGTGTTAGTCAGCGAATCATTGTTGTAGATGTGGGCGAAGGCCCGGTAGCCTTGATTAATCCTGAAATCGAAGAGGCTTCAGGAGAGGAGATCGATGTAGAAGGCTGTCTCAGCATTCCCGGTGCTTTCGGTTATGTGCGGCGAGCCCAAGAGGTATTGGTCACCGGTCAGAACGAGTCTGGCCGCAATACCCGTATTCGAGCGGAAGGCTTTTTTGCCCGAGCATTACAGCATGAGATTGATCATTTGGAGGGAGTACTCTTTATCGACCGAGTGATCGAGATTCAAGCTGAAGCTGAAGAGTAGGCTTTGGGTAGGGAGGTGATTGAATGAAACTAGTATTCATGGGCACTCCGCAGTTCTCTGTACCCAGCCTGGAAGCCCTTATTTCCGGAGATTACCAGATTCAAGCGGTGGTGACACAGCCAGATCGACGTCGAGGTCGGGGCCACAAGTTGCGGTATTCTCCCATTAAAGAGGTGGCTCTGGCGGCTGGATTGCCAGTCCTCCAGCCCGAGAGAGTCTCTGAGCAGAGTTTCGTCGAAAGGTTGCTAGCATTCAGCCCAGATGTGATAGTGGTGGTAGCCTTTGGTCAGCTAATTCCTCCTGCAATCCTGAACATGCCGCCCCATGGGTGTATCAATGTACATGCTTCGCTATTACCTAAGTACCGAGGGGCATCACCGATACAGCAAGTGATCATCGATGGCTGCCAGAAAACCGGTGTGACTACAATGTTGCTTGATGAAGGTTGGGATACAGGCGACATTCTACTTCAGCGAGAGTTGAACATAGAGGCTGCAGATACTGCCGAGACCCTGGAAGAGAAATTGGCTCAACTAGGGGCTAAATTGCTAACGGAAACTCTGGACCGCTTGGCCGAGGGAAACCTCAAACTCGTGCCTCAAGATGACGCACAGGCCAGTTATGCGCATAGGCTAACCAAAGAGTGTGGTCAGGTTTCGTGGGATGCCTCAACCGACGAGATTGTAAATCTAGTGCGGGGAGTTGTTCCTTGGCCGGGAGCTTTCACATCTCATCGAGGGGAGCTGCTCAAAATATGGAAGGCCAGTAGTGCAGAACGGGAAGTTTCCGAGGCCCCTGGTACTATCCTGGGTGTCGTCGAGGATGGTATTGAAGTAGCGACCGGCTCTGGCTGTGTTTGCCTAGAGGTTGTGCAGCCCGCCAATCGCCCCCGAATGCGGGGTAGAGACTACGCTAATGGCTATCATGTAGAGCCTGGAGAAATCGTAGGAGGCTCTTCAGATGAAGGGTAATGAGAAAAAGCGAGTCTTTATGGGTTTAATCATAATCAGCCTCTTGGTGATGGCGGCCATAGCGGGACTCATCTGGTACCTTTTTCGCACTGAATCTCAGGTAGGGCGTTGGTTGTGGTTTGTGGCCATTTTACTCTTGAGCGGTTTCTTGATTTATGCCGCCGCCGGCATTTTCAGCCTTCTAGTATCTTTGATTACTGGTCAGAATATCTCTGTCTTGAGCAAGGCCCGCCAAAGAGCTGCCTTTGCGTTTTTGCCGATAGCACTGCGTTTGGGGGGACTGCTCGGGATAGACCAAGATCGGATTCGTGCCTCGTTTATCGAAGTGAACAATCAGTTGATCAGGCAGCGACAGAGGCGGGTAAACCCGGAAGAGCTGCTTATTCTCGCACCGGTATGTTTGCAGCAGGCGGAGTGTCCCCGCAAAGTAACGAGTGATATCTGGCAATGCCGCCGTTGTGGTCGCTGTTCGGTAGGAGGATTGCTTGAACTAGCAGAACGGTATGGGGTTCATGCCGCCATTGCTACCGGTGGGACAAAGGCCCGGCAATTGCTGCGCGACTTGCGCCCGCAAGTAGTGGTTGCGATCGCCTGTGAAAGAGACTTGGTCAGCGGTTTGCAGGACAGTCGGCGTATTACGGTCCGAGGCATTACCAATCAACGGCCCCATGGACCTTGCTTCAATACCCAAGTGGATTTGGAAAAGGTGGAGGCTGCACTAAGGTCTTGCTTGCTTCCCGGTAATAACAGACAGCATGTTAACGCAATGAGTGACCAAGGCAGTATGCAAGACTCTGGAAAGCTTGAGTAGGGCACAGCCTCTGGACAATATGGCGGGAGTTGGTATATAGTTGATAACGAGGGCGAAAAGGAATGGGGGCCTATTTCGCTGAAAAACGGATAAGAAAGAAGGTGTTGTTGTGTTCTTCCCTCTGTATTTTGATCCGACCTACATTCTGCTGATCCCGGCCTTGATCTTGGCCATCTATGCTCAAGGGAAGGTCCAGACTACTTTTAGGCGATATATGTATGAGCACTCCCAGGCGGGCATGACCGGCGCGCAAGTAGCAAGGAAACTGCTTGATGCTAATGGTTTGCACGATGTGCCGGTGGAGTTGATCCCGGGTACACTATCAGATCACTATGATCCTCGTACTAGAAAAATGCGCCTTTCTCCACAGGTTTACCAGAGCACATCAGTGGCCGCGTTGGGCGTAGCAGCTCATGAAACAGGGCATGCTGTTCAGCACGCGCAAGCTTATATTCCCCTAGGTATTCGCAATAATCTATATCCTGTAGCTAACATTGGTTCGCGGATGGCTTTTCCGCTATTTTTTATAGGGTTTATTACTTGGTCCCAGACAATAATGAACGTGGGAATATGGTTGTTTATTGCGGCATTGGCTTTTCAGCTGGTGACGCTGCCAGTGGAGTTTAATGCTAGCCGCCGGGCACTAGCTATGCTTGATAGTGGTGGTTATTTGACCCAGACCGAAGTTCCCAAGGCTAAGAGGGTACTCAGTGCTGCAGCATTGACTTATGTGGCAGCCGCAGCCATGGCCGCTTCTCAGCTGTTTAGGCTACTGCTCCTGAGGGGCGCCCGTGACGATTAGCCGATAATTAGGTTTACCTCCACAGATAGAAAACACTCCGAGACCTGGTGAGAGCAGCGGCAGAATTGCTGCGTCTGCCGCTGCCGGTGGTAACCACCTAGCTACCCAGGTGGCGGGCCGGTTGAGCGAAGTGACCGGCCTGTTCTACGTAACCTCGCCGGGATGCGACCGGGTCATCCCACCCGCCTGGCCTGAGTAGTCCTACTTGTAGTATGAACGAGTAGCTTTGAGAACATACCTCGGCATCAAGTACTTCTCAACCACGCTAATATAAAGTCCCAATTTTTAGACCTTTCCTTAAAAAACTCGCAGGAATATTATGACAGATGTCGAAAAACTTACCGAGTGCTTCATAATGAAGTAATGCCTGCATTTTGGGCAAATTGTGCACTGGGAGGCAGAAGTAATGCTCAAAATTCTCATAGCGGACAATAATGTAGGGCTTTGTGAGACTCTGGAAGCTTTCCTGGAACGCCAAGAAGCTATGCAGGTGGTGGGTGTTGCTCATGATGGTGAGGAGACCTTGGCCTTGATTGAAGAGCGAGAACCAGATGTAGTGCTCCTGGATATAACTATGCCGCATCTTGATGGGCTGGGTGTAATGGAGCGGCTCTCTCAACTTCGTTTGGCTCACAGGCCAAAGATTATCGTCTTGACCGCATTTGGCAGGGAAGACATCATCCGACGATTCACGGATCTAGGTGCCGATTATTTTGTGGTGAAACCTTTCGATCTAGATGTCTTGGCCGATCGTATCCGGCAGTTTGCCGGTGATGCTAAAGAAGATACCCCGGTGAGGGATAGTGAACTCAACCAGCTGCCGCGGATGACGGGCCGGACCACCATCAATCGGGAAGCTATGGTGACCGAGCTGCTGCATAAGATCGGCATTCCTGCCCACTTCAAGGGTTACAATTACTTGCGGGATGCTGTGTTGGTGGTGTTGGAGGAAGAGGGATTGTTCGGTGGTTCCCTAACGAAGGAGCTTTACCCACAACTGGCGGAGAAATACAACACGACGCCTGGAGGGGTTGAGGCGGCGATCCGTAATGCGGTGATCACGGCTTGGGATCATGGCAACCGCGTTTTCTTGGAGGAATTGACGGGAAGAACCAGCAAAGGTCGGTTTCCTACCAATTCACTGATCATTGCCAAGTTGGCCGACCAGGTCAAGTATAAGGCTCGCCTGAGCAGTTGAAGGTATAGGTTCTCCTACTCCAAACTGTGTACTTTTACAACAAGCGAAAAGAAAAGAGATATCAAAAACCCGCGGCAGTATCTGTTGTCTCTGCAGCGGGTTTGTTGGTCGGGGTACTCGGATTCGAACCGAGGGCCTCTTCGTCCCGAACGAAGCGCGCTACCAAACTGCGCCATACCCCGGGGTACGAGTCTTAACAACGTTTATTATAACCCGAGGCCCTTTGTCTTGTCAAACCTTTTGCGCCACCTTCATACCCGTTCTAGGGCTGTATTGGTGATCTTTAGTTCCTCATGCGCAAAACTGTAGAATTTCCTTAAAGTCTTGCGCAGTCGTTTCTGGTAGCTGGGTGAGGAAGGCTCCAGAAAAGCCTCAATGTCGCCTTCTTCAACCCGGGTGAGGAGAAATCGCAGAAAACGGCTGGCATCACCTAGATAGTACTCTTCCGACTTGATCCCCGTATCTAAGAGGAATTCGATATATGCTGTAAGAAAATATACTTTGCCCTTGCTCGCCATCCGTACTCCACCTCCCTAAGATATTTCATACCATAGTCTGCCCAAGTAGGGCAGCAGAGAATTATGGAGAGACAGGTAACGGTAGCGCTACCAGGGGCATTGGCATACTTTGCCACTTTGTTTGGCATAATAGGAGCATGAGTGGAGATGTCAGCAATAATGTCGCGACAAGAAGCCTTGATAGGACAGACGCTTGAGGAATTGGAAGAGCTGATGAGACGGTGGGGTGAACCTAGCTATCGGGCTGACCAGCTGGCTCAATGGTTGTACAGGCCAGTGGCCAGTCTGGACGAGATGAGTAACCTGCCGGTCCGATTGCGAGATCAGCTGGCCGAAGAGACCATTCATCACCCCTGCTCAATACAAGCTATACGGCATTCTCGTGATGGCACTCGCAAATACCTACTATCGTTGGATGACGGGGAACTGATCGAATCGGTGTTCATACCGGAAACCGACAGGTCCACAATATGTATCTCATCACAAGTGGGCTGTAGCATGGGGTGCACCTTCTGTGCTACTGGTGCTCAGGGAATGGTTCGCAATCTCACCGCGGGGGAAATAGTTGATCAGGTGCTGCAGGTGGCCCTAGATATGGGACATACACCTAGTAACGTTGTATTCATGGGAATGGGGGAACCGTTGGCTAATTATGCAGCGCTGCTTAAGAGTATTGAGATCATTAATGCTCCTTGGGGCCTCAACATAGGAATACGTCAGATTACTGTATCTACTTGTGGATTGGTTCCGGTTATTCGGCGCCTGGGGAAGGTCGGTCTTGGCATCACCTTGGCTGTCTCGCTGCATGCAGCTGATGACCAGAAGCGGACCCGGATCATGCCCATCAATGCAAATTACGGCCTGGAGTCATTAATGCAGGCCCTGCATGACTATGTAAGAGATACTAATCGCCGGATAACTATAGAATATGCGCTAATGGCTGGGTTCAATGACAGCGAGATAGATGCCGCACAGCTAGTTAGGCTCCTGGGGGGCCTTTTGTGTCACGTCAATCTGATACCGGTCAACCCCATCCGCGGGGGAAGGCATAAGAGGCCGCGCCTAGATGAGGTAGAGAGGTTTCAATCCCTTCTGCGGCGAGGAGGTCTGCAAGTGAGTATTCGCAAGGAACGGGGTGGGGATATAGAGGCTGCCTGTGGGCAACTTCGAGGTCAGTGGGAGGAGACTTGAAAATGGGGTTTCTTCGCAGATTGGAGGCCTTCCTGGAAAGATTCCTGCGGTCCCTGGCTGGTCCAGGAGTACAGCGTTCGGTTCAACCGGTAGAAATCGGTCGACAGTTGACTAAGGCGATGCTGGCTGATCGAAGGGTCTCGACCGTCAATGTATATGTTCCCAATGAATTCACTGTCTATGTAAGTCCCCAGGATTGGGAGAAGTTAAAACCCCTGAGCCTCACTATTGTCAGCGATATGGGTGACTATCTAGCTGATCGGGCGCGACGCAGTGGGGTGAGTTTCGTGGCTCCGGTACATATTGAGTTTGCGGCAGAAGACAGCCTTTCACCGGGGGCCGTGCGGGTGGAGGCCGTTTTTCGGGAAAGGGAAGGCGATATTCAAGCCAACATTGCGGATAATGGGCAAAGGCATGCCATGGGGGGCTCTAAAAACAGCGCCAATGGCACACAGGTATATAAACTGCCGCCGGGGGCAGCTAGAGATGATGCACGGGCGGAGCTGCTGGCTATGAATGGTTCCCATCGAGGGCAGACATGGATATTGAGTGATGAGCCTGTTTCTATAGGAAGAAGTCGCGAACAACATATACAGTTGGGTGACCCCGGTGTTTCCCGCTGCCATGCCGTGATCCGGTTGAGTCAAGGCCGTTATTGGATCGAGGATAATGCAAGCACCAATGGGACGAGAGTCAATAATGAATTGATCAAAAACGCCGTCCTATCTGATGGTGACATAGTGCAGTTAGGTACTATCCAGCTCCAGTTTCGTATGGTGAAGTAGTATGGGGAAATGGTTGTGGTGGCCATTACATATGACCTTTCTCGGCTTGCTGGTGGCTTTCTTGCGAGAAGTCATTAGCTCTTTCAAAGTAGAGTCGGCTCCTATGTCATTATCACCGCCAGCCTATCTATTACAGATCCCGCTCCCGGGGAGTCAACAGTTGCCACAAGTATTGCCCATCACGGGTGATATTCGGTTAGGTCGGGGTTCCACTAATGATCTAGTTCTAGATGATCCCTTTGTTTCAAACATTCATGCCCGCATCTATTTTGACAGAGAAGAATACTGGTTGGAGGATTTGGGCAGTACGAACCGTACATATGTAAATGGGGAACTTGTGAATGGGCCACGAATGTTGAAGCAGGTGGCATTGATTACTATAGGCAATGCTGTGGTCGTTTTCCACACCTCCCCCAATTCTCCCGTAGGAAAAGGGTGACGGCGATGCGGGTTGGAGCAATGACTCATGTCGGACAGGTCAGGATGGTGAACCAGGATGGTTACCTGGCACAAGAATCAATATTGGCAGTGGCCGATGGCATGGGAGGCCATAAGGCAGGAGAAGTAGCCAGTTCCCTTGCACTGGGAGTTATAGCAACCTGGCCTTTTGATTGGCAGCATCCACAAGAATCGCTGCACCAGGCTATGAGCCAAGCTAATGCGGAGATACTTGCCAGAGCGGAAGGGAATACGGAACTTAAGGGGATGGGCACCACTTTATCTATGGCCTTGTTATTGGATGGGCGCGCTTATATAGCTCACATAGGAGACAGTCGCATTTATAAATCTGATGGCTACCAGCTTCAGCGACTTACCGAGGACCATTCGGTGGTAGCAGAACTAGTGCGCAGTGGGGCTCTAAGTGAAACAGAAGCACAAGTACATCCTCATCGCAATGTCCTCACTAGGGCACTAGGTACGGCCCCGGAGGTATCCTTCGATATGGGGGAAGAGGTCTTGCAAGCAGGGGATATCTTGATCTTTTGCACGGATGGCCTTTATTCACTGATCACTGATCAAGAAATGGCAGAAGTGGTGAGCACTTCGGTCGAGCCACAGGCCATCGCTGAACGGTTGGTGGCCATGGCCAATGAGCGGGGAGGTTACGATAATATTACAGCTTTGGTAGCGGCAATCGGGAACTAGGTGGAAGGGTAAGGATTGAATGAAAGGATATACGTCAATGTCTGGAAGAAGCCACCAGACTAATTTACTCGACAGGTATCGAGTCAGGAAGCGGGAGAGAAGCCAGCTGGTGTTGATAATGCTGATCTCCTTGCTCGGCATTTTCCTAAGCTGCCGCTCACATACTCAGGCTTGGTATTGGGTCATGTGTCTGTCTGGAAGCTTGGGAGCGGGTCTTTTCTTACTGCACTTCCTTTTCTGTCTTGTAGGCTTCACCGGGGATGAAAGTCTACTGCCTTTATGTGGTTTCTTGTGCTCCCTGAGTTTGGCAATGCTGTGTGGCATTTCGCCGTCACTAGCCTGGCGGCAGCTTTGCTGGATCTTGATCGGATTGGCACTGATCCCTGTGGCGGCACTGCCTCGGCATTGGCGTGATTTAGCTGAATATCGATACCTTATCGGTATGGGAGGCCTTGTACTGCTTTTTGTCACGGCCTTTTTTGGGATAGAACAAGGGGGGGCTCGCCTGTGGCTGTCGGTGGGTGCTATTAGATTTCAGCCTGGGGAAATAGTGCGTCTGGGGTTGGGTGTTTTTCTTTCCGCCATCTACAGTGAGAACCTGCAGTTGTTCGCTCATCCTACAGCACGGCTTGGCCCCATCAGTATTCCAGAACCTCGGCATTTAGTGCCACTCTTGATCATGTGGATTCTGTTTCTCTTTGTATTGGTAGTGCAAAGAGATTTGGGGTCGGCAGTACTTTATTATGCGCTCTTTGCCTTGCTCGGTTTTTGCGCAACAGGACAACCGGTTTATCTAGTAGTTCCCGTCCTGATGGGATGTATAGGGGGCGCTATGGCAGCCGCCTATTTTCATCATGTGCAAGCAAGATTCAGTGTTTGGCTCGATCCCTGGGCAACTCCTCAAGGGGCCGGATACCAGATAATTCAAGCCATGTTTGCACTGGCTAATGGAGGTTGGTTGGGCAGGGGGCTTGGTGGGGGATATGCTCGGTTCGCCCCAGCCTCATATACAGATTTGCCTTTTGCCATTATTGCAGAAGAACTGGGATTTGTCGGTTTGGTGGCAGGTCTCACCGGACATTTTCTATTGGTGGGAAGAGGAATTTACCTTTCTTTTCGCTGCAGGCAGGATTTTCTGCAGCTGCTGGGCCTGGCTGTTGTGTTGGGCTGGGGATTAAGTGTGTTTCTCGTTACTGGTGGTATGCTGAGACTGGTGCCCTTGACGGGATTGGTTACCCCGTTCGTCAGTTATGGGGGTACTGCCATGGTGACAAATCTGTTTAGCTTGGGTTTGCTGCTCAACATTTCCAGGCAGGAGCTTTGGTCATGATCGGGCCAGCTGCTTTCCTAAGAAAGGCCTTAGTGATCGGTTTCTTGGTCCTGATTGCCGGGGCTTTGTATTGGCAAGTAGGGCAAAGGCAAGTTTTGGTCGCCCATCCTGCGAATCCCCAATACTTGCACCAGTGGCGCTCAGTGCACAGGGGAGGGATATTTGATAGACGTGGAGAAGTGATATCGGAAAGTTTGCAGCAGCCTAACGGGTTTCAAAGAGTATATCGGGGGACTTCTGGCCTGGCGCCAATCATTGGATATTGCAGCCAGCGGTATGGTACCGCTGGATTGGAGAAGGCTTTCAACGGGGTTCTTATGGGACAGCAATATCCGGGGGTGTCTGTAATCGGGCGAATTCGGCACCTGCTGTCAGAGCAGGCTTCTGGCTATGCTCTCAACACCACCCTCGATTTGTCACTGCAAAGAAGTGTAGAGCGAGCTTTCGCCGGGCGTAAGGGCGCTGCTGTGGTCATGGAAGTGAAAACCGGCCGCATATTGGCAATGGCCAGTCTTCCGGGTTTTGACCCCAATGACTTGGAAGCCAAGTGGCTTGTGATTACAGCTGATGCCAATAGTCCTTTGTATAATAGAGCTCTGGCGGGTTTTTACCCTCCTGGCTCCACTTTCAAGCTAATAGTGCTCGCTGCTGGATTGGCTTTGGACACTGTTGAGCTGGAGAGTTGGTATGATGATTATGGCAGCATTATGGTTGAGGGCCATCAAATAGCTAATGCAAACCATCAAGCCTGGGGCCGGATTTCCCTATTGGACGGCTTGGCTGTTTCATCTAATGTAGTATTTGTCGAGGTTGCTCGGCAGATTGGCAGTGAGAACCTGTTGCAGATGGCCAGTAGTTTTGGGTTGGGCCGAAAACCGCCTCTTGTGGGAGGCAGTGCTTCAGGAGGGAGGCTCCCTGCCGGCGAGTTGTCCTCCTTGGAGCTGGCCCAGATGGCGATTGGACAGTATGGCCTGATTACAACACCTCTCCAAATGGCAATAGTGGCACAGACTATTGCCAATGATGGCCTAATGATGCAACCTCTACTGGTAGAATCGGTTCAGGCTCCGAGGCAGAATCAGGTCTGGGTGAGCAGGCCCCAGCCAGCGAGACATGTGATTAGTGCACAAGTTGCCCGGCAGATCAGAGTGGCCATGGCTGAATCAGTGATTCGGGGTACAGGGCAGAAGGCAGCACTAAGCACAATAAAGATAGCCGGGAAGACCGGTTCGGCGGAAAACCCGCAGGGGCCAGCGCATGCCTGGTTTGTAGGAATGGCACCGGTGACAAGACCAGCAATATGTTTGGCAGTGGTTGTAGAAAACGGCGGCAGTGGTGGCAGTGTGGCGGCGCCGATAGCGCGTGAGGTTTTCAGGGCCTATTTTGAGGGGAGACCGTCAAACTAGATAGAGATAGAGATGCACAGCACACCGGTTGCTGCGGTCATCGGTGGGTGGAGTGAGGTGCGAAGATGGAAGGAGAAATTCTATCTAACCGTTATGAGATAGAGGAACGCATTGGTGAAGGTGGCATGGCTCTAGTTTATAGAGCTAAGGATCGACTCTTGCACCGATGGGTAGCTGTCAAAGTACTAAGGGAGCAGTATGCCAGTGATGAGGATTTTGTCGAGCGTTTTCGGAGAGAAGCTCAAGCAGCAGCTAGTTTGTCCCATCCCAATGTAGTAAATATCTATGATGTGGGAGAGGTAAAGGGCACTTATTATATCGTGATGGAGTACGTTCGGGGTATCAATCTCAAGGAGCTAATTCGCAAAGAAGGCCGCCTGTCTCCTGAGCAGAGTGTCGGGATCGCTTTGCAGGTAGCAGCAGCTCTGGGTCATGCCCATCGCAATCATCTGGTGCATAGGGATATCAAACCCCACAACATCCTGATTACCGATGAGGGCAGAGTAAAGGTTACGGATTTTGGCATCGCCCGTGCAGCAAGCGCGGCTTCACTGACCCAAACAGGGCTTGTAATTGGTTCAGTGCACTACTTCTCTCCTGAACAAGCTCGGGGAAGAATAACCAGTGAACAATCTGATATCTATTCTCTAGGGATTGTTCTCTACGAAATGCTTACCGGCAAAGTACCTTTCACTGGTGAGACCCCTATTGCTGTTGCTTTACAGCAGCTGCAGGAACCAGTGCCATCTCCCCGGAAGCTAGACCCTAGTATTCCCAAATCCCTGGAGGATGCCATCTTTAAGGCTTTGGCCAAAGAACCCCAGGAGCGGTTTCGCTCAGCTGAGGACTTTATTCAGGCTTTGCAGAGAACCGGTATAGAGACAGGTGTATCGGTAGCCTGGGCAAATGGGGAGCCAGGGGAGCCCTTGGGGACCTGGGAAGCGACCCGTATGGTCCCTGCTGCCCAATCAGAAGAAGCTACTCGGGTTCACGAATTGGAGAGGGGGGAGACAGTGAGTAAGGGCAAGCGTTCCCGCTCTCCCAAAGGGCGGAGGACCAGGACTTTTGTTATCTTGTTTCTTATCGCGTTTCTTGGTGGCCTTTTTTGGGCGATTTCATACCTGCCCCAACTTATTTTTCCGGAAGAAGTCAGTGTGCCAGATATCACAGGAATGACCTTAACCGAAGCGAGATTAACCTTAGAGAAACGGTCATTAAAAATGGCTGTAGATAAGGAAGTGGAGACCCTGGATGTGCCTGCTGGAAGGGTGATTAGACAAGACCCAGCGGCGAATCGGCGGGTGAAAGAAGGGCGTACTGTATGGGTGGTGGTCAGCCGCGGGCCTCATCTGATTCCGGTGCCCGATGTGGTCGGATTGCATATAGAAGAGGCAAGGAAGCGGATCACTGAAGCGAGATTGACCGTGGGTGTCGAAACACCAGTTGTTGAGCCGACAGTGCTGGAAGATTATGTAGTTAGTCAAAGCCCCCAGCCCGAGACTTTCCTGGCAGAAGGGTTGGCGGTTGATCTGATGGTCAGCCGAAAGGATGCAGACCGCCCATTGGTGGTCGTTCCCGATCTAGTGGGACAGCCTCTGGAAGAGGCAAAGGCCCGAGTGAGACGATTGGGGCTAGTCATCGGCAATGTGTGGAGTGATGTAGATCAGTCATTGGCACCTTGGGAAGTCATCTCACAGAACCCCAGACCAGGGGAGCAGGTGCCACAGGACAGTCCCATAGATTTTCTCTTCAACAGCTGGGGTACAGGACAGCCTGCTCAAAAACCGCCAGAAGGCTTCCCAACCTATGGCGACGAGACTACAGGAAACTCGGCAGAGGGTAGTGGTAACCTATCGATGGGAGCCGGCGGAGAGCATGTTCGGGAGGCAAGTGTACAGGTTACTGTTCCGCCGGGACCAGACCAAGAAGTGGTGGTTGTGGTTGTTGACGCTCTCGGTGCCCGGGAAGCCTATCGAGGCACACATGCCGGCGAGACCACAGTTACCCGTCATGTGAGAGGATATGGCAGTGAGGCTCGCATCCAAGTCTATATTGACAATTTCAAGGTTTCAGAGACTGGTTTTCCAGAATAGGTAATTGTCTCTAGAGGGGAGGAGAGGCGTGGAGCCGGAGATTGGTGTAGTCTTGCGGGGAGTAGGTGGACTATATGATGTGCAGAATGCTGTCGGTGAAGTCACTCGCTGCCGTCCCCGCGGGCGATTTAAGCAAGAGAGTTTAGTTATTCTGGCTGGGGACCAGGTTGAATATGTCTTAATTAATAAACAAGAAGGCGTAATTGAAGCAGTGCTGCCTCGGAGTACCATGCTGTTGCGTCCAGCGGTAGCTAATGTCGAGCAGCTCGTGGTGGTCACGGCTTGTGCTCAGCCGGAACCGCAGCTTTTATTGATAGATAAATTGCTGGTGCTGGCAGAAAGTCGCCACATTCATCCAGTGATCTGTTTGAATAAGATTGATCTTGTATCTGACACGGTGCCTGAGGAGCTAGCCGGAATTTATGAGAGGGCTGGTTATCAGGTGTTTAGGTGTTCTGCCAAGACCCGAGATGGCCTCGATCTGCTGAGTCAGTGCCTGAAGGGAAAGCTAAGCAGTTGCGCAGGGCCGTCAGGTGTAGGCAAATCCTCACTGCTGAATGCGATAGAGCCAGGTCTATGCTTGAGTACTGGGGCGGTTAGCCCCAGGACGGGGCGAGGGCGACAGACCACTCGGCAGGTAGAGCTGCTCCCCCTTTCTTTTGGCGGTTATGTAGCAGATACCCCCGGCTTTGGCCAGCTCCGCCTCGAGGGCATTGATGAGTTAGACTTGGATCAATATTTCCCCGATCTGCACCAGCACAAGGGGGATTGTCGCTTTGCTGATTGCCTCCACCGCCAGGAACCCGGTTGTGGGGTACGGACAGCTATTCGGCATGGCCTCATATCGCCCAGCCGATACAATAGTTACCAAGTGTTATTGGAAGAATTGGTACAAGCTCGTACTCGTTACTAAGCATTCAATTCATAGGAAAAGGTGGACCCCATGTTGAAAATCGCTCCTTCACTCCTTGCTGCTGATTTTGCCTGTTTGAAGCACGACATTATGAGAGTAGCCAATGCGGATTACCTGCATATAGATGTGATGGATGGCCAGTTTGTTCCTAATATCAGTTTTGGGCCACCAGTGATTGCTCACATCGCCCGAGTCACTCCCGTGCCCCTGGATGTCCATCTGATGATCGAAGAACCCGAACGCTTGCTGGGAGATATCTTTGCCGCAGGGCGGGGGAAAATCGACTGCATAACAGTTCATGCTGAGGCCTGCCAACATTTACATCGCACCTTGCAGTTAATTAAGAATCTAGAGGTGAAGGCGGGTGTAGCCTTGAATCCGGCTACACCGGTAAGTGATTTAAGATACGTACTGCCCTTATTAGATCGAATCTTAGTCATGACTGTGAATCCAGGTTTTGGTGGTCAGGACTTCCTAGGGGAAACCGTTCCTAAGATCAGGGAAACGGCTCAGATGTTGGAGCTCGCAGGAATAGCGAGTGAGATTGAAGTTGATGGAGGCATCGATCCCGAGACATCAAAGTTGGTGGTGGCGGCTGGGGCTGGAATCCTGGTGGCAGGATCGGCTATCTTTGGGTCCACCCACCCACAACTGGTGATCGACGAATTGCGTAAAGCGGCTGAGGTTAAGTGAAAGTTAACTGATGGGTGATCTCGAGTAGTTCACATCCGCCTCGTCTTGTGTTTCAATTGAATTTTGAACTCGTGTAGATAGCTATCATGCACAGTGGTAGCTATTTTTTTGCTTGTAGAAAGAGACTGGGCAACATAAACGAGATCCAAGTAAAATAATACTTGACATTTACAGGGCATATGTTAAAATATACTCACCAACTGGAAAGACAGGCTTCTAAGGAGCCGCAGTTTCCAGGAAAAAGGTAGGTTAAATCATATAAGGGGGTGGAAAACTTGTCGGTATTCAATCAAACCTACTGGCTGGGGGAAAAGGGCCAAGCCATGCTAGAGTACGTATTGGTACTTAGTGCTGTGGCTCTCCCACTGATCTTGGTGGCTAAACATATGCGAAGTGAGATGGTGGCCTTCCTCCGGCATGTCGTCAATACCGTGTCACTGTGGCCCATAGGTGCCTAATACTCCAGAATTCGATTGTGAAAGGAGGATATCGATGGGTCGAAGACTCTCCCAGCTATGGTCAGACCAAGGTGGTCAGGGTATGGCTGAATATGGATTGTTGACCGCATTGATTGCCATTGCAGCATTGGTTGCAGTAAGAACTCTGGGAGAGAACCTCAAACAGAAATTTGAGGAAATGAGTGCATCCTTGAGTAGCGTCAAAGCTACAGCAAATTAAATCAAATACCTCTTCAGGGCATGGCTGGTGATAAAGGACATACCTGGGTTAGGATGACAAGTGCCCGAAAAGGCACAGATGCTGCCTCGGTGCCGATACGGTACTGGGGCAGTGTCTTCACTGGTAGTTGATGAGCAGACTGGAAAGAGGGGGATGACTGTGGACTTGACTTACGGTGGTTCTAGTTATCTTGTGATCTACGCGAGATGCTGAATCTGACTAGGCAGTTGGTGTTGACTATCCTATCAACTGGGGCTGTCTTTTGCGATTTACGGTACCGCATCGTACCTAACTTCCTGATCGGGTTGGCACTGATTGTAGGATTGGTGTTAGCCGGAGTAGAGGGGCTCGAGGTATTGATTAAGACAATCCTGCTGTCATTGGTAGTCTCCTATCCCTTATATTACGGTTTCGAAAGAGGCTGGATGGGCGGAGGCGATGTCAAGTTAGTCATAGCGACAAGCATAGTCGCCGGTGAAGAGTTGGCTATGACTTACTTTCTATGCGGTACTTTCGGTGGAGGGATCGTTAGTCTGACCAGTCTAGTGCTCAGTAGAGCTAGGACAAGTGAACAGAAGGAACAGATCATTATGGTACCTTATGCTGCAGCTTATTCGCTAGGGGTGCTCTTGGTACAGATGATCACAATCATTAGGGACTTACCAGTTCCATAGAGATCTTGGACGGGAGGCTGGAGATTCGTGAATACAAGTGAACAGGGAGTAGCTCTCCTAGAGTTTTGCCTAGTACTGCCTCTGTTACTTCTATTTGTCTGGGGCATCTTGGCTTTTGCTCTATATGTGATAGAGTCACACATGCTGCATTTTGCGGCCTATGTGGCGGCTCGCACGGCCTTGACTGATGGTTCGGAGGCTGGAGAGAATGCCGCCGCCAATTTCCTGGCCATCTCACGTCGTGAACTTTTCTGGTTTTCCGAGCCAATTCGCAAACTTAGCGGCAGACAGCTCAAGGTGGAAAAGCGAGGAAAACGGGTAGATGTGGAGATTGGTCGGGAAGAAACTCGGTTTGCTAGATTCTTGGCATGGGTAGCAGGGCGACCGGCACTCGATCAAACTTTCAATCAGCTATTCGTAGCCTATGCCATTGGGAGGGGGCGGTGATGTGGTGCGAGTGACTACTGGGAGAAAAGTGGTTCTTATGGATGAGCGCGGGCACGCCATGGTTTTCTTACTGCTCACTCTTGGAGCTATCTTAGCTTTTGCTGTTGGTATATACCTTACCTCACAGATCGCTGTTGGCAAAATCAAAGCTCAAAATGCGGCTGATGCGGCTGCCATGGCTGGGGCGGGCATGATGGCCGATAGTTTGGACTTGATTGTTTATGTCAACTGGATTCGTATCAGTTCGCATCTAATTCCCCATTGGGGAAGGGAAGCACGAAGGACGGCAGAAATGCTGGCGAGGGAGGTAATCAAGGATGCTGCCGCCATAGTCAATGGCAGGGCGATACAGGTTGGGTTAGCCAATGAAGCTCTCGTTTTGCCGATTCACAATCCCGACCTAGGGGTCACTGAACGCCGTATCCGGCTTTTTGGTAGGGTTGGGTACTATAAAGATCGGCTGAAAGGGCGCATAGGTAATCGTTTTGTACGGGTGGTAGCCGCCACCAAAATTGAGCTACCGGAATGGGTTAGGGCCTTAGTGAGGGATCGGACTGCACCGGACCTAGCATTTTGCCCTACAGCATCGGCAGAAGCCGTCGTGCACGGCAAGGGGTTAGCCCTTCCCAAGTTCGGCGGGGGCTTGGGTAAGTTGCGCTAGGGCATATGAAGCCGAAATATATTATTGTCGCTGCTTCACACTGACGAACCTTCTAGACGTGTTTACCACACGTGAGCGGGAGGGGCTCATCTTGCGATTAGTATACAACACCTGTAACTGCGTGGAATTGGATTCCGGACAGGCATTGATAGAATTCGTGCTCATTTCACCTATTCTGTTGATACTGCTATGGGGTGTCTTTCAGTTGGCCCTAATCTGTGAGGCCAACCTCGTGACACATATGGCTGTAAGGCATGCGGCTCAAGTCTATCTGGATGGTGGAGGACGGCGAGCTATCCAAGAAGAGATGATCGAATATTTTGGACAGTATCCATTCATGGACACCGAGTCAGTCCAAAGTTTCGTGATCGAGAGCACTTTCATGGCAACCATACTGCTCAAATGCACACCATTGATGCTGCCACTAATGGATTTCTTTGGTGAACCGCCTGTGATTACAGCCTCCATGAGTCTAAATAGAGAATTATTCGATATAAGACGCATCCCAGATCTGGATGGTCTAAAGAGCTTTAGAGAGTATTTACGAGGGGGCAAACGACGTCAATGAGAGCGATGAATGGGGTTTGGACCAGATCTGTCCATCTGAAGCTAGTTCTCTGTGTTATCTGTTTGATAGTGGCCCTGCCTAGCATAGTGGATGCATCACTACCAATTCCGACATTAGAAGTCCCGGTTATATGGAAAAAAACAGGGGAAATTGTGACTGCGGGTTGGTGTGCCAATGACCAGAAATGGGTCTATGTAGAAACCGGAGAGTTGTCGTCGCGCACTAGACACTTACTTCATGATGACCTAAGAAGAGCAGGTTGGAGGAGCATCACTATACAGACCGATACTCTCAACGACATGGATTTTTGGGATGAGCTACTCAGGTTGGATATTTTCGGGATCATATCATTAGATGACCTCAGTTTCTCCGGTTTCAAAACTAAGGCAACCCTTGGATCTTGGCAGTTGGTAGCGTTTGTTGGGGAAGCGGACAGCGACCGTGGTGATACCTACGACTACCTAGCAATTCTCAACCATGAGCCCAACTTAAGGGCGAATCTGGACGGAGTATTGCCTACTCATTGCCACCCGGTGCCTGGATCACAGCTAGTACAGGCGTATATTCCCATCAATCAGCCGATAACAAGGGGATTCTACCGATTCAGGACTGCGCAACCGATGGACACCGTGGTGGATCATTATGCTCGGTTGCCTGGATGGGCAACCTATTCGTTAGGTGTCTGGGGAACATTTGGTGGAAGCGAAGCGGCTGGGCTATTTCTCTATATCGAACCACCTTTAGCTAAGGCGGGTATTGTCTCCTATACCATTGGCTCCGAGCATGTTTTCTAGGATCAATCCACTGCGAGGAATGGTGATGACATGTTTCGTTATCGATATCTATTAGTTGCCATAATCTTGGCCCTCGTGGGTACTAGACTCACCGCTAGTCATATCCGCAAGCTGGAGCAGCAGGCCACTGGCCAAGGGCCACGAGCTCAGGTGGTTGTGGCCAAGACTGCCATATCGAAAGGGACAGAGATGCAGGCAAATCTAGTCGAAACCAAGATGTGGCCAGTCGCTATGGTACCTCAAGGGGCTATCGCCCGGCAAAGCGAAATAGAAGGCCAATTCGCTTCAGTAGATTTTGTACCGGGAGAGGTCATCTTAGCTGACCGGCTTGTAGCTGAAGGGGAACAGAGTCTGGTTTGGCAATTGGCGCCCAGGGAACGAGCTATAGTAGTCTCAGTCAGTAATATTGGGGGGTTGGAGGCAGAACTGACTGCGGGCAGTCGGGTAGATATTCTTGGTACCCTGCTGGATTATGGCTCGGGGCTGGAACATAGTCTCATGGTGCTTGAGAACATAATGCTGCTGGACATTATTGAAAATCATGATCCATATGGGTATGGCACAGATTGGGCAAAGCAAAATGTGGTCCTGGCAGTCTCACCTGAACAGGCCAAGAGGCTGGCACTATTTGGTTCTAGTGGCTCTTTACAGTTGCTCCTGCGGCCTGAAGGCGCACAGGAATCTTGCATTCAAGATCAGGGCGCCATGACCACGAGGGATATTCTCGGTCATGAACGAGGTGATTTGAATGCATTTGCCGCTACATTGGAAAGAGAGACACCTGATAGATCTTCACCAGGTGTGGCGAACATACCACTCAAGACTATCGAAGTGATCAGAGGTACTGCTGCCTCGCTAGAAAGTGCATCAGTTACCAAGACATCCTCTCTGCAATCGATTATGGCTGAACGGTAGGCAAGAGTTCGGAGGTGACTGGTTAGTGCAGTGGACAAGAAAGTTGATCAAAGATAAGGAACGGAGAATGCAGCGCATTTGGGTCCTGGGGTTAATGCAGCTAATGGCCTTGTTCTTGACTGTGATGCAGGCTGGTGCTAGTAATTTGGTTCCGATGGAGTCATTGTCCTCAGCTGCCGCCGAACGAAGGTCTAGCAACAGTCCCGGTATTTATCTTTATGCCGGTGAGAGCATCATTCAGTCAGCCCATGGTCTGCAGCGAGTGGCGGTTGGTGATCAAGAGGTGGCTGATGTCAAGATTTTCGAAGAAGATGCGTTCCTGATTAATGGGGTAGGGCCAGGTCACACAACCTTGATGATTTGGGACGCCGATGGCCTAGAGACTGTTAATCTGGTTGTTACAGCTCGGCCTCCGCTAGACCTAGAGTACGTAGCGAAATTAGTGGAAGCATGGGGTGTGAGACCAAGTTGGTGGCAAGAGTATCTAGTTCTTCGCGGCACAGTGTCCTCGGAGGTGGAAAAATCTACTGTTGAAAACATAGTTCAATCTGTTTGGGACCCGGTGATTAGTTTAGTTATCGTAGAGGATGATGCTGAGCAGTTTATCGAGGTCACAGATGAGCCAATAGAGTACTTTTCAGCCCAAGAGCTTCAAGCAGCCCTAGGTATGCCTGAGATTCAAGTTCAAGTAGTCAAGAACCTCGCGATTCTGGAAGGAGAGGTGGCGGATCCTGGACAGCGCCTGCGAGCGGGGGAGATTGCGCGGCAGTTCGTACCGGAGGTGCTGAATTTGGTTCGAATCTCGCAACTACCAGTGACAACGGATGCCGCAATAGATGCCTCTGACGTAGGATTAGACGCCATTGACGATACCGAAAACGCCGAAGGTTCGGTCGAGGTCCTGGAAGATATCCGGGCTCTATGCGCGACATGGGGGTATACATTAAACCCAATTGGTGAGATTCTCATGTTAGAGGGAGAGGCATATGATACAACCCAGAAAGCCGCGGTAATAGAACTCTTGGCAGCTCATGATTTTGCCTATATAGATAACACAACTGTGAGAGCACCGCAGCCAAGCACAGCCGATTTACCCCATCTCCAAGCGATGCTGCAGGAGCTGCCTGGCCTCAAAGATGTAACCCTCGTTCAGAAGGGAAGCCGGTTGATCATTGAGGGCCATGGAAGAGATCGATCGACCATAGAACTAGCCCAGGAGTTAGTAGAAGATTATGGGACCCCGTTAGGGCTAAAGGTCTCCAATCTACTTTGCATTCCGGAAGTAGAGGTGACTAAACCTCCAGCTTCTCTAATTCAGGCAGAGATAGGCATACCCGGATTAGTGGTACGGTGGGTGGGAGACCAGCTTGTACTGGCCGGCTCTCTATCTCAAGAAGCACACACTGCCGCGGTAGCGCTTGCGACTCAATATAGCTCCCAAGTAATCGATCTGATCTCAGGAAAAAGTCTTTCAGCTTTGACCTTAGCCGAGATTGAGGCCCTGCTGGCCAGCGATACTGTGGCAGTAACTGCCATAGGGGATACTGTAGTTTTACGAGGAGAAGTTGCTTCAGTTGAGCAAAGAGAGGCGATGCTCGCTGCTGCTTCAGTCTTTGGATACCCAGTAATCGATGGCATGATGGTGGTGCATGAGCATGAGGAGATGCCGGTTTTTACAGCTGCTGATGTGGAAGAAGCTATAGGATTGGAATTGGTCAAGGTTCGCATTGTAAATGGAACCATCTTGCTCGAAGGTGAGGTAGAGAATCCTGATAGTAAAGTCAGAGCCGAAATCATTGCCGGAGCCTTCGGAGAGAAGGTGATCGATCTCATCCAGGTTACGGTCACCCCCGAGCCTGTGGATGGAAACTGGGAATCCTTAGCCCAAGAGGCATCTGCACAGGGAGCACGGTTATATAAAGTGGGCTCCATACCGGTGTTAGAGGGAGTAGTGACTTCACGTAATGGCGACTATCTAGAATCACTGTTAGACAGCGAGTTCTCTTTTTGGATTAACAACCTTTCCCTAATCCCACCACCCCCTGCCCCACCACCGCCAATATCCTTAGTTAAGTCTGCATTGGCAAATCCCGATATCCAGTGCCATTATCTAGAAGACACTTTAGTCTTGCAGGGGTCGGTTACATCAATTGGGGAGCAGCAACGCATAGAGACGTTGGCCGAGGTTTTTGGTATACCGGTACAGAGTTTTCTCACTGTAACAGATGAGGTCAGACAGGTTTGGGTAGATGTATGTATGCTGGAACTCTCACAGAGCCGGGGTCGAGAGATAGGGATCGAATGGGAGGTGGGTTTAGGAGCTGATGAGCGGCAGTCGGGCGAGTCGGTAGAATTGCCGAGTAGACTATCTGAAAATGCCGTAACGCTAGATGCAAGGTCGGCATCTAGTCTCATAGTTGGGCCTTTATGGGCCGAAGCCCACCTGAGAAGCCTTTTGCATACTGGCGAGGCTCGTATTCTGGCATCACCCTCTCTACTCACTGAAAACGGCAAACAAGCTGAGTTTCTTGCCGGGGGTGAAATACCGGTTCCGGCCGAATCTCAGGGAATAGAATGGAAGTCCTACGGGGTGGGACTGACCGTTACTCCAACCATCTTGGGCAATGGTAGTATTCATTTGCAGGTAGAACCGGAAGTCAGCTCTCTTGATTGGGAGAATGCTGTTCAACTAGAGGATTCTTACGTACCAGGGGTGCGCACTAGGCGTTGGCGTACACAGGCAGCGGTTGAGCCAGGGAAAGCGCTCGTGATCGGTGGTCTGCTATCAGAAAAGGAAAATACTGTGCAAAGACAAGTGCCAGTCTTAGGTGAGTTGCCAATCCTAGGTGCGCTATTTCGCAGTGAAGCAAAGACAAACCAGAAAACGGACTTGATCGTGTTGGTTAGTCCACGGTTAGTGCAAGTCTCAGATTGCTTGTGGAGTGATGTGTCCGTAGAACCATGAGATCTATGACTGTCTGAAGACGGAGGTGTGATGCCATGTCGGCAGTTTCGGCAAGAGTTCCGGCTGAAAGAAGCTTGGGACAAGTGGTCTCGATTTACGGTGGTCAAGGTGGAGTTGGCAAGACTTCAGTTTGCGCGGGGCTGGCCGCATTACTAGCGGAAGCGGGATATAGGGTGGTATTGGTGGATCTTACTCTCCGCCTCGGAAGCGATTTGGCGCTATCGCTGGAACTAGAGCCTGACCCAAATTTCGCCGATCTGCTACCAGCTATTGATACGTTAGTTCCCACAACTATGGAGCAGTATCTTCTGCCTCACAAAAGTGGTATGCGTCTCTTGGCAGCACCGATAAGCCCTGATCGCTGGCAGCGGATCGGGGAGGGGCATGTCGAAAAGGCGATCCACCTTTTGCGTTACCAATATGATTTCGTGATAGTAGATTTGGCCAGTAGTTTCGACAATCGTGTACTGGCGGTTTTGCCAATCAGCAGCAGAATCTATACGCTGGTGACACCTGATGGTATTGCATTACAGAACGTACGTGACCTGATCAAGCTCCTCCGCTTATTAGGTTATGGAGGCCGCACCCGTTTGGTACTAAACCGGCTAACAAGCAAGGAATTTCTGACAGTACCGGAGATGGAAACCATAACTGGCCAGCCTTTCGACCATGTCATTCCGGAAGTCTCTGGTCGGAAGAGGTGGATGGAAGGCGGCAAGAACCCGGCCACGATCGTCAAGGGATTGAAAACAATGTTCACAGAGCTTACAGGGAAGGGGCCCGAGGCATCCCAACTCATCGGAAGGCGTTTACTTCCTCTGATCTCCAACCTGAATAAGACTAAGAATGAGGGGGCAGATGCCGAAACCGGACAGGATGATACCCAACCATGTCGACAAACTCTACAGAGTTTGGTACATCAACGAGTGATTGAGCAGGTAGGCCCTACCCGCCTGGATTATGGTGAGGATGAGGGCAGAGCAACAGCGCAACTGACAGCTCAAGTGATCAAAGTCATTGATGATCTGTTGTTGGAGCAGGTCGGAAATCGGTGGAGTCAGAAGGAGCACCATACGTTTCGAGAAGAGATGGTAGATGAGATTCTCGGGCTTGGTCATTTGGAAGGCCTCCTCAGAGACCCAAAAATCACAGAAATCATGGTTAATGGTTGTGACCAAGTTTATGTGGAGCGTCGAGGGCAGTTGGTATTAACTGACAAACGGTTCACTAATGATAATGCAGTGATCAAAATCATCGAGCGGATCATTGCTCCTTTGGGTCGTCGGATCGATGAAAGCTCGCCTATGGTCGATGCTCGACTAGCCGATGGTTCTCGTGTCAATGCGATCATTCCTCCCCTATCTCTGAATGGTCCGATGTTGACTATCCGTAAATTCTTTGACGAGTCTCTAGGTATTGATGATTTGATTCGATTTGGTTCCCTCAGTAAGGAGATGGCTGAATTCCTCCAGGACTGTGTCCGTCATAGAATGAACCTTGTAGTTTCAGGCGGTACGGGATCAGGCAAGACCACTCTGCTGAACGTGCTTTCCAGCTTCATACCAACTGATGAACGTGTGATAACCATCGAAGACGCCGCGGAACTGCGGCTACAGCAGCCTCATGTAGGACGATTAGAGGCCCGGCCGGCCAATATCGAAGGGAAGGGTGCAGTCGGCATTAGGGAGCTGTTGCGCAATGCACTGAGGATGCGTCCAGACAGAATAATCATCGGGGAAGTGCGAGGACCAGAGGCTCTCGATATGTTACAGGCCATGAATACCGGGCACGATGGTTCTATGACCACCGGGCACGCCAACTCCTCCCGGGATCTCATGTCAAGATTGGAGACCATGGTGATGATGGGGAGTGTGGACTTGCCCCTGGTGGCCATTCGGGAACAAATCACTGCAGCTCTGGACATAGTGGTTCACCAGGAACGATTTCGGGATGGTAGTCGCAAGATAACCGAGATCTCCTGGATTGAAGGGATGCAAGATGGCAACGTAAGATTGGTTCCATTGTTTGCATTTCGCCAAACAGGCACTGATGCGGATGGCAGGGTTCAGGGCGAGTTCGATAGAGTCAATAGCCCTGCTATGTTACATGAGCAGATGCAAGAGCAAGAGGCTAGCTGATGTCTAGCTTTAGTAAACAGTCTTGGCTGACATCAAATCAAGTGCGATGTCTAGGTTAAGATTAACTCAATAGGGGGATGTGTATGTTACCTTTTCATACCCCGTGGTTTGGCATGAATCTAGTTTACTTTCTGAGCTTGCTGTGCCTAGGTTTGAGTCTCCGCAACCCGGGCGCCATACAGGCCCGATGGAACCACGGCCGGGGGTTAAGAAGTCTGGGAAGACGCTTTGTGACGAATCCACGCTATCGGGTGTTTATAGGAGCCGTGCTGGGGTGGCTTGTGGGGAAGCATTGGGGGAGCCTTATCGGTGCAATCTTGTTCTGTTTCGCTCCCGTGCTCATCGCTTCACAACGTCGAAGGAGTCAACAAGCTAAGCTAGAGCTGCAGCTGCTAGATGGCCTAAGCTTAATGCAAGGAGGTTTGCGGGCGGGATTCAACTTGTTTCAGGTACTGGAGCTGGTAGCTAGAGAAATGGAGCCCCCGTTGGCTGCTATTGCTAATCGAATTGTTGGAGAAGTTCATTTAGGTATACCTATGGATGTCGCTTGGGAGAGAGCCGGGGCAGAGACAGCAAACGAGACTTTTTCGGAATTAGTCACAGCAGTAGTTATCCAACGCCAGATGGGTGGTGATCTGGGCTTTATTCTTGGTACCCTCAGGGAGTCATTACGACAAGAAATGAACCTAAAGACGAAACTAAGAAGTGTCACTTCACAAGGACGACTCACCGGTATCATTGTTTCAATCCTACCAATAGCTCTGGCGGGGGTGATGTACCTGGTCATGCCCGGGTTTATCGAACCGCTTTTTGTCCATCCTTTAGGCCAGGTACTTCTAGGGGTGGCGTTTTCTCTGGAGATTTTAGGCGCGTGGATGATCAGTCGGATCTGCCGCATAGATAGTTGATGGGGTGATCAGATGGTTTGGCTGTTGGCGACCTTTTATGGCAGTTGTTTGGCCTTGGTGTGTCTATGGTACGGTGAAATGGAATCCGGCTGGTTGATTAGGCAACGCTTTGGGTCAGACACTGCCTTTGAGGGCAATCAATGGGATCTGCTCGTATTGGTAGTGCGAGGATTGCTCGAGACCTGGGGGGAAGTTTTGTGGGTTAGGGTCTATTCATCAGGGACTGGGCAAGATAGCCGGCGGCGCTTACGTGTGGCCGGTTATCCAAGAAACATGAGTATACAAGAATTATGGGGCTGGCGTTTGGTTCTATCCATAGTTGGAGCCACTTACATATACGTCTCCCAAGGTGGGTTCTTTCTCGCATGCTTGGGTGGTTGCCTTTGCAGCAGGCTACCTTACTTGTGGCTGGCTAGTGCCGCTAGTAAGCGGGAAGCAGCGATTCGGAGGGCATTACCGGGAGTATTGGATCTTTTGGTCATCTGTACGGGAGCAGGGCTTACCTTTGACGCGGCAGTAGCTATTATGGTGGAAAAGACTCAACCCAATCCGCTGATCGACGAGTTCCAGCAAGTGCTGCACCATATGAGAATGGGGGACAGCCGCCAAGAGGCCCTCAGGCGCATGGCTGCCAGAAACCAGCAGCAGGATATCAGATCTGTTTGTGCGACCTTGATTCAAGCAGATCAGTTAGGGACAAGCATTACCTCGACCCTGATGCTTTTGGCTAATCAGATTCGCATCAGCCAGGCTCATCGAGCCGAGGCGCAGGCCAATCAGGCTCCAGTTAAGCTGCTGTTTCCCTTGGTGTTATTCATATTCCCAAGTTTGCTTGTAGTGCTGTTTGGCCCTGTCTTTTTGGGAGGAACCTTCTAGAACAGGTATGGCATACAGTAGGTTGGCTATCAGGCACTCTTGGTTGCATTGTTAGGCAGGAGAATCCACGCCAAGCACGGAAACATATTATATAGGTGCACAATATAATATAGTTCGGTCCGCTAGGGGAGCATATGGCTGAGAGTGGAACCTTTTGGTTTCCTAACCCTTCGAACCTGTAGGTTAGTACCTGCGTAGGGAATGCGGTGAAGTCATTGAACATGAAGCCGTGACCCATTGGTGACGGCTTTTATCATCCCTAAAGACTACCCTTCACTGGGAAGACGGCCGAACAGAGGAGGATTTATTATGAAAAAGCAGTGGGACTTACGGGTCATGATGGAGATTGCGGTAGCCGCCGCCCTATCTCTCATCTTGGGAATGTTGCGGATCTATCGGATGCCATATGGTGGTTCAGTGACGTTGGAGATGGTACCCATCTTCGTGGTTAGTCTTCGTCATGGAGTGCGGTCCGGTGCTTGGTCTGGATTGGTTGTGGGTCTCTTGAAGCTGCTGTTGGATCCGTATATTATCCATCCGGTACAGTTGGTGATGGATTATCCCTTGCCCTATGCCGTGCTAGGTATAGCAGGTTTGTTTGTCCACCAACCGCTTGCCGGCGTGGTCGCCGGTACTGCTGCTCGTTGTGTAGTACATGTACTAGCTGGAGTCATCTTCTGGGGCAGCTATGCGCCTGAGGGGATGAATCCCTGGGTATATTCACTAACTTACAATGCCAGCTACCTCGTTCCTAACGCCATTTTGGCTGCGCTGGTGATTGTGCTGTTGATGAAAAGCCCACTCCTGAAAGCGAATAACAGAGGGACGGATAGCCAAAGAATGTGAAGACTTGTTGGGGGAGAAGCAGCTGTGGGCAAAGAGTTTTTCGACAGAGCACTGGTTTTCTGTAATGGCGAGTTTTCGCCTGAAAGTGTGCCTAGACTCAGAGCAAATGATCTAGTGATCTGTGCCGACGGAGGACTAGAGCATGCCATGAGTGTGGGTATAGAACCCCATGTCGTGCTAGGAGATTTCGATTCGTTAAGTGGTGCCCATCAACGGTACCTAAACCAGGCACCAACTCACATAAAGATCTACGAGTATCCGATCCAAAAGGATAAGACCGATGGCCAATTGGCAGTAGAATATGCTCTTGATACAGGTGTGCGAGAAATCTGGATGTTTGGTGGTCTCGGTGGCCGTTTTGATCACACTCTCGGCAATCTCCTCCTGTGTTGGTTATGTCTTGGCCGAGGTGTAGCCATGCAGCTTGTGGGCCATAGGCAATATGTCCGTATGCTAAATGGCCCAGACAGTACTGACCTGCGTGGTAGGCCAGGAGATTATGTTTCCCTGCTTCCACTGACCCCGACCGTGGTCGGTGTGACAACTACAGGGCTATATTATCCGTTGCAGGAAAATACCCTTTACCTAGGCGATACTCGTGGGTTGAGTAATGAACTGATCACAGCTCAGGCCAAAGTCGAGGTGCGGGATGGTATTTTGGTTGTTATTGGAACTGAACGAAATAACGAACTCCCTTCATGAGCCTCGGTTACCAATAGGCAGAGTTAAGAGAAACAGGCGACATACTGTCGCCTGTTTTGATCACTTGAATATTGGTTAAGGTTGCAGCTAGAAGCAAGGGAAGCCTTATAGAGCGCGGCTCACTTTGCCTCCTTTGAGGCATCGAGTGCAAACGTACTGGCGGGTAACAGTCCCTTTCCAGTTGATTCTAATGCGCTGGAGGTTAGCATTCCAGCGACGCCGGCTTCTTCTGTTTGAATGGGACACCTGATTGCCAGTTGTAGTACCTTTATCACATACGACACAACGTCGGGCCATATTCTTCCGCACCTCCTTGCTTCAGGTAAGAAACATCATCGTTTGTTGCAGTCTTTTCCCATTGTAACACAAGGCCCTATCCTCGGGCAAGATACTTCGTAGTGATATTAGTTCATGAAGCTAGTGTCCTCTTGGTGACCCTTAGTGCCATGCGGTCGCTAAGGTATAGGCCGATCAGTTGATGAAGACTTGTGATTAATGAAACCGCCCTTCTAGTCGACAGCAGCCACTTCATGTCACAGATAACGATCATTTAGGAAAACTACAGCTGATCCTTGCATAAGTGTTCTAATAGAATAGATACGATGCAGGGGTCTTTGCAGAGGGTGACCAATGTGGTAAGATTGGACGAGATAGCAGCTTTGTAACTTGAACGTACAGTTGAATGGCAAACGGGTACAGGTAACAAGGAAATACTAGGGACTCTGGAGAATAGTCTAGCTTAGTATTGGTCAATCACATATTCGCTAACAGGATAAGGACCGGGAAAGGCTACCAGACAATTGGAGGGAGAGGCTTGGCAGGTAATTTTTCGACCACCTTAGGTACAGTGGAAATCTCTGACGCGGTAATAGCAGTTATCGCGGGAACGGCCGCTTCCGAGTGTTATGGGTTGGTTGGTATGGCCGCCCGAAATGTGCAGGATGGATTAATCGATCTCTTGCGCCAGGAGCATTATGAACGCGGTGTAGAGGTAGAGGCTAAGGGAGAAGCACTGGTCATCAGATTGCACATTGTGGTGGAGTATGGAACCAAGATCTCGGAAGTAGCTCATAATGTTATGCAAAGGGTAAAATATGCTGTGGAGACGGCCTGTGGTATACCAGTACAGAGTGTTGACGTCCGGGTTGAGGGTGTCAGAGTCACACAGCCGCAAGATGAGAGATAACCCGATGAATCAGTGGAATTTGGTAGGAGGAGCGGGGTTGGGATTGGAGAAAGAGCGTTTGGGGGGCAGAATGCTGAGGAGCATGATCTATGCAGCTGCTACCCTGTTAAACGAGAAAAAAGAAGAAATTGATTTCTTGAATGTTTACCCTGTGCCTGATGGCGATACCGGCACCAATATGGCTCTGACCTTACTGGCGGCTGCCAAGGAAGTTGAGAGGTGCAAATCCGATTCTGTAGGAGATCTAGCTAGAGCGGCAGCCAATGGTTCCCTGATGGGAGCTAGGGGAAACTCGGGTGTCATTCTTTCTCAGCTGCTCAGAGGCTTTGCCCAAGAGATGCCGGATAGGCCTACAGCGACTATACCGGAATTGGTACGGGGTCTGCAGGAGGCTTCCAGTATGGCTTACAAGGCTGTCATGCGGCCGGTGGAGGGTACTATGCTCACGGTGGCTCGCTATGCCGCTGAGGCTGGGAAGCAGGCAGCGAGGCGGGAGACCGATGTGGTTGCATGGCTGGAAGTGGTGCTGCAGGGGGCCAACAAAGCTCTATCTGAGACTACCAAGATGTTGCCAGCTTTGGCAGAAGCCGGTGTGGTCGATGCTGGAGGGCAGGGTATAGTGACTGCTTTATCGGGTGCCTACTCTGCTTTGGTGCAGGAGGAAGCCCCAGTACTGTTAGTGGTGGCGGGCGAGGAAGCAACCGCTACCCGCTCAAGTACTACCGTTGGAGGTATTAGACCAGTGGAATCGCTTGAGTTCCGATACTGTACTGAACTGATCGTGAAGGGTAATGAGATTCCTCTGGATGAGTTGCGAGAAGAGTTGCATTCACTAGGAGATTCTTTGCTGGTGGTCGGCGATGGGGAGATAGCCAAAATTCACGTTCACAGCAACAATCCTGGACAGGTCCTAGAGATTTGCGGCCAGCATGGTGAAATGTTGGATATAGACATAAACAACATGGCAGAACAGAACCGCGCAGCCAGCCAGGATGTAGAACAGCCCGGTCGCAATGGTCAAGCGAGGTTACCTGTTGGTGCGGCCATGCGCAATGAGACTGTTTCAGATGATGTTCACAAGGAAACGGGCGTTGTAGCAGTGACTTTGGGTGATGGATGGAAGGCCATCTTTCAAGGTCTGGGGGTAGATGTGGTGCTCAACGGCGGTCAGACTATGAACCCCAGTACTGAAGAGCTGATAGAAGCTATTGAGAGTGTGCCAGCCCATCGAGTTATTGTACTACCTAACAACAAGAATGTCATATTCGCTGCAGAGCAAGCTGCCAAAGTGGTCGATAAGCAGGTATCGGTGATCCCAACACCTGGTTTGCCTCAAGGTGTAGCGGCCGCGGCAGTCTATGATGAGAAGCTGGAATTTGTCGAAGCGGTTAAGAGGATGGACAATGCCAGTCAGGCTGTGGTGAGCGGAGAAGTGACCTATGCTGTTCGAGATGCTACCACTGATGGAATACGGATTAACAAGCGAGATTTCATCGGATTGCAGCAGGGTCGAGTGATGGTTGCCGGCCGGGATTTGATTTCCACAACTAAAGAATTGGTTAGAGGGTTGTTGGCCACGCGCGAACCAGAGATAGTCAGCTTGTTCTATGGCCGAGACGTGATTCAGACCGCCGCTCGAGAGCTTCTGCAGCAGCTGCAAGCTGAATTCCCTGACCCGGAATGGGAACTCTACGAGGGGGGTCAACCGCTTTACTATTATCTAGTATCACTGGAATAGGGCTGCCCCAGGAAAGTTAGGCAGCTTGGGCAGGTGGAATTCCCATCAGCTGCAGGCGAGGAATGGGGTTTTGGGTAAAGGGAGGAGAAATATGGCTGGTATTCAGATAGTCACCGATAGTACAGCAGATCTGCCACAAGATGTTGCCCAGGAACACGATATTCGAATTGTGCCTCTTTCGGTTAGCTTTGGGGATGAGCATTATGTAGATGGGGTTGATCTCACTCCCGCTGAATTCTATGGCAAACTGCGCAGTAATCCTGTCCTGCCCCGGACATCACAACCACCACCTGGCCGATTTGCAGAAGTATACAGGGAAGCGTTAGATGCCGGACGGCAAGTACTCTCTATCCACATCTCCAGTAAGCTCAGTGGAACCTATCAGGCGGCTTGCTTGGCAGCCGAGATGGTGGATCCGGAGAATATCGTTGTGGTGGATTCGCTGACCGTATCTATGGGTGTAGGATTGATGGCTTTGGCGGCAGCTCAACACAATGGCACTCTTGACGAAGCCCGCGCAGCCGTAATGGCTGTCAAAGCAAATATGGGTTTGTTTTTTCTTGTTGATACTTTTGAGTATATGGAAAAAAACGGGAGGATTGGCAGGGCAGCCTCTCTAGTTGGCAGCTTGCTGCAGATCAAGCCTGTACTGACATTTGTTGACGGAACTGTGGAAGTACAGGAAAAGCTGCGGGGTAACAAGAGGGCTCGTCGGCGTATGCTGGAGCTTTTCAAAGAGATAGTGGGCGACAATAAGGTGCATGTAGCAATGCTGCATGCTGACGCAGAGGAAGCTGCACAGGAGTTACTGGAGGAGATCAAAGAGCTGGTGGATTGTGTGGAGACGTATCTTGGTTACGTCGGGCCCATCATCGGTTCACATTCAGGACCCGGAACTTTGGGTCTGACATGGCGGTTGGCCTTGCCCGGAGAGCAATGATCACTGATTGCCCTGATCAACACAGTTTTGGCCCCTCAGTTGGTTGCAGAGGACTGAACCACAGCAGCCTCTGAGGTGGCTGTGGTGGCATATGGTGCCGAAGGGTTGGCCCTGCGGCTGCACTATTCTGAGGCCGGGTAGCCCTACCCGGTCGTTTTGTTTTATCGAGAAAGCACGATGGCGGCTGCAAGAGACCGCCATCGGGGGAGAGGAGAAACCGGAGGAAGAGCAAATTGGTATCTATACCAATTGCACCTCCTATGCATTTGGGGGAGGGTTAAACCGTACTCCGGTATTAATGTGTGCTTTTCCAGGAAACAGTATGCTTATCAAACCACTGAAAGTTGGTGGGAAAAACTGGAATGGCGGTGGAAGCATGCGGGTGATTACCGGTGTTGCTAAGGGTAGGAGGCTGGAATCAGTTAGTGGCCGGAAAACGCGTCCCACGGCGGACCGGGTCAAAGAATCGCTGTTCTCCATTCTAGGTGAGAGGGTCTTGACCGGGCGATTTCTAGATCTATATGCCGGGTCGGGTGCTATAGGGATTGAGGCTTTGAGCCGGGGCGCCCCGGGTGCGGTTTTCGTCGACAACAGCCGGGCCGCGATACAGGTGATTAAGGGCAATCTTCAGCGAGTGGGGCTGGCCGATCACGCAGAAGTCCATAATACTGATGTATCTCGGGCCATAGCGATTTTGGCTAAGAGAGACATCCAATTTGGCTGTATTTTCATGGATCCACCTTATGGACAGGGCAAGATAATGGAGACCCTCTTAGCCATCAGTAGAGTCGGCTTGGCTGGGGCTGATACCTTAGTTATAGTAGAACACAGCCGTGACGAACCTGTACCGGAAAGAATCGAGACTTTACGGCGGATTCGTATTCAAAAGTACGGAGATACGGAAATCAGTTTCCTAATCATACAGGATTCCTTGGATTCTTAGACAGGGATAGAGCAATTTGTGGGGAAGAAGGGGAATATATGAAAATTGCAGTTTGCCCTGGGAGTTTTGATCCGGTCACCTACGGGCATCTGGATATCATAACCCGGGCCTGTGACATTTTCGACCGGGTCTATGTAGCTGTTTTGACCAATCCAGCAAAAGAAGCTCTGTTTACACCTGATGAGAGGGTGGAGATGCTGTCAAAGGCGACAAAGCACCTAGATATAGTTACTTGTGAGCACTTTGATGGGTTGGTGGTGGACTATGCGAAGTTGCGGGGAGCCATCGCCATTGTCAGAGGGTTACGGGCAGTTACCGATTTTGAGGTTGAGCTGAAAATGGCCTCCATGAACCATCATTTGGATAAAGATGTGGAGACAGTCTTTATGATGACCAGCAATGAGTATTCATTTATCAGCTCTAGTGCCGTCAAAGAAGTGGCTAGCCTTGGTGGTGATGTAACTGCCTGGGTTCCAAGTTGTGTTGCTGAGGCTTTGGCTAAGAAATACTCCCATGCTCGCAAAGCTGGGATTAGCTAGTTTTGATCATTGCGAAGGGGGCTATTGGGTTGAATCGTAGAAACCTAGTCATTTTGCTCGATCGATTACAAGAAGTGGTGGAGTCGGCACCGAAGATCCCCCTTTCCGGTCGCAGCATGGTGGATGAAGACGAGGTGCTGGATTTAATCGCCAAGATTCGCAACTCGTTGCCGGAAGAGATGCGGAGGGCAGAGGCTCTGGCTTCGGAAAGAGATCGGATCCTTGAAGATGGACAGAGGCGGGCAGAACGAATGATTGCCCAAGCTGAGGAACATGCATCAAGGCTGTTGAGGGAAAGCGAGATCATGAAACTAGCACAGGCAGAGGCAGAACGAATTGTAGAGGAAGCCCGCAGGCAGGCCTACGAGATGGAATCTGGTGCCAAGGCCTATGCAGCGAAGCTTTTGGAGATACTGCAGGAATCGCTAGCTGAGAACCTTTCCGTGGTGGAGAGTGGCTTGGAACACCTTAACCAGATGGACTAGATGCCAGAGGCTGCGGCATAGCTGGTCCGAGCCGAGGAGTCGGGTAGGCGCTTGATGGGCATAGGCATATAGTGCCTCGCCTCGTCTATGGGCGGCAGCTCAAGCCAATGCATGCGTGAAAAGATGGCAGGATTATGGTTAAAATCTGAACAATGCAAAGGAGGGATGGCTGTGCCTTCTAGCCAGAACTGGGAGATCGCAACTCTAGCAGGGGGATGTTTTTGGTGCCTGGAAACGATATTTGCTAGCTTGCGGGGTGTGGAGAGTGTACGCTCTGGCTTTGCAGGCGGCACACTGGCGAACCCTTCATATGAGCAGGTGTGTACAGGCCTGACCGGGCATGCCGAGGTTGTACATATAGTGTTCGATCCCGAAGAGATCTCTTTTAGAAACATGCTGGAAGTGTTTTTTAATATCCACGATCCAACTACTTTGAACCGTCAGGGCCCGGATGTCGGTACACAATATAGATCGGCCATTTTTTACCATTCCACAGAACAGAGGCAGATTGCCGAGACGGTCATCGCTGAGTTAGAGGCGAAGGCGGTATTTGATTTACCCATAGTGACTGAAGTTGTGCCCTTCACGGTGTTTTATCCGGCTGAGGCCTATCACACTGATTACTATCGGCTAAATCCCAACCAGCCCTACTGTCGGGCAGTAATTGGCCCTAAGGTAGCGAAATTCCGCAAGCGATATGAAGATAGCCTGAAAGAATAGAGGTAAATAGCTCCTACCTGAAAGTTGGGTATAGGGACCCAGCAGCATTGATTCCAAAAGGGAATATGGTAAAGCGAGGATAATCGGCCAGCTGACTAATACAGTGCCACAGCAAGTTAGCGTTAGCGCCTTGTGCGTATGAGAATGATCCTGAGACTGCGAATGATGTTTACGAAAACCCCAAGCACGATTAGTGTGCCCCCAGCAATAGCAAGGGTGCGCAGAGACAAACCTATGCGGGCAATAAAGGTCAGCTGCCCCAGATCTGGGAGAGATGTCGGTGGTCTAGAAGCCAGCACTGCTGTAATCGGATTCCACAGAACCAAGGTAAGGATGGCAGCCAGAATGCCATGGATAGCACGGGCCAAAATGTATGGTCCCAAATGGATATCTGTACCACGAACCATAGTGGCCACCTGTGCATGCACCGAAAGGCCGCTCCAACCAATGATCAGACTGGTAGCGACAGCTCGCCACAGTAAAGGACTATTAGCTTGACTGGCGGCTTGACATCCGATGGTAATCTCGACTATTCCCCGAAGAATGGGCGGGATGATGGCTTCATCTACCAAAGGGCGGAGGAGAGTGCCCAGAAATTCGTGTAAGAAGCCGGTGATACCAGCTACATCTAGTATGCGGCTGAGCACGGAAAAAATCATGATACAACCACCGATGAACAGCATTGATGTGAAGGAGTCTCTTACGGCATCGCCGAATAGCTGACCAAAGGGGCGCCCATCCCTAATACGGGCCCGTTCCAGTTCATTGAAGGCTCTGGAGAGCAGGCTGCCGCGTTGAGCGGGTGCTAGCCTCGTAGTGGGGGCCCCTCGCTCAAGAGAGAATCGCATGAGGAAACCTACTATGAACACGGACAAGTAATGCGCGGCTGCGATGGTCCAACCAAGTTCTTCGATCCCGAACATGCCTACGGCGACTGCACCCACCATGAAAAGTGGATCAGCGGTATTTGCTAAGGCGATGAGCCGTTCACCTTCAGGGCCAGTGCACATGCCATCTCGGCGCAGCTGGCCAGTGATCTTGGCACCGATGGGATATCCCGATGCAAGGCCCATGGCAACGGCGAAGGCACCTACCCCGGGGATGCGAAATACGGGCTGCATTAAGGGCTCCAAGAGCACTCCAATGAAATGCACAACACCTAGGCCCATGAGCAGCTCAGCCATAGCGAAGAAAGGCAGCAAGGCTGGCAGGACTATGTTAAACCAAATTCTGAGGCCATCTAGGGAAGCTGTAAAGGCCACCTGAGGGTAACGAACGATAGTAATGGTTAGCAGTACGGCGGCGGCCGCGGACAGATATGTATACCATCTTGATGGGGTTTGCTTATTGGACAAATTTATCCCTCCGGCAATGGCAAGTTAGTACAAGACGTACAAACGTTATATGTATATGATGGTCATGTTGAAATATGCCGCCAGGCATGCTGGAGATGCTGAGGTCATGGCGGGATGGTATTTCGTCTTAGAGCTGATATCGCGCAGCCGGAATCCATCACGGAAAGAAGGAGAACAATGGAGAGCTTGAGTCGGTGCCTGGTCTTTTGTATCTTATTCTCTCTGATTCTTGCTGCAAGCAGCCTAGTACCCGCGTTGGGCATGCGATTATCCGATTTGGCCCAGCTTAAGCTGGACATGGTGGGGGCAGACGTGGTGTTCTTGCAGGAATGCCTTTCGGAGTTGGGTTATTTGGTTGGAACTGCCGATGGCATATTCGGTCCTTCAACTCAGCGGGCAGTCATAGAGCTGCAGCAAATAACGGGGTTGAATCCGGATGGTATTGTCGGTAAGGAAACATGGCAGAAATTACAGGAGTTGCTAGAGGCTGCTCAAGGCGTGCATGTGGTCCAGCCGGGCGAGACACTGTGGGGGATCGCTCGAGAGCTGAATGTGACTGTTTCTGAACTAGCAGCCGTAAACGGTATCGCCAATCCAGATAGGTTGATGGTGGGAGAAGAACTAGTTGTGCCTATGGGTCGTTCTGGGAGCCTAAGCACACGTGTTCCAGCAGTCCGTTTGATGCATTGGGATGAGGTCAACCGACTGTTCCCTAAATCAGCAACGGCAACCGTTCTGGACTTGCAATCGGGTCTTCGCTTTCAGGTCAAACGTCTATTTGGTACGTATCATGCTGATGTGGAACCCTTGACTGCAGCAGATACCCGCACTATGAAGAAGGCCATCGGGGGCAAGTGGTCTTGGGCGAGAAGACCCATAGTGGTAGAATACAGTGGTTTTCGGATTGCAGCTTCGATGAATGGGGTGCCACATGGCAGGAGCAGTATAAGTGATAATGAGTTTACCGGACATTTTTGCCTTCATTTCCTGGGTAGTCGCCTCCACTCTCGGGGCCGAACAGACAAGGAGCACCAGACAGCTGTAATGCAAGCTGCAAGGTATAATCAGGATGCAGAGAGGCTGATGCCTTCTCGCTAGAGATGAGTTTTGCGGAGTCAGGAGAAGATAGATCAGGTTGACGAGTTAGTCAAAGAGTCATTTGTTCAAACTATCCTGGCCTCCTACTGCTTGACAGTCGGATCCCAGGTCATTATAATTTATGAGGTGAGAGCCAGTGGAAGTCAACATTGGCGAGATCCAAGGCCAAAAGGGTGGAGAGATTCGGTTCCACCTGGTGGAAGATTGGTCGAACATGCGTGGAGACGGTCAGTCTCTCCAGTGTATCAGTCCAGTTGTATTCGATGGTAGAGTTACTTGTACCGGGGAGTTATTTCTGGTAAAGGGCACTGTAAGCACTAGCATACAGACGAACTGTGGTCGCTGTCTGCGCCCGATACAGTTAGAGATAACTGCACAGCCTAATGAGCGTTTTCGAAGGTCATCTCGGGCACAGGATGAGGATTTCCTGCCAGATCAGCAGACCGATGAGGAAGAATGGGACCACGAAGATATCCAGGAATTTCGTGGGTTAACCATTGACCTGGATGACGTGGTATTGGAGAACCTGCTTGTTTCTCTGCCACTCAAACCCCTTTGCCAAGAAGACTGCCGTGGTCTTTGCCCACAGTGTGGTCAGGATCTGAATGACGGGGAATGTGATTGCACTATAGATGACACAAATCCCCGAATGAGCAAACTGAGGCAGCTGTTGGACAATAACGATTGACCATAAATCGAGTATCGGCAGCAGCTCTACAGGAGGTGACAGAATCTATGGCGGTTCCTAAGCGTCGACAGGCAAAGGCTCGTACACGTAAGCGCCGTGCTAATTGGACCCTTACAGCTTCAGGCACTGTGGAGTGCTCCCAGTGTCATGAACCGAAGTTGCCACACCGGGTATGCAGGAGCTGTGGCTACTATAAAGGTCGTCAAGTACTGTCGGTGAAAGCCGAGTAACTGTTGCATAGAATCTAGACGAAAAGAGGCTGAGAGACCGGAGGTCTGCTCGGTCTTTTTTTGTTTGGCCCTTGCCAAATGCGTGAAGATCAGTTAAACTATGACTAGGATTATGACCTGGTCCTAGGATGAGCCCTTAGAGACTTGGGGTGAAGCCTGGTTACGAGGGGTGAACTGGGACCGTTGAATAGAGCATGATACGGACTAACAGCACGTGAGTAGAGCGATATTATGGAAGGGAAGCTGCTTGAGTCTATGGCCCGCAGGCAAAGCAAGAAAAAGCGCCAAGAGCAATTGATCGAACTCGTAAACGAGCAGCCATTTCTCACTGATGAGGAGTTGGCACAACAGTTCGGTGTCAGCGTACAAACTATTCGCCTAGACCGGCTGGAGCTATCCATACCGGAAATGCGGGAGCGAACTAAGGTGCTAGCAGAGGCAGCATATGGTCAGCTAAAGGCTATGAGTGACCGTGAGTTGGTGGGACGGCTGTTGGATGTAGAACTCGGCAAGCGGGGCAGCTCCCTTTTGGATACAACTGAAGACATGGGTTTTAGCCTAACCAAGGTGGTTCGGGGGCATCATATTTTTGCACAGGCCAATTCGTTGGCGGTCGCTCTGGTAGACTCACCGGTTGTGTTGACTGCCAGTGCGGAAATACGGTTCCGCCGACCAGTTTACGTTGGTGAGACCATCTTCTGCCAAGCCGAAGTCAAGAACAGAAAGGGCAACCGATTCACTGTAGATGTAACCAGTAAAGTAGCCAGCAGAGAAGTATTTTGGGGAAGCTTTCAGGTGGCGGCCATCGAGACTTGGGAAGTCAAGGAGATGGAAAAAGAACATTCGGAAAAGTGATGCCAGCTTGGAAGCAAGAGATGTTGACTGATTTTCCATGTTAGAGAGGTGAAGGGCCGCCTTCTGCTTCTTTAGGGCAGAGTTGCGATGGCCCGGTATTGATGAAGATTGCATTGGATGCAATGGGTGGTGACTTTGGTCCAAAGACCATAGTGGCAGGGGCAGCGGCTTATGCCCAGACCCGCACCTCTACCGTGTTATTGGTGGGTGATCCCAACCGGCTCGAACCCTTGCTTTCCCAATATAATACTGACCGGCTTGTGATTGTGCCGGCGAGACAGACCATAGAGATGGATGAACACCCTGTCCAAGCTGTACGCAAGAAAACCAATTCATCGCTGGTTGTGGGAGCCCGGTTAGTTCGAGAAGGTGAAGCTCAAGCTCTTGTCAGCGCCGGCAATACTGGGGCTGCCATGGCAGCAGCTTTATTGTATATGGGAAGAGTTCCCGGGATCGAGCGTCCGGCTATTGCTGTTCCTGTGCCCGTGGTGTCCGGAGAAGCCATTATCTTGGATGTCGGTGCTAATGTAGATTGCAGGCCACAGCATCTGCTGCAGTTTGCGGGCATGGGGCGGACATATATGCAGAAAGTAAGAGGCATTGCCAATCCAACTATTGGACTTCTAAACATCGGTTCCGAGGGCTCCAAAGGTAATGAGCTGACTGTGAAAGCTTATCAACTGCTAGAGCAAAGTGGCTGGAACTTCGCCGGTAATATCGAAGGCAGGGAGGTGTTTAGTGGGCAAACTAATGTACTAGTTTGCGATGGATTTGTGGGTAACATAGTGCTGAAGGTGGCAGAGGGTCTGGGTATGATGCTCTTTGACACCATGAAAGAAGAGTTCGCCGTAAGCAAAATCGCACAGTTCGGTGGGTTATTGGCCAAACAGGCTCTTCACCGGGCAAAACGGCGACTAGACTATACTGAATATGGTGGTGCTCCCCTGTTGGGGATTGATGGAGTTGCGATTATCTGCCATGGCAGCTCCAATAGTATTGCCATTCGTAACGCATTGAGTGTGGCAGAGGACGCGGTGCAGGCAGGTTTAAGAGATAGTATTGCCAGTACGGCAGTGAGACTAGGCGGTGAAAATAGTGACTAGACAATTGCGGGCAGCAGGGATCTGGGGAACCGGTATGGCAGTTCCGGAGAGGGTGCTAACCAACGCTGACCTAGAGAAGATGGTAGATACCAGTGATGAGTGGATTACAACTCGTACAGGCATTAAGGAGAGGCGAATTGCCGCTGATAGCCAGGCAACCAGCGATTTGGCAGCTGCCGCGGGTCGACGTGCCCTCGAAGCTGCCAGTGTTGATGCTGAAGAAATTGATCTGGTGATCGTAGCTACAGTAACACCCGATGTGAGCTTCCCGGCTACTGCTTGCTTGGTACAGATGCAGCTAGAGGCAACTAATGCAGCAACCTTTGATCTATCGGCTGGGTGTTCAGGCTTTGTCTATGCCCTGGATATGGCGGTACGCGCTGTTGAGAGCGGTGCCTATCATCGAGTATTGGCCATAGGTGCCGATATCTTGAGCAAGATTACGGATTGGACTGATCGCAGTACCTGTGTCCTCTTTGGAGATGGCGCAGGGGCAGCAGTGATTGGCCCAGTTAGTGAAAACCGCGGGCTCTTGGGTGCAGATCTAGGAGCGACCGGTGCTCAAGGTCATTTACTTACTCTTCCGGCAGGGGGTTCTCGGAAACCGGTTTCTGAGGAGACGGTCAAAGCCCGTGAACACTTTATTGTTATGCAAGGGAATGAAGTGTTCAAATTCGCGGTGCGGATCATGGGTGAAACTGCACAAAACTCGCTGAACAAATGTGGGCTCAGCCCAGATGACATAGATGTATTTGTGCCCCATCAAGCAAACATCCGGATAATCGAGGCGGCACGCAAACGATTGGCGATCCCGAAAGAGAAAGTTTTTGTAAATGTGCAGCGGTATGGCAATACATCAGCGGCATCGATTCCCATAGCTCTCGATGAAGTCGTGCGGTCCGGTAAGGTTAAGGATGATGATATTGTTGCCTTAGTCGGTTTTGGGGCTGGCCTCACCTGGGCCTCAGCCATCTTGCGGTGGGGTCGATAGCATGGGGAAGATCGCATGGGTATTCCCCGGGCAGGGCAGCCAATACCTAGGCATGGGTCAGAGCATAGCTGAGGCAGACCCAGGGGCCGAAGCCTTACTTGATACTGCCAGCAGAATTCTGGGATATGATATGGCAGATTTGTGCTGGCAGGGTCCAGAGCTCAGGCTGAAACAGACCCAATATACCCAGCCGGCTTTGCTGACAGTCAGCACGATGTTGGCTCATATCCTTTTGTCTCGGGGCCTAAGGCCGGATGTAGTTGCAGGGCATAGTTTGGGTGAATACTCAGCATTGGTAGTGGCCGGCAGTCTAGATTTCGAGACGGCAGTCAGCTTAGTGGCCCGTCGGGGACAGCTGATGGAGGCCGCTGTGCCTGACGGTCAGGGCACCATGGCAGTACTCTTAGGCCT
>JAAZMR010000041.1 GCA_012798695.1 Bacillota bacterium | reverse complement strand
TTTGGTTTCCCCAGATGGGGCAGAACGCCTACTCGCTTCAAAGCTACGCGCCTCCACGCTGACTATTCTCGTCTTGCCTATGAATTCCTGCCTGGCTGTAACTGCCTAAGACAGAGCATCATGGGCCGCCCTAACTACCATCTGGCTCCAATCCTCATAGTCCTGCCTGGTAGGCTTCTCTCCCTTTCTCCAATAAACTAAGAATTCATAGTTGCCCTGAGGGCCGGTAATGGGTGAAAATGTTAGTCCGAGAGCCCCAAGGTCAAGAGTCTCAGCACAATCCAGGATGCGGGTGATAACCTCTACCTGAACCGCAGAGTCCCGCACCACCCCTCGCTTACCGATCTGTTCGCGTTGTGCCTCAAATTGTGGCTTAATCAAGGCAATAATCTCTCCCTTGGCAACCAAAAGTCCAGCCACAACCTGTAGGATCTTAGTTAAGGAAATAAAGGCAACATCTATGGTAGCCAGGTCAGCCAACTCTTCTAACTGTCCCGGTTCCACATACCTTATGTTAGTGCGTTCCATCACCACTACCCGAGGATCTTGGCGCAAATTCCAATCCAGTTGACCATAGCCAACATCGATAGCATAAACCCGAGCAGCACCATTCTGCAGCAAGCAGTCAGTGAATCCCCCCGTGGAGGCCCCCACATCTATAGTCACCTTATTGGAGACTTCTACTGGGAAGACTTCTAGTGCCCGGGCCAGTTTTAGTCCACCACGGCTCACAAATGGGATGGGGTTGCCTCTAACTTCAATTACCGCCTCTTTGTGCACAGCAGTACCGGGCTTGTCGACCCTCTGGCCTTCTACATAGACAATGCCAGCCATGATGGTACTCTTGGCCCTTTCCCGACTTTTGGCCAATCCCCTTGCCACCAGCAAGACATCTAGACGTTCTTTCATGAATCCTCCCTAAATTCAAGTCAGTGATTTCTTGAGATCTTTAAATCCGTTTACTCTACCCGTACAACCAAACTCAAATATGTGTAGGTCCAAGTATACTGGCTGGTTTATGATCGGCGATTACTAGAATACTTTCGATCAACTGGGCCACATGTAATTCCAATGATTTTAGTAGACACCCATGATCACCATGCTCCACGAAAATATCGGGAATACCAAATCTTTTCACCTGGACCTGAGTTAGCAGTCCTTCTGCCTCTAAGACTTCAAGAACAGCTGAACCAAATCCCCCGGCCAGAACATTTTCCTCCAAGGTAACAATACAACTCGTCCCAGAGGCCGCCTCACTAATCGCCTCTACATCTAGGGGTTTGACCCAACGAGCATTGATTACACCCACATCGAGTCCCTGAGCCCGGAGAGCCGCGGCGACTTCCAACGCCACAGCCACCATCGTCCCTATGGCCACAATCGTTACGTCCGCCCCTCTGGAAAGCACCTCCGCCTTACCTATATTTATAGGTGCACAATTAGTCACACCGAACTGTTCGAAGACCTCGTCATGCACTAAGCCTCTGGGATAGCGAATAGCCACACACTCGTCTAATTTGAGCGCCAGTTCCAACATTTCGGCAAGCTCCCAGGAATCCTTGGGGGCCATAACCCGTAGATTAGGGATCATCCGTAAGTAGCTAAGATCAAATACCCCATGATGGGTGGGCCCATCTTCTCCCACCAGTCCTGCCCGATCGATAGCCAATACTACCGGCAACTTAGGCAGGCATACATCATGGATAATCTGATCAAAGGACCGCTGTAGAAACGTAGAATAGATGGCTACCACCGGCTTTAACCCTCCAGCGGCTAGACCAGCTGCCAAGGTCACAGCATGTTGCTCGGCAATCCCCACATCGTAGAACCGTTCCGGCCACCGATTCTTGAAGTCACTAAGACCTGTCCCATCCGGCATAGCCGCAGAAATGGCCACAATCCTATCATTCTGCTCAGCCAAATCGATCAGCTTGGATCCGAAGACTTGGCTATATGAGGGTACCAATGGTTTTGTGGTAGGAGCCACCTGCAAAGGACCTGTACCATGGTAAAGTTCAGGATTTGCCTCAGAGGGACCATAGCCTTTGCCTTTTTGAGTGATCACATGAACAAGTACTGGTTCCCTACGACGCAGCCCCTCCCGAAACACTTTCTGCATCAAGGCTACATCGTGACCATCCACTGGCCCCACATAGGTAAACCCCAGTTCTTCAAAAAGCATCCCCGGCACTACCAACTGCTTGACAAGCTTTTTCATCCGATCTGTAACCCGCAGCATAGAGTCTCCTATGGCCGGGAGACGGCCCAAAAGCTGCTCCATTTCTTCCCTAGTCCGGCTCAAAGTCGGATCAGTTCTCATCCTCGTCAAGTACTGGGATAAGGCCCCCACATTAGGTGCAATGGACATCTCGTTATCATTAAGTACAACCATCAGCCGTGTATGCAGATGACCGGCGTGGTTAAGGGCCTCAAAGGCCATCCCTGCTGTGAGGGCACCATCTCCTATCACTGCCACGACATTGTAATCTTCTTGTAGGTGATCTCGAGCTAAGGCATAGCCCAAAGCAGCGGATATCGAGGTACTGCTATGCCCTACCGTAAAAGGATCATAGCTACTCTCATGGCGGGCAGGAAACCCACTGATACCTTTGTACTGTCTTAATGTATTGAAAGCCTCTCGCCGACCGGTGAGAAGCTTGTGAGCATACGCTTGATGGCCAACATCCCAAATCAGCTTGTCCATCGGAGTATTAAGTACTGAGTGCAGAGCTACTGTCAGCTCTACAACGCCAAGATTTGACGCCAGATGCCCACCCGTCTTGCCCACCGTATCGATAATCCGCTCTCTTAGTTCACTGCAGAGGCTAATTAGCTGAACACGGGTAAGCCGATGCAACTGTCTCGGTTCATCAATCATATCCAATAGCTTCACCAGTGTTAATCTCCTTGTCGTACCTTGTTCTAACGGCCTTGGCCTCCGTTGGTTCTACGTTTCTTGCTTGCACCCACAGCATTACCCAGATTCGTTATCCGTAAGCCGCTTACTGTCTCCCAGGCGTATATGACCTTACCTACCCAATGCACGAGGTCATTGGCTCTCTGAATAGCAAGTTGCTTACCGAAAGCCTTCCCACCCACTGTGACAGCGGCCACCCCCGAAACCAACAGTGTAACCCACACGGTCCGGTTGAGAAAACCAGCTTCCCGGGAAATCGCAAAGGCAATACTGGTGCCTACGGCGCCACTGAGGGTACCGGCTATATCTCCTATCATATCATTACACAAAGTTGCGATGGAGGCAGCATTACGCACTACCCACATGGCTTGTCTTGCCCCCGTGACTTTGTCGGCAGCCATCGCATGAAAGGGCACCTCGGAAGCCGCTGTGGCGGCAACTCCGATGAGGTCAGAAAAGACTCCGATCATGATAATAGCTGCTAAGATAGAAAAAGCCGGCAAAAATGGCAACAAGCCTAGTAGACTATTGCTGGCATAATTAGACATTAGTGAAATCAGAAATGTCCCCAAAGCTACTGCCCAAAAACGCTTCATGTTCGATCCCAAGCATAACCACCCCAAGAAGGATGAAAAGGCTTGGAGACTCCAAGCCCATACCATGCCTGTATTAGTGATAGGTGGCCACGAATTGAGTAAAGATTGTGGCTTCAGGTCCAGCAGGTTTTCCCAACG
>JAAZMR010000002.1 GCA_012798695.1 Bacillota bacterium | reverse complement strand
TAAAGGTTTCAATTACTCCTAGGGCTTCCTGATCTTCATACGTGCTTACCCCTGCAAGCGCCGGTATCACATCTTTATGCAGATTCCCCAGAACCAAATAGTTGACAATAGATTCATCGCCTTTGATGTTTCCCAATTCAACAGCACTTTGCACTGCACTGATTTCCCCGCTCATCAAGAGCAGACTCTTTCCGGGACAGGTGATCCGAATTTGCAGATTAACAGGCGCTGTTTTCAAGCAACTGTCCGCTACCAAGAAACTACGCGCCATACTCCTAAGCTCGATTATTCCTACAGCAATGCCCATTAGACGACACCTCCCCGGATAACAATCTGATCGCCTACCTCCACCACTCGGCCGGTGAGGCTTGCATGGAGAGTAGCGCCGAGTTTGCCTCTGGGTATCTCGGCTATGAGTTCACCCTGTTTAACTTCTTGACCCGTTTGCACAATAGGTATGGACGGCGCCCCAATATGTTGTTGTAGGGGTAAGGCAACCTTCTCTGTTTCGACCTCAATATCCATCCAAACAGCTTCCCGATTGTACTTCATGAGCCCCATGCGCCTTAAAAGGCGGTTGTAGGGTATTTGTCTACCTTCATATCCTTGAGGGATGCCCACGGGTTTCCAGGTCGGCTTAAAGCTACTCCGCTTCAATTCTGCCTTTATGATTTGGTTTATGTGCCTGGGTGACAATCCGAACTGGCATGCATAGAGTTCGCACACCCCGCATTCGCTGCAAAGTAATGCTTGAGGCAGGGCTACCGTGTCGGCAATGCTGTAGGATACTGCCCGCATAATTCGATGAGGCTCCAAAGGATGTCCGAGAAGACGGCGAGGGCACAAATCCGTACATTGGTGACACTGACTGCAAACGGAGAGAGCCAAGTTAAGGTTCCTATTGAAACCTCTACTGTAGCTTTTCACCAAGGGATGCCTTGTCGGCAAAACTATGAGGCCATTGGTGGTTTTCGTAACTGGTGTTTCTGAGGTAATAGGTTTACCCATGCAAGGGCCACCCTCAATTAACAAGTAATCGGCATTCCCGGGTCCCCCTGCAAGATCCAGCAATTCGGCTGCGCTAATACCTAGTGGTGCTTTAACAGTAACCGGATGTTTTACATCCCCGGCAACAGTCAGGAATTTATGAGTTACAACATCCCCGGCTAAAGCATGAGAAATGTTGTATAACGTCTCTACATTAATTACAACAACTCCGACATCAACAGGCAACCCACCCGGGGGTATAGATCTGCCTGTAACGTTTTGGACGAGCAGCTGCTCATCTCCCACAGGATATCTATCCGCTAAGTTGAACAGCTTCAAATTCTCATGTGACCCGATTGCATCAGTAAGAGCTTGGATCACACGTTCGTACTTGCCCTTTACAGCAATTATCCCTTGACAGGCTCCCGTAAGTTTAACAAGAGAAGCCAATGCTTGGGCAAGAATATCCGTATGATGCATCATTAATAACTGATCAACATTCAACAACGGCTCGCATTCAGCGCCGTTCACTATG
>JAAZMR010000109.1 GCA_012798695.1 Bacillota bacterium | reverse complement strand
GTTGGGTGGCGGTCAATGAGGCGACTCTAGATGTAGTCAATGAAGTATCGCGACATCCGTTGGTCGGCATGGTAACTGCTGCCGGTGGGCCCGGTGTAGTCAAAGCCGCTCTTTCCTGTGGGAAAAAGGCTGTAGCCGCGGGGGCAGCTAATCCTCCGGTTTTGGTGGATGAGACTGCAGATATTCCGAGGGCTGCCCAGGATATCTTGAGAGGTGCCTGGTTTGATAACAACCTGCTGTGCATCTCCGAAAAAACGGTCTTTGCCGTACGCAGTGTAGTGGCAGAGCTGGTTGCAGAGATGCAAAAACACGGGGCCTATTTGCTGAGTGCAGCGGAAGCCGAGCAGGTGACGCGCTTGGTCACCAAAGATGGGCATGTAGTAGGTGACTGGGTAGGTAAAGATGGTGTAGAAATCCTGCGAGCAGCGGGAATTACCCCACCACCGGGGACCGAGGGAGCGATTATGCAGGTAGGCTTTGATCATCCTTTGGTCAAGATCGAGCAGATGCTGCCGGTGCTTCCTATAGTCTCGGTGGAGAGCTTCGCCGAAGGATTGGAGTTGGCTGTAGAAACAGAGCAGGGTTTTGGGCATACAGGCATTATCCATTCCCAGGATGTGGACCGGATTGCACTATTTGCTCAAAAGCTGAGTACCACTATCGTAGTGGCCAATGCACCCTCTTTTTCATCCCTTGGTATTGAAGGCAACAGCAGCTTTGCCCATACCATCGCCAGCCCCACTGGTGAGGGTATCTGTGGTCCACGGACCTATACCCGGCAGCATAATATCACCATTGCAGGGGGGCTGGGGTTAGCTTAGTGGTTGTGAATGGTCTAGTTGGGAGAAAGTCAGGTGAAGTAGATGAGTCGGGAGGCCATACTGGCAGCCGTTAAGGCAGCTGGAGTGGTAGGAGCAGGGGGAGCTGGTTTCCCTACCCATACGAAACTAGCTGCTAGCGCTGATGCTATCATTGCCAACGGAGCTGAGTGTGAACCGCTGTTGCAGGTGGACCGAGAGCTTCTGTCCCATTACCTGGATGAAGTACTGGTGGGTTTGGAAGTAGCTCGGGAAACGGTAGGTGCAGAGCGGGCTTATCTAGCTGTCAAAGCCAAATATGAAGCTCTAATCACACAATTAAGGACTGCGGTAGCCTCTCGACCCTGGCTGCAGATTGCTCCCTTGCCGGATATCTATCCCATTGGTGATGAGCAGCGCCTCGTCTATGAAGTATTGGGCCGGATAGTACCGGCTCGGGGTATTCCAATCCAGGTAGGGGCAGTAGTCCTCAATGTAGAGACCTTATACAACATTGCCGGGGCTTATGTGGGGCAGCCGGTGATCAATACTTATATAACAGTAAACGGAGCTGTGGCCGAACCGGGTACATGGGCTGTGCCGGTGGGTACAACCATACAGGATGTGATTAAGTGGGCCAGCCCGGTGTTGGAGCCCAGTGAGCTGGCAGTCATTGAGGGTGGCCCCATGATGGGTCGTTTGGTGGAAGATCTATCTCAGCCAGTGACCAAGACCACCAAAGGGTTGATCATCCTGCCCCAATTTCATACAGTGGTAACTAGGCTCAGATCTGAGGCAGCTGCTTTGCGGCGGGCCTTCAGTGTGTGCAGCCAGTGTACCATGTGTACTGATCTTTGCCCTCGGCACCTATTGGGACATCCTTTATGGCCTCACCGGATCATGCGCAGTCTGGCAGGAAGTACGGCCTCTGACCCAGAGGCGATAGCAGGGGCGTTGCTGTGTAGTGAGTGTGGTGTATGTGATAGTTATGCTTGTTTCATGGGATTATCCCCTCGCCAGGTCAACCAGGCACTTAAGCAACAATTGAGCACTCATGCGAAACCACAGTTTGTGAATCTGGACGAGGTGCGAGAAGGATTTGCCGCCAGTCAAATCCCCAGTCAGCGGCTGACTTACCGGCAGGATTTGGTCAGATGGGTTAAAGATGCTCCCTTCATGGGGACTCTGCCAGAGCCGGACCGTGTACTCATCCGGCTTGATCAACATGTGGGGATGACAGCTCATTGTGTTCTCGAACTTGGTCAAGAAGTGAGCCCCGGCACCTTAGTGGGAAACCTGCCTGATGGAGAATTGGGAGCATTGGTGCACAGCAGTATCCATGGGGTTGTATGTGGGATCGAAGATGAAGTGGTGATCATCGAGCGGGGTGGCAGGGATGGATGATAGGCAAGCTTTGGCAATGGTGGAATACAAGAGTATTGGCCATGGCTTGGAGTGTACTGATCAGCTGCTCAAGGGTTTTCCCGTGGAGCTGGTTTTCTTGCGCATAGTATGCCCTGGCAAGCTCCTGGCAGCCTTTGCCGGGGAGACAGGCGCGGTGCGGGGAGCCCTGGGATTTGCCAGAAACCGGAGTCTTGATCGCAGTCTTACTTATATTGATGATTTCTTCCTGGGCAATCCCGCCCCCGGTTTGCTGAGAGCCATGCGGGGAACTGTGCCGCTCGGCAAACCAGATGCTCTAGGCGTGATTGAAACATTTAGTGCCAGTTCAGCTTTGGTAGCTGCAGATACGGCAGCCAAGGCAGCCATGATCAGCCTGGTGGGTATTCATCTGGCCCGAGGTTTGGCGGGGAAAGGTCATATTTACTTGGTGGGCAGTGTGGGCGCGGTGGAAGCCGCTTTAGAAGCAGTGGAGAATCAGCTGGAACCAAGCCTTCTAGCTCGCAAGACGATGATTGCCTCTCCTAGCGAGGCAGCTTGGTCAGCAGTTTTGTAGGCAGAGAGCAGAAGAAGCAAAGATTGTGTACTCAAGTTTTTGGGAAAATGGGAGGAAAGCCATGCGTACGCTGGTGCTAAACTGTGGAGGTTCATCAGTAAAATATCAGCTGGTGGAAATGCCCCAAGAGAGGGTGATGGCCCGCGGTAGTGTAGAACGGATTGGGAAAGATGATGCCGAGTTGCAGCTGGATGTGCCAGGAAACCCGCCAGTTCGGCGAATCTTGCCGGTAGCTGATCACGGGGTGGCTATTCGCTTAGCTCTAGAGGCTCTGACCGATACCAAGTCCGGAGTGATCCAATCCTTCAGTGAGATCGATGCCGTCGGCCATCGGGTGGTGCACGGAGGAGAAAAGTGTACGGGTTCCCTCCTAGTAACTGATGAAGTCATCGCTGTTCTAAGAGAGTTTTATGATCTGGCTCCATTACACAATCCACCTAATGTTGAGGGTATTGAAGTCTGTGGGCGATTGATGCCCCAAACTCCGATGGTGGCAGTCTTCGATAGCAGCCTGCACCAGAGTGTGCCAGCCTATGCCCACATATATGCTATTCCTTATCACTATTACGAAGAATATCGAGTACGTCGTTACGGCTTCCATGGAATAACTTTTCGCTACATGACCGAGCGGGCGGCAGAGTTGCTGCACAGGCCTTTGACAGAGCTGAAGATTGTCAACCTCATGCTGGGCAGTGGTACTACCGCCTGTGCCTTCAAAGAAGGCAAATCCATTGATGTGAGTACCGGCCTGACACCGACGGAAGGTTTGGTGCAATCCACTCGTTGTGGAGATATGGATCCACTGGTAGTCACCTATTTGATGCGCAAAGAAGGTCTTGATCCGGATAGTATGGATCGCATTTTGAACAGGGACAGTGGTTGGCTCGGCATTTCTGGTATCAGCAATGACTTAAGAGAAGTCTGTGATGCAGCGGAGGCCGGCAATGCCAGAGCACAACTGGCTATCGATGCGTTTACTTACCGCACCAGGAAATACGTAGGCGCCTATGCCGCGGCTATGGGAGGCATTGATGTACTAGTCTTCTCCGGAGGGGTAGGCGAGAAATCTGCAGCCATCCGTGCACAGATTTGTGAGGGCTTGGAGTTTTTGGGGATTCAGCTCGACAAAGCGGCCAATGCATCTGACCAGACAGAAAAACGGATCTCGCTTCCCAATGGAACGGTAGATGTATTGGTGATTCCTACGGATGAGGAGATTGTAATTGCTCGGGATACCTACCAGATTGTGAGGAAGTGCCAGCATGGGTAATGCTGTAGGACTCTTAGAGTTAGCTGGAATAGCCTCTGGCTACCAGGTAGCCGATGAGGTCGGCAAACACGCAACGGTTGATTTTTGGCTGGCTGACACAATTTGCCCAGGACGCTTTCTGATGATTGTTTCCGGTGATACGGCAAGTGTGACGGTGGCCATGGAGATGGCTGAGGTATTAGGGAAAGATGAGGTCCTCTCACAGGGGATCTTAGCGAATATCGATGCCAGTGTATTTCAAGTCTTGACAAGCCCCAAGGGGTTGCCTGAGGGGCGGGCTGTGGGAATAGTGGAAACATTGGCCATCACTCCGGCGATCTTGGCTGCGGATGGGGCGGTAAAAACCGCCCAGGTGGAATTGGTGGAACTGCGGATAGCCGGGGGAATGGGAGGCAAAGCCTTGGTCTGCTTTGCCGGTGCAGTGGATGCAGTGCAAGCGGCGCTTGCCCATATAGAGCATTTGATTGAGCCGGCAGCTTTAGCCAATACGGTGCTCTTGGCTTCGCCTCATCCCGACTTATTGGCCCACTGGCAGTAGCATAGGAAAGAGGGACAAACATGCAGATGGCGAGGGTTGTGGGAACGGTTGTGGCTACCCAAAAAGATCCCAAGCTTGTGGGGCTCAAACTGCAATTGGTGCGGCCACTCGATATCCTCACCGGAACGAAGAGTGGCAGGCCCTTAGTGGCTGTGGATACTGTAGGTGCTGGCACCGGCGATATGGTAATGATCGTCGGAGGCAGTTCGGCGCGTCAGACCAATCAAACGTCTTCTTCTCCCGTGGATTTGGCTATTGTAAGCATTATTGATTTAGTAGAAGTAGAAGGCAGCACTATCTATGATCGCAGCCAGGGGGACTAGAAACGGACGAAAGCACGCAGGGCAGCTCAAACATTTTCCGGGGAGGGGTGGAAATGAAATTCGGTAGAGTATTAGGCAGTGTCGTTTGCACACAAGAAGATGCCAACCTAGCGGGTGTCAAACTTTTGGTTGTACAGCCCCTTACCCAGGAGCTGCAACCTCATGGTTCTGCCTACATTGCCGCCGATGCTGTAGGTCAGGCTGGTACCGGACAGATTGTTACCGTGGTTTTCAGTGCCGATGCCACCCAGGCATTTCCCCAAAAGCAGATTCCGGTGGATGCCAGTATTGTTGGATTAGTGGATGACCATACTGTGGCAGACTTGACCAAAGGCGAGGCTTAATGCGTTTGGCTGCAGCAATGGATAAGTGGGCGGCTGCGATTGCTCATGATGGCATCAAGTAATTGGGAGTGAAGCTTGTGTACCTAGCCAAGGTCATAGGTCCAGTGATTTGCACAGTCAAACATCCCGCATATGACGGCAAATGCATGTTGCTGATTAGCCCCCTAGATGGGCCTGAAGATGACTACGAGATTGCAGTCGACTATGTCGGTGCCGGTATCGGAGATATCGTGATCGCCGGGGGTGCGCCGGGGGTAGCCCAAAGCGTGTTTAAGCTGGATAAGGCCCCCATTCGGACACTGATCATGGGAATTGTCGACTGAGAAATCATGTGAATCAGCCTAGCTCATTCGGGCTGGCGATGATCAAATAACAGCAATCAAGCATGAATTTCTGATGAGATGGGGGGAGACAAGATTGGATGACAAGACTTTGATAGAAGAGATTACTCGGCGAGTTCTGGCGGCTGTCCAAGAAGGGGCTAGCATAAGTCAGGACCCCAGGATTATACCGGTCGGGATTTCTGTTCGCCATGTGCACATTTCCGCTGCTGATCTGGAAGTCTTATATGGACCAGGCCATCAGCTGACTCCTTTGCGTGATCTGTACCAGGAAGGGGAGTTTGCCGCCAAGGAAAGAGTGGCTCTAGTAGGGCCTAAGATGCGGGCTCTAGAGGGTGTCCGGATCCTCGGCCCCATGCGGCAGCGCACTCAGGTAGAGGTATCTAGAACCGATGCTGTTTACTTAGGCCTCAATCCACCGGTAAGGCCCTCCGGGAATCTGGAAGGCTCTAGCCCCATTACTCTGGTGGGACCGAAGGGTACCTTGACTCTACCAGAGGGTGCTATCGTGGCTAATCGCCACATTCATATGAACCTCGCTGACGCCCAGAGATTTGGTGTATCTGACAATGATTTGGTACAGGTAGAAGTCCTGGGTGAAAAGGGGCTAATCTTTAACAACGTACAGGTTAGAGCTAAGGATAGTTTCCGTCTAGAAATGCATCTGGATACCGATGATGCCAATGCTTCTGGCATAACTACCGGTGCCCAGGCTCGCATCTTGGGCAAACAGCGGTAAGGAAATTGGGAAAGGGGCCTCCAGCCCGTGAAGAGTGATAAAAAAGGACTAATTGCCAAAGTAAGAGCCGCAGGTGTGGTTGGGGCTGGTGGTGCTGGCTTCCCTACCCATGTGAAGTTGGGAGGCCAGGCTGATACTGTGATCATTAATGGCGCTGAATGTGAGCCACTCCTGGCTGTAGATGTGCAGCTCCTGGAAAGGCAAGCAGAGCATTTGGTAGAGGCTCTGGGCCGACTAGTAGAGGCATTGGGAGCGCAAGCCGGAGTGATCGCCATTAAGGCTAAGCACCAAGCAGCCGTAGACACCTTGCAGCAGGCTTTGACCGGCAGCAGCAGCGTGCGCCTGCACCTCTTGGATGATTTCTATCCCGTTGGTGATGAACAGGTGTTGGTCTACGAAGTACTAGGCCGGACCGTACCAGAAGGGGGAATACCCCTGGCTGTAGGCAGTATAGTCTTGAATGTAGAGACATTGCTTAATATAGCTGCAGCTTGGCTAGATCAGCCGGTGATTACGAGTTATGTGACTATCGCGGGAGAAGTTGAGCAGCCACTTACTGTGGGAGTGCCGATTGGGACTCCTGTCTCCGTATTATTGGATTTGGCCGGTGGGACTACAGTTAGCGATTACCGGGTCATTGAAGGTGGGCCGATGACTGGGAAGCTCCTATCAGCAGAGGCTATAGATGCTGGTATGGCTGCCGTAAAAAAGACAACTACGGGCCTCGTTGTACTTCCAGCTGATCACTGGCTGATAGCTCAGCCTCATCTCAGTCTAGGCTCTATCTTACAAAGAGCACAATCTGCTTGCTGCCAGTGCCGCCTTTGTACCGACTTGTGTCCACGCCATTTGCTGGGACATGACATTCATCCACATCTTGTGCTTAATTCGGTGAATCATGGCCAGACGAATAACCCAGCAGCTATCACCCAGGCTTTCCTGTGTTCCGATTGCGGGGTTTGTGAACTGTATGCCTGTCCTGTGGAGTTATCACCCCGCCGCATGTACCAGGCGATTAAGGCTGAGCTGCTCAAACAGGGCTGTAAGAATCCTCATGGACGGGCAGTGACTCCCAGAGCAGTATGGACCGGGCGACATATACCGGTCAACAGCCTTATAGCACGCTTGGGTTTGGGGAAATACACTCGATCGGCTCCTTGGCGAGAACCGGCTTTTTCGCCTAGACAGGTAGTGATAGCTTTGCAGCAGCATATCGGCATGCCGGCTGGTGCCGTAGTCGAGGTAGGAGACAAGGTAGATATTGGCCAAGTGATCGGTTTACCGCCACCAGACAAGTTGGGGGCAGCGGTACATGCCAGCATCGCTGGCCGGGTTCTGGAAGTAACCAATGAAGTAATCATAATCGCCGGCGAATAGCATATGAGTGTGAACAGCAACTTGAGGTGGTGAGCTGAGGATGAACATCAACACCGCTGGGCTAGCTATTGGTTTTCTAGAGTTAAAGGGTGCCGTGTATGGGGTAACCGCTGTAGATGCAGCAGCCAAGGCTGCTTCAGTAGAGATTCTGCAAGCTAAAGTGGCTTGCCCGGGGAAGTTTGTAGTAATCCTGGCTGGGGAAATGGCAGCAGTAGAGGCCGCGATGGCCGCAGCCCGAGCAGTGGTGGGATCGGGACTTTATGATTTCTGTATTCTCGGTAGGATTCATCCGGCTCTTTATTGGGGACTTTATGATCAGTTTCCCCAAGCCCTGGGTGGCGAAGAGGGGGCCATGGGCGAGGACAGCGAGGCTTTGGGTATTGTAGAGACCCTGAGCATAGCAGCAGGCCTAGCTGCTGCCGACCAGGCTTTAAAGACCGCTGAGGTGAAATTGGGGGAACTGCGATTGGGTTATGCTTTAGGTGGTCGGACTTATTTTATAATCTTTGGAGCTACTAGTGCGGTACAGGCGGCACTGGCCGGCGCCGTACAGGTAGCCAGCCACCGGGGTGCTTTGGGAAGTCAGTCTCTTATTCCGAGGCCAACAAAGAAGCTGGCAAGACTATATCGCCATTCACAGGCGGGTTTGTGTATGGTGTGATGTGCTGCAATATCCTGGCAGGGTGGGTATTAGCCTGAAGATTTTATGGGCCGGCCTCGGGGTTGGCCCTTTTTTGTTCCAGCAGTCCTGTTGGCGAAGTTCACCATTACTAACAGATATGCTCGATATGAGAAGGAGGTCACCTGATGGACCTACCCACAGACTTGAGAACTGCTGTTGAGCAGGAGCTGGAAACAATGTCCAGCTGGCAACTGACGAAGGGTGTGGCCAGTTTATCTGATCGGTATCGTCACCCGCCAAGGGCCGATGGCCTCAGGTTTGTACAATCTGCAAAAGATGCTGCCGCCTACATAGCGTTTCGCCTGCCTGCTACATATGCTGCTGTATACTTTGCCCTCAGGCAGGTACAGGCCCAGTTTCCCGATTGGAGCCCCCACACATTGCTTGATGTTGGTGCTGGGCCAGGTACTGTGATGTGGGCCGCTGCCCATGCTGATCTGTGGTCAGATTCGCTTGAGCAAGTCACTCTGTTGGAGCGGGAAGCCAACATGATCAATATGGGCAAACGGCTGGCCGGCTATGCCATTCATCCTGCTGTTAGGGAAGCCAAATGGCGCAGTATGGACATTACACAGCCATGGGGGACACCTGTCCATGACTTAGTGGTTACATCATATGTTCTAGGCGAGCTGCCTCTTGATAGCCGCGCAGCCTTTTTAGGCCAGCTTTGGGAGATGACCAATCACTCATTGGTAATTATTGAACCCGGTACACCGAGGGGGTTTGAGCATATTAGAGAAGCTAGAGAGAGACTGCTGGGCCTGGGGGGTAAGATGGTGGCCCCTTGTCCCCATGATCGTCCATGTCCGATGGAACATGATGATTGGTGTCATTTTGCTCAGCGGGTAGCACGTTCTCGCCTGCATCGACAGACAAAAGGTGGAGAGTTGGGCTATGAGGATGAGAAATTTTCCTTTGTCGGCATGGCCCGACTGGCAGGTCGAGGTATTAGAGGAAGGATTGTGCGCCATCCCCAAGTTCGCAAAGGGCATGTCCGCTTGCAGTTGTGCACTCCCGATGGCTTAACGGGTATGGTTATCACTCGTAGGAATCGAGATCTATATAGGAGAGCTCGCAAAGTGGAGTGGGGTGACAGTTTTGAGTATTAGACATCTAACATGCCGCAGTCATGCTTTGAGCCAAGTACATAGCAGTTTGGGACATACAAGCTCTCAGTCAGATGGAATTTAATCAGGGGAGAGGAAGGAGTCCTCTGAATCGGAGCGAATACAAAACGTTGCGGCTGTTAACATATATTAACATGTTTGGGGAAGAATTAGATGGGGTGCTTGATGTCTAAGGAACAGTTATTGTCATGCAGCTGGAGGAGGCGAGATCATGGCACACTTGATCCGGCTCTTGTTTTATGCTCGTTCTGAATGGTGGCGGCTTTTCGTCGGGTTCGCAGGTGCTATCGTGGAGATGATTCTAGCCCTAATGGTGCCTTTATATACCAAACGGGTGATCGACCGAGTGGCAGAACCGGGCTTATCTCCAGAGATGGCCTATGGATTTCTGAACATAGTCGCGGTGGCCTTGCTTGCCTTTGGGTTAATCAGGTCAATTTCTATTTTCATCCAGATCTTCATTACTGAGAAGGCTTCTCAAGAGGTGGCCTATTCGCTGCGGAATGACCTGTATGACAAGCTGCAGCGGCAGTCCTTTGCTTTTTATGACACATCGGCTACCGGTGAGTTGATGTCACGGTTAACTAGTGATGTAGAGATGTGTCGAGAAGCCACAGGCTTTGGCTTTAGCTCCCTGGCGGGCAACCTGGTTTGGCTGTTGGGCATCGCCGGCTACTTGTTCTATCTGGATTGGCGTTATACCATGATTTCTCTTTCGATGCTGCCATTATTGTTTATTGTGGCAATCCGCTATACTTCCAGGGTCGAACCTCTATATACTGATGTTCAAGAGCAGCGGGCTAAGCTGACGGCAGTGGCGCAGGAGAATTTCTCGGGTGTGCGGGTGGTAAGAGCCTTCAGCCAAGAAGACAAGGAAATCCAGCGTTTCCACCATGAAAATGAAAGCCTCTGTGCCCGTACTCTCAAGACTGTGAGGACCAGCTCTTTCTATCATCCGGCCATGGATTTTTTCGCCAACCTAGGGACTGTGCTGGTCATTTGGTATGGAGGCCGGGAGGTTATCCAGGGAAGAATCACCTTGGGCTCCATGGTAGCCTTTCATGGGGCACTTTGGATGCTGATTTGGCCGGTGCGGATGCTGGGGTATATTTTAGGGGTTATGCAGCGGGCCTCGGCCTCTGCTAAGCGGGTCTTTGAGCTTTTGGACTGGAAATCCGCCATCATTGAAAAACAGGATGCCATATCACTGCCGGTGTTGACTGGAAGAGTATGCTTTGAAGGTGTTAGTTTTGGCTATGAAAATGACCAACCGGTGCTCAGAGGGATCAATGTCGAGGTTCAGCCAGGCCAAGTAGTGGCCATCGTAGGTTCCACCGGCTCCGGCAAGAGCACATTGGTTCACCTTGTCCCTCGCTTCTATGATGTGACAGATGGACGTGTTACTATAGATGGCTATGATGTGCGGGACGTCACTTTGGAGTCGCTTCGCCGGCAGATCGGTATGGTGCTGCAGGAAAACTTCTTGTTCTCTGCCAGCATCATGGAAAATATCGCCTATGGGCGCCCTAGTGCCTCTCGAGCAGAGGTTGAGGCTGCGGCCAGGGCGGCAGCTGCCCATGAGTTTATCATACAGTTGCCTCAAGGCTATGATACTGTGGTGGGCGAACGGGGGGTAGGCCTCTCGGGTGGGCAGCGCCAGCGGGTAGCGATCGCGAGAGCCTTACTGGCTGATCCGAGGATATTGATCTTAGATGACTCTACTTCCAGTGTTGATTTGGAGACTGAAAGGGAGATCCAGGAGGCACTGGAGCACTTGATGAACGGCAGAACTACGTTTATTATTGCTCAGCGGTTATCCACGGTGCAGCAGGCAGATAAGATCCTGGTCCTAGATGGTGGGACCATAGTACAAGAAGGCACTCACGAACAGCTAGTACAAGAGGGAGGGACTTATCGGGAGATCCTACAATCACAGATCTTGCCGGCTAGTTCACTAGTGAGCTAGAGGTGACGATACTGGTCATGGTGCCTAGAACTGAGCATGATAGCAGGATGCATCTTTTAGGCAGTTCGCAGGTAGAGCTTGAGGCATGTTTGACGGTTGGGTGAATCGCTACGGAAAAGGGGCGAGATCATGGCACATGATTTAGAGCAGGAGCGGCATACGGCCCCCCTAAACCGCGGCCTGCTTTTGCGCTTGCTAAAATATCTAAGTCCTCATAAAGGGAGGGTGGCTCTAGCCATCTCGTTGATGTTGGGAGTATCGGTGACTACCATCACCATTCCCTATTTGGCTAAGCTGTTGATCGATGATTATATCACGGTGGGCAATGTCACGGGCCTTAACCGGATAGCTTTGATTATGATACTGCTCTTTGTTAGTGCCTGGGTTTTCTCTTATTGGCGAGGCTATGTGATGGCTTCCATGGGTCAGGGCATTATCTATACGATGCGACAACAGCTCTATGAGCATCTACAACGACTATCTTTGCGTTATTATGACAGTATACAGGTAGGTAGGTTGATCACGCGGCTGACTAGTGATATTGATGCCCTCAATGAGCTGTTAAGTGGCGGTGTCATCAACTTCATATCTGATTCGGTTACCTTGATCGGGATAGCCGCGATCATGTTGGCTATGAACCCGCGGTTGGCGGCATTGACTTTTGTTACGATTCCCTTCCTGTTTTACATGATGACCGGATTTCGCATGAAGATCTTTTTGGCTCAGCGCCAGGTGAGAGAGAAGGTATCAGCGGTCAATGCCAGCTTGCAGGAGAATATCTCAGGTGTACGGGTGACTCAAGCATTCACTCGGGAGAAGGAAAATCTGCGCCGGTTCGGAGAGGTGAATCGGGCCAGTTACGATGCGGCGATTCACTCGATCGGTATATTCTCTTTTTTCTGGCCGACCATTGATCTCATCTCAGCGGTAGGTACTGTAATCGTGCTGTGGTTTGGGGGACGGTGGCTGGTAGAAGAGCAGCTGACCGTCGGTGAAATGGTAGCTTTCTTAGGGTATACGGGCCAATTCTTTGGCCCACTGAGGAACTTGGGGCAGTTGTTTCGGATCATTCAGACGGCCATGGCTGGGGCAGAACGCGTATTTGGCGTCATGGACACAGTGCCCGAGATACAGGATCGGCCGGATGCTGTCGAGCTGCCGCCCATCCAGGGGCATGTCCAGTTTGAAAATGTCACTTTTGCCTATGATGGTGATGACTATGTCTTAGAAGATATTACACTAGAGGTTAACCCAGGAGAAACTGTGGCATTGGTGGGCCACACCGGTGCCGGCAAGACCTCGATGATCAATATCCTGTGTCGCTTCTATGATGTAACTGATGGAAGGATCTTGATTGATGGTTATGATATCCGTGATGTCACACAAAAATCTTTGAGGTCGCAAATAGGGCTGGTTCTGCAGGAGCCTTTCCTCTTTTCTGGCACTATTCGGGAGAACCTATTATATGGTAATCCCCAGGCTACCGAGGAGGATATGCTGACTGTGACACGGGCTTTGGGCCTCCATGACTTTGTGCAGCAGTTTGCTGATGGATATGATACTCAGGTACAGGAAAGGGGTAGTAGGCTATCTCTAGGTCAGCGGCAGCTAGTCTCGTTTGCTCGAGCGATCATTAATGATCCCCGTATCCTGATTCTTGATGAAGCGACAGCCAATATTGATACACAGACAGAGCAGGTTATCCAAAAAGCCCTGGAGCATATGCTGGCGGGACGGACATCCTTTGTGATAGCCCATCGTCTGACTACGATTCAGCGGGCTGATCGGATCGTGGTCATCGATAAGGGGCAGATCGTGGAGACTGGGACTCATGAAGAGCTCTTGACTCGTCATGGCATATATCGTCGCTTGTACATGGTGCAATTTCGCCATGCCGGTAGACCATCACTGGCAGATGAAACGGTTTCATGAGGCGAGGGCCAGCTGATCTATGTGATTATGCCGGGCAAAGAACTCTGCGCCATGTTTGAAGGCTGTCAGCCCATATAGCATGGAACTCCAATCGATTACCGCCATATGTTCTGGATACCAGGGAGCTGGGGCACTGGGGTCAAACTGAAACCGGGCAAGGCCGTATTTGTAAGAGGCATGGAAGCGTGCCTGGTGCCCAGCATCTTGACAGCGGGCCGGCCCTTGGTCATAAGGAATAATGGTGCGGTAAATATCATAGAGATCGTAAATGCCCAGAGGATATACTGGCAGGAAACCCGCAATGATATAGGGTGAGGCAACACGCTCGGGGTTATTGCCTATGGCATCAGGGTGGTAGCAGCCTGTGGGTGTAACTCCCGCGCCATGGCCCCAGACGAAGGTAGGGGCATGGAGGCATTGAGTCCAATCCAGATGATCGGCAAAAGCGATATTGGCATAGAGTTCGGTGTAGACAGGGCTGTTAGTGTATTCGTGTACTAGATAGTAGGGGAATTGGTACACAAAAGAGGACGGAATATTACCCTCTTCACAAATGATCGCTCTTCCCGGGCCCACCGGCCGTGAGGGCAAGCAGTGTAAGCACTCGGGGCTATAGACTTGTTGCCACAGCTGCCGGCCTTGATTAGTGCCACGGGCCATATGAGCCAATATGGAATACTCGTTATAGGGGGCCAAAGGATTCAGCCCCCGCCCATTCTTGATTTCGAGGAAAATCTCACCACTGCTGGGGTCAGCGATAGCCGCCTCCCAATGCACCGATTGGTATAGTCTGGTAGCCAGGCGAGCGATCTCTGCATGGCCATTGAAATACTGCATAGCGAACAAAGCGCCACTGACTAAGAGGGCGGTATCAATGGTGGAGTTTTCGGAGTCCCAGCAGCGAGTGCCGGTCTCAGCATCAATAAAGTGAGCGATAAACCCTGTATCTTTGTCTTTGGCAAGCTCCACTCCCGGGAGTTCACCGGCCATGGCACGCAGGGTCAAAATCGCTTTCTTGGCAGCCTCGGTTTCCCAACCCTCGTGATCGGCAATCGTTAGGGCGATGAGCCCTACCCCAGTAGCGGCAATAGAGCTAGGTAAGCCCTCTTGCCCTGCAGCTACATAGGCATCACGATAAAGTCCCGTAGTCGGGTGCCGCATATCGGCAACCAGCCGGTAGGCGCGGTAATGTTGGTCATCAAAAAATTCCCGTATTGGTCGGGGTAGTGCCGCATACGTGGGCTTTAGTTGACTGAGTGGCAAGGCACACATAGGCAACTCCTTCATTGCTAGATGGGGTCGCTTAGGTTCGGTTTCTCACTGCCATACCCTTCTACTGCTTCTGTATTGGCCCTTGTCAGTGTAAATCCTGCTCTAGCTAAGCTGTCAACTGCTGGTGGCCGGAGCATTAATCGGTAAATAGGTGGCGATCAAGGCTGGAATATAAAGCACGGCCAGGGCGTGACGGTTCGCTCTTGGGGAATGAAAACAAGGGAAAACCTACGGACATGGGGAAATAACGATTCAGTGGTTATGTTGAGATGGGATCGGGAGGTTGCTAGCAATATGGGGCAAAAGGAAATTGATCACCAGAGCAGCCAGGAGATACCTGTAGGGCATAAGCCAAAGGGCCGCAGTATGTTGGCAGCGGAGCGCAGAGCCAATATCGCCCGCATGGTGGAGCAGCATGGCTCAGTTAGGGTAGCTGACTTGAGCCGGCTCTTTGATGTGACCGAAGAGACTATTCGCCGAGACTTAGAAGATTTGGAGCAAGGCGGATATCTAAAACGCACCTATGGTGGGGCAGTGAATATCAATGGCACTGGGTTGGAGCTTCCCTTTGCTCGGCGGCTGGAAAGCCATCGGGAAGAGAAGACCATTATGGCCAGATATGCAGCTACTTTGGTGCAAGAGGGTGAAACGATCATCCTTGATGCCAGTACTACAGCCCTTTGGTTGGCGAAACACCTAATCGATCGTCGGGACCTAACAGTGGTGACCAATTCCATTCAGGTAGTGATGGAGTTGGCCGGACGCCCGGGTATCCGGGTGATCTGTACTGGTGGGAACTTAAGGGAGCGGGCCCTAGGTTTCGTAGGCCCGTTGGCGGAGCGAGCCATCAGCGGCTACTTTGTGGACAAAGTCTTCATGTCTGGTAAGGGATTGACTGCAGATGGTGGGCTGACTGACAGTAACGAACTGGAAGTAGAGCTGAAGAAGGCCATGTTAGTGGCCGCCAGGGAAAGAATAGTCTTGGTGGACAGCAGTAAACTGGGCCACCGGGCTTTTGCCCGTATCGATGGCTTGGATGGTTTTTCGATGATTATCACAGACCCCGGGATCAGCATGGATATGGCCACGGCCATTCAGGAAAACGGGGGCAACTTAATCATCGCCCCGGCAGACTGACGGCCGCCAATGGAATCTCATCACGGAGTGCAGGGTCAGGCAGCTGTATCCGCTCTGCGGCGGGAAAACCAGTGGGCACCACCACCTGGAGAGCACCCGGCTGCAGAAAGGCCTCTACCGGAGTGTAACCTATGACTTCACCATCAAACATCTTCGGTAGGGGTTGTGCTGTTTCAATCCGCACATTGCGGCACCGGTAGAGGCGAAAAGCTGGATGGTTTAGGTGTTTGCCTAGATAGACCTTAGGGAGATTATACAGCAATTCCATTGGGCTGACTTTGCCAATCACAACTACGTCCAATAGGCCATCAGTCATGTCGGCATTAGGTGAAAAGCGCAGACCGCCTCCCACTGAGGGGGTGTTGAGCACAAAGATTCCGCAGGTGAGGACCGTAAATCGGTGCTCATCCAGGGTAAGAGCCACCTCGTGAAACCGCAGATCCTGCAGAGTCTGCCAGACAGAACTGAGTATGGCCAGAGAACCACCGAAAAACCGTCGCTTTTTGTTGGTATGATCAATCACATCTACTGGAAAACCGATCGAGACCAAGCAGCCAAAATGCCGATCCCTTTCTTTACCAATATCCATGTTGATAGTTTTGCCTTCCCACAACAAGGCGACGGCCTTGGCGGGAGTCAAGGGAATGCCAAGTGAACGGGCATGATCATTACCGGTACCGCCGGGAATAATGGCTAAGGAGGTGTCAGTCCCAGTAATCCCTTGGATTACTTCATTAATCGTACCATCACCGCCGATGACGGCTACGAGAGGAGATTGCTTAGCTGCAATCGCTCTGGCTATTTCGGTGGCATGGCCTGGAGCCCGCGTGAGTTCGATCTCGTATCTCCAACCAGCTTGAGCGAGGAGGCGCTGGGTCATGTTCAAAACCCGTAGGGAACGGCCTCTGCCGGCCTTGGGGTTGATGATTATCTTGGCAAAAAGCATAGGTATCACCTGCTTGCTTTGTGATGGACGGCCTTTTGCACAGGTGCCGATCGGGAACCTCAAGGCCGGAATGATTCACTTGGTGTGGATCAAGATGCCCAATGCAAGCTAATTCTGCACCGGTACAGATTAACCTGCCAGGCGAGTGATCTAGAACAGGAATTCCTGCATTTTGCAGCGAACATCAAGACAGAAATCCACGAGAGTATAGACACTGGAAGGGGTGGTGTGATGAAACGGCGTTGGTTGTGGTCGATTTGTTTGATTTGCGTCTCCCTTGTCGTGATCAGTGGTATGGCTTTAGCGGAGGAACCGATCGATTATAAGTTAGATATGCAGATGCGGCTGGAAAAAGCCGAGAAACCGGTAACACTATTTGCAGATCTAGCTGCCTCAAAAGACCATTTCAAATTGGGCCTGCGTTACCGGGCGATGCCCAACATATATGTTGCTCTGCATGCCGGTCTTGGTGAAGAACATCCCATTGATGTGGAAGGCATCTACCGTATTCCCATCGGTATCGATTATGCCAACCTTTATGCCGGTCTGGGTGTTAGCCTGGAAGACAGTGCATTGTTCAATGGTTATCTGATCGGAGGCGTGGAGGCGGCAATAGTCTTTCTGCAAATGAATTACCATACAGATAAGAGTGAACTCATCGGTTGGGGTGGTATCCGCATCCCACTCTTTTGAGATCCTGTGCTGGAGGCGGGTCTGGCCGATTGGCTGGACCTTTTCATATTATGCGCTTCTCTGGGATGAATCTGTGGTTATTCGATCCTATCTTGGCTAAATGGCCCTCGGCTAGCTCATGGCTCTGCCGGGATAACTGAAAGATAAGAGTTGCTCAGCAAGTAATGGGAGGGAGTAGTATGGCAGACTTATTTGGCAGACACTGGACGCGGCAAGAGCTGTTAGCTCATCTAGGAGACATTCAACAAGTGGGGGGCGTTCGCCGCTTTGTCCTGATAGAAGGGCGTCAGGCGGGGGTGGAAATGGCTCAATTTCGTACAGGTACAGGACTCAGCTTCGATGTTTGCTTGAGCCGAGCTTTGGACATCTCTCAAGCGGAGTATCGAGGACAGGCACTTGCCTGGCGCTCTTCCACGGGTGATGTAGCACCGACTTACTATGAACCCCAGGGAAGAGGTTGGTTGCGCAGCTTCTCCGGTGGTTTAGTCAAGACTTGTGGTTTGACGAATGCCGGGGCAGCTTGCACCGATCAAGGTCAGGAGTTGGGTATGCATGGCCGAATCGGCAACTTGCCGGCTGAGCATGTCTGGGTCGACGGAGCCTGGGAGGGCGATGATTACTTGATGTGGGCCCAGGGGAAAATGCGGGAAACTACTGTCTTTGGTGAGAATCTGCTGCTGACCCGGCGAGTGACAGCCCGGTTAGGAGAAAACAAGCTGTGGATCGATGATCTCGTAGAAAACGAGGGTGCTGCCACCAGTGAGTTCATGATGCTTTATCATATAAATTTGGGTTTTCCGGTAGTGGCTGAGGGAGCCGAATTGCTGGTCCCTCCGGGCAAAGTCGTGCCTAGGGATGCCGATGCCGAGGAAGGCAAGGAGTTTTATGCCAGTTTTCAGGCCCCCCAAGCCGGCTACCGAGAAAAGGTGTATTATCATGACTTGGAGCCGGATACTGATGGATATGTGACTGCAGCCGTAGTTAACCGCACACACAGCCATAATCAGGGGCTGGGAGTCTATGTCCGGTATAAGAAGGAGCAGCTGCCTCAACTGATTCAGTGGAAAATGATGGATAAGCACACCTATGTGGTAGGCCTGGAACCGGCTAATTGCCTGGTGGAGGGTAGAGACCGGGAACGGCAGCGGGGCACACTGCAATTCCTTGAGCCCGGAGAGGTCAGGCGCTTTCAGCTGGAGATTGGGGTATTGCCTGGTGTGGATGCCATTGAGCAGCTAGAAGCGGTACTCTAGACCTAAGCGAGTATCGGTAAGCTCATAGCCCATCTGCTGCACATGGCGAAAAGAAGCCTTCAGATAAAGCCCTTTCTGACTGGGAAGAAGTTGCTTTACCCACCCTAAACCTAATGCCCAAGCGGTCTGGGAGCCGAGACCGGCCGAGAACTCTAAACGGCCGGTACCCAAGGCTCCCCATTCTTTTTCTACACTAGCTTGACCATAGTAATCTACTCGACTGGTTCCCGTTGCCAAGGGTTGCTGGGTAAGCCTGCCGAGGCTGATTCTATAGAAAGTGTTCTGGGCAAGGGCCCAATGAATGCGTGTATCAAGATAGGTTCCGGCAGCCTTGCCGGTACCAGGTACCGGCATCACTCTATAGGTTTTCACCCCAGTTTCACCAATGATACCTTCCTCCCAATGAGCACCGAAGTAGAGTGGGTCAGGTAAAGTGGGGGATGGCTCCCATTGGTCAAAATGACTGTCCAGCCCGAGGGCGGCAATGGTCTGGTGAGCAAGGGCGAGTCCCAAACCGATAGAGCCACCTGGCTTATAGGAATAGTCGGTATGGCCCCGGAGCGTCCATCGTGCTCCGTGATGAGGAATACTAGATAAGGTAGTAGCGGATAAGTCGTGCCATCTAGTTTTTTGAAGGCTGGTCAATACCCCCGCCGTCCAGGCTTCACTCCAGGCACCCTCGCTAGATAGGGAATACTCAGTAGTCTGGATCGTGTTCTGAGCGGCGCTGCAGCTTTGCGACCAGCCGAGACTACCTCGGCTCTGCCAGGTAGGGCTCCAGGGCCAGCTGATGGAAAGGCGACCCGTATTCTCCCGGGAGCCTTGGTTATTCTCCAGGTGCTTAGCGGCATCTTGCTGCCATTGACCGGTGAGGGTCACCCTTTCATTTGGATGCCACTCTATACTCAGGGCAGTCTCTTGTTGCGAAAGTCGTGGGCTTTCTGGCAATGGTTCCCCGCAGGGGTCCTGCGGAAAGGCAGATGTCAGAGGCTGAAGAGCTCCAGACCATATCCCCTGAGCAATGGTGCTCCTCTTCTGGCGTCCCACCATCTGCTCAAAACTGGCGGCCATACCCCATTGTTGGTCAGGGCTCTGCCAGACGGTCTCCCACCTACCGAACCCCCCAATTTCAGCAGGAGCCAATACAGAGGGCTGATACCGTTGAATATGCAAGGTAGTGTTCACCGGTAAGGCCTCTAGTATGGTCCAGCTCAAGTCCGCTGCCAGGGTCTGCCCGGTTGCACCTTCTGCCAAATGCCAGGTCCCCAGATGCAGAAGACCTGGAGTAAGCTGTCGTTCCAGACTCAGGGATACCCCTCGGCGGATGCGCGTTGCCCATGGCTCGATTAGTCGGGAAGTTTGGGGCTGCTGAAAAGCAGACAACTCCCAAGCACCGGTAGCTAAGGCAGTCCTGAGTCTCACTCGTCCAGTGGGCAAACCTGCATCTGCATAGATGCTGCTTGAGCTGTTAGGAAGGGTTAATCGGGCTTCCAATGTGGTACTCTCCCAGGTGTTGGCCTCGAACTCAAGGGTTGTCTGGCCGTCGACCATTCCTTCCTGCAGGATTGACAAACCAACATGCTGATGGCCAGGTCGGTAGAAGATAGCTTCTAGCCCTAGATGATTGGGATGGGGAACATTTTCCACCATACCGGGAGCATCCCACTGGAAACCACTGGTTTGGCCACTACCGGTCAGACGCCAATACATACGGCCATCATCTTTCGATGTGGCGAAGCGGCCCATATAGCCCTCTATCGATTGGACACCTGCCAGGCGCCACTCATCTAGGAGCACAGTAGCCGACATATTCCCCGGTGCGGGTGTTATGGCTAGAGCAATCGAGGTCACGGTTTTTCCCATTAACTCGGTGGCCGGCCCAGCCAGGGAAATGCTGTACTGATGCCAGCCAGGTAACAGCCGGAACTGCACAGGACTGGCCGCCGCTCCCCATAAGTCAATTAGCCAGATAGTTAGCCCTGTATTTGAGCCTGGGGCATGGGCCCAGAAGGTTAAATGTTCGGCCTCGGTGGGAGCAAAGCTCGTGGGGAGCAGCCCCCAAACTTGGGGCTGCCGGGCAGGCTGTGAAGGTGGAACAGGGTGAACCGGCTCTACCAGCTGTTCTATTGTCAGTGATAGGGCAGTGTTAGTCGGTGGGGCAAGCCAGGGTGTAGTTGGTACAGGAATGTTACTAAGTCGAATGACGGCATCCCGGGGCCTAAGTGCTTGCCAGCGGTCTGTGGCCTGGCTTGCCCCAGTGACATCTAGTGCACCCAATATGACTTGGCCTTGAGTTGTCCCTGGCAGCAAACTGACTAGCTGCAGCTGGACAGCAGTGATTTTCTCCCAAGTAGGAACACCTGTCTTTTCCCAATGCTCCTCGGCTAGGACTATATCTTGCCACCCTGCCAAATTGCCCAAAGCTACTGATTGCCGGAAAGAGCCACTGCTGCCGGAGAGCAAATTGATCTCCATCTTTACTCCCGGTAGGGGTTGAGGCAGCCCCAAGGTGAGTAATAAGGTGTTGCTGGCCGCTAGATTGGTGGCGGCTGGCAAGGGCAAGATAGCTGCTACCCGAGCACCACTGCCTTCTATGGCAAAATCAAGCTGGAGGGCAGCACGGGTGATGCCTTCAGTTGGCATCCATCCCGCAGCTTTGCTCAAGTGCAAAAAGCTGCCACCGGCCGCCTCCGGTTGGGACCAGCGGTGGGGGTCAGAGATCTCCAGAGAGAGCGGGTGCCGCAATGAGTGGCTTTCCATGTCTTCTACTAGCCGTTCTGCCATCAGCGTGGGCTGGGAAGTATGCCGCCATATCTCTGCTGCCAGATGAGGAGAGACACCGCTGATACCCTGTTCCCAGGAAAGTGCTGACCAGGTGAGCCGAGAAGCATATGAAGGCTCATCGATCTGGGGGAATGAGTATTCCGCAGAACCTTGATGCTCTGGCACCTTTTTGGATAGATGGGTAAGTCCTAAAGTGCCATCTTTGGTCTCGTACTCTCCCCTAAGGCCCTGGATCAATGGTTTTTTCCCCAGTGAACTATCCGGTATCTGGTAGGATATGAACAGCTCGTGTGATTCGGGCCAGAACCTGAGCAACTGAATACGCCCCAGGCCATAATCGATCAGGTAATCTTGGTGGGGTACAAGTACATAGTCCCCTATGCGGAGGACCTCTGTACCAGCTAGAATCGGGGCGCAATCAGTCTGATACACCTCGGCGGTTGGCTGGAGGGCAAATGTCTCTATCTGGGTTAGGGTGTGGGGATGGCCGGCAATGAGGGAAAAGGCAAAATCTCCCCACTTGAGACGTCCTTGAGTGCCTGTGAGTGACAGGTCGCAGGCAGAAAGAGGCGGAGATAGTATATTGGTATCAATATCGCCGAGGGCAAATGAGGCATTGGGCATGTCCACTTGGAGCAGGTACTGTGGGAAGAAAGGGTCATCATCAAAACTGCCCTGTAACCAGATCCCCGGCCAGATGCCCTCTACTTCAGCCTGCAGCCGCTGGGTGAATGTAAAACCGGGCGAGGGTATGGCTGAGTCCGGGGCTGAGGCTTGGCCATTAATGCCTATGTAATGGAGCTCCACAGTCTTTGCACCATGCAAACTTAACCCTTCGTGGAGATGGTCGCTGTTTGGAGAATCTGGCTCTGCCCCAAGCTCCACACTATTCCCGGCAGCTCTGGCTGTATGGATGGCAAGCCCGGGACAATAGCTGCCGAGCCCGGCCATGCTGATGGCCAGAATCACCAGAAGAATTCTGCCTACTGCGCTTCTGCCATAGTCCATAAAATGGCTCCACATCCCTATACTTCTTGACATCATTCTAGCAAAGAAAGGCAGGCATAGCAAAGCCTTAGGCAGGATGGTGCCGATTAATGTCGAATCTGGCACTTAATACTACATCGGCAATCCCGGCACTATGGTCATAGGTGACTAAGAGACCGGTATCGCTGACAGTAATCGGGGCGGCGGCATTCAAACACAGAGAGGTGATCAAAGTATATGAACGGATGGCTTCAGAGTAGATCAAGCAGATTATTGCTCACTACGGGCATGATCATGTGTTTGGTGTTGACCGCTGGGGCATATGGGAAAGCCAAAGAGAGTGGTGGTGAGCCTTTATCTATTCTTAGATTTGGCACTACAGCTCGCATTTGGGGCATGGGTAATGCCGGTGTGGCAGCAGCTCGCGGAGTGGAGGGCCTTTACTATAACCCTGCAGCTTTGTGTGATGTAAAACAACCTGAGCTTTCCATCAGTCATGCGGCCTGGTTGGTTGAGACCGATCTGAATTTTATGGCAGCAGCTTTGCCCTTAGCTGATCAGGGGGGCTTGGGGGCCGGGCTTTTACTGTTGTCAAGTCCGGGGATTCCAGCTACTAGCGATGAAGGTGCCCTAGAAGGGTATTTTGACTATTTGCAGGGTGTTGTCTATGTGAGTGCGGGTCGGGCAATTAGTGATGATTGGGAAATGGGCGTCACGGCCAAAGGCCTTTTTGGGGAAGTGGAAGCCGAGAGCTGCCGGGGATATTCCTTAGAGGGCGGCCTGCGGTTTAAGGTAAGTGAGATGCTGACCTTAGGTATTCTAGCCCGGGACGTATGGGGAAAGGTACAGTGGACAACAGGCCTTACAGAAGCAATACCGACTCAGATTCTAGGTGGGGCAGTTGTCTCACTCTTGGATGGGCAGCTCTTGGTCAGTGGACAGACTGATACCGGCTTTAAGGATCGCGGTATCGGTGCCGAATATAGTATTGGGGAGCATGTGCAGTTGCGGGGAGGTTATGCCAAAGAAAGTATTACAGCCGGAGTGGGCTTAGGTGTAGGCAATATCAGGTTGGACTACAGCTGGGTTGGCCATGACCTGGGAGGCACTCATCGAATCAGCTTCGCGGTTCGCTTTTGAGACCAGGAAACGGAGAAAATGGTGGGAACTGGCAGGATTGCATGATCTCCTTGCCGAATTTGCGAAGGAAGGGCTAATTTTGTCTTGCCTTTTGGGTGCTGCTATTGGATGATCATGGAAAACCTGGTAAGATGGTAGGAGTGGTATTGGCTGTAACCGAAAAGGAGGGAGAGCATGGGTGATGTTAAGCGCAAGGTAGAAGAGGAGAGGCAGTTAGTTGTTTTTCGATTGTATGGAGAAGAGTTTGGGGTAGAAATTACCAAAGTGCGAGAAATTGTCAAACCCCGGGAAATAACTAGGCTTCCCAATGTCGTTGATTTCGTCGAAGGTGTAACTAATCTACGGGGTGAGGTAATCCCTATCATTGACCTAAAGAAGCGGTTTGGCGTTGCAGCAACCGAGATGACTGAGGATTCTCGCATCATCATTGTTGATATCAGTGATAACCGTGTTGGCTTAATAGTGGATGATGTCACCGAAGTGCTGCGCATCTCCGATAGTGATATTGATCCACCTCCACGCACTATAGCTGGATTAAAGGCAGAGTATATCCAAGGGATAGGCAAGGTAGGGGAAAGACTGCTGATTTTGCTCGATGTGGATAAGATTCTTACCACTGCTGAGAAGATAGAACTCCAGGCGGAAGCTCTCCAGGAAGAACTCGTCGCTGCTACCAGTGAGAACTAGGGGACGAGGGTTCTGTGTGAGTTTCTGGTTAGGCTGTCGATGTGTGCTCGCCGACTTATTGGTTAGCACTGATCAGGGTTAAGGTGGTAAGGGTGAGATATTTTGGATGATATTCTTAGTCAACAAGAGATTGATGAGCTGATCAAACAGGCTACCAGTGACATTCAACAAGAAGAGGCACAGCCCGATATCGTTACCTATGATTTCAAGCGGCCTCATCGGTTCTCCAAAGAACGCGTACGGGCTCTACAAAGGATTCATGAGCAGTTTGCCCGGGAGCTTTCTGGAATGGTTTCTGCTAAAGTGCGGGCTCGGGTGGATTTAGGTGTCACTTCTATTGAACAGCTGACCTTTGGAGAATTTATTCGATCAGTGCCCAACCCCTCCGTGATTATTTTGTGTACCATGCAACCCTTGGAGGGGAGCCTGATCATGCAGCTTAGCCCCGATGTCTCTTTCCTGTTATATGATCGGTTATGTGGTGGGCCGGGGATTTCCTTGGGGCGGACCCGGGAACTGACCGATATAGAACTGGCGGTATTGACGACACAGTTTTTTGAGCCCATGGCCACCAGTTTTGAAAGTGCCTGGTCAGAGATTATCGATATGAGTGTCACACTCGAGTCGATCGAGAGTAACCCACAGTTTCTGCAGGTAATGACAGAACGGGAGACAGTGGTACTGATTTCTTTGGCATTGGGCATAGGCAAAGCCCGGGATCTGATCAACATCTGCCTTTCTTACTCGGCTTTGGAGCCAGTACTCAAGCAGCTGACTGCTTTACGCCTGTTCGATTCACTGCGGCGTCGGGCAGAACCTGAGGATATCAAAATGCTTCACTCACAAGTGAAGGAAACATCTGTTACCTTAGATGTCGAGCTGGGTTCTACTACCGTGACGGTGTCTGATCTATTGAACCTGCAAATTGGTGACGTGATCACCTTGGATCGCAAGCGTTATGAAAACCTGGAGGTACAGGTAGGAGATCTCGCCAGATTCCTGGCCTCACCTGGGAAGTTGGGAGATAAATTGGGTATTGTGGTTACGGCAGTGCGGCCTATGGAAAGGAACGAGGCCAATGAGTGATTTCTTGAGCCAGGAAGAGATTGATGCCTTGCTGCGGGGAGCTATGGGGGAAGAAGCAGACAATGACGATATTGAAACAGCTGATCAAGGTGGACCTAGCTTAGATGCTCCTCCGGGAATTGGGAATGCCGAGCTAGATGATCTGGATGAATCGGAAAAAGATACTCTGGCGGAAGTTGGCAACATATCCATGGGGGCCGCGGCTACGGCCCTTTCAACTATACTGGATCGCAAAGTCTGGATCACTGTACCAGCTGTGACTTTGACCACAAAAGAGCAAGTGCGAGAAAATTACCCCATCCCTTGCCTAGTGATTACTGTACGTTATATCGAGGGTCTTGAAGGCAGCAATCTGCTCGTCATCAAAGAAAAAGATGCAGCTGTCATTGCCAGCCTCATGATGGGGGAAGATGGGTCTCATCCTCCCGAGGTACTGACAGATCTGCACATAAGCGCGGTAACTGAGGCCATGAATCAGATGATGGGTTCATCTGCTACAGCTATGTCTGACATGTTCGGGGCGAGGATTCAGATCTCTCCCCCTGAGGTAGAGCGGCTGGATCTAGCTGTTTCTGAAGAATCACTGGCAGTCAGTGAGCCGATGGTACAGATTTCGTTTCGGCTTGAGGTTGAGGGCCTCTTGGATAGTGAAATGCTGCAGTTAATCGAGGTGGACTTTGCCCGCAGTTCAGCACAGAGGTTGATGGAACCAGAAGCATTCATGTCCACCACACCGCGCGGGGGAGAGGAGATAACAGCTGCTGCGGATGAGCAGGCTGCCGCTGTATATTGGGATGAGGCTGAAACCATCGGTGTTCAACCTGAACCTTCGCCTTGGGGTTCTGCCTTTGGAGCAGCCGGAGAATTTGCCCACGGCTTTGGAGAACTCGGTAATCTCAATATCGAGCTAATCCGCAACATTCCCGTTCGAGTCAGGGCCATCCTGGGCAGAAGCCGTTTGCCCATTGAGACAATCCTACGATTGGGGCCAGGTTCCATTGTGGAGCTAGACACTTTGGATGGGGAGCCGATCGAAATACTAGCTAACGATATCCTCATTGCCAAGGGTGAGGTTGTAGTAGTGGGAGAGCAGTTTGGTGTGCGGATCACCGAAATCGCTACACCAAGAGAGCGAATTTCCACTGTTCGATAGAGTGAGAGGTGTAGGGTCGTTAGGAGGAATCGAGGCAGATGGATTTTTCGGAGTACAAGGATGTATTTGCCGTTGAGGCCCGGGAATACATTCAGGCCTTAAATGAGAATCTATTGCAGTTTGAACAGACACCTACCGATGGAGAACTGATCGCCGAAATGTTTCGGGCTGCCCACTCCCTGAAGGGTATGGCTGGTACCATGGGGTATACACAGCTGGCAGATTTTACCCACCATATGGAAAATCTTCTGGATGCCCTGCGCAATGGGGAGATAGGAGCTTCTGGTGAGTTGATCAATACTCTCTTTGACTCGGTAGATATGCTGGAGCTTATTCTCGAAGAAGTAATTAATTATGACACGGTCCAGACTGATACTACTGCACTCAAAGAACACCTAGCTCTAATCTTGGATAACGAGTCTTCTCAGCCTGTAGAATCGGGAGAGTCAGCAAAAAGCACTATAGATGAAACAGTGGATGCCCCAATACTGCCCCTCAATGAATATGATCGAGAGCTGATCAAAGAAGCTGTTGCAAAGGGCTATGCATCATATGGAGTAACGGTTACCCTGCGAGACAATGTCCTGATGAAATCAGTGCGGGCCTATACGGTCTTCCAGGCATTAGAGAAACTGGGGACCGTGGTCAAATCGGTGCCTTCAGCTGAAGACTTGGATGAAGAGCGGTTTGATGATCATTTTACTGTACTTTTGTTTACCAAGCGATCTAGTGCTGACGTGGAAGCTGTGATCCTGAATATCCCTGAGATTGTTCAAGTCACGATCGCGCAGGTCACTGCCCAAGCCGGCGAGCCAATGGGTATGGCAGTACCTATGAAGACTGCGGTGGTGGGAGGCGATCGGCCAAGAGGCAACGGGCGAGGCCGGATTGTGGATAAATTCGTGCGTGTCGAAACCGAGCGGCTCGATGAGCTGAATAATCTCGTCGGTGAGTTGGTTATCAGTCGCACGCAAGTGATGGAGATGGCCAAGTACGTGGAAGAGGCCCTTGCCAGGGCGGCGGTCGCTCAGATGGATCGGGTAACCACTGAACTGCAATATGCCGCCATGAAACTGCGTATGGTGCCGGTTAAACAGGTATTTGACCGTTTCCCCCGCATGGTACGGGATTTGGCCAAGGCTGCCAACAAAGAAGTAAATCTGCAGGTGGTAGGAGAGGAAACGGAACTCGATCGGTCTTTGATGAACCAGATTGGAGATCCATTGGTACACTTGATCCGTAATGCTGTTGATCACGGTTTAGAGACTGAGGCGGAAAGGCGGCAAGTTGGCAAACCGGCGGCTGGCCAGATCCGCCTAGAAGCCAGACATGAGGGCAGCCATGTTGTGATTGAGGTGGCCGATGATGGACGAGGAATTGATGTTGAAGCAGTCAAGGAGAAAGCTGTACGGGTTGGACTGATTACCTGGGAACAGGCAGCCAAAATGGCTCCACAGGAAGCTCAAGGGCTGATTTTCGAGCCAGGGTTTAGCACCAATGATGAGGTAACAGATGTGTCGGGCCGGGGTGTGGGTATGGATGCAGTGAGGGCTGCCCTAGAAAGTATGAACGGCTCGGTGGATCTGAGAAGTGAAATGGGGCGAGGCACCACAGTTTCTCTGAGATTGCCCTTGACATTAGCCATTATTCAGGCACTGTTAGTTAAGGCTGGGTCAGAGATGTGTGCAATCCCGATCCAATCAGTAAGGGAAAACTTGAAGGTGGCACCAGAAGCCATCAAGACCATTCACGGGGAACGGGTTATTACCCTACGCAACGAAGTACTTCCCCTTCTGGATCTGGCTGACCTGCTGGGTTTTGGGGCAGTCGATCACAAAGGCGGGCTGCCGGTAATTGTGGTCGAAGCCGGGGCCATCAAGGCTGGGCTGATTGTGGGCCAGCTGATGGGTCAACAGGAAGTTGTGATCAAGTCTCTTAGTCCGATTCTAGGTGATGTAAGGGGAGTGGCTGGTGCTGCAGTACTTGGCGATGGGACCGTAGCCCTGATACTTGATGTTTCAGCGGTTCTAAATGATCTTACTGCTGAGCGCAACTGAGCTCACAGGGAGAAGCAAGACACGGAGGGAGAACAATGGCTAAGCGAGTCTTGGTGACTGATGACACAGCTTTCATGCGCATGAGCCTCAGGAATGTTTTGGAGAAAAATGGGTTTGAGGTGGTGGGAGAGGCCGCCAATGGAGAGGAATCTATTGATCTCTACAAGGAATTGCGGCCCGATGTAGTGACCATGGATATCACTATGCCCAAGATGGACGGGATTACTGCCATCAAGAAGATCTTGGAAGTAGACCCCAATGCTAAGGTAATTGTCTGCAGTGCCATGGGGCAAAAGCCTATGGTCATTGAGGCCCTCAATGCCGGTGCTAAGGATTTTCTCGTTAAACCCTTTCAGCCCGAAAGAATCATCGAAGCATTGCGTAAAGTTTCGGGTCAGTAAGATGGAGGACTAGTCTATGGATGATAGCCAACAATTGACACCGCTGCAGCTGGACCTGCTCCGGGAATTGGGAAATATCGGGGCAGGCAACGCTACATCGTCATTATCTATGATGCTCCAGGATCGGAAACTGGAGATGGTGGTCCCCGAGGTTGCAGTATTGAGCCTGCCGGAGACCACAACACTTATAGGGGGGCCGGAGGCTCTGGTGGCCGGCATTTATATCGCTGTCTCAGGGGATATGGATGGGCATATGGCTTTCTTGATGCCGGTGGAGAGTGCTAAGGAGCTGGTTCAAGCTATCTTGGGGCAGCAGGAGCCCATAGAGTTCGGCGAAATGGAGTGCTCTGTACTAGAGGAAGTAGGAAACATAGTGATCACCTCGTATCTTAATGCACTATCGGCGATGACAGGCCTGGTGATTATGCCTTCTGTGCCAGGGCTGGCTATAGATATGGCCGCAGCCATCTGGAGTTCAATCTTGGCTGGTGCAGCGATTATAGATGACTATATTACTGTGATTAAAACGGATTTTGCTTCTGAAGGCAAGCGGATTGCAGGACACATTATGCTAATCCCCGGTGAAGCCGGGTTTGAGCAGTTTTTCAAAATATTGTTGGGAACGGATAGAGGGTAATGGCAGAAATATTTGTGAATATGGGACAGATCGAGGTCGCCAAGGGAGACGGTGTACTAATTACTGTGGGATTAGGCTCATGTATTGGGGTAGCCATTTATGATCGAGAACGCATGGTAGGTGGCATGGCCCATGTGTTTTTGGCTACCAGTAAGGATGGTAAAGGCACAACTCAGCCGGGAAAGTTTGCAGATACCGCAATACCTGCTTTGGTCGAGGCGGTTGTGCAGGCGGGTGGGCGGCGTAGTGCATTTCAGGCCAAGATCGCTGGTGGAGCCAACCTTTTTCCGAAATTGGGAGAGGCTTCTCTCAATGTGGGCAAACAGAATGTGGCTGCAGTGAAGGAGCATCTGCTCATCAATAACATACCTTTGCGGGGTGAGGATGTAGAAGGCCATAGGGGGCGCAAGATGATCCTGTACGTGAACAAGGGAGTAGTCGTAGTGCAGAGCATCGGAGAGTCGCCCCGAGAAATCTAGATAGGTGGAGGCCAAGACAGGTGCCGGATGGGAAGGCGACAGCTGTGGGTTTCATAACCATGTAAGATGGTTATGTATTCCGCGGGTTTCGGCAGAGTGAGGTGAAGTGGATGGCCAAGACCAGGGTATTGGTAGTAGATGATTCAGCCTTTATGCGCAAGGTCATTTGTGACATGATTGCGCAGGATGATTCCTTAGAAGTGGTCGGAACTGCCCGGGATGGCCTTGATGCCCTAGAAAAGATTGCACAGTTGCGGCCTGATGTAGTTACTTTGGATGTAGAGATGCCCCGCAAAAACGGTCTTGAGACTCTCCGGGATTTGATGAAAAGCCAGCCGGTACCGGTGGTGATGCTGAGCAGCATGACTCAGTCAGGTGCCAAGGCCACCATTGAGGCATTGGCCTTAGGGGCAGTGGATTTCGTGGCTAAACCCTCGGGGCCGATCTCATTAGATATTGAGCAAGTCCAAGATGAATTGGTTGGCAAAATCAAGGCGGCGGCGTTAGCTAGGGTCCAACGCGGGATGGGGTTGAGGCGTCCTCTAGTCAAGGCCAAGACCCGGCGGCCGGCCAGAAAGATAACAGAGTTTTCTCGACCGGCGGTGAGCGGTAGTGGCACTCGCCCGAGGACAGTCCTAGCTATCGGCGCATCTACCGGTGGGCCGCGGGCTTTGGAAGCAGTGATTCGCCATTTTCCTGCGGATTTGCCGGCTGGAGTCTTGGTAGTACAGCATATGCCAGCGGGCTTTACCCGTTCCATGGC
>JAAZMR010000086.1 GCA_012798695.1 Bacillota bacterium | reverse complement strand
CCGAAGACCTGCCAGGCCTCATCTCGTCGGTCACGAGCCGCATAAGAAGAAAATACCGGAACGGCTACCAACGTTAGGGCTCCTGCTAGAATGGCAAATATGATATTAGGAATAGTATGGGCTACTAGAAAAGCATCCGTAGATGCAGTAGCTCCAAAAACATAAGCCAGGGCCATTTCACGGATAAATCCTAAAATCTTTGATAGCAACGTGAAAGTTGCAATAACCACCGTGGCCCTGGCTATTAATTTTTTACTGTTCATAAAAAATTAACTCCATCGAAATCAGGAGTTTTCTCCTCCACCCCAAATGATTTACTGATTGAGCCAGCGAACCCAAAATGCTTTGTTACTCCCGAGTACCCTGACAGTTTCTGGTGGTAATTTGCTATGTCCAAGCCCTAATCTATAACCAATAAACCGCGCGGCCAAGTCAAGAACTACCCTGGGATATTCCCTATACCCTCGCTGCTGCCACAAGAACTTCATAAGTTCCCGCACATAGCGAAAACCTTCTTTTTCAGGAGGTGCATCATCTCTCAGCCAACGGAACATGGAATGCATAGCCCCTATATCAAAGTACCGTTTCATTTGCTGGGAAAAAGTAAAGTCATGTGAATGCCATACCATTGCATCTGAAACATAAGCAACCTTTCCCCCTGCCCGTATTATTTTGGCTGCCAGTACCATGTCTTCACCGGTCACTATGCTGGAGGGAAAACCACCCACTTTCATGTATGCTTCCTTTTTAATAGCGGAGAATACATCACTAAAAAAAAAGGTCTTGATCCCCAAGCGACTCAAATCTTCAAAGTCAACTACCCTAGACTCTGCCGGATAGTTAAAATTACGGGCAAATACTTCTCTAAGAGGTGCATCGATGCGTGGTATTTGTCGACCGAATGCCGCCCACACTGAATTTTCTCGAAGAGCCGATACCAATTTCTGCAGTGAGTTCTCATCAAAAAGATAGGCATCTTGCGTTAAAAATACGACTATCTCTCCGGAAACCATATTAAGACTCTGATCCCGTGTTCTCCCATGATCAAACTCGCTTCGGTCAATTTGGCATACCTTGAAGCCTACCCTGTTAGCCATATTGACTGTATCGTCATCCGAATTTGAGTCTATTACCAATACCTCCCGAGGATGTAATTTCTGTGCAGAAATGCTTTCGGCAATGGCTTCTATGTGTTTGGCAGCATTTAAGGTAGGAATTATGACGGAAACATCGTAGTTACTTGAATCCGAATGGATAATATCACCCCCCAATTCTAAATATAATAAAACCAAAGTATGCTTTAGTTTCGCATACTTGGAGCCGCAAAGACACGTATAGGTTAACACGGGTATTTAATGGGCTTATGCTGTTCATTTAGTAATTGTTCATATATCTTTAATAACCGACTTTGCATTGCTTCGGCTGAATATCCCTCAAAATACAACTCGGCAGCTTTTTGTTCCATAGCTATCCGTTTTTCCGGATGATTTATTAAATACTTTATCGATTCAGTTAGGGACTGCTCGTCACCATATGGAACAACCATACCTATCT
>JAAZMR010000037.1 GCA_012798695.1 Bacillota bacterium | reverse complement strand
TACACCTAGACCCGCCTCTTCCAGGTGCTTTTTGATAAAGGCTTGAGTACCTCGATACTCCGTAAATACAATAGCTTTTCCCTCTAGCTCTTGAAGTAATGTGAGGAGACGTTGTACCTTGGCACTTGTCTCTATGTTGACTGCTTGCTGCAAGAGGGCTGTGAGTTCGCCTTGTAAGTCTGGTGCGGCCTTCTCACTGAGTTTCTTGAGAGTGAGGGCCGCTGCCCAGGCACTACTGCAGACTTCTCTCAACAAGACTATATATGGTAGAATGGTCCGTTTCTGGGCCAGTGATCTTCGCATCTGGCCTCGAATAAACGTATGTACCGACAAGTAAAGCTCCTGCTCAAGTTGAGTTAGCTCCACAGATACCGAGTGTACGATCCTCTTAGTGAACTCAATCGTGCCTCCCCCGCGGCGGTTGCGGATCATCACCTGCTGCAACAGGGAGCGCAATGCCTCTGTATCTCGAGGAATGCGTTTGTCAGCCATGAATCGTTGCCGAAAAGCCGTATAGGTTCCCAACTGCCCTGGCTTGAGGAGGGTGGTTAAGTTGTAAAGCTCCTTTAGGTCATTCTGGACCGGTGTGGCAGTCAGCATCAAGAAATACTTTTTGTGGATCTGGTTGACAAATCGCCAGTTTTGCGTGCTGGAGTTCTTGAGTTTATGCGCTTCATCGACGATGAGCAGATCCCAATCGATGGCCAGCACCTGGGAGAGATGGGGCTCTCGCTTAGCTGTATCGATAGAGGCGATCATACAATCACATCTGGCCCAATCCCATTGGCTGCGGTGCAAAACCACTGGGATACGGAACTTCTCTCGTAATTCCTCAAACCACTGCCAGCACAAAGCAGCAGGTGTCAGGATCAGTGCTTTGCGCACTAATCCCCGGAGCATATATTCCTTGAGAATCATCCCGGCTTCAATGGTTTTGCCTAGCCCCACCTCGTCGGCGAGAATCGCCCTACCTCCCATTTCCTGAATCACCCTGCGGGTGGTATCTAGCTGATGAGGGTAGGGGATTACGCCTACTGATTCCCAATGAGAAGCAAGATGAACTGGGCTAAGAAGGTTGGAAAAATCAGAAATGACAGCTAAGTCCTCGCCTAGACGGGCGAGCTTCTGCGATTCCCAGCTGGCAAACTGTTTACGGCGAATGCCGGTAATGATCCCATATAAGCCACTTTGACTAAACTGTACTGAAAGGCTGTCATTAACGGCGATCGGTTCCGAGAATGATTCTATTCGAGAGGAGAATAAGAAAGCGCCTGGTTGGTTTTTGAGGATTGGAACAGTGATGCGGATCTCCATCTAGATGCCTCCTGACCGTGTCACAGGACTAGATTTTAGTTTGCCCGCAACCGTTTCATAATATCTCAGTACTGGCGCTAGTCACGGACGTGGTAGGAATCCGAAGGTTTTGATAGAAATAGTATATTAGGGTTGGTTTACCAACCCAGATTTATCAACTATTGGGAGGTATCCTCGTTGAAGCAGCTCAACATTGGTTTGATTGGGTACAAATTCATGGGAAAGGCTCATAGTCATGCGTACAAGGATGTTGGCATGTTTTTTGATCTGCCAGCAGAGCCAGTAATGAAAGCCCTGTGTGGAAGAGATGAGGCCGGGGTAAGAGAGGCGGCCGCTAAATTCGGTTGGGAATCATACGAAACCTCGTGGGAAGCTTTGCTGCAAAGAAAGGATATCGATCTAGTAGACGTCACAGCTCCAAGCAATGTGCATCGCGAAATAGTAGAAGCTGCCGCTCAAGCAGGTAAACACGTTTTTTGCGAAAAACCTCTGGCACTGAACCTAGAGGATTCTGTCGCGATGTGGCGTGCAGTCGAGAAAGCCGGTGTAAAGCATATGGTAGGCTTTAACTACCGGCGTGTGCCGGCAGTACTGCTGGCAAAACGCCTAATTGATGAGGGTGCTATAGGCGAAATCCGACATTTCCGTGGTGTTTATCTACAAGATTTCATCGTGGATCCGGATTTTCCACTGGTATGGCGGTTACAGAAAGAAGTGGCAGGTTCGGGTCCACTAGGTGACTTGGCTTCACACCTGATCGATATTGCGCATTTTCTGGTAGGAGATATTGCTGAGGTCAATGGCATGAAAAAGACCTTTATCAAGGAAAGGCCTGTACCAAGCTCTATGACTGGGCTAAGTGCCACCAGCGCCGGGGGTGCTGTGGAGCAGGTCACCGTCGAGGATGCCTGCACTTTCCTATTCCAGTTCGAGAATGGTGCACTAGGTAGCCTAGAAGCCAGTCGCATGTGTCCCGGCCGCAAGAACTATCAAACCTTTGAAATCAATGGCAGTGAAGGTTCGCTATCATTTAGTTTCGAGAGAATGAATGAACTCGAATTTTTCTCTCGCAGTGACGCTGCACATGCCCAGGGATTCCGCACAATCCAGGTGACAGAGCCGGAGCACGCCTATCTGGAAGCCTGGTGGCCACCAGGGCATGTCATTGGTTATGAACATACCTTTATTCACGAAGTGAAAGATCTGATTGAAGCCATTGCTGCTAATGAGAGTCCACAGCCGAGTTTTGAGGATGGAGTCAAATGTCAGGCCGTGATTGATGCTGTTCTAGAATCAGCCAGAGCTCGTCGTTGGGTGGATGTACCGAAAGTCAGCCTATGAGCACCTAAGAGAGGCGATGGGGGTGGGGCAGTCATGCTCCATCCCTAACGCCACCGGGTCAGCCTCAATTAATCGGAAGTTCGTGAGTTGCGACTTTATCACAACTGATCGTCTCCCCGGTTTCTCGCCGAAATAGCCTAGACAACAGAATCAGCCTGTTATATAATAGAAGCTGTTCTTGGGCCTGTAGCTCAGCTGGGAGAGCGCCGCGTTCGCAACGCGGAGGTCGAGGGTTCGAGCCCCTTCGGGTCCACCACCATGAAGCCCCGCCTGGAGAGCGTTTCCGGTGGGGCTTACTTTATACCGTAAGTCGGAAGGGAGCAGTAGTGCAGCAGTATAGAGCCTCGTACTTCGATACCAACGAGGGGAGAGGAGAGAATGGGTTGGGTGTACTAGAGGAAGTTAAGCATGGCCTAATCGTTTCCTGTCAAGCCCTAGAAGATGAGCCTCTGCATGGGCCGTTGCTGATGGCGGGCATGGCATATGCCGCGACCCAAGGGGGTGCCCAAGCGATCAGAGCCAATGGCGGGCCTGATATTAGTCTCATCAAGCGGATAACCAATTTGGCGGTGTTTGGCATCAAGAAGGTGGATGCCGAAGAAGGGATCTGCATAACCCCGGATTTTGCCGCCGCTGCAGAAGTTGCCCTAGCTGGGGCAGATGCTATCGCTGTGGATGGCCGCCAGCAAGTCCGCCGTAGATTGGTTGCTCTAGAAGAGCTGATCCCCCAAATTCAGACAGAACTAGGCCGTATCGTTATGGTTGATATCAAGACAGTAGAAGATGCTGTACAGGCGGCTAGGGCAGGAGCTGATGCCATAGCCACTACGTGGGCTTTTCGCATGACATCCCTAGGAGCGGCTCCTGACTTCCGGTTACTTAAGGACGTTATTGATGCAGTTGACATACCGGTGATCGCGGAGGGCGGATATTGGACTCCGGCAGCGGCTTGCCATGCGTTGGATTTGGGTGCATGGGCCGTGGTGGTCGGAACTGCGATTACGCGTCCCCAAGATATTACCAAACGGTTCGTGCAAGCTTTACAGAGACGGTCATCCTCTTAGATTCTTGAATTGATGGAAGGAGTATAGTTTAGGACCAAGAAAACCTCCACCAGAGGTGAATGCCTTGAATTGGTGGAAATTGTACTTAGCTTTCTTGCTGGTAATCACTCTCTTTTTTCCAGCAAAAGGCATATATATGACATTTTGTGCCTTGGGGATAGCTTATTGGGGTGGTGGACGTTTACTCAAGTATGCATTCGAACGGGTAGAGACCACACGTTCATCGGAGCGTACTCGACTTTTCCTGGGTGAGACGGGCGAAATCTCACTCGCCTTTCGCAATCGGACCATAGTTCCCCTGGCATGGCTTTCCGGATATGAGCATCTGCCGGTGGCCTTAGAAGCAGGGCGTGCGCAGCGATGGGTACTGTCATTAGGTCCCCTGGCTGAATCTACTGCCCGATATACTATCACCGCGTCCCAGCGCGGCCTGTATACTGTTGGCCCTCTGGAGATATCTGCCGGGGAACCTCTCGGCTTGCATCAGTTTTCTGACATAGTTGAATCCTATCACGACATAATCGTATATCCTCGTGTTTTTGCCTTACCGGAGTTGGGGCTACCGTCCAAATTACCCTATGGCAACGTACGCACTAGGCAGCCAATTTTTCCTGATCCGGCCCGGCTAGCTGGAGTAAGACAGTATCAAAGTGGTGACAGCCGCCAGTCAATTCACTGGAAACTCACTGCTCGCACGGGAGAATTGCAGGTAAAGCAATTCCAGCATACTGTTGCCGTTGATATCGTTATTTTCCTCAACCTCAATGAAGAGGACTATCCAGTAGACAACTTTTACGTTGAGAGTGAACTAGCCATCGAGGCAGCGGCTAGTCTGGCCAATCATTTGGCACAAGCGGGTGAGTCCTTTGGATTGGTTTCTAATGCTTACCTTCGGCAACAGCGAGCTGAGGTAGGCCTGAAGCTCCCCGAGGAACCAGCCCCGGCCGCAACACTTAACTCACAGCCGACGGTAAGATTCCTACCCCGGAAGGGTATGGCTCAACTGATGCGGATCCTTGAAGCCTTAGCCGCCGCCGAATGTCGTCCGGGGGCATCATTTACTCAACTTTTCTCCAATGAAGCGGGGAATTTGGCATGGGGTGCAACCTTGCTGGTAATTACCCCCAACGATTCTCCGGAGTTGGTGGAAACTGCTATGGCCTTGCTGCGCTCGGGGTATCAAGTACTGATCTTTGTCGTCGGCCGTACAGTCACACACCCTCAGCTCTTGTATCGGTCCGCTCAAGCGAACCTACAGCTGTTTCGGATAACCAAAAGGGAAACCATCACCTGGGGGATAGGGTCTTTTCGGTAAGGGTGCCTGCACAGCAGTTTCGGTCTAAATGGGCGTTTGACGGAGAAAGATGGAGGAAAATGCAGGAAAACACTTTTGAGACGCAATCTACATCGGCACGTAACGACCCTTATATTGATAGAATTATGCATTTGGCTAAACAACAGGGGCATTGGTTGGAGAGATTGATCATGCCGGGGTTAGCCAGCATTTTTACTATTAGTTTATTGATATTGGGGCGGCAATACTTGGTGATCATGGCACCACAGGTATGTGTGCCCCGCTGGGTGATAGCAGCAGGGGCTATAGCCGCTGTGGAGAGTATCTATGCTGCCGGCATGCATCTGAGGCTTCGAACTCCTGTAAGTTTGCGGATTCTGGAATTGCTTGCGATCTTGAGCCTGGTATATGTGGGCTTGCGTATTGGCAGAACAGGAGGGGAGTATCCTTTCTTCTCTTCGTTGATCTGGCGCAACCCAGACGTTTTGCTGCCGTTACTCTTGGTAGCCGGTGCTTGGTCTCTAGCTAGAGGTTATGGTCAGGCTTTTGTGGGGCTAGGGGATATAGCCAGGGAAGTAGGTGACCAGGGCGCTCAGACCTTCTCTTGGGAGACTGAATCATATCTCTCGGATTATCAGGTTAGTGAAGGACGTTCCCGGACAGCAACCTACTTTACCCGTAGATTTCTCTTTTACGCCTCTCTGTCTTGTGTGCTTAATGCAATTGTCATAGAAGGTTTTCCCGAGAGATTGGCACAGCTAACCGGTTGGAGCAATCTGACCAACCTGGCTACCCTAGGCCTATTGTTTTCGGGTTTACTGCTGCAGGCCTGTGTGTATCTTTATCGTTTGCAGGTAATATGGCAGGAAGTGAGAATCCCGGTGGGCCCGGAACTGCCTAGCCAGTGGGTCTGGAGTAGTATAGGGTTTATTGGCTTGGTGCTTCTCCTGGGGTCAATCGTGCCAGCTGGTTTATCACCACTCAGCTTCAGCCGGACTATGGCCGCGCTAGGCCGGTGGCTGGGCAAAACCATGGAGTTTTCTGTACCTCAGCAACAACCTGGGGGTGGCACGGCGTATACACCATCACCAGGCTTAACGGGGGTACCGGAGGCTGGAGTGTTCAGTTGGTTGGTGGCTATCTTTTATTTTATTATGTCTTTCGTGATGGTTGTTGTAGTGCTGGGGGTGGTTGCCGCCTTGGTGGGACTAGTACTCCTCACATTCTTCCGAGATGAGTGGGAGAAGCTCCATGGACTATTTAGGATCCCTGTCTATGTCTACCTTTGGTCAAGAGAGACCCTTCGGCAGCTTCTGAGGTTAATCTCTATCGGTGCCAGACGAGGTAAGGTACTGTGGAATCGGCTGCACAGGGCTGAACCGGTCAGGCAGGTAGAGAGAGGCACGAGAAGGCAGCTGCACCGAAGAGCTCCTCCTACGGCCGCTGCCTTATATGTTCGCTACCTGTTTGGGTTATTGATTGAGGCTGCCGGGAGACATGGCATGGCGCCCGGTCTTGGTGAAACGCCCTTGGAGTACTCAGCAAGCTTGGGCAGTAAGCTGCATACGGCCCAAGAGGAACTGGAGCTGCTCACTGATTCCTATCTCGAGGCTCGTTATAGTGAGCATGATCTTCCTGCAGACACAGGGCGATTGGTCGATACTTGGTGGAAAGCGGTGATGGCGGCCATCAATAGTTGGTCAGATGGAGATGAAGCCCCAGCAGATAAGGAAAATGGGAACCAGACTACTTGAATGGCGAGAATAGACAGAGTGGCAACTCTATGGAAGGAAGTGTGCCAGGCTCATGGTGGACGGAAACCGTGGCAAAGACAGAGTGGATGTGGAAAGAATAGCTCTACTGTGTCAAAAGATAATGGACAACGTTGGTCAGGTAATCATCGGTAAGACTGAGGCTGTAGAATTGCTGTTGGTGGCTTTGCTGAGTGAGGGCCATGTATTGGTTGAAGACGTGCCGGGGGTGGGGAAGACAATTCTGGCACGGACTATGGCGGTATCTTTGGGATGCAGTTTCAGCCGCATTCAGTGTACACCTGATCTCTTGCCTTCAGATGTAACCGGTGTCTCAGTCTATGAACCACGCAGCGGCGAATTTGTCTTCAGGCCCGGTCCAGTCATGTCGCAGATTCTATTGGCTGATGAGATCAACCGCGCCACACCCAGAACTCAATCTAGTTTGCTGGAATGCATGGCAGAAGGCCAGATCACGGTTGATGGCAAGACACGGCGGCTGCCGAAACCTTTCCTGGTCATGGCTACACAAAACCCAGTGGAATATGAAGGCACCTTCCCTTTACCTGAGGCCCAGTTAGATCGGTTCTTACTGCGACTGCAGATCGGCTATCCTGCTGAAATAGAGGAAAATGAAATCCTCATTCGCCTACAATATGAGCATCCCATCGAAGCCGTCCAGGCCTGTACAACTCCTGAGATTTTCACCAAGATGCAGAACGCGATCAGGAAAATACATGTCGAAGATTCCGTAAGAGAGTATATTGTCAGGCTCACTCAGGCGACTCGCAGGCATTCTGATGTAGTTCTGGGCGCTAGCCCCCGCGGTTCATTAGCTCTATTTCGGGCTGGGCAAGCCCTTGCAGCTTTGCGAGGGCGGGACTATGTGCTCCCCGATGATATCAAGCATGTAGCGGTGCCCATCTTAAGTCATCGATTGATCCTGAAACCAGAAAGCCAGCTAAGAGGGAGGGCCCCTGAACACGTGATTCAGGAGCTGCTCCAGTCCACACCAGTAGAGTTCGAGACACTAGATGAAGTATAAGCTAGCTCATCAGTCCAGCAAGAGAGCTACGTGCTTAATGGCAGGCTCTACAACCTTCAGAATCAGCTCCGGGTTTAGCCCCAAGACTACACTTCCACCGAGAAGCAGGACGATTGCGGCCACCAACCCGATCGGTGGCCATTGGAGACTAGAGGTATCTAGAGGGTGAGGGGCTTTCTGTATATCAGGCCTGTCGAGGGTTTCTGACAAGGACCGGGCATAATCAATGGCGGTAAGAAAAAGAACGGCTATGATAGCTAGTGACATGCCGGCAAAGCTGTGAAATACCGGGGGAAAGACCAACATAAGGCCAACAAAACCGGCAAAACCAGGTAGGCGCAGTTGTTGAGCAGCTTCTAGGCCATGAAGGACGAGAGGCCACCCTTGGGAGGTGATCTGCTTAGATGTCAGGTAGGTCAGTGTCAGGGAGAAGGTGATGGCTGCCCCGAGTGAAAGAATGGTATAGAAGGCGCCACTAATTCCCTCCACAGTCAGGGTTGCCATTCCTAGGAGAGCAGTACCTGTATAGCCCATAACATAATATGCGGCTTTGTGCTGGCGATTTGGTGTCCCCAGAGCTGCTAGTGAACCGAAAAGCATATTCACTATTCCTGCCGCGGCCAAGACCAACGTAAAGGCTGCTACTGCGTCAGGCAAGACTGCTAGGGCGAAGCGCAGCAGGGTATAGACTCCCAGTGGGATGAAGCCTCCGACCAGCAGTATCCCAGCAGGTGGCCGCAATTTGCTGATCATCAGCCGCAGCCATATGTGAAAAGGGAAGAGTGGGATACGCAAGGAGCATCCCACGAAGATAGCGAGAAAAATCCACCACTGAGTGTCTGGGTCTAGGTGGGTTACGACAGAACTCGCTAGTTCGCTAATGGTCGGGGTGGAGGTATCAACCGTAGCAGAAAGGATCAGAAGACCACTGCCTAGAGCTACTATGCTGAGTAGGCTGGACAACACATAACATCGAGTTGTGGGTATTGGTTCTAAGTCAAGGGAGGGCTCCATTAGGAAGTATATGGGGATGGTTCCCAGTGCCCAAAACATCAGGAAAAGAACGTAATCTTGTGCTAGGAATGCGCCGATGAGAGTGGCTTCCCAAACGAGGAGCAGCATGCTTCTCTTTTTTAGATTCTCTCCTGGTAGTGGTGGTATGAGGCTTGCAACAACAGTAAGAAAAGTTAGCATGGCCAGAAAGGGGAGATTGACTCCATCTAGTAACAAGGAATAGGAGACACCTATGGAGGGTATGCAGTCGCGGCTTTCCAGCAGAGAGAGGATCGGCTCCTCAAAAGAAAACATGGGCCAGGCTAGGAGCACCAAGACGAAGGGCACCAGCGAGACTGCTATATTCAACTTATATAGAAGTTCTTGATTATCCTTGGGTGTGAGCATCAATAGTAAAGCTGCGGCTACTGGGAAAAACGTTAGGGTTGTTAACACAGAGATGACCTCCTGTCACTGTGCAAAATCTACATAAGCTAAAAACTCTGCTAGGCTAGTCAATCGTTTTGCTGAACAAAAGCCGGTAAATTCTTCTTGGCACTGATTGAGCGATCAGAAGCACGCGCATAAGACCTTGGCTCAGCTGCACCAGGTGGGTCTCAAACTCAATACAGGCAGCTCCCAAAGTACTCAAGGATGATACAGCGAAATCAAGTGCTCCCAAACTAAGCCTGATGTCCCAGCCGGAAGTGCCATGACCTAGGAGTGGCAATATCTGAGGGAGCCACAGATGCTTATGTCCGTAGTAGTCAATCCAGCTGTGCAATAGGTAGGCTAGCACCATGAAGGAAACCGTTATTCCAATTGTTCCGGCTAGATTATGGGTTGAGGGCAAGCAAACATGTGCCAGGCGTATTGTTTGATATAGTGCTACTAGGGTAATAGATACCCAGAATGAATTGACATACATTTGATCTGTATGCAAAAAGGTAAGAGACAAGCTTTCCTTTTGAATAAGGGTCCAGGCTGTTATTTTTAGAAGGAGTGTAGTGGCACCCAAGATGAAGAACATGGTGCCCAGCCAACCTGTGGAAGGCGTCAAACAAGAGGCAATAGATGCAGTGTAGGTATCTGCCGCAATTGGCGCTGTTAGGTGGGGATTGACCACAAATAGCAGGGAGAGCAAGAGTACATCACCGATCAATTGCCAGAGCAGTGCATGGTGAAAAGCTGCTTTCATTCCGGTCGGTTGCCCGCGAGAGTCATCTTCTTGGAAAGCATTCATATCATGTTGAAGAGGAGAGAGAGCTGCAGTCCAGGCCTTCCGCCGAGAGGCGATCAGAATGAGATATCCAGCCCATGTGACTCCTTGCCAGAATAGTAACATGAAAACCAAATTGTTGGCCACCATAACTCCCGTGATCATGAGGAAAACTAAGAAAGGGTAGGCTGCGGGTGACCAGGACCATACCTGTAAAGCAACCGCAATGAGAAAGATGGGGACTAGCATATGATCTCCTTTCTCGTACATTACCACACTAATCCTGTCTACTAATAGATGGTTCCACCAGAAGACGCCTCATCCCTGCTAGGGCGTTCGTTTCTCCATCTGAGTCCCAGGCAGGGCCAGAGAGTGGGGCAGGAGTTCCTCGAAACTAACAGAAGTAATTAGGGCATCAAATTCGTCACTATACGCAATGGGCTAGTTGCAGTCTTTGACAGAGAAACGGGTGAGAGTTGATTGGTAGATAAGAATGATTTACCAGACGATTTTCGACAGGCCCCAGAGTCCACTAAAGTAGGCATGATCTCTTTAGGGTGTGCTAAGAACCTGGTGGATAGTGAGATCATGTTAGGTGACCTGCAAAGAGCCGGTTATGAGATGACCAACTCAGCCGGTGAGGCTGACGTGATAGTAGTGAATACATGTGGGTTTATCGGGCCTGCCAAGGAAGAATCAATTAATACCATATTGGAGATGGCCAACTACAAGCAGACCCATCGGTGCCGGGCCTTGATTGTTACAGGTTGTCTTAGCCAGCGATATGGGCAAGAGCTGATGTGGGAGATGCCGGAAATCGATGGGATGTTGGGTACCGGCGAACTGGATCGTTTGCCAGAGCTGCTTGAGGCTGTTTTCGGGGGTGAGCGTCCCCTCTATATCGGTCAACCGGGCTATAACTATGATGGGCCACTCCCGCGACTTGTGACCACCGCTCCCCACAGTGTCTATCTAAAAATAGCTGAAGGATGCAGCCATTCATGTGCATATTGTGTGATTCCCGCCATCAGGGGACCCTATCGGAGCAGGTCCATGGTGAGTATCATAGAAGAAGCGAAAAGACTAGTCTTAGATGGTGCTAAAGAATTGATCTTGATCGCCCAAGATACTAGTGCCTATGGTAAAGACTTGCCCGGCAGCCCCGGATTACCGGAACTGCTCCAAGAGCTATCCAAGTTGCCCGATATACACTGGCTGCGAGTCTTGTACACCTACCCGACCACTTTCTCCGCTCGTTTGATCGATGAATATGTACGCAATCCGAAAGTCTGTCACTACGTAGATTTGCCTTTACAACACGCGAGTAATCATGTTCTGAGGCGTATGGGAAGAGGGGCAGTAGCCAAAGCACAAAGGCAATTGATCGATAGATTGCGTAAGGCTATACCTGATGTGGCCTTGAGGAGCTCCTTCATTGTAGGCTTTCCTGGCGAAACAGAGACTGACTTCAAGGAGCTGCTGGATTTCCTGGAGGATGTAAAGTTCGACCATGTAGGGATTTTCACTTATTCCGCGGAAGAAGGCTCCCGGGCGGCTAGGCTTCCTGACCAGATCCCCGAGTCGGTTAAGAAGGAGCGGTGGCATCGAGCCATGTCGCTGCAGCAGGAGATTGCTGAAAAGAAAAACCAGGCCCGGGTGGGCAGAGTCTACGAGGTGTTGATCGATGGCCCCTCAGAGGAGACAGATTTAGTCTTGACTGCTCGCTCTCAATACCAGGCACCAGAGGTAGATGGTCAAATTTACATAGGCAACCGCTGGCTCCCAGCAGGAGAATTGGCCCAGGCACGGATTATTGAAAGCCATACCTACGATTTAGTAGCGGAAATTTTAGACGAAAGCGGTGAGGGATGATGCGGCGGCTGACTCTGGCGACGGCTATCACATTTGCACGAATCTTGCTGATCCCTGTATTCATGCTTCTGGTCTCCAGCTCGCTGCCTTATGCGAACACCGCTGCTGCTGTCATTTTTGCTATTGCAGCCCTCACTGACAGCCTTGATGGATACGCAGCTCGGATTCGCAAGGAAGTCACCCGATTCGGACAGTTGGTCGATCCCTTAGCCGATAAGCTCCTGGTAACAGCTGCCCTCTTTACTTTGGTAGAGATGGGGCGTGTATCATCATGGATCGCGGTTTTGATAGTTGGTCGTGAGTTCGCAGTATCTGGTTTGAGAATCATAGCAGCTGTAGAAGGGATAGTCATACCCGCCAGCCCCTTGGCCAAACTGAAAACAACTCTTCAGATGGCGGCTATCGTTGCTTTACTCTTGCAGTGGCCCTTTGGGTTATTCTTGATGGGGTTGGCTACAGCCATTACTGTGATCTCAGGCTTAGACTATTTCTATCGTGCCAGGGGCTTATTTAACTGAGGCATGCTCAACCCAACCAAGCTATATTCGCCTCAATTGCCGCTTGATGTTGTCTGCCGGTAGTGACTCCCCCTGGCAGGTATTACATGTCTCGTGGCCTACTTCCCCATGTTATAATGACTTACAGGTGGGAGGGGCGCCAAATGGGGAGAATACGGATTCCGGTCGTGATCATAGTTTTTGCAATTACACTGACCCTGCTGCTGCTCGGTCAGCGTTTTGTCTTTAGGCAGCATATGCTCAGTAACCTTGAAGCAGAATTCCTGGATACTACGGGGGTGAAAACCGCCCATATCAAATCCGACGCGGACGGTCTTAGCCTAGTTGTGGAGCTGCAAGAGGGGATTGGGTTCAAGATAGCTTATGACGAGATGCTGAGGTTATCAAAGCAGGCAGGGATACCGCCTGAGCGGATCTTCATCCAAGATAGCAGGGGTCCTATCCTTTCCGAGGCACTTTACGCCATCCACTATGCTGTTGAGGAAGGCATTGCTACAGGTCGGTTTCAGCTGATGGTAAACAGTGTTGAGAATGAACTAGCCCATCGCGGTATAGAGGACTACGAGATCTGGGTAGGGCCGCAATTTGTTTGTTTGGCAATGCACCATGGACCTGAGCATCTTTACCAGGTGTTTGCGCGCAATCACGCGATGGCGTGGAAAAGTGTAGAACGAGAGGGGTGAGGACCGTGGAGATTTACTGGAAAGAGGCAGCACTAGGTTCAGGTTTCGCCTTGGTCATCGCGTTAGGGATCTGGGGTGTCGATATTACCCCTATAGTGGTGATGGCGGGACTGGCCGTTCTACTGCAGATGATGTTTGCCGGGCGTTTTTCCAGTAGCCGTAAGCTAGAGGCTGTAACCCTTGATGCGCGTGATTCCACAGGACCTGTAGTCACCTTTGATGATATCGGTGGTCAAGAAACCGCCAAACGAGAGCTCCTAGAAGCTTTAGAATTCATCTGTAACCGAGAGAAAAGCCAAAGTCTGGGTATTCGTCCTTTGAAAGGCATTTTGCTGGTTGGGCCTCCGGGTACCGGCAAAACTCTCTTGGCTAAGGCAGCTGCGAGTTTTACGGATTCTGCATTTGTTTCCGCCAGTGGCTCATCTTTTGTAGAAATGTATGCTGGAGTTGGGGCACAGAGAATACGTAAGCTGTTTAACATGGGTAGACAAGCAGCTGCACATCAGGGAAAAGATAGTGCGATTGTCTTTATAGATGAGATCGAAGTAATTGGGGGAAAGCGGGGTCGTCACAGCAGCCATTTGGAGTATGATCAGACTCTGAATCAGCTGCTCGTAGAAATGGACGGAATAAATGCTGAGACAGAAGTGCGGGTGCTGATGGTGGGCGCGACCAACCGGCCTGATTTACTAGATCCCGCGCTGATTCGGCCCGGTCGGTTTGATCGGGTGGTTAGGGTCGATTTACCTGACAAGGAAGGGCGGCTGCATATACTCAGGATCCACGCCAAAAACAAGCCTTTGGCAGCTAGTGTGGATTTGGACAAGATAGCACGTGAAACCTTTGGTTTCTCTGGAGCACATCTGGAAAGCTTGTTGAATGAAGCAGCTATTAATGCTTTGCGGAATCAGTCGAATGTGATTCGTGAGGAAGACCTGCGTGAGGCACTGGAAAAAGTCATGTTGGGAGAGAAACTAGATCGCCAACCTCTAGAAGAGGAGAGACGCAGGATCGCCTACCACGAGATCGGTCATGCCCTGGTGAGTGAAAGCATTCGCAAAGGCTCAGTTTCCTCTTTGACGGTGATTCCCAGAGGACAAGCTTTGGGCTATATGCGCCAGGCTCCAGAAGGTGATCGCTATTTATATTCGAAGCAACAGCTGCTAGATCAGATCGCCATCGCTTTGGGTGGAGCCATCATGGAAGAAATGGTCTTCGGCAGCCGCAGCACTGGCTCTAAGGGTGATTTTGATCAGGCAGTTGACGCGGCACACCAGATGATTTATTGCGGAATGTCCGGCTTGGGAGTAGTAAGCAAACAGCATGTTCTGTCGGAAGATGTGAATAAGGAGGTAAAGACCATCATTGCTGAGCAGGAACAGCGTGTCCGGAACCTGCTGAGCAGCCATCAGACAATAGCAGGCATATTGGCTGAAGAACTTCTCAAGGAAGAAAAGCTGTCAGGGGACCGTTTGCGCAAGCTTTGCTTGGCTAGCTAACCAAGGTTGGCCGGATGGACTTAGACACTCAATCTACGACCTCCGCTGACTAGGAGACCACTTCAATCTCCGTCCACATAGTTGACTGCTTGTCTCCAGAATGTGATAATAGAAGCAAAGGGAGTTTTTCCTAGTGACGGTCGGGCCAGGCGATCAATCGGCCGTACTCTCACAGGAAAGGGGGCAGGCGGCCGACTCACCCGTGGGATTAGGCGGGATGAAGCTGCTGAACATGTGGCGATAACCAAGAAGGCTGAATACGCGATAACTATCCTGTTGGATCTGGCCTGTCAGCCAGACAATGAGTTCATTCCATGCCGTGAGATCGCTGAACGGCAGGGCATTCCCTCCACCTTTGTACCACAGATAGTCTCCATACTGAGTCGTATAGGATGGGTAGAAGGCATGCGGGGTCCGGGAGGAGGCGTTAGATCTTCAGTCGATCTAGGAGATCTGACGGTCAGAGAAATAATAGAGACTGTCGATGGGCCTATCTCCATAACTCGCTGCCTGCTAGATGACGACATACTCTGCAGCAACCGGCCCCATTGTCCGCTGCACAATGTATGGGTACGAGCTCAAGATGCTATGTTGGAAGTCTTGGAGAAGACCACCATTCGTGATTTGGTGGGAATCAAGCAAGAGCTGCTTGCCGGCACTGGCGCTTAATGGTATCTATTCCGATCGATATAGATACAGCAGCTGCCTCCTCGCCAATAAACACACCAATCACAGCGATAATGTTCGGAAGACATAGCGGTATTCAACCACGAAATACCGTAACCTTGGGCAGTTGAGATGGGTTCATATTCGGTACAATGAGAAGCTATGCGATGGAGTGTGATCTCATTCCCCATCCGTGTCACCTCACGATTTCGACAATATTGTATCCATTACATAAAGAAATACCCTCTCACGCTCTTTCGTGGAAGGGTATTTTCATATATGTGAATGGCTGTCATTAGGTCATTAATGCCAATGTAGTGTGTGAAATCGTCAGTTCCATCAGCCACAATTGCGCCTCAAGGCAAAATCCGGCAAAGGTTTTTTCTTATAGTCAAAGGCGAGACGCCGCTGAGCCTTGAAGCACAAAACTCCCTGATTGTGATAACCCCCAAAATACGAGCAGGTAAGACACCGACTGGGGCTGATCTGCAGGTTCCGCTTAGGACATGTCACGTCTTTCACCTCCGATATCATTTGTTGCTAAATCATATAGCTAAGGCGGGTTGCATAGTCAGTACAGCTAATTGGGTCAAATGCTGTCCCGCCTACCAATATCTTTGTCCCGCATGTCTCTTTGAATTATACTCATCCTCAGGCTCGGAGTCAACTGCATCTCGGCAAAGTAACACAAGTTTTACAGATTGGGTGGTTCATTGGCCCCTGGGACTCGAATCCATGAAAGGATATGCGATATGCCTGCAGAAATATGATTGGACCGAGGTGATGACCTACAAGTGAGCTTTTCTAAAGTCCATTGCCCACAACTCCCCAATTGCGATGAAGTTGTTGTGATTCGGTGCCACGATCTAGGCGGGGATGATGAAAGGAGAGAAGGCGCATATCCGGGTTGAAAGTGTGCTCGGAGGATGTGGCTGAACACAAGTGCTAGCAGAACTAATCATGGTTGGAACTGAGCTTCTCTTGGGAGATGTAGTCGATACCAATTCAGCGTATATGGCCCAGCGCCTAGCTGAACTGGGTGTCGATCTATATTACGTGACCCGGGTTGGCGATAACCGAGAAAGGATTGCTCAACTAGTCCAACAAGCACATCAGAGAGCAGACTTAGTGATTACTGCGGGAGGGCTAGGGCCTACAGCGGATGACCTGACAAAAGAAGCTGTCGCTGACGCTTTTGGAAAAGAGCTGGAACTGTGTACTGAAGCCTTAGCAGCGATTGAACAGCGATTTCGTCGTCTGCAGACGAGTATGTCTGAGAACAATAAGAGGCAAGCTTACCTGCCAGCGGGCGCGCAAGCGCTGCCCAATCCCAAAGGGACGGCTCCGGGGGTGCTTCTGGAATTGGACGAGGGGAAGGCAGTAATCATGCTCCCGGGAGTGCCGGTGGAACTGAAGGCTATTATGGATGAGTCGGTTGTTCCATACATTAAACAGCGGTTGGGGGAGAACGGAATTGGCATAATCTACTCCCGTGTCCTCAGATTCTACGGGCTGGGAGAATCGAGCCTAGATAGCATGATTCAAGATATCATAGCAGTGCAAACCAACCCGACCATTGCTCCCTATGCCGGGAGTGGCGAAGTCAGGCTAAGACTCACCGCTAAGGCGGCCAATGAAACTGAAGCTGCCAGACTGATCAAACCTGTGGAGGAACAACTGCTTGCCCGATTGGGGTCATATTTCTATGGCTATGGTGACGAGGGAATGGAAATGGTGGTTGCTCGGCTACTACTGTCACAGGGGCGAACCATAGCACTGGCAGAATCGTGTACTGGTGGGCTTATATCCCACAAACTGACGAGTGTCCCAGGCAGTTCCGGGTACTACATACAAGGAGCCGTAACTTACAGCAATACCGCCAAGGAATCAGTCCTAGGTGTTGATCCAGAGTTACTGAGCCAATTTGGGGCGGTGAGCGAACAGGTGGCCCAAGCCATGGCCATCGGAGTTAGGGAGTGGGCTGGCACAGATATTGGCCTATCTGTCACGGGTATCGCCGGCCCTGGGGGAGGTACAGAAACGAAGCCAGTGGGGCTTGTCTACTTTGGCCTCAGCCATGCTGATGGTGCAGAAACCCATAGGCGTCAGTTCGCAGGTGACCGTCTGCAGGTCAAAGAGCGCGCCGCTTTGGCAGCATTAGATATCTTGCGGCAGCACTTACGGAAATGAGTGATATAGGTAGAACTGGCTGACTCCATATTGGGTACCTATCAGATCCATACTAACCTGAACTTTTTGGTGATTTAGCTTGTTCAAGTAAGCCTGGGGTTGGCTGGATGGAGCTAGTCAAGGAGGATTGGCTCAGGCAGTGTCGAATTCTAGATTTGTCCTATATCTAGGTTGCTGCCTACTTTTAAGTTACCAGCCTATGGGGATCGGCATACAGGCCATTACCGAATGGCAATCTCGTGCTTAACTTTGCAGATTGTCTGCAATTGCACGGCTTGCCCTACATGATTCCCTATGATATACTCAAAGTGCGAACAATTGTTTGGTGCCGGCAAGTTACTTGATGGGAGGAGTGGCCACATGTCGGAAAAGCTCAAGGCTCTTGACATGGCTTTACATCAGATAGAAAAGCAGTTTGGCAAAGGTGCGATTATGCGTCTAGGAGAAGCTAAAGCCACAAACATACAGGTCATATCTACTGGCTCCTTGGCCTTAGATCTGGCCTTGGGGGTAGGAGGTGTCCCAAGGGGCCGGGTGATTGAGATTTTTGGACCTGAATCCTCGGGCAAGACTACTCTAGCCTTACACATAGTCGCCGAAGCACAGAAAAAAGGCGGTATTGCGGCATTCATAGACGTTGAGCATGCCCAGGATCCGACTTACGCCAAGAGGCTGGGTGTGGATATCGACAATCTGTTGATTTCACAGCCGGACAATGCAGAACAGGCCTTGGAAATTGCTGAAGCCCTAGTAAGAAGTGGTGCAGTTGATGTGGTAGTGGTCGACTCAGTCGCTGCTCTGGTCCCGAGAGCCGAGATTGAAGGCGAAATGGGAGATGCCCATGTAGGGCTACAGGCAAGATTGATGTCACAGGCCTTGCGCAAGTTGACCGGGGCGATCAGCAAGTCAAAAACTACTGTAGTTTTCACCAACCAGATCCGGGAAAAGGTTGGGGTGATGTTTGGTAACCCAGAAACCACTCCTGGTGGCCGTGCATTGAAGTTCTATGCATCGATCAGGATGGATATTCGGCGCATTGAGACTCTCAAGCAGGGCAACCAAATGGTTGGTAGTCGAACTCGGGTTAGGGTAGTTAAGAATAAGGTAGCACCGCCTTTTCGCGACGCCGAGTTTGACATCATGTATGGTGAAGGGATTTCGCGAGAAGGCGACATATTGGATATCGGAGCCAACATGGATATTGTCACCAAGAGCGGTGCTTGGTATTCCTATGGTGATACACGCTTAGGCCAAGGTCGGGAAAACGCTAAAGAATTTCTCCGGCAGAACCCTGATTTGGCCAATGAGATTGAGGGTCGAGTGAAGGAAGCCGTCGGAATGGCGATAGATCCGGAAGAACAAGAGGATAATGCCCAGAAAAAGGATAAGGAGTGACCGAGATTGAGTACTCCAACACCCGGCGGCGAGAGTCAGTCCACTACCGCAGATATTGGTGAAGCCAAAAAGCAAGCCCTGCACTATCTCAAGTTCAGAGCTCGTTCAAGTACTGAGATGCGACAGTACTTGAGTCGTAAGGGTTATCAACCACCAATACAAGAGAAAGTGGTGGGGTGGCTGCAGGAACTAGGATATATAGATGACCTGCAGTTCTCCCTACAGTGGATAGAAAATCGCTGTCGTACAAATCCGAGGGGTGAGCGCCGCCTGGTTCTGGAGCTAAGGCAAAAAGGTATTCGGCAACCGATCATTGATGAGGCGATGATCAGGTTTCGGGAAACTGTGAACGAAACGGAGTTGGCCTACGAACTAGCAGCCAACCGGGTGAAAGCCTATCATCGAGATGATCAAAATACAAAAAGACGCAAACTGATAAGTTATCTGGAACGGCGAGGATTTCGCATGAATGACATTCGTCAGGTCATAGACCAGGTGCTGGAAGAGTAGGTAGGATCTAGCGGGTCTGATGAAGATCCTACTCTGTGACTTCCTTGACACTGATTCTAAAACAAGCTAAAATTACACTGTGGAGTACATGTCTACGGACATTCCCTGGTAGTCATTTAGCTAGCCGAGTCTCTACTCGGCTTTCTTTACAAAGCTTGGAATTGAATATTTGATAGGTGGGAGGTGACAGCGATTACTTTTCTTTACTTTGCGCTTATAGCTGCCGTCGCTTTTGGCGCCGGTTATTTTATGCGTAAATCTCTGGCGGAAGCCAAGATCATTTCAGCTGAAGAAGCAGCTCGACGCATCATCCAAGATGCGGAAAGGGATGCTGAAGCCAAAAGTCGGGAGCTGATGCTAGAGGCCAAGGAAGAAGCCCATAAGCTTAGGGCTGAGCTTGATCGCGAGCACCGAGATAGACGCAATGAGCTGCAGCAGCTGGAACGGCGTGTGATGCAAAAAGAAGAAATGCTTGATCGCCGTTCAGAGAATGTTGACAGAAAAGAAGTATCTCTAGAAAAGGAAAGAAAGGATCTAGCTGAAGCTCAGGAAAGAGTGGAGCATACTCTAGCTAGACAGCAAGCCGAATTGCAGAGGATATCTGAGCTTACGGTGGAGGAAGCTAAGGAGCTCATTCTTCGCCAGGTGGAAGAGGCAGTGAAACACGAAACTGCTATGATGATCAAGGATATAGAGACCCAGGCCAAAGAGGATGCAGATAAACGCTCCCGTGAGATACTGTCTTTGGCTATCCAGCGGTGTGCAGCCGATCACGTGGCCGAATCAACAGTTTCAGTAGTCAATTTGCCCAATGACGAGATGAAGGGGCGGATAATTGGCCGTGAAGGACGCAACATCCGTACTCTTGAAACATTGACCGGTATTGATCTGATCATTGACGATACACCGGAAGCGGTCATCCTATCTGGGTTCGATCCAGTTAGGCGGGAGATTGCCCGGATTGCCCTCGAAAAGCTGGTGGCGGATGGACGCATCCACCCGGCCCGTATTGAAGAAATGGTTGAAAAGGCGCAGCGGGAAGTGGAAGCCGTGATTAGAGAGGAAGGTGAACAAGCCACCTTTGAAACTAGTGTTCATGGTCTCCATCCGGAATTGGTACGGCTTTTGGGGCGATTGCGTTTCCGCAGCAGCTACGGTCAAAATGTGCTTAAGCATTCGATTGAGGTAGCTCACTTAGCTGCCATGATGGCGGCAGAGTTGGGTGCTGACGAGAAACTAGCTCGTCGGGCCGGCCTGTTGCATGATATTGGCAAGGCGGTCGATCATGAAGTGGAAGGGACTCACATCCAGATAGGTGTAGATCTCCTGAAGCGTTATAAGGAGTCGCCAGCGGTTGTCCATGCCATGCAGTGCCACCATGGAGACTGTGAACCCGAAAGCATAGAGGCTGTATTGGTGGCCGCTGCAGATTCAGTGTCTGCGGCCCGACCAGGTGCTAGGCGTGAAACACTTGAATCATATATCAAGCGACTAGAAAGGCTGGAGGGCATTGCCGATTCCTTTGAAGGAGTAGAAAAGGCTTATGCCATCCAAGCTGGACGGGAAATTCGGATTATGGTGAAGCCAGAGCGAATTGATGATAGCGAGGCTGTCTGGATAGCCCGGGAGATCGCTAAGCGTATTGAAGGAGAGCTCGAGTATCCCGGTCAGATAAAAGTGACTGTGATTCGGGAGACCAGAGCGATAGAATATGCCAAATAGGATCTTGAAGGCCCGGTGAAACCGGGCCTTTTCCACCTCTTGGTGTTGGTTGGATCTGATGTCGGGGTCTGTCTTTCATGAGGTGAGTGTTATGTTGCAACATGAAGAACATCCATTATCAAATCACGGTAACCTACTGGCCTCAATCTTAGTTCGCTATTCCCAGATCGGTACTCTGCAAATCTTATCCCATTCTCGCTGCATGCGTTTTGGTTTTTTTGCTAAGGGACTCTGCAACTCCAAACCTTTTATGGACTTCTGTAAGCATCTATCCGACAGCATCGAGGCTCTTCTTTTCCTAACGAATAAACAACTTATGGTGCTAGATATCCGTGTCTCAAGGCATGCAGACTTTTCGCTGATCGAGTTGGATCGAGACATGGATAGTATTAGCCTACAAGAGATTTCGCTGGTTGTTTCTTTATTGCAGGGTTATCTGGGAGCAAATCTTGTCTGTAGTGATGAACATGAACAGATTGAAGATGTCAGTTGGTATGATGACTTTATTCAACAAGTTCTCGAGTGTATTGATAGCGATACTCCTCTGCAGGAATTGATCGGTTTTCGGGAGAACGGCAGAGTCTTGGTATTCAATAAGTCCCATGCCTCGGACAATAGCTGATGCGTACATTACTACTGAGAAAATAATGTTTACAATATTGAACAAATTTACCGCGAAGAGAAAGGAATTCCCATTTCAGTAGTTAATATATAATGTAGTAGCAGCAAAATACGGCATGAATCGCAATCTCGCCAAGGAGGCTAAGGACAGAAGTGCTTAAAGTATCCTCAAGATCTAACCCAAATTCTGTAGCTGGAGCTCTAGCAGGTGTTTTGCGAGAGCGGGGCACAGCTGAGATGCAAGCCATTGGTGCCGGTGCCATAAACCAGGCGGTAAAAGCGGTGGCCATTGCCCGTGGTTTTGTGGCTCCCAGTGGTCTTGACCTCATATGTATCCCCGCATTTACTGACATTGAGATCGACGGAGAAGAAAGAACTGCCATCAAGATAATAGTAGAACCCCGTTAGGCTGCTATCGAGTGTATTGTTGCATGACGATTTGCCTGCCCGGGCATTGGTTTGTCCCAATGTGGGCAGGTTTTTTTGTCCAGCTGTTAATTAGATGACCCAGGAGGCAAAGACATGACAGAAAAGCACTTACAGTGGTACCAAGAGGCAGTAGTAGTAGACGCTCACAATGACACCTTGTCCAGGATGAAAGAAGCGGGGATGGATTTTTGCCAACGGCAGACCGTTACCCATAGTGATCTACCACGGCTAGTTGAGGCAGGCATAAACCTGCAGGTTCTAGCCATGTTTGCGGCACCGAACGCTAATAAGAGTATAACTCTACAAAAGATCTTATCCTATGTGGAGTACGCTCTCCGCTGTATAGATAATGATTCTCGTCTGGCTTTGGTCAAGACTAAAGATGACCTGGTAGATCTGACCACGGAGTCAGCCAAGTTGCGGGTAATTTTGGGGGTCGAAGGTGGGGATTGCCTGGGTGGAGAGCTCTGGATCTTACGGCTGCTCTTTCGATTGGGTGTGCGGCTCTTAACTCTTACCTGGAGCAATAGAAACGCCTTGGCTGATGGAGTTTGGGAGGCTCGTAGTCAGGGTGGCCTAACCACTTTCGGTCATGAAGTTGTCCGCGAGATGGAGAATTTGGGGATGATGATCGATGTATCCCATCTTTCTCCTGCTGGTTTTTGGGATGTGGCTAGAGTCGTTACAGGCCCTTTTATCGCTTCACACTCTAATGCTAGGGCCATTTGCTCACACGAGCGCAATCTGACTGATGAACAAGCGCGGTCTGTTGCTGACCACGGGGGTGTGATCGGGGTGAATTTCTGTCAACCTCACCTCACAGATAGTGGTTCTGCTACCATAGATGATGTTGTGCGCCATATAGAGCATTTCTGGAATGTGGCAGGTGAAGAACACGTTGGCTTAGGCACGGATTATGATGGGATCGATGCTCCTCCGGCAGGTCTAGAAGATGTAACCTGTCTACCGCAGCTAGTCGCAGAGCTGCAAAGACGAGGCCACCGCGTAGGGCGCCTCGAGAAGCTCATCGGTGGCAATTTCCTGCGGGCGTTTGAGGCTGTGTTACCGTAAATAGGCCTCATCTCCAGTAAGAAAGTCATGGGCTTGGCGAGGAGTGGTCAGGTATAAAAAAGTCGCGTAGTGCCACATAATATCCTTGAGAGTGTGGCACAGTTTCACAGGGTAAAGGAGGCACATACGTGACGGTTGTTAAGGTGGTAGAACTGGTAGGCGAATCTACTACGGGGTGGGAGGATGCTATACAGACAGCTGTAAAGCAGGCCTCTAAAACCATTAGGCACATCAGTGGTGTTCACGTCAAGAACATAACCGGGACAGTAGATTCCGAAGGGAATATCGTTGAATTCAAAGCCAATGTGGAACTTGCCTTCGCGGTAGATGACACTTAGCCGAAACCATGCAGTTTTTGTAGTGGAATCGGTTGCCGGTGAAAAGAGGTGACGGAGATGGATTGGGTAGGTGCAGTTGTACGTTTTATTGTATCAGCATTGGTACTGATGCTGGTGGGGTACATCATACCAGGGTTTCGGACCATGGGGTTTCTCAATGCTCTGTTGGCAGCAGTAGTCATTGCTGCTATAGGGTGGGTGATTGAAGCTACGCTGGGCAAGGGAGTCTCTCCCTATGGTCGGGGAATCGTGGGATTCCTGGTATCAGCCGTGGTGATTTGGGCAGCCCAGTTTATCGTTCCAGAGATGCAGGTCTCGATCCTTGGAGCTCTCCTAGCGGCTTTCGTCATTGGGATAATCGATCTGTTTGTACCTACGGCAGTAAGGTAACTCGTCTTAGAGCAATGAGTCTCGAGGCTTGCGTAAGGCTCTATTGCCGATCATCTTGGCAGCGCCCCCTCAAGGGGCGCTTTCCTATTCTTGGCACTCAATTGCATAAACTGTTGGGTTTTGAAGCATGATCCTAGTGGTCAGAGCTGAATACGAGATCCATCGGGGGTATAGGGATTGAAAGTCGAAAGAGACCTCGGCAAGAATCTAGACATTCTCAGGGACAAGCTGGGCATAGATGTCAGCTTTGACGTCATTTTGCGGGAGATCCAGATAGGGCATAAGGATGCGGCACTTCTGTTCTTGGATGGATTTGTGGAAGGCAAAACGACTCAGACTGTGATTTCAGCGCTGCTTAGAGTTGAGTCGGCCGAGATGGTTCCCAATACTGTCAAGAAACTGATGGAGGAACACATTCCCTATTTCGAGATCTCAATTGTTGATCATATAGATGAATTAATCCAAGAGGTCCTAGCGGGCCCTATGGCTCTACTCGTTGATGGGGTAAGCGAAGCTCTGATTATCGATGTCCGCCAATACCCCAACCGCAGCATTGAGGAACCAGATCTAGAACGCGTTACCAGGGGTGCTCGGGATGGCTTTGTGGAAACAGGCTTGTTTAATGTAAATCTCATCCGGCGCCGATTGCGGGATCCGGGGCTTCGGTTCGAGGCGGTGCAAATAGGTAAGCGTTCGCCGACAGATGTCTTTGTTGGTTACATAAACGATATCGCCGACCCAGAGATGCTGGCCGAGCTAAAAAGGCGCCTAAAAACGATTAATGTATCCGCGTTACCCATGGGCAGCCAGAGTCTAGAGGAATACCTTTTTGGGGCAAGACTCAACCCCTTCCCGGTGGTGCGTTACACTGAACGCCCCGATGTAGTGGCGGCCCATTTGCTTGAAGGCCATATGGTGATTATCACCGATACCACACCGGCCGCCATGATCGTACCGGTGACTGCGTGGCACTTTACTCAACATGCAGAGGATTACTTTAATAATCCGGTAGTTGGTACATATATTCGATGGCTGCGGTTTGGTGCCTTCATTATGGCGTTTTTGCTTACCCCAACATGGTTGGCCCTTGCCCAAAATCGCAGCATATTGCCCCCAAGCTTGCGATTCATAGGCCCAAAAGGGGAAGCGTCTGTACCGTTGTTTGTTCAGTTCGTTCTACTCGAGTTAGCGGTAGATCTAACTCGCATGGCCTTTATCCATACACCTTCGGCCCTGGCCACGTCTTTAGGTCTAGTTGCCGCCATCCTCTTAGGTCAATTTGCGGTGGATGTGGGGCTCTTTATTCCGGAGACTATCCTGTACCAAGCGATAGCTGCAATCGCTTTCTTTGCCATTCCCAACTATGAATTTGGTATGGCTACCCGCCTATTTCGCCTTCTCGTATTGGTTCTAACTGGCTTCTTCTCTTTTTGGGGTCTGGGGATTGGTCTAGCTGTTACCCTGTTGGTGATGGGTCTAACTCAGTCATTTGGCCTGCCTTACTTATGGCCGCTTCTGCCGTTTCACGGACCTAGTCTCTTGCGTCTGCTATTGCGCTACCCGATCCCCGCCGTATCAGCTCGCCCACCCTTTACCCGCCCCGTTGATGCTGACGTGAAAGGGTCTAACGCAGGCGAGCAATCATCTCCAGGTAAACCCAAAGAGGCTCCATTGCCGGCTGCCATGGGCATTCGGCGGCGTCAGGTGCGGAGAGTGGGGAGAGTGAGGAGAAGAGAAAATGAGGAAACTGATCACAGAGGGAGCGGAGAGGATTAGGCGTGTGTGTTACTGTAGGCATTCCAAGGGCTCTTGCCTATTATGATTATTACTCCCTCTGGGAGGTATTTTTTTCTAGCCTAGGGATCAAGCCGGTCATTTCGCCACCAACCAATCAAGCTATCCTCAATGAAGGGGTGCGGCGGGCCGTAGATGGCACCTGCCTTCCCGTCAAGATTTTCTATGGACACGTCCAGTGGCTGATCGAAGCAGGAGTCGATCACCTTTTTTTGCCACGCATAGTGAGTGTGGCCCCTCGGGAATATATCTGCCCGAAGTTCATGGGACTGCCTGATATGATGACTGCGGTATTCCGCGCAGGCCCTAGAGCTTGGTGCCCGACTATCGATCTAAATCGGTCAGTAGAATATGTGTATGGACAAATTGAGGAACTAGGTAGAACACTCGGGTACTCTTCCCGAGATACACATCTGGCCCTGCAGGAAGGGCTGAAAGCCCAAAGTCAGACTGAGTCCTATCTGCAAGCAGGCTATTGGCCCACTCAAGATCCACAGTGCCCTTGGGAACAACCCATCAAGCGCGATGTAGATGCACAACCAGGTTATGAGCCTTTTTCCTTTCCTGATCTGTGTATCGGACTGCTGGGGCACAGTTATCTCATTTATGATGAATTTGCCAATATGCAGATCGTAGCGCGCCTGCGCGCTATGGGCGCTGAGATAAGGACTGTCGATATGCTTTCACAGGCAAGATTGGAGGCCCGAGCTGAACAATGGCCTAAACGCATGTTTTGGACATCGGGTCGCCGCATCCTGGGTGCTGCATCAGAATATATGGAAGTGCCAGTAGCGGGCATTGTCTATATCACCGCATTTGGCTGTGGCACAGATTCTCTGACAGCAGAGTTGGTTGAACGCACTATCCGCCGTCAGTCCAAAATCCCCCAACTGATCCTGAATCTTGATGAACACACTGGGGAAGCTGGGGTGGTGACAAGGCTAGAAGCCTTTGTTGATATGTTGAGATGGAGGCAAAGTCGGTGAAGATTACCTTCCCTCATATGGGTACATCCTACATCCCCTTTCGGGCACTGCTTAATGGCTTGGGACAGCAAGCGGTGGTAGCACCTAAGTGTACTCAGCGGACTCTTGAGCTGGGTACTCGCTATGCTCCAGAATCCGCTTGTTTGCCCTTGAAGATCAATATTGGGAATTACTTGGAGGCGGCCGAAGCAGGGGCTGAAGCTATCCTGATGGCGGGGGGTATCGGCCCTTGTCGTTTTGGGTTCTATGGATATGTCCAGCAGGAGATTTTGCGTGATATCGGGATTGATCTGGAGATGATCATCTTAGAACCTCCAGCAACCGGTTGGGGGGATCTCTGGAAAAAGCTCAGTTTACTGACGAATGTGAATAGACCTCAACAGGTCGTGCAGGCTTTGCGTCTAGCTTGGGCCAAATTCGTAGGCTGTGATCGTTTGGAACAACTCAGTTTGAGGGTGAGAGCCTGTGAAGCGAGGCAGGGTATTACGACTAGAATCCTCGAGCAGAGTCTAGAACGAATCGACACAGCCCATAACGTACTCCAGGTCACCAAAGCGGTTAAAGAGGGCATTAAGGAGCTCAACTCGCTGCCGCAGCAACCTGACCGGTTAGTGCTTGAAGTAGGGTTAGTTGGTGAGATCTATACTGTCCTGGAGCCCTTCGTAAATTTCCGACTAGAAGAGCAACTAGGTGAAATGGGTGTCCTTGTCCATCGGAATATCTGGTTTAGCACCTGGATTCTTCACCATATCGTCTTATCAGCATTTAGGGCAAGGCAGACTGCCCATCTTTGCCGTTTGGCCGAGCCGTACCTTAATCATTTCGTTGGTGGCCATGGTCTGGAGTCAGTGGCCCACACGGTCCAATTCGGACGAATGGGAGTGGATGGTATTGTCCATATTTTGCCTTTCACTTGCATGCCAGAAATAGTGGCCCAAAGTGTCTTGCCTTTGGTAAGCGAGGGCTACCAACTACCAGTGCTGACGATGGTGGTTGATGAGCATTCGGCTGCTGCTGGTATTCGTACCAGGCTGGAGGCTTTTGTCGATCTCTTAGCCAATCGCCGAAGAATGGGTGAGCACAAGTTACGCCACGGTGAGTCCAACATCGATCTAGTTTCGGTTGGTCTCACTGGGGATAGATAGAGAGCAGCTGGGAAGAGGGGTCAAAGATTGCCAAAGCATGGTGAATTCTTCTTAGGTATCGATGTCGGATCAGTGAGTACGAATCTAATTGTGACTGATGCTGATGGTGAAATCTATTGCAAGGAGTACTTACGCACTCAGGGACGGCCCATCCCGGCTGTACAGGCGGGGGTGGCGGCCATCAAGCGGGTCCTGCCGGATATTCAAGTAAGCGCGGTGGGCACCACTGGTAGTGGCCGCCACCTAGCGGCAGCCGTCGTGGGTGCAGATATTGTCAAGAACGAGATTACTACCCACGCAGTAGCAGCTACACACTTTTGTCCAGATGTTCAAACTGTCATCGAAATTGGAGGCCAAGACTCCAAAATCATTGTCTTGCGGGAAGGCGTGGTTACAGATTTTGCCATGAATACCGTGTGCGCGGCCGGTACGGGTTCGTTCCTAGATCAGCAGGCAGCTAGGTTGGGAATTCCTATTGCCGAATTTGGTGAGATCGCCCTGAGAGCCCAAAACCCCGTCCGGATTGCCGGCCGTTGTACAGTATTCGCGGAATCAGATATGATACACAAGCAGCAGATGGGGCATGACGTTTCAGATATTCTCGCGGGCCTCTGTGTTGCCATGGTCCGCAATTATCTGAACAATGTAGGGAAAGGGAAAGACATTCGCCCTATAGTGTTTTTTCAAGGAGGAGTGGCCGCCAATCGTGGTATGCGAAAGGCGCTGGAAGATGAACTCGGTTGTTCTGTGGTAATACCACCGGCCTATGATGTGATGGGGGCTTTGGGGGCAGCCTTGTTGGCTAAGGACCAGAACGAACGCAGTGGGCAGGCGACCAACTTCCGGGGCTTCGCCATTAGTGAAGCTAATTATACTGTGGGCAGTTTTGAGTGCCTTGCTTGTGCCAATCATTGTGAAATCGTAAACATCCATATGGATAATGAAATCGTTGCTCGTTGGGGTTCCCGCTGTGGACGCTGGGATACTAGAGAGGCCGGTAGCATGCATCCACATAGCGCTTCATAGGGCTGAAGACACTTCAGGCTCTAATTGACCGGTGGCAGTGACTGTGTTATCATTAGAAATAATTGCTGCCACACTTGGGAGAATGAGGGGGCTGTAGGATGTTCTTACGCGGAACCATGAGCATCAATGCAAAGGGGCATCTCGTCATCGGCGGTTGCGATACAGTAGAGCTTGCCCATCACTATGGAACACCCCTTTATATTCTGGACGAAGCAGCAGTACGACAGAAAGCCCGTGAGTACCGCCAGGCCTTTACTCAACAGTTGCCGGGCAGTGAAGTGATTTACGCCGGCAAGGCACTGCTGAATAAGGCCATTTGCCGAATTATGGACGAACAGGATATGGCCTTGGATGTAGTTTCGGGTGGCGAACTGTATACTGCTCTAGCTGCTGGTTTTCCAACTGACAAGATCTACTTCCATGGCAATAATAAGTCTACGCAAGAACTAGAGCTAGCCCTGAAGCATGATATAGGACGTATCGTAGTTGATAATCTGTATGAGCTGCAGTTGCTCCAGGAACTAGCTGCCTTCCAAGAGACTATCGCCAACATCCTCATTCGGATCACTCCTGGTGTAGAAGCTCATACGCATTCTTATATTCAGACCGGTCAATTTGATTCCAAGTTTGGTTTTCCAATGGGTATGCCGGAAACTCTAGATGCGATTGAAGCTGCCAATCAGATGCCCAATGTGCGTCTTTGGGGTCTACATTGCCACATAGGTTCCCAGATCTTTGGTCTAGAGTCGTTTGCCGCGGCTGCCGAGATCATGATCAGGTTCTTGGTTGAGATCAATGAATGCCTTGGCATCGAGTTAGGTGAACTTGATTTAGGTGGTGGTCTGGGTATTCGTTATCATAAAGGTGATGAGCCCCCCAGCCTTCGAGAGTATGCAAGGGTGCTTGGTCAGGCAATCACTGCAAGTTGTATCAAGCACGATGTTCCAATGCCGAAGATTATGGTGGAACCCGGCCGGTCTATTGTGGGGGAGGCAGGAACCACCCTTTATACAGTTGGGTCCATCAAAGATATTGCCAATATTAGGCGTTATGTGGCTGTTGATGGTGGTATGGCAGACAATCCCCGGGTCACACTGTATCAGGCTATCTATGAGGCCTGCTTAGCCAGCAAAGCCGCAGAAGCGGCAACCGAGTTGGTTACGATAGCTGGTAAGTGTTGCGAATCCGGGGACATGTTGATCAAGGATATCATGTTGCCTCCGGTGGAACCCGGTGATATATTGGCGGTTTTTTCCACAGGGGCGTATAATTATTCTATGGCCAGCAACTACAATCATTTGCCTAGACCAGCTGTGGTTACAGTCTACGAAGGCAAGAGTGAGATCATTGTGGAACGAGAGACCTATGCGGATTTGGTACGCTTGGATCGTGTACCTCCCCGGTTGACAGCTTCTCAGGAAGCCGTGGCAGGGAAACTCATATAGTCTCTCTCATAGGTGATTTGCGAGTATTTGCATCGGGGGTCAGGGAGGAGTAGATGCTATTTGAGTATCCAACAGGTAATCTTGATGGTGCCAGCCATACTCTTTGCCGTATCCGTACACGAATTTTCTCACGGGATGATGGCCTATCGCTTAGGGGATCCAACAGCTAAGTACCAGGGGAGACTGACCCTAAATCCTCTGGCTCATCTTGATCCATTGGGTGCACTCATGTTGGTGCTTTTTCGTTTCGGCTGGGCCAAACCAGTAATGGTCAATCCCCTCTATTTCAAAGATCGACGGCGAGGGATGATGATGGTAGGCTTGGCTGGCCCTTTGGCAAACGTAATTAGTGCCTGGGTTTTCCGTATATTGCTTCGCATACTGCCATCGCTTTTTTCCTTGCGAATTGGTTTGGTTTTGCACCAGTTTATCCTATTGAATATAGCGATTAACTTGGGTTTGGCTGCCTTCAATCTTATTCCCATACCTCCACTGGATGGCTCCAAGATTGTGGCCGGATTGCTGCCGGCGCGCTATGAGACGAGATTTCAGCGCCTGGAAACCTATGGCCCGGTCGTTTTGCTGGTGCTGCTTTTTACCGGTCTTGCTAGTCGGCTCATGTCACCGATTGTCTCCTTTCTGGGTCGCCTTATCTCTATTTTCCCACGTTTTTGATGAACCATGGCAGCTGACGATGGGAGGTACTTTACGGGTATAGCTATCACTTCTGGCGGGTACCACTAGCTAAAGCCGTCACACCGGAGGTCAGCATCCATGAACTATCGAGTGCAGTTGGACGTCTTCGAAGGTCCTTTGGAGCTGTTGCTTCATCTTTTGGAACAGGAAGAACTGGATATTCGTGATATTGAAATCTCCCGGATAACTCAACAATATCTAGAGTATCTAGCCACCATGCAGGAGCATGACCTCGAGGTGGCTGGTGACTTTTTGGTTATGGCAGCAACGCTGCTGCAGATCAAAGCAGAGGCGTTATTGCCCGAGATCAGGGTGGAGAATGAGACAGACGAACAGGATACTACATACAGCCGGGATGAGTTGGTTCGCCGGCTTCTGATCTATAGAGAATTTCGGGAAGCAGCTAGGAATCTAGGGGAGATTGCACAAGAACGACAGCGGGTCTTGCCCCGGCCGTTTTCAAGTCTGGGCCAGGCAGGGCCTACTGTGTTCACGAACCCTACCGGCGATGCCACAGTGCAGGACTTGGCAGTTGCGTTGTCTAATGTTCTGATCAGTTGGAGAGCCCGAGAGGAAGTCCAACAGATCAAGAGGCGGAAAATCGATCTAGGTGTAAGAATCGGGGAAGTAGCACTTTTGGTACAAAAGCGATCCCGAGTGTTCTTTGATGATCTATTGGGAATGGAGCCCACCAAGACCGACATAGTCTATACCTTTTTGGCAGTACTAGAATTGGTACGCCAAGGAGCTATTGTGGTTTATCAAGACGATATCGGTGAGCCCATTGCTATCAGAACTGTAAAGGAGTCAGGCTATGTCTTCAGTGAAGGCCAAAGCGATCCTAGAAGCCATCATTTTCGCGGCCGCCAGTCCGATCCCACTCGAGGATCTGGCAGAAGCAGTGGGCCGGACTGAGCGGCAAACTGAACTCCTTTTGGCTGAGCTTGATCGGGAGTATCAAGAACCCCGCCGAGGTATTCGGCTCTGTTTTGTGGCTGGTGGTTATCAGTTCATGACTAAGGCTGCATTTGCACCATATCTAGAGGCCTTTCAGCGACCAAAGGTAAGTAGTGGTTTGTCTCAAGCCGCTTTGGAGACACTGGCCATCGTGGCATATCGACAACCAGTCACAAAGGTAGAGATTGAGGATATTCGAGGGGTTAGGTCCGATTCATCGGTAAATACACTATTGGAGAGAGAGCTGATCGAAGAAAAGGGTCGGCAGGATGCACCGGGTCGGCCTATCTTGCTGGGTACGACTCAGCGCTTCTTGGAGTGTTTTGGGTTGGCTGACTTATCAGACCTGCCTCCATTGCCCAGCATGCCTGCCAGGTAGTAGATTTCCACAAATTGAGACAAGCTAAACCGGGTGAGGCTTATGTACCTCCATATCGGTTTGGCTTTTGCTATTCTTATAGGCATCATTCTGTTCGTACCCTTTCGGTTAGTGCTGAGCTACCGCCTGCTGCACGGTGATGATGATTTGCATCTGCAAGTCATCTGGCTGGGTACCCGTTTGGCAAAACTGAGAGTACCGATATTGTCATCGGTAGATATTCCTTCAGATGATAGGTCAGAGAGGTTAGGGAGGACTAAACAGGGGGATGATGTCCAGGCAGATCAGGTTGAGCAGATGGTTGGGTGGCGGCAACTGATGGACAACATCGAGACTATCCACAAAGTGAGTTCTCGCTATCGCGTGGTTCTGGACACTATGTATATGTTTGCCTATGGTAAGCTGCCAAATAGACATCACATGCCTTTGGGTCAGCCAGTATTGGGCTACCTGGCAGCTAGTGTATACCCCTTTACCCGTCATTGCGAAGTGTTGCATTGGTATACCAGAATCGGGTTGGGTGATGCCGCGGCGACGGCCATAGCAGTCGGCACTCTCAGTGGCTTGAAAGCAGTAGGCTTATCTTGGTTTCAGCAAAGAGTCCATATCGAATCCAATCAGCTGCACTGGCAGGTCATACCCAACTACAGTCAACGGCAGGTAGATATAGTTCTTGACTGCATATTAAGGGTCAATGCCGGTCATATTATCATCACGGGTGCTATGAATCTGTTGCGGGTTGGAATCAGGAAAGTTGCTTTTTGGAGAAGCCCACAAGTTCAGTAAAAGGAGTGAGCCGGTGTTGACCAATGGATCTAGTCATCCGATCGAGGGTTTGATGAATACCGTCATGGAGAGTCTTAAGGAAATGATCGACGTCAATACCATCCTAGGTGATCCAGTGGAGACGCCGGATGGGGCAGTGATCTTGCCCGTGTCTAGGGTTTCCTTTGGTTTTGCCGCAGGGGGCACTGAACAGCCTCTTTCAAATGAGAAGGCCAAGGATGTAATATCATCTGCTGCTCGTCCCTTTGGTGGTGGTAGTGGAGCCGGTATGTCTATCAATCCTGTCGCTTTTCTGGTAGTGCGTCAGGACGAAATCCGCTTGATGCCGGTTGATAGCAACGTGGTGTATGATCGTCTTCTTGATTTGGCTCCTAAGTTGGTAGAACAGGTGCAGGGAATGTGGAGTCGCAAACAGCCCACTGAAAAACCAGCTTGGGTATATGATGGCGGGGGCCGTAATGATCCTTTATGAGTAACCGCAGCTGGGGAAATTGGGAAAGATGAGAAGATGAGTTTTGAATGGCTAGGCTGTAGTAAAAGTAAATGGTTTCTCGCTATCGTGATCATAGGTTGCTGTTTCTCCGTTACAGCAGAAGCTGCCGGGAATTTGAACATATCTGCTAGTGCTGCCATAGTCATGGATCAGCAGACGGGGCAGGTGCTTTGGGCCAAGAACCCCGATTGGCAGCGACCGATTGCTAGTCTCACCAAGATCATGACTGCGATATTGGTTCTGGAGCTGAATGATTTAGATGAGTCTGTGGCTATCAGTCGCGAGGCAGCCCGCACACCTGGTTCTTCGATGTATCTGCGTATGGGCGTTGACTATCGTGTCCGAGATTTGCTCCATGGCCTGATGTTGCTGTCTGGCAATGATGCTGCGGTAGCTTTGGCGGAGCACAGTTGTGGAAGTGTAGATCAGTTCGTAGCTTTCATGAACAAGAAGGCTGTTCTATTGGGCGCATCACTTACGAGCTTCACCAACCCGCACGGTCTACCTGATACAGAACACTATTCTACGGCCTATGATATGGCTGTGTTAACCCGCCATGCACTAGACATTTCTGAGTTTGCCTCTCTGGTTGCATCCAACAAAGCAGTCATCCCTGATCCTTTGGAAGCCGCACATCGGCCTATTTACAACAAGAATAGGTTGCTATGGGAGTTCGAAGGTGCCGATGGTGTGAAAACGGGCTATACTCTGGCGGCTGGTAGGTGCCTGGCAGCATCCGCCACCCGGCATGGGAGGCAAGTAATTGTCATAGTTCTCGATGCCCCCAGGTTATGGGAAGATGCAGCGGCTCTATTGACCTATGGCCTGGAAGAGTTTGAGAACATGATGTTAGCCAAAAAAGGGCAGATCCTCGGGTCCGTTCATATAGAAGGAGGATTAAGTGATACTGTTACCGTAGTGGGAGCCCGAGATGTGTGGCTGACAGTTCCCAAACAGCAGCGAGATGCCATACAAGTAGATTATGCGGTCCCCACAATAATTGGTGCGCCGGTAATGCAGTGGTCGCCCTTGGGCAATCTACGTGTGCAGTTTGACCACCAAGTCGTGGCTGAAACTCCACTATTGGCAGGAGAGAGCATTGCAGTCCGCAGCTGGATGGGCCGACTGCAATATCTGGTCAGGCGTCTGCAGAATCTGCTGGCAAATCATTAGAAAACGCAGTCATTTCTGAGGCATAGCTTCATTGCTTCATTGGCAATCCATCAGGGTTCCAGGTTCTTGTCTAGGTCTGTCAAGCGTTTGACACTGTCATCTCTGGTGTAGTATACTTGGCGCAAACAGGAGATCTGTGCTAGACCCTGTGACCTTTAGTTAGAAGGAAGGCCTTAGGTGCATGCTGTCCAAAGTGAGGAACGCGCCCTTTCCGGTGAGAAGATCGTTGGGGCCCCAGCTATCTCCAGCCCAGTTCTTGGTCTTGGGATACTTGGGGGTTATTTTTTTCGGAGCTCTACTACTTGCTCTTCCCACGGCTACTGTGAAAAGGGCAAGCATGGGGTATTTGGATGCCCTATTTACATCAACATCGGCTGTATGTGTAACGGGTCTGACCGTAGTGAACACTGGGCACGAACTGTCCCGGATGGGTCAAGTCACCGTAATGGTGCTGATTCAAATCGGTGCCCTTGGCATTATGACCATGTCAACCCTTTTTGCGCTTTTAACTGGTCGGCGCATTTCGCTTAGAGGTCGGCTATTCCTCAGGGAAGATCTTAACCAGGGTTATATTGCAGGCATGGTGCGCTTAGCACGCTATTGTCTAGTTTCTACGCTAGCTATCGAAGGGCTGGGTGCCCTTTCATTGTGGATATGTTTCTTGCAGGAAATGCCTTGGCAGAAAGCTCTATATTATGCAGTCTTTCATTCAGTATCAGCCTTCGGCAATGCCGGGTTTGATGTTACAGGCAGCAGCTTAGAGGGGTATTCAACGAATATTGCAGTAAACCTCATAGTAGCCTTACTGATTATCTTTGGAGGGTTAGGATTTGGTGTGCTGGTCGATATCTATGAAGAACGATCCTGGAGACGTCTTAGCTTGCATACGAAAACTGTATTGAGAATGACTTTGTTATTACTCATGATTGGTTGGGCAGCAATCGGGCTCTTGGAATGGAACAACCCCGCTACTCTAGGCAGCCTGCCCTTAGCAGGCAGGGTTTTGGCTAGCTTTTTTGCAGCAGTCACTCCGCGTACTGCAGGCTTCAACACCATTTCTACAGCAGCCCTCTCACCGGCTACATTGTTTCTGTTGATCGGCCTGATGTTTGTGGGAGCCTCACCAGGTTCGACCGGTGGAGGCGTCAAGACCACTACTATTGCCGTAATCCTGGCTGGTTTGCGCAGCGTAATCAGGGGGGAGGATGATGTCAATCTTTCCGGTCGCCGCCTTCCTGCAGGAGATTTTGGCAAAGCAGTGGCAATCATCACTCTTGCTTTCGCATTGATCTTCCTGATCACGGGGATTTTACTCATGACTGAAGGACATGGCCTTATGACGACTATCTTTGAGGTAGTATCAGCTTTTGGTACAGTTGGGTTATCTACAGGACTCACCTTGAGCCTAAGTCCTGTGGGTAAGTTCCTCATCATGGCAACGATGTTCTGTGGCAGAATTGGTCCGATGACTCTAGCACTGGCCTTGGGGCAAAGAACCAGTTTGAGTGGTCGCTATCGCTATCCAGAAGAGCAGGTAGGGCTTGGTTAAGGTAGAGGTGATAAGTATGGGAAGAGAAAGATTGCAGAAGGTCCTGGCTCGTTGTGGTGTTGCTTCCCGCCGAGCTAGTGAAGAGCTTATCTTAGCCGGCAGGGTGCAGGTAAATGGGAAAACTGTTCAGACCTTAGGGGTAAAGGTCGATCCGGCTATTGATAAGATTAGCGTGGATGGCAAGCTGATCAAAGCCCCTCAAGTCAAAGTCTATTACCTTTTAAATAAGCCGACTGGCGTGATTTCCTCCTGTCACGATCCCCAAGGGCGTACGACTATAATGGACCTCATGCCCGGAGTTAAAGAACGCATATATCCCGTAGGACGCTTGGATTACGATAGTGAGGGGTTAGTCTTGCTTACTAATGATGGTCATGCAACACTGGTCTTTACCCATCCTCGGTATCAGGTGCGGAAAAGCTATCTAGTTGAGGTTGAAGGCTTTCCTACGGAAGGGACTATTCGGTGTCTAGCCCGGGGGGTGAAGCTTTCTGATGGGTGGACAGCCCCGGCCAGAGTGAAAATAATGGAAAAGTCGAGCCATAGCACGTTACTGGTGCTAGAAATTCATGAAGGCAGGAATCGGCAAATTCGCCGCATGTGTAATGCTGTTGGGCATCGGGTGGTTTCGTTGAAGCGCTTTCGTATGGGGCCACTTGATTTAGAGGGTTTGGGGCTGGGCCAATATCGGCGACTTCGGCCTCCCGAGGTCAGCGAGTTACTGGCCTTTGTGGATCAAGCGAGATCAACTGTAGAAAAGAGAAAGTAAGGTGAGTACATGAGCAGCAGGGTCATTGTCATCGGTGGTGGAGCTGCCGGGATGATGGCAGCCGGAACCGCGGCAAGGGCGGGTGCCCAGGTGGTCTTGTTGGAGAAGAACCGGATCTTGGGCAAGAAATTACTGATTACCGGCAAGGGCCGCTGCAACTTGACCAATGCCTGTGAGATTGAAGAGGTTGTGGCTAAGTTTGGTCCCGAAGGCAAGTTTCTTTATGGTCCCCTGAATACTTTCCCTCCGCTTGATACTCAGAGTTTTTTTGCTGAGCGGGGGCTTGAACTAGTGGTCGAGCGGGGGCAGCGGGTGTTTCCTACCTCTGGCCGGGCCCAAGATGTTGTCAAGGTGCTGGAAGGCTACGTCAAACAAGCGGGTGTAGAGATCAGGCTCAACTCTGCAGTACAAAAGATTATTAGCACAGCAAGTTCAGAAGTGAATGACTGCGTGCAGCAACGTATTACTGGTGTGCGGTTGAGCGATGATACTATCCTACCCGCCGACAAGGTAATACTAGCTACTGGTGGTGCCTCATATCCGGGAACCGGCTCTACCGGAGATGGTTACATAATGGCGAAAAAACTGGGACACACAATTCGCCCAATTCATCCGGCCTTAGTACCACTGAAAGTCAAGGAAGAATGGGTGAAGGAAGTATCTGGACTTAGCCTGCGCAATGTCAAGGCCAGGTTGTTCGACGGGGATGAGCTGATCGGCTCTGAATTCGGAGAAATGTTAATCACCCATTTTGGAGTGAGTGGCCCGATTATCTTGACATTGAGCCGTTTGGTTTCACCGAGGGTAAATTCGGGTACGCTCCTTCGGTTAGAGATTGATCTAAAACCAGCCCTAGATGAAGACCAGCTTGATGCTCGGCTGCAGCGCGATTTTCGTCTATATGCTCGGAAGGCAATCAAAAATAGCCTATTTGATCTGCTTCCGCGGGCACTAGCGCCGGTTATCATTGCAGAAAGCATGATATCTCCAAACCGCCCGGTTCATCAGGTGACCAAAGCTGAACGTCACCAGTTGCTGAAGGTACTGAAGGGATTGTCTCTGACGGTGACCGGGACACTGCCCTTGTCAGCCGCCATTGTTACTGTCGGAGGTGTCTGCCTTGATGAAGTTGATCCAAAAACCATGGCTTCCCGGTTGGTAAGTGGTTTGTCCTTTGGGGGAGAAGTGCTCAATTTGGCCGCCGATACCGGAGGTTTCAACCTGCAGGCTGCATTTACGACGGGGTATGTGGCAGGGTTACATGCGGCCAAGTCATTGTCCTAACAACTTTTGCATTGTTATTCCCCGTATGGTAAGATATCGTCAAACTAACTCAAGATGGAGGTCGGTCCAATGCTGACATTTCCAGTCACCCGGGGGATTCGGGGAGCTGTTACTGTAGACGAGAATACAGAAGTTTTGATTAAAGATGCTGCATATCGTCTCACGAAAACCATGATGGCTGCTAACCAAGTGGATGCAGAAGAGATTGCTTGCATCATTTTCTCAGTAACACAAGACCTGGATGCGAGTTTTCCGGCGGCGGGTGCTCGTCAGGCGGGTCTTACAGAAACGGCGCTTTTATGTACTAACGAGATTCCGGTTCCAGGCAGTCTACCGCGTTGTATCAGGGCTTTGATGCTGGTATCGACGAATCGCAAGCTTCAGGATATGCAGCACATATATCTGGGAAAGGCAGCCAGTTTGAGGCCTGATCTAGCCAGAAGCGCTGTGCCTACCGATCCCCACTCCCGACCGTTATGTCAAGACCGAGACCGACAGGATACGACAACTCCCGCCTATCGTCAGACTATATTGGAGATTGCCCCATACCAGCCTGGCAAGCCTATTAGTGAACTGCAGAGGGAAAAGGGCCTTGTTGATATTGTCAAGTTGGCTTCCAATGAAAACCCTCTGGGCCCGTCACCAAAAGCCGTCGAGGCACTGAAGCAATCATTGTCTTCCTTACATATTTATCCTGATGGCAGTTGCTTTGAACTGCGTCAGGCCCTAGCTGATAAGCTAGGTGTTCAGGATATGCAATTGATCTTTGGCAATGGCTCTGATGAAGTGATCAAGATGCTGGGTTTGACCTTCCTGGAGCCCGGAGATGAAGTACTGTTTTGTGAGCCGACTTTTAGTGAATATGCCTATGCGGCACACCTAATGGGAGCAAGAACTCGATCTTTGCCATTGGCTAGTTATGCGTTTGATCTGGAATCCGTGGCTCAGGCCATAACCCCCAACACCAAGATCGTGTTTATCTGCAATCCCAATAATCCCACTGGCGCCTATGTCAATCAAGGGGCCGTCGAGGCTTTTCTCGCCAAGATACCTGACAGCATCTTGGTTGTCTTTGATGAAGCTTACTATGAATATGTAATGGCCGAAGACTACCCGGATACTCTCTCGTATGTAAAGGCTGGACAAAATGTGGTGGTCCTCAGAACTTTTTCCAAGGTGTATGGGCTGGCCGGGCTGAGAATTGGTTATGGTATAGCACCGCCCCATATTGCTGAACTCATACATCGGGTAAGGGAACCTTTTAATATCAATGCACTAGCCCAGATCGGGGCTTTAGCCGCTTTAGAAGATGAGAAACACGTAAGAGAAAGCAGAGAGCTAAATGAGTCGGGCAAAGCCTGGCTTTATCAAGAGCTTTCTAGATTGGGTCTTGAGTATGTCCCAACGCAAACGAATTTTATCTTCTTTAATCTGCAGCAGGATAGTCAAGAGATCTATGAAAAGCTGCTTGATCAAGGGGTAATAGCTCGCAGTGGTGCGATTTTTGGCTGTGCCAATTGGTTGCGGATAACAATCGGTACTGAGGCACAGAACCGGCGGTTTGTCGAAGCTTTGGAGAAGGCCTTGCATAGGTAGAAGCGTTGGGTGAAGGGAGCGGATGATGTGATTGTCGTTATGGAGCATAAAGTGTCTCCTGAATTGGTAGATGCAGTTGGTATTCGGCTGAAGCAGCTTGGCTTTGACATCCACCTGTCGGTGGGAGTTGAGCGCACCATCATAGGTGCCATTGGTGAGAAGCGCCCTGGATATATTGAAATGCTGGCAGCGATGCCGGGGGTTGAGAAAATCGTCCCGATCTTGCAGCCCTTCAAGCTGGCTGGCCGGGAATTACATCCGGAACCGACCAAGGTACAGGTTGGCGATATAACCATCGGTGGCGAGGAGATTGTGGTTATGGCCGGACCATGTGCTGTGGAAGGGGAAGAGCAGCTCATGGAAGTGGCCAGGGAGATTAAGGCAGCAGGAGCCCATATCCTGAGAGGCGGTGCTTTCAAGCCACGCACATCACCATATTCCTTTCAGGGCCTTGAAGCAGAGGGATTACGGCTTCTAGCTCTAGCGCGACAGGAAACAGGGCTGCCGGTGGTTACAGAAGTCACCAATCCTCGGGATATCGAGTTGGTTGCCGAATATGCGGATATGCTGCAGATCGGTGCTCGCAATATGCAGAATTTCACTCTGCTGAGAGAGGTAGGGCGGTCACAGAAGCCAGTACTGCTGAAAAGAGGCTTGGCTGCTACAGTCGAGGAATGGCTGATGGCAGCAGAATACATTATCTCTGGTGGCAACAATCATGTGGTTCTTTGCGAGCGAGGCATTCGTACGTACGAAACGGGTACTAGGAACACTTTGGATTTGAGTGCTGTACCGGCTGTTAAGCATTATAGTCATCTGCCAATTATCGTTGATCCGAGCCATGGGACAGGTCGGTGGCGATATGTCGCCCCCATGGCCAAGGCTGCGGTTGCCGCCGGAGCCGATGGATTGATGGTAGAAGTGCACTGCCGACCTGAAGAAGCGCTATCGGATGGGGCCCAATCACTAACCCCTGTCAATTTCCGGCAATTGATGTCAGAAATCAAGTCCGTGGCCCAGGCTGTGGGGCGAAAAAGCGGATCTCTGACGGTGGTTTAGTGCCATGGCGAGACAGAATATAGCTATCCTGGGCTTGGGTCTAATTGGAGGCTCCCTGGCATTTCGATTGCGAGACAAGGGGTATCGCATTATCGGGTTTGATGTGACTGAAGAGCGAATGCAGACCGCTTTTCATCTAGGGGCAATTGATGCCGTGGCGGAGAGTGCGGCGGCAGCGGCAGAGGGATGCAGCTTCATCTTCATTGCCACTCCCGTGGGAGCTATAGTCACAACCGTTCAGGAGATCAGCTCTTATGTCAATCCTGGAGCCATTGTTACCGATGTCGGTAGTGTGAAGCGACCGGTTGTGGAGGGTATCGCGGCTATGGACCCACCTTTTGCATTTATCGGTGGGCACCCAATGGCTGGTTCTGAGCGTGGAGGTATTCTTGCCGCAGATTCCAATTTGTTTGAAAATGCGGTCTATGTACTTACCCCAACGACAGCCACTCTTTTAGAAAGGGAAAGACTCCACAGCTTGTCTAACTTGCTCGAGAAGGATCTAGGCTCCAATGTCATGATCATGGAACCTGGTATGCACGACGAAGTGGTAGCTGCGGTTAGTCACTTGCCCCACGTGGCCGCGGCGGCTTTAGTCAACGCTTTGGGTCAGACAGCAGAAAAGGTGCCGATGGCCTTGGCTCTAGCGGCCGGTGGGTTTAGGGATACGACCAGAGTTGCTTCCGGGTTGCCGGAGCTTTGGGCGGATATTTGCTTGCATAACAGGGCACCGGTGTTGCGCTCTATCGCATATTTACAGGATGAGCTGGAGACCGTGCAAGAGGCCCTGCTCAGCCAGGATGAGGCCAGTTTAAGGGAGTTTTTTGCAGAAGCTCGTACCTTGCGGTCCCAAGTTCCAGTTGCCCAAAGAGGCCTGATACCTCCATCATTTGAATTGATTGTACCAGTTCCGGATATGCCTGGAGCGATCAGTGCTGTTACCAGTTTATTGGCGAGTGTCGATCTGAACTTGAAAGATATTGCTATAGTACGTCAGCGGGAAGGCGAGGTAGGGGCGTTATCCATTAGTTTGGCAGATGGGCGGTCCAGTGATCGGGCTTTGAGGTTACTGCAAGCTGAAGGATATCGGGCTTACCGTCGTTGATTGACCCTATGGGTTCAAGGGCAGCTAAGGGAAGTGGGGATCTGGGCAGTGATCTTGTACGTTGAACCAAGCCGAGGCCTAAGGGGCAGAATAAGTGTTCCCGGAGATAAGTCGATATCTCACAGAGCCGCTATACTGGCAGCTCTTGGCCAAGGCACGACCAGAATAGATGGGTTCCTGGAGAGCAGCGATTGTCTGGCGACTCTGCGTTGCTTATCACTATTGGGAGTACCTATTGAACGCCTGTCTCCAGGCAGCTATCAGATAATGGGCAGGGGGCAGGAAGGGTTCCGGGAGCCCAAGAATGTGCTGGATTGCGGCAATTCAGGTACCACTATGCGATTATTGGCAGGTGTACTAGCAGTACAACCGTGTTTCTCGGTTTTGACCGGAGATGCCTCTTTGCGAACCCGTCCCATGGCTCGGGTGATCGAGCCACTGCGCTCCATGGGTGCGCAGATATATGGTAGAGTAGATCATACGAGGGCCCCTTTGGCGATTGTGGGAAGCCGGAATCTGCAGGGCCAGACTCACGAACTACCCATAGCCAGTGCCCAGGTAAAGAGTGCTATCATGTTGGCGGGACTAAGTGCCAACGGCAAAACCAGGGTGAAAGAGCCCGCTCGTTCTCGTAATCATACCGAAGTAATGCTGCAGTATCTCGGCGTGCCAGTTGATATCGATGGCTTGAGTGTGACTGTCACGGGCGGTACTATTCCCCAAGGAGGGCATATCATTGTACCAGGGGACATTTCTTCCGCGGCTTATCTGATGGTGGCTGGATCGATTCTGCCCAATTCCGATTTTACCGTAGAAAATGTTGGAATTAATCCCACCAGAACGGGTGTCATCACCGTCCTGCAAGCAATGGGAGCCGATCTAAGTGTTGAACCCAAAGCTGGAGGCGGTGAGCCGCGGGGAAACATCAGGGTTCGGTCTTCGGAGTTAGAGGGTATTGAGATCGGGGGAGACATCATACCTACTCTTATTGATGAGCTGCCCGTGTTGGCCGTAGCAGCCGCCTTTGCAAAAGGCACGACTCGGATCAGGGATGCGGCTGAACTGAGGGTCAAAGAATGTGATCGCATCACCATAATGAGTCAGGAACTGGCTCGATTAGGAGTGGCCATCGAAGAACAAGCCGATGGTTGGGTGGTGCGGGGGGGTCAAAGGATATTAGGAGGCAAAACTTGTGGCCATGGTGACCACAGAGTAGTGATGGCTTTAGCTGTCCTAGGACTTGGGGGTGAAGGACCCCTATGTATCCAAGGAGCAGATGCTGTAGGAGTATCTTTCCCCGGTTTTTGCAGTACTTTTGGACAGTTGGGAGCCCAGTTGGAAGAGAGAGCAAAAGATGCACAGCTTATGTAGCATGTGACATAAAGGACTCTCCTACGCAGGAGTATGGTCTTTTGTAACGAATAGAAGAACAGGTAATATCTTTATTTACGACATGCTCCTGATGGGAAGGGAGATCTTTTTGCAGATGGGCAGATGTAATATCGCCATTGATGGCCCGGCAGGGGCGGGCAAGAGCTCAGTAGCTAAGATGCTGGCACAACGGTTAGGTTACTTGCACATTGATACTGGGGCCCTATACAGAGCACTGACTCTCCTGGTCTTACGAAAAGGAGTCGATCCCACTGATGAAGCAGCTACGGCCAAACTCTCCCAAGAAGCTCAAATTCGCATGGTTTCTAGTTATGGCGGAGTTAAGGTCTTGCTCAAAGAGGAAGATGTGACTGATGCCATTCGGGAACCTGTGGTCAGTGAGAATGTATCACTTGTGGCCCAACACCCCCGAGTAAGAGAGCATCTTCTGTCATTACAGCGACAACTGGCATCTAATGGTGGGGTAGTCATGGATGGGCGAGATATTGGTACGGTTGTGCTACCTGATGCCGGCCTAAAGATATTTCTTACTGCCAGTGCTGAGGAGCGAGCTCGGCGACGAATGAAGGAACTACGCAACCAAGGACATAAGGTAACATATAAGGATATATTGCTTTCCATTCGGGCCAGGGACAATCTGGATGCTGAAAGGCTGGTCGCACCATTAAGGGCCGCAACTGACGCCATCCCATTGGATACGACCGGTAAAGACATAGATACCGTTGTAGAGGAGATACTTGGATATCTCTCTGCAGTGGGAGGGTTCGATGGGTGTTCTACCAATTTATAAGAGGCTTGGTTAGGGGTTGTTTCCGTCTCTATTTTCGCTGGGAAGTATGTGGAAGTGAGCATCTTCCGGTAACCGGTGGTGCCCTGCTGGCTGCCAACCATGTAAGTTATCTTGATCCACCATTAATGGGTTGTGCTGTCGCACGGCCAGTACATTTCATGGCAAAAAGAGAACTCTTTAATATCCCAATATTGGGGTGGTTGATTCGTCATCTCAATGCCTTTCCGGTTCAGCAAAGAGGGGCGGATAGAAGAGCGCTGCGGCAGGCAATAGAGATGTTGCGTTCCGGTCAAGTAGTAGGAATTTTCCCGGAGGGCACTCGGGGTAATGGCAAGATCTTACTCAAGCCGCAACCCGGTTGCGTACTTTTGGCGGCAAAGGCCCAGGTGCCGATAGTTCCCATGGCTATCGTGGGTGCGGAGAACGTTGTTCCGAAGGGGAAATGGTTTCCGAGACCAGCCAAAATCAAGGTCTTTATTGGTGAACCCATTCATCTACCCGTAGACGAAACCAGGCCATCCCGAGAGGCCTTAGAAGAGTATAGTCAGCTAGTCATGGAGAAGATCGGTGAGCTGCGCTCACATGCAATAAGTGGTATCTAGATCTGTTCGATTGGTGGCCAAGGCATAAAACATCTTCAGGAATTCGGTTGCTCCTTTGACCGTTCAGCTTAATTTGACTTCGTCGACTTTCTTCGCAAACTGTGGGCAAGAGGGAGGGTTTGGTCTGGCAGTACCGAACAAATCATAGGGGCTGATGTTTTTTGTTGCCGCCGGTGGCCAATACTACTGGCAGGAGGGAAAAGATGGCTTGATTGTTGAGTTAGCGGATAACGCAGGGTTCTGTTTTGGGGTAAAGCGTGCCATCGACGCGGCGATGAGAACCGCAGATGAACATCACGGTGTTCCCATCTATACACTAGGCCCTTTGATTCATAGTCCCCAGACTGTGGCCCATCTAACTGAACGGGGAATCAAGGTAGCAGATAGAATAGAGGAAATTGATACCGGTGTGGTTATTATCCGGAGTCATGGAGTGCCTCCCCAAACCATAGAGCGTGCCCGTGCAAAAGGGCTGCGGGTGGTTGATGCCACTTGCCCTTTTGTAGTACGAGCTATGACCTGGGCGGCTGGCCTAAGGAGAGATGGTTACCAGGTAGTCATTGTTGGGGATCGGGATCACCCGGAAGTGACTGCCATCCTAGGGGCTACCGATAACACCGGGGTAGTAGCCGGCAACCCCGAAGAAGTGGTCGCGTTACCCATAGGCGAATGCTATGGGGCCGTGGCTCAGACAACTCAATCGTTGTCCAATTACCGGGCGTGTATTGCGGAGCTGGTGGGAAAGGCCCGGGAAGTAAAGTTTTATGATAGTATCTGTACAGCAACCGCTCGCAGGCAGCAGGCGGCTCACGAGTTAGCCTCTCGTGTGGACGTCATGCTAGTAGTGGGCGGGCGCAACAGTGCCAACACATCGCGGTTGGCGCAGATTTGCCAGGAAAGCGGAGCACGCACCTATCATATTGAGACAGCAGAGGAGATCGAGCCTCACTGGTTTCGTCTCGGAGATAAGGTGGGTGTCACTGCAGGCGCATCTACGCCTAACTGGCTCATTGAGGAGGTAGTGCAACGGATGACCGAGTTTGAGGGAATGCAAGAACAAGAAGCAAGGAAAGCACAGACTGCGACAGTGACAGAGGAAGAGACCACTCCGGAGACGGAGACGGAAGCAGCGGCTGAGGGGCCAGTGGAAGAAGTGGCCACGGAAGAGGTAGCCGAGCAAGGGGCTGCCGAGGCAACAGCAGAAGAAGAAACTGCTGAAGCGGTAGCAAAAGAAGAAGTAACTGAGGATGAAGCTAGTGCCAGCACGGTGGAGGAGACTGATGAGGATTCCGCAGAGATGGAAGCCCCCACCATGGCCCAATATGACGAGACCTTCATCACCCCGAGCCAAGGGGATATCGTAAGCGGTAAAGTTGTCCAAGTCAGCAGTGACGAAGTACTAGTACACGTCGGAGGGAAATCGGAAGGTCGCATCCCCAGACATGAACTGGGGCTTAAATCGGATGAGGACCCAACCGATAAGTTGGCTGTGGGCGATGAGATAGATGTATATGTTGTCCGCATAGATGATAGTGAAGGCAGTGTTGTATTGTCGAAGCGTCGAGCTGATCAGGCTAAGGCCTGGCAAGAGCTCGAAGAGATCAATGACAAGAACGAGCTTATTGAGGCTACCGTGACCGAACGGGTCAAGGGTGGTCTCTTGGTGGATGTAGGGGTACGTGGTTTTGTACCTGCATCTCATGTAGCACGCCATTATGTTGAAGACCTAGAAGCCTATGTCGGCAAGAGCCTACGGCTAAAAATCATTGAGCTGGACAAACAGCGCAACAATGTGGTTCTTTCACATAAAGAAGTGCTGGAAGAGGAATATGAGAAGCAGAAAGAGGTTATTTTCAACACCTATGAACCAGGAGATATAGTCGATGGAATCGTACGGCGATTGACTGATTTCGGCGCCTTTGTTGATATCGGAAGTGGTGTAGAGGGCTTACTACACGTGTCCGAAATGGCGTATAGCCGAGTAGGGCATCCATCAGACATTCTTTCCGAAGGCCAGGAGACTAAGGTAATGATCCTCAACCTGGACAAAGAGACTGAGCGGATCTCTTTGGGTCTAAAACAGACTCTACCAGACCCCTGGGATGATGTTGGCAGCAAGTATCATGAGGGAGATATTGTTGAAGGTGAAGTTACCCGCACTGTAGATTTTGGCGCCTTCGTTAAACTAGAAGACGGCGTTGAAGGTCTAGTACACATCTCTCAACTGGCAGACCGGCATGTGGCCAATACAGAGGAAGTGGTTACATCAGGAGAACTGGTAAAGGTCAAGATTATCAGTATTGATGAGGAGGCTCGCCGCATCGGCCTAAGCATCAAGGAGGCGCAGCGGGAAGCCAAACCCAAACCCACTCCTGTACAGGAAACTACGTTCGACAGCGAGCGTGAACCTGAAGGATCCGGTGTTACGATTGGCGACTTGGTTGGAGATCTAGGTGCCTTGTTTAACAATGATGACGATGAAGACGAGGATGAAGAGTAAGAGCCGCTTCTAACTGGATTAACCCTACGGCAATTTCATCTAGCAGGAATTAGCAGGCCTATAGGCCTGCTTTTTTCGTCCGCATAAGGCAGGGAGCGCCCGGGAAAACTATCTGTGAATCAGAACCAGTAGTCCCCATGTAAAGGAGTGGTTGTCTTGCCTCTTGGGTTAATCCTTTTGCTCGTCACGGCGGGCCTGGTCTACTTTGGTCTGGCACAGCGGGTCCTAGATAGGATGAACCTTACCGATAGCCAGGCTTTCATCTTCATCGGTCTGATCATTGCCGGGAGCTTTGTCGACATTCCCATTTCCCGAGGCCCAGTAGCTATCTCGGTGAATGTGGGTGGTGCGGTGATACCCTTGGTGCTGGTTTTCTGGCTGATCAGCCGCGCAGATTCGGCGGTAGAAAAATGGAGGGGGTTGGTGGCTGGGGTAGCTACTGGTATTGTCATCTGGGGCTTTGCCCAGCTGGTGGGTTACAGGGAACCAGCAGAGCAGTGGCTTGATCCCATATGGAGCTATAGCTTGATTGCGGGGATTGCCGGCTACCTAGCGGGAAGATCGCGGCGTAGCGCCTTTATCGCCGGGACTTTGGGAATCATGGTATCAGATCTGATTCACATGGGTATTGCATTAGCTAAAGGCATGGCGACTACTGTGGCCATTGGTGGTGCCGGAGCTTTCGATGCTACAATTCTAGCTGGGTTAGTCGCTGTAATCCTGGCTGAGGTAATTGGTGAAAGCCGAGAAAGGCTGGGAGGCGGCCCGGTTCATGACGAGACACGGCCAAAAGCCTTGGATAATGAAGAGTTCTTGATCCATGAATTCGACGGTGAAGGTCAAGACAAGCAGGAAGAGCCCCCGATTGATGTCGGTGCTTTGGGCATAACAGGGGAGGACTTGGCACTACCTAGCGATGCCGGCACTTCTAGGCGCCAACATATCTTGCGGGTCGAGGAGACCGGTGAGCTTGCGACATGGGGCCCCGCGGATTATGTAGACCCAGCAATTGCCAATGCTGCTGGTGAGGAGGAAGGCACAGATGATAGATAGGAACTCGTCAGGCCGCTTGCTGCACCTATTTTTAGCGGTTCTTCTCATAGGAATTGGTTTGCTGTGGGCGGCGAACCCCAGGGCAAGAGCTAGCGAAATCCTTCCCGAGGGAATTGTTGGCCTATTCGAAAGAACTGATGGTGGGTATTATACATTGATCGATGAGGATACGGGTAATGTGGTCACCAAGGCAGCGCGGATTCTCGATATCGGGGATTCGTACATTGATGGTGACAATCGCTGTTACGAAGTGACCAAGCTTGAAGATGATCAAGTCTATGTAAAATGTATCGGCCAGAACATGGTAAAAACCGCTGACCTTCGGGGGCAGGCAGGAAGGGTGGTAGGGTTAACACGGCGCCCTTGGCTGCAGAGCTTGCTAGCTCGGGTGACCGGATCTCCCTCTAGACGCATTGCCGTTTATTGCACCCACAGCGATGAATCGTATATACCGACCAGTGGCACATCTTCGAAAGATTGGGGAGATGTATACAAAGTAGGTGATACTCTAAAAAAGGAATTTGAGAAGCGAGGATTTACGGTAGATCTTGCTTACGACAACCACAATCCTCATGATTCACAGGCCTATGTGAGATCGAGGCGTACTGCCACACGACTGTTGAGAGAGCGGCCGCTGGTGATTCTAGATGTGCACCGAGATGCTGTCCCAGAGAGCGAATATCGAGCAACAATCGAGGGTGATCAACTATCCAAGATACAGCTAGTGGTGGGAAGGCAAAACCAAAATCGTGATGCCAACCTGCAGTTTGCCCAGACACTGAAGGACGAGGCTGACAAACAATATCCGGGTTTGGTAAAAGGCATCTTCAATGCTAAAGGTAACTACAACCAAGATCTGGCGCCTCGCTCCATGCTCTTGGAATTTGGCACCCATGAGACTAGTCTAGGCATGGCGGAAAAGGCGGCCGATTTGATTTCCGATGTATTGCCGGCGGCTGCAGCCGCGTCTACAAGGCCTATGGGGGCCTCTGGGATTAGATCAGTACTCTGGATTGTTGCTTTGGTAGCAGCCGCCGCCATCGCGGTAGTAGTAGTCAATGCCATTGGCTGGCAAGGTATTCGCAATTTCTTTGGGCGGGAATTCGCGAGTGCTTTGGGAGTGCGGGGCAAAAGGCGCATACCGGATCAGACCTCTGAGGAGACCGTGAACAAAGATACGGAGCAAGATAGCGATGAAAAAACAGATTAATTGGGCCTTCAGCCCGTAAGCAACCACCCTGGCTCAGCGTGACCTAGCAAGCGAGCGAGGTGAGAAAGTGAAAGCAATCGCCAGTGTGGCGGCCGCATCTGCTATGGGGTTTCTGGCCAGGCTCTATATGCTGCGGACTGATTACCGTCAGTATCCTAGCTATCCCCAAGGATATGTCATTCACCTATCTTTAGGCTTGATAGCTAGTCTGTTGGGAGCAGTAGCATTACCGGCTTTGTTGGCGAAGGATTACGCGGCGGCCACGTTTCTGGCCTTGGCTGCCACTCAGTTTCGGGAAGTTCGCAAAATCGAGCGGGAAACGCTGGAGAACCTGGAGCCCACAGAACTTATTCCACGCGGGAATGCCTATATAGAAGGCATAGCCCGCGTCTTTGAAGCCCGAAATTATCTAGCCGGAGGCACATCCCTACTTACTAGCATGATCATGTTGGGCGTGTGTAGATATTGGTCGTTGACTGTGGCGTTACTAGCCGGTATCGTGGGTGGTTTGGGAGCCATATTGTTGCTCAACCAGATGATGTTGGGGTCTAGGGTGGGAGAGCTAGCCAATGTGCGGGCGGCAAAGATTCACTTTGACGGACCCTTATTGATGGTAGATGACATCATGATCATGAATGTGGGGCTAGAAGCAGCCCGTGCGCGTATACTGCAAGAGGGCATAGGTGTTGTGCTAGAGCCCAAAGACCCAGACAGCAAGGCCACTCTGGCCAATCTTGGTCAACGGCAGGCCATCTTGCACGACGCAGCATCTCTACTAGGGATACAAATGGATGTAGGTGAGCCAGAGTTCGTTCCACTATTGCGGCGTCATCCCGTTACCGGCGCACTGGGTATGGCGATAGTGCCTGCGGAGCAGAACTGTGCAGCATTATTAGAAGCAATACGAAGAACTCCGGTCTTGGAGGCATCAGTGCGCAAGCCGCTGGCAGCACGGGCCGGTCGCTTGGCAGACACCCATCGAGAATAGAGGGGCCATGGGGAGGGAAGCAAATTTGAGAGAAGTTTTGCGAGAAGATATTATTGCTGTTGTGACCGAAGATAGAACTTTGGCCGGTGGCGGAGCGCCCATTTTCTATGCCGGTAGTGCCGGTGAGAAGGAGAAGTTGGCACTAGATCTCAGCCGTGTTACCCGCGGGATGGTGCATCAACTCGACAATGGCGTATATATAGTTGTCAGGCATTAGGAGTCGTTATGCTGATTATCTACACTTGTTATGGTGGAGCCCACTCCTCACCTATGGCAGCCGCCATTCACCTGAATAGACTTGTGGGTGCGCCTCTACCTTCTACTAAGGCTATAGAAGGCCTACTGTATTTTGACATAATTGATAATGAAGACCGGGGCCGAGTATTTCCGGTTGGTATCGATGAGGATGGCAACCGCATATACGTACTGGGCCGGGGGAGTGACGAAAGATTCATCCAGCAAGCTATCAAGTCTGGGTATATGTTGGCGGGGGGTGATCCCCGCCAAGTATTATTTGTCAATACCCTTAGGGCTGTAAACTGGCAAATGCGCATCGGTGGTTTCCTTTCGCGACGCCTCGGTTTAGTTTCATTAGGCAGGCCTCTAGTGGCCAGAGGTGCCCGACGGGCATATCCGCAACTGACCAAAATAGTGAGAGCCACCAAGGCACACTGTCGAAGTGTCATGGGTACGCGCAGTCCAGTATCTTTCCCTACCAACCAGGAATAATGAGCCTAGTGTGGAATCTTACTCCTGCAGGATACAGTGATCACGGTATTTGGAGGCAGCACAAGATGGGGGCAATTATTGCCGGTATTCGGCAGGGCAGCATTGCTGCGGAAATCGGCATCACCGCAGGAGACCAAGTGATGGAGATCAACGGGTATCCACTCACAGATTTGTTGGTTTACCGGTTTTATGCAACAGAGTCGCTGGTGACTCTACTAGTCAGAAAAGCGAGTGGAGAACAGCTGATTTATGAGATAGAGAAAGACGAAGATGAAGACATAGGGTTAGAGTTCTCCCAGGAGCTTTTTGATGAGACACGGCGATGCCGTAACCGATGTCAATTCTGCTTTGTTGATCAAATGCCAGGTGGTATGCGGTCGACTCTCTATGTTAAAGATGATGACTTTCGACTCTCTTTTCTCTATGGGAATTTCATCACTCTCACCAACTTGCAGGAAGCGGATTGGGATACTATTAGACGCCTCCATTTGAGCCCTCTTTACATCTCTGTGCACGCTACCGATCCAGAAATTAGGCAACAGCTGATGTCTAGCCCTGAGGCGGGTGCGATCCGAGAGCATCTGCAGCGCCTAGCCGGTTGGGGTATTGCGTTCCATTGCCAAATAGTACTTTGTCCGGGAATTAATGATGGCACTGTTCTCACCCAAACCATTGAGGATCTGGGGGCCCTGTGGCCACAGGCCAGGTCAGTCGCCATCGTGCCTGTGGGTCTGACTAGGTTCCGTGAGGACTTGGCACCCCTAGAAACGATAACGCCTGCTAAAGCCAAAGACCTGATCAAAGAAATCGATGATTGGCAGCTACATTTTCTCAAAAGAATCGACACTAGATTCGTCTGGTTAGCCGATGAGTTCTATCTGCTGGCCGAGGAGCCGCTGCCGAGATTTGATCACTATGAGGATTTTCCTCAATTAGAGAATGGGGTAGGGCTATCAGCTATTTTTGCTCGGGACTTCGCGTTGGCAATGAAGCAGGCTCCGGCTCATCTTTCTCACCCCCGTCAGATTTCTATTGCTACAAGTGTGCTGGGGGAAAAGGTGCTGCGACAGCCCGTAAAGCAACTAAGACGGCTAGGAAACTTGGACCTATCAGTTTATGTAGTCCCTAACTCTTTTTTCGGCCCCCAGATTACGGTCAGTGGGTTGATTACTGGGATAGATCTGATCTCGACTCTGGCAGACCAACCGTTAGGAGACATACTGTTGCTTCCCGCTGTTTGCTTGAAAGATGGGGACCGCTTTCTTGACGATTACTCGCTGGATGAGGTTTCGGAGATACTGCAGGTACCGGTGGTCCCTGCAGCTGGGGCACGGGAATTGGTGGAAAGGGTGATCGAACCATGGGGAAACCGGTAGTGGCCATAGTAGGAAGGCCTAATGTGGGGAAATCCGCCTTATTTAACCGTATTGTTGGTGGGCGTTTGGCTATTGTGGAAGGGGAGCCGGGTGTCACCCGTGATCGAATCTATGCTGAGAGTCAGTGGCTAACTCGATCATTTATCTTGATTGATACAGGCGGTATCGATTTTGATGATACTGATGATATAGTGGTGGAAGTGCGTCGCCAAGCGGAGATCGCCATTGATGAAGCGGATGTGATCATATTTGTGGTGGATGCCAGGACCGGCATTACGGCAGATGATCAGGAAATCGCCAACCTGTTGCGGCGAAGCAGTAAGCCAGTGATTGTGACAGCAAATAAAGTAGATCACCACGCTCTCGAAGCGGCCATCTATGAGTTTTACCAGTTGGGTTTGGGGGATCCCATTGGGATAGCAGCTGAGCATAACCGCAATGTCGGGGATCTTCTGGATAGGATGATCTCTCATTTCCCGCCAAATGATCATGAAGAGTATGAAGAGGATATTATTCGCGTTGCAGTGATTGGTCGACCCAATGTGGGCAAGTCTTCACTGGTTAATGCTCTAAGCGGTACAGAACGGAGCATAGTTACAGATATACCGGGGACCACTCGAGATGCTGTTGACACCTTATTTGAGTGGCAAGGTCAGCGTTTTGTAATAGTTGATACCGCGGGCATGCGGCGCCGCAAACGGATAGAATGGAACATAGAACGCTACAGCGTGATCCGGGCCCTGAGAGCGGTTGATCGCAGTGAAGTCACTTTAGCTGTCTTGGATGCCGTAGATGGTGTAACAGAACAGGACAAGAAAGTGGTTGGCTATGCACACGAGCAGGGCAAGGCTCTGATCCTCGTTGTCAATAAATGGGACCTGGTTAAAAAGGATGCCAACACTATGCGAACCTATGAACAGGATATTCGCCACGAACTCAGTTTTGTGGAGTATGCTCCTATCGTATTTGTCTCAGCCTTAACTGGGCAGCGGCTTCCGGAACTTATGGATGTGATCAAATATGTTGCTGACCAACATAGCTTGCGAATCAGTACTGGCCGACTTAATGAAGTACTGCAAGAGGCGATCCATTTAAATCAACCCCCTAGTGACAAGGGCAAACCACTGAAGGTCTTTTACATAAATCAGTTGAGTGTGCAGCCTCCGGTCTTTGCCTTGTTCGTCAATGCTCCGGAGCTGCTGCATTTCTCCTACCGACGTTACCTCGAAAACAGGCTGCGAGAGGCTTTTGGCTTCTATGGTACACCCATATGGTTTAAGGTGCGGAAACGGAATTGAGTTGGGAGGGCGTAGATATGGCAGGGAGCGGTTTAGCATCAAATTGAATCAGCGATACCACCAAGAGAGGAGCTAGTATCTATGTTAGGAGCGGTCTTGGCCATACTGGCCTCTTATCTGATTGGTTCTATCCCCTTTGGTTTGATTATCGGCAAGATCTGGGCGAATCTTGATGTAAGAGAATTTGGCAGTGGTAATATCGGCACATCCAATGTCCTCAGGACAGTGGGTCCCGCGGCTGCTATCGTTGTGTTTGCTTTGGATGTGGGTAAAGGAGCTGTGGCTGTATATCTTGGTTCTTTGGCCGGTGCTGAATTTACCAAGATCATGGCCGGAGTTGCTGCCATTGCTGGACATAACTGGCCTATTTATCTCAAGTTCAAAGGTGGTAAAGGGATTGCCACCAGCCTCGGTGCAGTGATTAGCCTAACACCAGCCATCGCTTTGATCCTATTGGGGCTTTGGATCATCATGGTGGGTATTACTCGCTATATATCTCTAGCTTCTCTAGCTGCCGCAGTCCTCTTTCCCATCTTTCTAATCATATCTCGGGCCTCAACAACATATATACTGGCGGGTATTGTCATTTCCGTTTTTGCTATCTATCGACACCGCACCAATATTCAGCGGCTGTTATCGGGTACAGAGCATAAGATAGGGGAGAAGGCTGAAAAAACAGATTTGCGGTAATCAAGCTTCCCTCACTTTCACCTCCGGTGGGCTCACTTTGGTAGTTTGCCATCAGACGGCTCTTATCTTGGGAAACGCTCTAAGCGACGACTACCAAGATGAGTCTCTTCACTTTCATCGGGTGTAATAATTACAGTAAGGGCCTAATATAGTAATATTGTGATCGTGCCCTGATGTGATCTGCATGGCAGTGGTGTTGGAGTAGATCAGTGGGCGCGAAACCGGAAACTGGTGAGATGAGGGAGGGAAGTCATCGGTGGAAAAATTCGATATATTTAAGGATATGGCCGAACGTACAGGCGGCAGTATCTATGTCGGGGTTGTTGGTCCGGTGCGGACTGGCAAATCCACATTCATAAAACGTTTTATGGATCTGATGGTGATGCCTAGGATTCAGGATGAACACGCTCTAGCACGTACCCGGGATGAGCTGCCGCAAAGTGGGTCTGGAAAAACCATCATGACCACTGAACCCAAGTTTGTGCCCGATGAGCCGGTAGAGCTTAGTCTAAATGACAGTGTCGGTTTCCGCATTCGCTTGGTAGACTGTGTGGGCTATGCTGTCGACGGTGCTTTAGGGTACATGGATGAAATGGGTCCCCGCATGGTAAGGACTCCCTGGATGGAGGAAGAGATATCATTTCAGGAAGCGGCTGAGATTGGAACCAGAAAGGTTATTGCTGAGCATTCAACCTTGGGTCTAGTCGTCCTAACAGATGGTTCTATTACAGAAATTCCTCGGGAAGGATATCTAGAAGCTGAGGAACGGGTGATTCGGGAGCTGCAGGAACAAGGGAAACCATTTATGGTGCTTCTAAACTCGAGATATCCGGAGGCCGAGGCTACCCAAGAGCTAGCCGAGCAATTGGAGGCGAAATACGGTGTAACCGTCATGTCAGTTGATTGTCTCCACCTTTCCGAAACAGATATCATGGATATTCTGCATGAGATGCTCTACGAGTTCCCGGTAAGAGAAGTCAGTATCCGGGTCTCGGAATGGGTAGACGAACTGCCGACCACTTATTGGGTGAGACAGGAGTACGACAATGCTGTTTACGATATCTTCGCCGAAATTGAACGGCTGAGGGATATCGATGTGGCTGTACAGCAGCTCGCCGAATACGAGATCATAGATAGGGTTACCCTCAGCAGTATGGATCTGGGGACTGGTGCAGCACTCATTGATATTGAAGCACCTAAGAGCCTGTTTTACAAGGTGATGGAGGAGCTGACCGGTTTTGAAGTGACCGGTGATCATCACCTATTACGTCTGATGAAAGAGCTCACCCAGGCAAAGCGGGAATACGATAAGGTGGCCGAAGCTTTAGCTAGTGTGCGGGCTCGCGGTTACGGTATCGTCAACCCCACGTCTGAGGATATCGCCTTCGATGAGCCAGAGCTGTTCCGACAAGGACGGAATTTCGGTGTGAGGCTAAAGGCCAGCGCCCCATCCATACACTTGGTACGAGCAGAAATCGAAACAGAGGTAACTCCCTTTGTAGGTACAGAGAAGCAGGGCGAAGAACTAGTGCGCTATCTATCAGATGAGTATGAAAAGGATCCAGCTAAGGTTTGGTCCTCCGATTTTCTCGGCAAACCATTGCAGGAACTTGTGCGGGAGGGAATCAACAGTAAGCTGCATCGTATGCCGGATAATGCTCAAATCAAATTGCAGGAAACGCTGACTCGGATCATTAACGAGGGCAGTGGTGGTCTGATCTGTATTATCCTGTAGGCTAAGAGGCACACCCTTCCTTCAATCCTCCGGTTCAGTGGTCACATAGTCCCGATAGAGCTTACCCCAAAATCCTGGGGATGGGCCCTACTGCGGGGCTTTTTTTCGTTCTGATGCCGCGAAGTGCTTATAAGACGCAGCTTAGCATGAGACACTAGGGGTGATAGGGAAGGGGGTGAACCCGTGACGAAGGTTGAACTTGTTAGTAAGGTTGCCGAAAATGCGAACATGACAAAGAAGGATGTAGCTACATGCGTAGATGCAATACTCTCTGCCATCCAAGAGACACTCAGCAGTGGTGAGAAGGTACAGCTAACTGGTTTTGGGACCTTTGAGGTAAGAGAGCGAGCGGCACGCAAGGGCCGAAACCCACAAACAGGTAAAGAGATAGAAATAGCTGCCCGCCGCATACCGGTCTTTAGGGCAGGGAAACTGCTCAAAGACTCGGTGGGCAGATAAGAAACCGGGCCCCGGCCTTGGCCGGGGCTTTTAGTTGACTAGATTATGAGAGATAGATGTGCTGAGCACTTCCCCAGTAGTGAGAGTGATGGTATAATTAATCAAAGTATATACCGGGTAGATACCTGAGCCGTCTAGTGGGGGCAACTACTTCGGGTTACTAAATCTTTAGAGGGAGCGAAGGCTGGAGCCGCATAATATGGATAGACCAGTGAAATTGGGTTTGCTAGGGCTAGGCACTGTGGGAGCAGGAGTATGCAAGATCCTGCAACAGAATCGGGAGGTTATCTCCCATCGGGCGGGTACTGATTTTGAGATAGCCAAGATCTTGGTCCGTGACCTAGATAAACCCCGTGCTGTGAAGGTGGATTCGTGTCTGCTTACCACAGATGTAACCGACATCTTGGGTGATCCCGAGATCACAGTGGTGGTAGAGTTGATGGGTGGCCTGGAGCCTGCCTATGAGTATGTCCATGCCGCTTTAGATGCAGGTAAGCATGTGGTTACTGCCAACAAGGCTCTCATTGCCTCCCATGGAGCACGGCTGATTCGCCTAGCTGCCAGTAAAGGGGTTGACCTTTACTATGAAGGCTCAGTAGGTGGAGGGATTCCGATTATTAAGCCATTAAGGGAGTCCCTAGTAGGGAATCGCATCGAAGAGGTTATGGGAATTGTCAATGGGACAACCAACTATATCCTCAGTCGGATGACCCAGGAGAAGGCGGATTTCGTCGATGTGCTCGCCGAGGCCCAAGCTTTAGGTTACGCGGAAGCAGATCCCGCAGCGGATATTGAGGGTCATGATGCCGCCCATAAACTAGTCATTTTGGCTTCCTTGGCTTTTCAGACACCGATATCAATCCATCAGGTATACTGTGAAGGGATATCTCAGATAACGGCGGAGGATATCGCCTTTGCTGAGCATTTCGGGTATACGATTAAGCTTCTGGCTATAGCCAAAAGGCAACCAAGAGGGATTGAGGCGAGAGTGCATCCTACCTTTGTTCCCAATCGACATCCACTGGCAGCCGTGCATGGAGTGTTTAATGCCATATTTGTGCGGGGTGACGCAGTAGGTGACCTCATGTTCTATGGGCGAGGAGCGGGCGATCTGCCCACCGGCAGTGCCGTCATCGCTGACATAGTAGACGTCTTGCGCAACCGTAAGCGAGGTGCACATCACCGGGTAGAGACGCTTTGGCAACCGATTCCGGTAGAGGCTATCGGCGATGTACGTACTCGTTACTATATTCGTCTACATGCAGTGGACAAACCGGGAGTATTGGCTCAAGTTGCCGCTAGCTTTGGGGCAGAGGGTGTTAGTATAGAGTCTATGATCCAGCAGGGGCGGGGGCAGGACCAACCAGTACCGATTGTTTTCATTACTCATGAGGTAGAAGAACGGCAATTGCGAGCTAGCCTGGCGCGGATAGCTAGTCTACCTTCTATCAAGCATATTGCCAGTGTGATTCGAGTAGAGGGAGGCTTGCGCTGATGTCTTGGGATGGGATCATTAGGGCATACCACGAGTTCCTTCCGGTGACGGAGACGATGCCGATCATTACCTTACAAGAGGGCAATACTCCGCTCTTAGCGATACCCAACTTTGTTACGGCTATCGGAGGAGACCTAGAACTCTATGTCAAATACGAAGGGCTCAATCCCACTGGTTCCTTTAAGGATCGGGGAATGACCATGGCTGTATCAAAAGCGGTAGAAGCTGGGTCAAAGGCGGTCATGTGTGCCTCAACCGGCAATACATCTGCCTCGGCCGCAGCTTACGCTGCCCGAGCCGGATTGCGGTGCATAGTGTTGTTGCCCGAGGGAGCTATAGCTTTAGGCAAGCTAGCACAAGCGCTTATGCAGGGAGCCGAAGTGATTGCCATTAGAGGGAATTTCGATGATGCCTTGAGATGCGTACGTGCGCTCACTGAGCAGTATCCTATAACACTAGTCAACTCCTTGAACCCCTACCGGCTGGAAGGGCAAAAAACGGCGGCCTTTGAGATTGTTGATGCTCTAGGAGATGCACCTGATTACCTATCCATACCAGTCGGCAATGCGGGCAATATCACCGCGTATTGGCAAGGGTTTCAGGAATACCAAGCTAGCAATCTCAGCAGCAAACTTCCTAAGCTCTTGGGATTTCAAGCCGCAGGAGCCGCGCCCATCGTGGAAAATCGGGTATTCGAGCACCCCGAAACCATTGCTACAGCTATTCGCATCGGGAATCCTGCCAGTTGGCAAAAGGCTGTCCGAGCTCGAGATGAATCAGGTGGTCTGATCGACAAAGTATCTGACCAGGATATCCTGCAGGCATATCGTTTATTGGCTCAAACGGAAGGCATCTTCTGTGAACCAGCATCAGCGGCTTCCCTGGCCGGAATATCTAAACTGATAGATGCCGAGTATTTCCCGCCGGGAGCGCAAGTAGTTGCGGTGCTTACCGGCCATGGCCTAAAGGATCCGGATCAAGCTATGGCTGTTTCCGAAGCACCGCTGGTTCTGAATGCAGATCTGGAAGAGATTGCCGCAGTGGTCATGGCGCTTAGATAATGAACATAAGAGGCCAACTCGCAAAATGGTCTTGCAGCTTTCAGCTTGATGACGATGGTGATTCCACATAGGTGGGGAGATATGAATGGGGAAACAGGCACGAGTGCTTGTACCTGCAACAACTGCGAATCTCGGGGCTGGGTTTGACTGTATGGGGATGGCACTCGAACTCTATAACTGCTTCGATTTCCAACTGGGGAGTAATGAGTTTTCTGTTACAGGAGAAGGGCAACAGGAGCTGGAATCAGACCGAGGCCAATTAGTGTATAGAGCCTGGGATGCGGCACATGCCTACAGATCTAGGTCAGCTCCTTCTGTCAAACTGCATATTGAAAGCAGGATACCAATAGGCAGGGGCTTAGGTAGTAGTGCAACAGCAGTAATAGCGGGTTTGTACGCTGCCAATCATCTGGGAGGCTTGTGCCTGAGCACTGCGGAGCTATTATCCTTAGCGACAATGATTGAGGGTCATCCTGATAACATTGCTCCCGCCCTATTGGGTGGATTGGTGGTTACAGCTAAAGAGGATAACCATAGCGAGGTGGACTACCTGGTTTTGGATTCTTGTGAGGAGCTGCAGGTGATTCTGGCTGTACCACGGTTTGAGCTCAGTACGAGCAAGGCGCGTAGTGTGCTGCCTGAGAAGGTTCCATATAAGGATGCGGTGTTTAATGTAGGCAGAGCTGCCCTTTTCATAGCAGCTTGGACCAAGAAACGCTGGGAAGTTCTAGGCAAGGCCATGGCTGATCGATTGCATCAGCCTTTCCGGGCGGCGTTGGTTCCAGGGCTCGAAGAGGTCTTAACTGCTGCAGTCGAGGCTGGAGCTGTGGGAGCGGCTCTTTCAGGGGCCGGGCCCTCCGTGGTAGCCTTGACTATAGGAAATGCAGATGAAGTCGGTAAGGTCATGCAGCAGGCCTTCATTGATCATGGTATTGAGTGTGAGATTATCGAAACAAGACCAGCGATCAAGGGTGCGCACCTGGCGGGATAGTATAGAGATGGGTAGGAGGGGGAGCTTTGAATATCTTAGTGCAAAAATATGGTGGTTCTTCAGTCGCCGATGGTCAGAGGTTGAAGGCGGTTGCCCGACGGATAATCCGGGCCAAAGAAGCAGGGTACCGAGTGGTAGCAGTCGTCTCGGCCCAGGGGGATACCACCGATGAGCTGTTGGGGAAGGCGAAAGAGATCTCACAATCACCGCCTAAGCGTGAATTAGATATGCTTTTGTCCACCGGCGAACAGATCTCGATTGCTCTTTTAGCTATGGCCATAGCCGAGGGGGGCCATGGGGTCATTTCCTTGACCGGTGCTCAAGGCGGGATTTGTACAGACAGCCTCTATACGAGAGCCAAGATCCTAAGGGTAGACCCGGCCCGGGTTAAGAAAGAGCTATATGATGAAAGAATCGTGATCGTCGCTGGGTTTCAGGGGATCAATGATTTGGGTGATATTACCACTCTCGGGCGGGGAGGTTCTGATACCACCGCTGTGGCTTTGGCTGCAGCACTTGATGCTGCCGCCTGTGAGATTTATACAGATGTAGATGGTGTTTATACGGCCGACCCGCGGTTGGTTCAAACTGCTCGCAAGCTAGACGAGATTTCCCATGGAGAAATGTTGGAATTGGCTAGCCTGGGGGCGGGTATTCTGCAGCCTAGGGCAGTGGAACTAGCGGCAGCGTGGGGGGTTACTATTCATGTCCGTTCCAGCTTTAGTTACAGTCTTGGTACATTGGTCAAAGGAGACGATCTGATGGAAAAACAGCGAGTTGTGAGTGGCGTTACCCGTGATATGAATGTAGTGAAGGTAATGCTCGTCGACGTGCCGGACCGGCCCGGTGTTGCCCATAAGATTTTTTCCACCTTAGCTGCGGATGGCATCAATGTCGACATGATAGTGCAGACCACTAAACAGGGTCCTGTAACAGACCTATTATTTACAATTTGTCAGGATGATTACGCCTTGACACGGCGGTTGATTGAGCAGCTTCGTGATGAGCTAGGCATCGCTGATGTCTTGTATAATGATCGGCTGGCTAAGGTTTCGATTGTTGGTGCTGGCATGATGAGTAATCCGGGTGTAGCGGCAGCCATGTTCGGTACTCTGGCGGAAAATGGTATTAACATTGAAGTAATCAGTACCTCCGAGATCAAGGTGTCCTGCCTGATCGGCGCCGACAGGGTAGAAAGCGCCGTCAAGGCCATTCATGACCGATTTAGATTGGGTGAAGAGCTTCCGGTGTAGGCCTAAAGACCGGAATAGCGTGTTGAGGGGGAGGCACTTTGTGTACCCACCTCCCCCTGATTCATTTTATGTGCCTTTTGCCCAGAGCCTATCCATCAATCTTTTCGTTTGGCCTTGGCTAGCCTCTAGCCAGGCGGCCGCGTCTTTGCTCCCACGGATGAAGTCGAGCATATGGTTTCCTTCAGCAAAACACAAGCGGTCATGTAGTGGTATATATTCCCGCAAGAGAAACCGGGCGTATTTGACTAGCCGGAAGGGTCCGTACACCCGGGGGTTTTCTCCGGGTATCGCTTCAATGGCTACACTGTACAGTTCGTTGATGCTAGAAATGATGTCCTGTAACCTTAAGGTAGGGGAGAACACCATCGCATAAGTGGCTCCAAAGTTCTGGCGAGAGTGGCAGCCATGAGCATCACTCACTCCCACGATAGGAATTACCTTACCATGGGCTCTTTGTTCATTGTAATAGGCTACCTGTAAGTTGTTATCTTCGGGGGTTATTCCACCTAACAGCTCAAAAGCGTCAAATGGCTGCTTTTCAAAGACATATTCCAAGAAGGGCTGAGGGATGTTGTATCGGTTATCAGTGACCCAGTGAGGGTGACAAAATATGCCGAGCCCTTGAGCTTCGCGCACCTTTTCAAAGCACCAGAACACTGAAGCATATTCATGAGGCTCTATTCCGGGTGGCAAAGGACCAAGCTCCTCAATGACTCGTTTGATCTCGTGTTGGTACCAATTCCGGTCCTCGAACAGCTCGTTTATACTAAAACTGCCGCCAAAGTTTACTATGTGTGTATGGCATTCGGGAGGGTGCACCTCTTCACCCGGAAACATCTGCAGATCTACTACCGTGGAACTGTACGCCTCTAGGGCCTCAAGTGAAGGTGCATATTTGTGGTGATCCGTGATGGCAATGAAATCCAGGCCTATCTTACGACTAGAGGCGGCCACATATGCCGGTGATTCCGCTCCGTCTGAATAATAGGTATGCATGTGTAGATCGCCCTTAAAGGGCCTTCTCTCAAAGAGGTCCCGCTGAAGAGAGTAGACAGAGAAGGTGCCGATTGGTTTTCTAGTGCCATTTACTTGAGTGGCTACAGCAAAGATATGTTCCTGTTCTCCTGTAAAATGATAGGGTATGATCAGGCTGCTACCTTGAGCTCTGACAGCAAATTCCTTTTTTGGGTGTTCATTGGGCCAATACTCTTTGGGATAGTAGGCAACTTCGTATTCTTTGGCATCTTCAAAACGGCAGTGATCATATGGTGATCTGATGGTAATCGTGGTCATCTGGTCGGCTGGTACGACTAGCGGAAAAACTTGATAGTACTCATGTTCCCGGTCCATGATGCTCCTCCTTTTGAGTGTCCAAGCTACTCTAAACCCTGTTAGTTCCTGGATGCATGAGCCCAAGGAATCTCCCTTGACCTACATTGACGAGTTCTATCTTCTTCATAAAGTTCCTTTCTCACGAGATGAAGCTTGAGAATCCTGCACCAGCCCTTTCTAAACTTGTACTGGTAGTATATAGTGATGCATAGAGGTTTGGGATTTGTACGTACTATTAGGCCTTAGCGCCCTAGACCTTGTGATACGATACCAAAGATAGAGAACGGTTGGGGTGGTTAGATGATTACGACAATCATGTTCGATTTGGATGGCACTTTAGTTCACTATGATTATGATGTATTCATAAACGCATTCTTGGATTCTGTGGCCAGAAAGGCTGCCCCTTTGTTGGAGCCAAAGCGATTTGTGCAGAAGCTGTTGGAGGCTACGGAGGCCATGATCACCTCATTGGATGACAGAACCAATATGGAAGTCTTTTGGGAACACTTTCCTGATGGATTGGGTATTCCGCTGGGAGAATTGGTTCCTGTACTTGAACAGTTTTATTTAGAGGATTTTCCGAAAATCCAGCACATGTTGGAAGTAAGACCTATCCCAGAGGCTCGCTTCTTGGTGGAGCGACTGATTGACAAGGGCTATGAAGTGATCATTGCTACCAATCCAGTATTTCCCGCTATCGCCATTGAAGAGCGCATGCGGTGGGGTGGCATAGACGAGTTGCGTTATCATTTGGTTACAACCTATGAGACATCGTGTTATTGCAAGCCTAATGTCGAGTACTATGCCGAGATTCTCCAAAACATAGGTCGCTCTCCCCATGAATGTATCATGATCGGCAATAATACATGTGAGGATCTAGTGGCCCGGGATCTTGGGATACAAACATACCTGCTGGAGGACTGCTTGTTGGATATGGGGCCCTTTCGCCGAGAACCACACTACCGAGGGAGCTTTGCTGACCTGGTGCGATTCTTTGAAAGTGAAACGTTTAGGACTATTGCTGATTACTCACTATGAACAACCGGGCTACCCCGCCAGCAGCCACCAAAATCCCCTTGCTTTTCACGAACGACAGTGCTATAATAAAGCATGCAGATGGATTAGACATCAATTGCATAATCGGGCTGTGGCGCAGTTTGGCTAGCGCGCATGACTGGGGGTCATGAGGTCGCAGGTTCGAATCCTGTCAGCCCGACCAAAGGGAAAACCCTGCTGAGGCAGGGTTTTTGCTGTTTGTCTCCAACAGAGAGCCTATAAGATGAAGAGGATAATGGCTCTTTTAGCCTAAGAAGGTATCAATGCGGGGACCGCAAGCTATCTACCATAGAACGATGGTGAAAATAGGTTCAAGGAAGTGTAACATATGCCACCACTAACTGCACGAAAAGTGGCCGTAACTCTGGATATGGCGGGATGTCCAAATCGTTGTAGGCACTGCTGGGTTGGCAATGGTCCAAATATACGCATGTCTGAAGAAACCTTGCGCTGGGTGGTCAAGCAGTTCAGAGAGTATGTGCACCCCACAGAATCTACTCCATTCTTTGACCAAATGATAGTCCAGACATGGTACAGAGAGCCTGACTTTTCATCTGAATACCGTAGATTGTGGGAATTGGAAAAAGAACTGAGCGACGAAGGCCAAGCAGTTCGGTTCGAATTAGCAAGTATCTGGCGACTAGCTCGAGATGAAGACTACGCCAAATGGCTCAAAGAAGTCAAGACTAAAGCAGTTCAAGTATCGTTCTTCGGGCTCGAGGAGAACACCGATTACTTTACCCGAAGATCTGGAGCGTTTCGAGACAGCCTAGTTGCCACGGAGCGGTTGCTTGCAGAAGGAATCTATCCGCGATGGCAGCTGTTCTTAACCGAAAAGTTGGTTCCCGAGCTTGACGAGTTTGTGGAACTAGTTCACTCACTAGACCTCGATCATAGAGTGGCTACTCTCGGGGGAGAATTCTGCGTTTTCCTCAATACTCCTGTACCTGATGGAGAGGGGTTTCATATTGAGCACTTAAGACCCTCAGCGGACGTGTTGGAGAGAATACCTGAGTACCTTAGATCGAAAACAATGAAACACTTCCATGCATCAAATATCAGGGATGCTCTCGGGAAAACCGAAGCGGAATGGGTCAAGGAACTCAAGAGCTCTGAAGAACCATATGCAAGCATTCCCTCCATACTGGCATTCATGATCACTCCCCACCTGGACGTATTCACTAATCTAGGAGAGACAACACCTTGGTGGAGTTTGGGCAACTTGCAGACAGATGGCATCGACATGGTGTTAAAACGCTTTGAGACTAGCTCTGTGCCCGGGCTTTATGGTTTGTTTCATGTCCCCATAGGTGAACTGGCAGAAAAATATGGCCGACCAGAGAGCATGTTGCTGTACGCCAAGTCGGACCTCATCAGGCGATGGCTGCGATTGTGGGGGAAGGACAGTAAATAGCTTAGTGCTTCGAGCCTCTGGAGGTGATCGCCTTCGACCGAGCATTATTAAAGACTAGGGATAGTCACATTCGAGCGATAGCCCCGCAGTACTGGATAGATGAGATGGTGTGAAGATGACCAGGGTGAGTAGACCTATACTGATAGTCACGATCCTATGTTTTCTGCTAGTATCGTTAACAGGTTGTTTTGGCCTATCTCTTCGTGGCAAGAGACATACCGTCGCCCCTGCTGCGACAGCCTTCAGAGCTCTGGAATATGCGCTCTCCAAGGAGAAGGCTGCGTATCTCCTGGGTGGTCGTGGCCCTGACGTATTCGATTGCTCCGGGCTTATTACCTGGTCTTACAAACAGGCGGTTGGAAGGGACGCCATATTTCGCGTGGGTAGCCGGGTAACAACTGATGCCATTATTAATGATCTTTGGCGGTTCAATGTTGTTCTCTTACCAATGACCGACATGTTGCCCGGGGATGTTGTATTTATTACAAATGATCATGACAGAGTTACGCATGGTGGGTTGTTCGTTCGCTGGATAAACAATGATGAATTTGAGTTCATTAACGCCTCATCCTATCATGGACACGTCGTGATTGACAGATGGCCCATAGGGAGTACACAACGAGGACAGTGGCTTGTTGGGGCGGGCAGACTGAAAATTGTCTACTAGGCATGTTGTCGCATGATGTCAACTCGTTACCATCGTAACTCCAGTCGGCCTGTCTAGGGATAGACCACTATCCTACGCAGGAACTTCCCTTCTTGCGTCTAATGTGAGATATGAGTCTAATATTAGCATAAAAAGGGAGGCGAGTCCTATATGATCAACCCTAAATTACCCAAGATCTGGTATGGGGGCGACTATAATCCTGATCAGTGGCCCCGTGAGATCTGGCACGAAGACATGCGTTTGTTCAAGCTGGCCCATATTGATGTGGCATCATTGCCTATATTCAGCTGGGCACTGCTCCAACCAGAAGAGGAGCGCTATGAATTCGGATGGCTGGACGAAATTCTGAATCTGATGGCGAAAAACGGGATTTATGCCTGTATGGCCACATCAACCGCTGCTCATCCGGCCTGGATGGCGCGACGGTATCCAGACATTCTCCGAGTGGATTTTCAAGGACGGAAACGTCGCTTTGGTATACGCCATAATTCCTGTCCCAACAGTCCCACCTTTAGGTATTATTCCAAACGATTGGCAAGCAAGTTGGCTGAGCGCTACAAAGACCATCCTACCTTGATAGCATGGCACGTATCTAACGAATATGGCGGTCACTGCTATTGCGAAAACTGTGAGCGAGCTTTTCGTGTTTGGCTGCAGAAGCGCTACGGCTCCTTAGATGAGTTAAATGAGCGTTGGGGTACCCGTTTTTGGAACCATACCTTCTATGATTGGGAGGAGATTGTGCTTCCCAACATTCTTAGTGAGCACTTGTCTGAGCGGGATCCAACTCGCACAGCTTTTCAGGCAATATCTCTAGACTATCAGCGTTTCATGTCTGACAGCATGCTCGAATGTTATTTGGAGGAATACCAGGCAATCAAGGAGCACACGCCCGACTTGATGGTAACGACTAATTTCATGGGCACATACAAGTTTCTCAACTACTTTGCGTGGGCTCCTTATCAAGACATCATTTCTATTAACAGCTATCCATCCAGCCGCGAAGATATGTCTAACGTGGCTCTCCGATATGATTTGATGCGTGGACTCAAAGAAGGTAAGCCGTATATGCTCATGGAGCAGACCCCGAGCCAGCAGAATTGGAAGCCCTACAATTCCCTGAAACGGCCCGGCGTGATGCGGCTCTGGAGCTATCAGGCTGTGGCTCATGGCGCTGATACGATCATGTTCTTCCAGTTGCGGCGTTCTCGAGGGGCGTGTGAGAAATTCCATGGGGCAGTTATCTCCCATGCCGGGCACGAAAACACCCGGGTTTTCCGAGAATGTGCTGAGCTTGGCAGAGAATTGGCAGAACTCGGTGATGTACTGATAGATTCTAGGATAGATGCTCGGGTTGCTTTGCTCTTTGATTGGGAAAACTGGTGGGCTCTTGAGTTGTCTAGTGGCCCGAGTGTGGAGCTTAAGTATCTACCTCAGATTCAGAAATACTACAAGGCCTGCTGGAGTCAGAATATACCGGTAGACCTGATTAATCCCAATATGAGCATGGATAAATATGACATTGTCATAGCTCCCGTAGCTTACTTACTGCAACCCGGATATGCTCAGCGTGTAGAGGAATTTGTTTCGCAAGGAGGCACCTTTGTTACTACTTTCTTTAGCGGCATCGTCGATAATGACGATAGAGTTGTGCTAGGAGGGTACCCCGGGGAGCTGCGTAAGGTTACAGGTATCTGGGCTGAGGAAATCGATGCCCTATTTCCGGATATTCGCAATGCCATTGTGATTCCTGAAGCATTCCCAGAACTAGCAGGTAATCATGAAACAGGTCTTCTGTGTGACCTGATTCATGCAGAAACTGCAGAAGTAGTAGGTACCTATGCCTCGGACTTCTACGCGGGTCGTCCAGCGCTAACTAGGAACAAATTCGGGCAGGGCTGGGCATGGTATGTAGCTAGTGACCCGGAGCAGTCCTTTGTCAATAGGTTCATTCGCCACCTCTGTACGGAAAAAGGTATTTCGCCAATAATGGAAACACCGGAAGGTGTTGAGGCTACTCAACGTCATAAAGATGGACAGACTTTCACCTTCGTGTTAAATCACAATGCTGACAGTGTAGAAGTTGATCTTGGTATAGAATCATGCACAGATCTGTTGTCAGGCAATGAGCTAAAAGGGAAGATTGAGCTTCCGGGCAGAGACCTGCTGATTCTGAAATCTTAGGGACAGTAAAGTGTGAGGCGGCCAAGCTGGTTGCCAGTCATATGGTTGCCATGCCTGGCCGCTTGCTTGGTTTTTGTCACATCGATTGGCTAGTTCGCATTCGGGCTCTGATGATTAGGCACCGGCTTCAATCCCAATATTGTGCTCGTCCTGGGTTGCGTCACTCATGGCTAGAGCTGTACCAATGATTACGATGATTCCACCGATGATAGAGGTAATGGCGGGAATCTGACCTAGGAAGAAATACACCCAGACAGTCTCAGCTACAGGTGAAGCCAGCATCACTAAGGACACTGTTGACGCATTCACGTATTTTAAAGCCCAGTTGAATATCCCATGTCCGACAGCTGTTGAAATAAGGCCTAAGGCCAACAAGTGAAACAGGCTCCTAGAACTGGAAATCGTCAGGGGAACTCGAAAAGCCAGACTAATAATGGCTACTACTACCACGGAACTGCTATATACAATCACAAGGTAGGGAAGGATATCCAAATGCTGTCGGAGAGCTCGACCGGCCACGAAGTACAGGCTGATCATTAAGGCCGAGGCAAGTGCCAAAAAGTCCCCATAAAGTGCTGTTCTTGTGACGGTAAATAGATCGCCACCGCCAACAATCATACCACCGATCACAGCACAGGCAATTCCAATCTTTACGCGTAATTCGATCCGCTCCCGCAAGAAAAGAGAGGCCCCGATGGCTACAAAGACTGGTTGCAGGGACAAGAATGCTCCAGCCGAGGCGACTGATGTATGTTTCAAGGATGCTATGTATGTGACAAGATGCAGTCCAAAAAACACCCCTACCCAGAGGCACCCAACTAGGTGGCTGCGATCTAGGCTGCTCAGCTGGTACCATCCCTGCCTGATGGTGACAGGTAGGAGAAACGCCACTGCAAAAAGTAAGCGGTAAAATGCCACCACAAAAGGTGGCTCTCCACTTGCAATAATAAATGTGGCAGCAAATGAAGTACAAAGAGCTCCAAACCAAAGTGCCGTTGTGGGCTTGATAGACTTCTTCATGACATCTCCTACTCTCTACTTAGTAAAACCACAATGAATGCAGGTTTATCCTTTCGGGCTCTTGGCCATGCATTCTCTCGCTTCTTGAGCTCCACATGGAGTTTATCTGCTGGTTAACGCCATATATAGGGGACCAGATCACCGATGGTACGTACAACACCTTCGGCAACCATCACCTCTGTATGAAGGTTGTCAGGGTGCAGTTGACTGATGAACTCACGACACCGGCCACAAGGTGGCATGATTTGGCCATCCCAGTTGACAGCGATCATCTTCATTACCCGATTTTCCCCTGCAGTGATCATAGCTGCTGCGGCGGCGTGCTCAGCGCAAAAACCCATGGAACATGCAGTATCAATGCAAACACCGGTATAGACCTGGCCATTCTCGGTCAGTAAAGCAGCACCGACTCCGCCTGCATCGGCCCAATCCGAGAGCTGCCGCGGGTTTAGCACAGACTTAGCTTCTTCATAGAGTTCATCAAAACCCATGGTTTCACATTCCTTTCCCTATGCAGATTCGCAAACGAAGACAATTCATATCTCAAGCCCTAGTGTCTCAGGCACAACTGAACCGTTTGCCGTTCTACTTTCTATGTTGAGGGCTGGGAAACCTGCTGTTTCCTGATGGTCTTGCCGGCTTCTTGGAAGAAACCTGGTAAAGGCACAGATAGTGCCTCAGGCGCCACCTTTCCACTACCCAGATAGTTCGCAAAGCGTGATATGATCTTTTCAGGAAAGGGGGAGAATGCATAGATGCGAAGAATCACTGCTTTATTCATTATCTTTACTCTTCTCTGTTTACCAGTGATGGCTGAAGGAGCTGCTCGGGCCAATGGGTTGATCCTTTCCGCTTCTAACAAGGATTTCTCCCAATGGCAGTGGAAGGGCGATACAGAGTCGGTCGAATTCCGTCTCCTCTCGCGGCGAGTGCAGGCTAATCAATTCCTTCAGGAACTACCACAGCTGGCCAGAAAACCAATCGCGGATGCTCTAGCCGATGTGAATTTCAAGAAGGAAGTAGCCATCGTGGCATACTTGGGGGGAACTTCAGGTGGCTACGATATAGAAATCGGCCAGGTCAATATCAATGACCGCAGT
>JAAZMR010000024.1 GCA_012798695.1 Bacillota bacterium | reverse complement strand
TGAAACAGCGGATGCGGAGTGGATGTGGCGCGTGGGCCGGGGTCGCTCCCCACGCGGGAGCGTGGATTGAAACATTGACCCCTTTGACGAAGAAGAACGGGCGGCATGTCGCTCCCCACGCGGGAGCGTGGATTGAAACCACACCATCCAGCAGATCCGGGATGTCGTCCCTGGTCGCTCCCCACGCGGGAGCGTGGATTGAAACCGGTATCAATAAATACCGGTCGTAGCCGCGAGATGGTCGCTCCCCACGCGGGAGCGTGGATTGAAACACCTCGGTGAGCTCCACGCGGACAACCGGCATAATGTCGCTCCCCACGCGGGAGCGTGGATTGAAACGCGTGTATGATCTTTCCGCGGTCATAGCTCGCCAGGTCGCTCCCCACGCGGGAGCGTGGATTGAAACTGGAGTTGTTGATCACCGCCGCGGGGTTTATAGTGTCGCTCCCCACGCGGGAGCGTGGATTGAAACAGCAAGAGGCAGGCGGGGTGTTCTCACGCCGAGCTGTCGCTCCCCACGCGGGAGCGTGGATTGAAACTACACGTACCGGCCAGGGAAGGCCTAGAGAGCCAAAGTCGCTCCCCACGCGGGAGCGTGGATTGAAACAGCCGTCAGGGGCGATTACCAAGACATCATTGCCGTCGCTCCCCACGCGGGAGCGTGGATTGAAACGCTGGATGGTGAGCCTCCGCCTGCGAACCCGCCCTAGGTCGCTCCCCACGCGGGAGCGTGGATTGAAACATGACGGCCACAACGTGCCTGAGGTTGCTCCAGTAGTCGCTCCCCACGCGGGAGCGTGGATTGAAACACCAATGCCGCCGCTATATCAGCCCTCAGCGAATGTCGCTCCCCACGCGGGAGCGTGGATTGAAACATGGGACAAGGCTGAGGGACTGCTGCGACGTATCGTCGCTCCCCACGCGGGAGCGTGGATTGAAACGGACTCTCACCGGCACAGAGCGAGATGCGTTTGAGTCGCTCCCCACGCGGGAGCGTGGATTGAAACAACAATGAGGCTCTAACCATCAAGTCGGGCAAGAGTCGCTCCCCACGCGGGAGCGTGGATTGAAACCTCGGTGCTCAGCCGCACTTACCACCGTGCCCAGGTCGCTCCCCACGCGGAGCGTGGATTGAAACACCTCTTTGCCGGTTGGAGAGACTATTGGCCCATCGTCGCTCCCCACGCGGGAGCGTGGATTGAAACGCCGTCAATCAATATTTTGCCGTCGGGATTTGTAAGTCGCTCCCCACGCGGGAGCGTGGATTGAAACATAGTATCACATCTAAGTAAAAATTCCACATCATGTCGCTCTCCACGCGGGAGCGTGGATTGAAAAATGCAACTGTGTTAGTGAGAGGAGACGAGGGGCGATCGCATTGAAGAGAGGCGGCAAGACCAATGCCATCCGCTATCTAGAAAGACTGGGCATTCCCCATGAGACACTGGAGTACGAAATGGATGGTGGCGATCTCTCGGCACCGCATGTCGCTGCAGTAAGTGGTATTCCTCTAGATATGCTATATAAAACCATCGTTTGCCGGGGGGACAAAACCGGCGTCATGCTTGCGTGCATCCCGGGAGAAGCGGAAGTAGACATGAAAAAGCTAGCACGGGTGAGTGGTAATAAGAAGACCGAGTCTGTGCCCCTGAAGGAAATTCTAGCTTTGACGGGCTACGTTAGGGGAGGCGTATCTCCTATCGGCTGCAAAAAGGATTATCCTCTCTACATAGATGATACCGCGATGGTTAAGGAGAGAATCTCCATTTCTGCCGGCAAGAGGGGTTGTCAGATTATCATGAAGCCTGACGACTTGGTGGATATCAGAAAAGCTACAATAGCAGCCCTAGTGAAGGCATAATATGCACTGGCCATATTGTTGCTATATAATGGTAGTAAGGTGCTCTGGTTTCTCGCGTTGTGTTGGAGGATCTGGTCGAGTCGGAGTTGGTTACGCCAAAAAACGAGGGAGAAGTTGAGATCCGGCAATGAAACACGTAGCTACCATACTGAACTTCGATCAAGTGTATAGATTGCAGCCGACTTGAAGCGGGGCTAGATATGAATGGGTGGATTTGTCAGATGTTAGGCAAACTAGCAGCTATTGTGACCGAAAGGCTCTGGCTGTTATCCGTGGCAGGCTAAGAAAGCACAAAACTAGACCTGTGGTATTTCTAGGTACTGGCAACTACCATTATGTAAGCTATTTGCTCTTGGAGGATGTGGAATTGCCCTTCACGTTGGTTCTGTTTGACTACCACACGGATATGCTGCCACCTCTGTGTGAATCGGTCACATCGTGTGGTTCCTGGGTAATGAGCTCCATTGAGAGATTCCCCCTGCTCAAGCATGTTGTGATCATAGGTGCAAAAGGAAAACGTGTACCAACAATACCTGCGCGCTACCGTGAAGTAGTATCGGTATTTACAGATGATGGAGTAGGTTGGCGCGATCAATCCAAGAAAGCTAAGATCCTCTCCGCTATTCCCACCGATGACGTCTATGTCAGCATCGATAAGGATGTCTTATCTGAGCATGATGCTATCACCAACTGGGATCAAGGCAGCATGAGGCTAGAGCAGTTACTTGAGCTCATAGGGCATATTACCATGCATAAGAACGTTTGCGGACTAGATATCTGTGGGGAATACCCCCTGTCCTTCGCAAAGGGTATTGCCCTGATTAAGAAAGCGGCCCGGACCAATGAAAGGGCTAACCGAAGTATTCTCAGAACTGTTTTGAAAAAGAGACGGTGTGATCGAACGCCTCAGGTTTCTGCTTAGCATGTTCTAAATAGAGCCTTGATGCCGGGCATTCAAACCTAAGACTTCAAAGCAAAAGCTTCGGGCTTCAGACGCTGGAAGAGATTCACTGAAGAAGGGAAGTAAGGGTCAACGTTTTTGACCTTGCTTCCCTCTTGGATCTACCGGGCAGTATACATCCCATGTTGCTGCATGTAATGGAAAATATCTGCTCCGTGCTGTTGCTCTTCTTTTTGGATGTGCTGTAGAACTTGGCGTAGTGCCGGACTGGTGGATTCGAAGATAACCGTATCGTAGGTACCGGAAACGTATTTTTCGGTCATCAACAGGTCTTGACACATGAATTCGTCGGTTTGGTTAATTTGCATCCCTATAGACTGTCCCGGGGGCCCTTGCATCGGTTGACTTTGGCTCCCGCTTGCCATATTGGGTAGGTTGCCTTGCAACAGCTGCGATACGGTATCGTAGTGCTGCTGCTCGTGCTGCAGGTGTTGAGTAAAAAGCTGTTTTAGTTGCGGATCCTGCGCTTGTCCGGCATAACTACCATACTTGTTGATGCAAGCCTCTTCATGGCTCAATTGATCTTGCAGAAGCATTCTCTCCTTTTGGGTTAGCTGCAGCATCACTGCCATCACCTCCAGAGTTAAGTATTCCTGGAGGTGATGGCATTTATGCGGTGTTTGTGGCCGTATTCGCCCTGTTCACCTTCTCCTTAGCTTTTGTCCACAGGAATTGTCTATCTACCCATACGCTAGGATGCAATTCCGTGCAACCTCCCGTGTAACCTAAACTGTCAATAGTCCGTGTAACCCAAACTTGACAATAATGGCAACCTAGGCTAAAATATGGGGGAGATATACAGATCAGATCTCCATATGACATACATACCATACGAGTGGATTAGCGGTCTACTTGGTATCGAGGAGAGAAGGAGCAGTGGAGATTGCAGACATTACCTGTGAAAAGCATCCGGAAGAACCCAAGCCTTGCCATGCAAGTGGCAGAGGAGCTAAAGACCTATATAGTGACCACT
>JAAZMR010000085.1 GCA_012798695.1 Bacillota bacterium | reverse complement strand
GGACATGAAGATCGCCACCTTCGCCACCCGGCCAGCCTGCCGGGTTTCTTTTTTAATGTGTCTCTAATGTGTCACCCTCACAAATACCCTGGTATACCGGGCCTTTGGGGCAACCTCTTTTTGCTTAGTCAAGGGGTTCGGCCATCTTTCGCCGCTTCCATTCGCGTAGCCCTTCAGATGAGACAAGGATTTTTCTTTCACCGCACCGGAAGGCCGGGAAGTCGGCTAGCCGGGCCAGCCGTAACGCCGTTTTGTAGCTTATCTGTAAAAGCTGCGCCGTTTCCTTGAGAGTTAAAACCTCTTTTGATCCCATGGTGATACCTCCGATACCACTTGTTACCTTGAGTTTATCTTCAAGTTATGCTATTGTCATAAAAACGATAGCCGTTAGCGTTACAAATAAGGCGGTTAACGTTACACATTTATCAAGGTGGGGCAAATATGAAAAAACCCGGTATGAATTTGCTCTTTTATCCCCGGCCATACAAAGCCAGGATCGAATGGGATGAAAAAATCGTTCAGGTGATTGTACCTTTCTATATGGATAAATGCGGCCAACCGCCTGCGAAGAAGCTGCCACGCGGCATATCTTCTCGCTTTGCAAATCTGCGAGATCCTGAAAGTTATTACTTTGCTCAAGATTTTGATCGTTTTGTTGCTGAGTTTGGGTTTTTAGGTATAACTGATCTGCCGAAAGAACACTTTATTATTTTTCAGCCGCCACAATATGGTGAACATTATAAAGAAAACATCAGTTGGTGGGTTCACTATGCCCAGGATGTTTACATACTATTACGCCTTTATCGAGTGCTTAAAAGAGCAAGGGAGCATGAAGAGTATGATGCGGAAGAGGCTATAGATGGGCTTTTTTCTATGTGGGTGAAGAACGGAGCGCCAAGGATGGGAAGAGTACTTGATGACACACCGTTAATAAAGGTGGCCCCTAGAATTATGGCCCGCGCTATAGCCTGTAGTTTAACGGGAGGCATCAACATATCCGATATGAATGTAGTACCGTCCAAAGGTTCGCCGATAGGTTTTACAATCACCGAACAACGTTATACTAAATACCTGTTGGCAGCTATTTATTTTGATTTATGGGAACTCATTACCAACTCGTTGCCTGTTGAAATATGCGCTTATTCTGAGTGTAACAAGCTGTTTACTCCAAAAAGAAAAACAGCCAAGTATTGTAGCGGTGCTTGCCGGGTAGCAGCCTATCGGAAACAGAAAAGCAATAAATAAGACACCCCAAATAGAAGTACACACTCGTTGACACACTACGTAAGGGAATTACCTTCCATGTAACGCCATATGTTAAACTCCTCCAACGCCGAAAAACCTTGATTTATGGGCTTTTTGGGTAACAAACTCCATCAAAGGGGACATCTCCCGCTTTCCTGGGGGTCAAGAGGTCGCGAGTTCAAATCTCGCCGCTCCGACCATTAAAAAACCTTGATTCTTAGCGGTTTTCGCGGTTCCTTGCAAAAAGGGGAAATGTCCAAAAGGGCCGGATCTCACACTTCGTACACACTTCGGAGCT